>CALKCL010000009.1 GCA_938082545.1 uncultured Gammaproteobacteria bacterium
AGTTGAAGCGTTTCCATAATCATTTTTTGCACTAACATCATTTCTAAACCTTCTGACTGGTCGAGCTTAACCCATCTAAGATCTTCCAGCTCCCCGTCCCCCAACAAGCTGCCTATCATTTCGTCATAAGCAATAGAGAAAAAGCGTGCATGAAAACGGATAGGTTGTATTGAGGGCGTGATAGCTCGTCCCAGATAGTCTAATTTGTATAAATCAGGCGTCATTCCTCGGCTGGCAAACTCGCTCCAAGTTTTATGGTTGCTGTTACCCAAATTCCCTGTTTCTCCGAAGAATAAACCAGCTTCTTCAAAGCTTTCTCTAACAGCGGCCATAGCGATAGCATTTGCCTTTCTTGCAGAGCCGCCTACCCCCATCAGTTTGACTGATGCAGCTTTTAGCTTCTTTTTTGGATTGACTCGATAGTCAGCTCTTTCCACTATGCCTCCTGGAAATACGTACACTCCAGGTTTGAAGCGAGCCTTACTACCTCGTCTGCCCATTAGCACTTCATGGCTTTTTCGCTTTTTTCTATAGATGACAAGGCTTGCCGCGTCTCGCGGTCTAGCTGGTGTTGTTAAAGACTTTATGTTCATAAAATATAATCAGACTCTTTATTTACCATTCGTTAATTTTTCAATAATTAAAATTTATTTTTACACAAGATTATGAAGCGATACTCTTCTCCTTCCTGTGTAAAATTTACCAGTTCGTGCAAGGTTGAATCACAGAAAGCTTTGAAATCTTTTTCTGAGTTTGGATCAGTAGCAATCACCTCGAGAATCTTTCCTGATCCTAGGAGGTTGAGTGATTTTTTCGTTTTCAGAATGGGTAGCGGACAATTTAGTCCTCTTGCATCAAGTACTTCATCTACCATAATTCCCCAAACCTTCTGCTATTTAAATAAATTCGCTTCTCATTTCTTTCAAACAAAAAATTAAAAAGATTCATACTCCTTGACGTCCAGTTGATGCGCCATCAGGGTGCAGACTTTCATACGCGCTATCTCTAGTATACATTCGAGAAAACCAAGCATTGATGTTTATTAAGGAGTTGTCAATTTGCTGTCCTACTCCCTCTCCGAAGTCCAAGGCGCAAAACAAAACAATATCTGCCAAAGTAAATTTATCTCCACAGACATAGATTTTTCGGTGCATGAGACGGTCTAGCCATACAAGTTTTTCTTGTACTATCGCAGCAAGGCCTTCTGCGGCCTCGGGTATGCAGTGTACTCGGTCTCGAAAAAGCTCTAGCCCTAGGGAATACCTGAAGCTGTTATAGAGATTTTCAGTAATGTTCTGCTCTACTCGTCTTAACCACATACGATTTACGGCCCGTTCAATAGCGGTGGTTCCTATTAGTGAGCCGTCAGGAAAAATTTCTTCTAAGTACTCGCAAATCGCGACTGTCTCACTGATACATTTCCCGTTAGTGAGGATGAGGCTTGGTAATTGACCAGCAGGGTTTAGATCTAGATAGCTGCTTTTTCTATTCTGACCCTCCAAAATGTCGATTTCCTCAAAGGGAATCACAATTCCCTTTTCGAGTAAAAACATTCTTACAATTCGAGGGTTTGGGCCGGGAGCGTTAAGAAAATTCATTGTATTAGCCTTTAAATTAGCGGTAAGCTTATAGAAAATATAAAAGTACTTCGAAAGTTATATTTTTGAAGCGCGATATTTAATTTTTTCTAACCAACGACTAACACTTTTTTTGTGAGTGTCTAAATAGTTCCCTTCTTTAAAATATTTATCATAGAAGCCAGTTTCTAGTCGATGTGCTTGAGTATAGTATCTGACAAAAATACTAGGGACCGTGCCAGGAAACTTTCCAAACGTATCGTATATATATTCTGCCGTAGCTACGACAGCATCGATGACTTCTTCGGTTGGCATAGAGACGGCGCCTTTCACTTGTGGATTATCTTTGAAGGGACCAGGAGAGGAAGTGTCGTAGGCTCCTCCTGTTCCGAATTTCAGTTGGAGGAAGCCTTCGACTGCTGAACGCATATCTTTGTAAAAAGGTGGAGAGAATGCCTGATACAACCCTTCTATACCTAAAGGGTTAGGAACTCCCCACCCATCTTTCTTCTCAAAGCTGAAACCCAGACCTGGGATCCCAGCTTTTGCCGACGCTCCCATGATGGTGAAAGGGTTAATCCCACTATAGAACCACCCTCCCAAACCTAATGGCTGCAGGGCTAGGCTCATGTTGTGGCCCATCACGCCCATTTCAACTGCACATGTAGTGAGAATATATTGTTCTAGATATGACAGAGGGTATTTTTTCTTAGAATCGAGTAATTTAGACTGCAAAAAAGGCTGGAGTTTGCCCGCCGGTCGCCCATTTAGATCATCATATGTCATATAACCTGAGCCCACGACGATGAATAACATTGCCAAGAGTTGCTCAGAGACATTTCCTACGGGAATGAACAACGTAGAGCCTACTGTGTTCCCATTCCAGAAATTATGAGTGCTATAGTGAGGCGCCTCTCTGGGCGGGTCTATTCTTTGGTCCGATAATTTTTTGGTGTGCGTATTTACTGTGCTGATAAGTGTTTCGGCAGCATTAAGTTTCTTTTCATGCCAATTTCCTTCTTGCGAGGCATCACGAGTACTCACATAGTAGGTTCCGTCATCTTGGGTATAAAACATATCTGAATTCCCTATTCCAGCCGCAGTAGGAACGGTACGACCGGTGTAACGGACAGAATAATTGCAGAGTCCTTCCTGTGCCGAGCTATGGGGTATTCCGTGATGCCAGCCAGAGGCACCGAGACCCGCAGCGAGGATAACCGACCTCTCTAAGTCATCAATTGGTGTTGGAGGAAGATCAGAACTGTATTTTAATGGACCGTGAGGAATATTCATCCCCCAGCCGAAGCGTCTCGAGCGTCTACTGAATAAGGATTTTAATAAAGGGAATTCATTCACTTCTGAGAGAAGACGGTTCCATTCGTCAGCCTTATTGCTGGAACTGGAAATATTGTTCAAACTAGCCGCATTAGCCGCGGGTCCAGCTGCCAGCGCGGCCATGCTAGAAAGATATAGAAATGCTCTTCGTGTTAATCCTGTCTTTTTGTCAGACATTATTTACTTCCTGTTCGTTTTATTAAACTTATCTTACCGCCAATACGAGTTGGTCGCAAAGTGACTACCTAGCAAAGATGCCTTTTATACCAAGGTATAAAATGCTTCTTGAAACATTTGGCACCTGCAGTTTCGAGTGTAATAGAAGGTTTTTTATAGGGGGCTCAGAAATGCATGAATTTTCACTTTATACATCATTATGACGGTCCCAGTATGGTAGAATAAACATATGTCCTATATGAAACAAAACATGTCTTGGGCAGGCACTTTAAGGAGATCCATTTGAAATCAATTTTCCATAACTCATTTAAAGACATGATGAACGATGTGGTCGACTATGGTAGTTGTTGCGAGTGCGGGGCTTGCGTGGTTGCGTGTCCGCACAATGTCATTGAGTATATTGATGGGAAACCTAAGCAAACGGCGAAGTCCTCAGCACCCTTTGACTTTTGCGGTGTTAGTGAGGGTGCTGGTTGTGATGTGTGCGCGACTGTTTGTCCGCGCCTTTGGCCGCGAGAGGAGCATTTAAAAGATGCTGTTTTCGAGGAGGATCGTCCCTTTGAAGATATTTTTGGAGTTTTTAGAAATATTTTTGTCGCACGAACAAAAAAACCTGAAATTGCTAAAGTTGGGCAAGATGGTGGAGTAGTCACAGGGTTGTTGGCTTGGGCTTTAGATGCGAAGCAGATTGACGGGGCTATAGTGTCAACGGTCGGCGAGAACGATAAGCCTTGTTTCCCCTCTCCTAAGGTAGTCACGACGCAGGAAGAAATAAAAAATAGCGCGGGCAGCTGGTACACTTATTGTGCCAACGAAACGGTTTTGCCTGAGGTAGTCGAGCGCGACCTAAATAGTGTGGCGTTCGTCGGTGTCCCTTGCCAAATAACTCCTTTGAGAAAGATGGAGCACATGGATCCGAGCTTTCTTCTCGGCGCAAAAAAGAAACCAAAAATAATTGGAAGACAGCGAGAGTTTTTACGAGGATTTTCAAAGAGAATCTCATTTAGTGTCGGTCTCTTTTGCACCGAGGTATTTAGACCAGAATTGATGACAGAACGTATCGAAAAAGGCCTTGGTATTCCTTTGACAGAAGTCACCAAATTTAATGTCAAAGGTGAAGTTCTAATTTATAAGAAGGATGGCGACATCGCAAAGATTCCATTAAAAGAGGCAATGGATGATTATCAGCGTCCCGAGTGTGCTCATTGTGGAGATTTTTCAGCTGAAATGGCAGATATTGCATGTGGAGGGGTAGGTACCGAGCAAGCAACTATTGTCGTAATAAGGACGAAGCGTGGAGAGGAAATTTGGAAGGAGTACGAAAAATCGGGCGAAGTTGAAGTCGAATCTATTTCTGATAATAAACGCGCTTGGAACATACTGCTCCGTTTAGCGAGACGTCAACGTGGTCGGGTTCCGCTAGGTCCAGAACGTTCTGGTACGGCTGCTGGACTCGAACAATATAATAAAAGGAAAGCTCCGGGAGATATACGTAGCTTTCTTTCTGACGTAGGTAAGGATCCTGAAGCGATAGATGAACTGATGCAGGCGGCCTACGGAGATGATAAAGAACTAGGAGAGGCAGTCCGATTCATGGCTGGTCAGGCGATTCCGGATGATCCAGGGATCAACGAGGAGGGAAAGAGAAAGCTGCCCCCTCCGCTAGGTGCTGAGATTGGGGGAGATTCTCCAAAATAGAGTTCAAAGATTTAGATAACGAGTTCTATCAAAAGCTTCAAATTCTGCTGGTATTTTTTTAATGTCTTGTATCACTTCTGATGGGAGATCTGAAGGCATTTCGTAGCTTTGGCTCGCATGCAAAGTGTCTACAAGTCCCCCAAAGCGGTTGCGGATTTCTGCAGCTATTTGATCATGGGTCCCTATGGCGGTACAGGCATATAACAGTTCCTCAGGTACTTCTTTGGCTAGTTGGTCCCATTTCCCTTGTTTGGTCAGCAAGTTGAGTTTTGGACCGATATCTTCAAAGCCTGAGCACTCGAGCACGGGCCAGTACGCCGGGGTTGAAGCATAGAAACCGATTCGATATCTCACCCATTCAGACATTTTCCTTACTGCCTCTTCAGTTGGCCCGGTTGCTAGGAAACCGCCTCCTGAAATTTCAAAGCTCTTACGGTGAATGTTGGATTTACAAAAACCACTTTGAAGTCGAGGCAGCACCATTTTTTCTATGTACGCTTTTGTGCAGAAAGGGTGAAGCTGGACGCCGTCGGCAACCTCACCTGCCAGAGATAGCATTGATGGACCTACGGCTGCTAATGTTATCGCAGGTGGTCCTACTTCAGTTTGTTCGGGAATAAAGTTTGGCGGCATCAATGAAAATTTGTAGTGCTCTCCTGAGAAAGCAAGGGCCTCTCCAGTTTTCCATGTTTTCCAAATGGCTCTTAAAGCCATAACGTATTCCCTAAGTCTTGGCACTGGAGGGCTCCAAGGGACACTAAATCTTTTTTCATTATGTGCTTTAATTTGAGGGCCAAGACCTACCGTTAGCCGACCAAGAGAGGCATTGTTGATGTCCCAAGCTATTTGAGCTGTCGACATGGGAGATCTTAAAAAAGCGATAGCGACTCCAGTCGTAAGTTCTATATTGGTAGAGTTTGTTGCAGCGACAGCAAGTGGAAGGAAAGGGTCATGGCGATTTTCAAATGTGGCAATTCCAGTGAAGCCTTTGGCTTCTAGTTGTTTTGCCAAGGTAGGGATTTTCTGTAAGTCCCTTTGATCGATACTGGTGAAAATGCGCATCTGATGTACTCTCGCAATGATTGCACTAATGAGTTTCTTAAATTGCCAATAATATGGCAAGATGATAGAGCAGTAAACAGCACACTAGGAGTGTGATATGGGGAAAACAAGAAGTTTGATTTGTCGGGGGCTTATACCTCTTCTCGCATGGGCCATCCCATGCCATTTCATTATGGCTCATGGTCATGGCGATCCAGCTGATGAGAGAGCCATTTGGGAGTGGTCGCCAGAGGAGATAAAAAAAGAGGTTACTCGTGTTCGTGCGGGCAGGGATTTGACTCCAGAAAGCTGGCCTGATGATGGGCGGGTGGCAGTTGGTTTTTCTTTTGATGTAGATACTGAGCCCGTTTGGATGGGATTTCAGGAACAGTCGTCGCCTTCTTACATGTCTCGTGGTGAGTATGGTGCGCGAGCTGGAATGCCAAGAGTGATGGCATTACTGAAAAAGCATGATATCCCTGCAACATTTTTCATACCTGCGATGTCTATGGAGCTTCACCCTGAGATTATTCCTATGATTAAGAAGAACCCTAGGAACGAATTTGGCTTTCACTCATACGTCCATGAAAATCCAATGCGCCTTCTTCCGTCACAAGAGAGAAGTGTCTATCTTAAGGCGATGAAGATCTTTGAGAAGCATGTCGGAAAGAAGCCTGTGGGATTTCGGTCGGCCGCTTGGGATCTGACCGAATCCACTATAGAAATAGTTAAGGAAATGGGTTTTCTTTATGAAAGCAGCATGATGGCAGATGACAGACCTTATGCGTTAATTTCTAAAGGTGTAGATACCGGGTTAATTGAGTTGCCTGTAGAGTGGATTTTGGATGATTGGCCATTATTCCAGATTTCCTGGCCCAGCAGTCACGTGGCACTTCGCAATGCTGAAGATGTCTATTCTATATGGAAAGATGAGTTTGACGGTGCTTATGATGAAGGGACTATTTATATTCTCACTATGCACCCCCAAGTGATTGGACATAGATACCGAATTGCGATGTTAGATAGGCTTATTACCTACATGAAAAGTAAACCTGGCGTTTGGTTTGCTACTCACGAAGAGATAGCACGTCACGTTAAGGCTGTCTCGGAAAAATAATTTGAACACAGTACATCACTATTTCGACTATAAAAGCCCATATGCCTATTTAGCACAGAAAGCTAATTGGGAGTTAGACGCGCTGCCTCAGGTTCAAGTGTGTTGGGTGCCTTACACACTGAAGATAGAAAAATATCTAGGTCGCGCCGAGCTGGGGAATGATGGCGCAGATATAGTGGAGGAAAGAAATGATCATCAGTGGAGGCGAGTTCGATATTCATATATGGACTGTCGTCGTGAAGCTAATAGAAGAGGGCTGACTATCTTGGGTCCAAAAAAAATATTTAATAGCTCCTTGGCACACATTGCTTTTCTCTACGTATCTAAAAGCGAGGATCCCCGTCGTTATCATGATGCTATATTTGAGAGGTTTTGGAGACGTGAGTTTAATCTTGAGAGTTATAAGGAAATAACTGGCCTGATGAAGGAACTTGGATATGATGCTCGAGAATTTTCTGCCTACTTCAACGGTCTCGGATTGAAAGAGTATCAACTTATGCAGACTGAAGCTGAAAACTCAGGAGTCTTTGGTGTTCCATCGTGGCGGTATAATGGAGAGCTGTATTGGGGCTTGGAGAGGCTCGGCTTATTAAAAAAGAATTTGAAGGAGTAGACGAATTAAATTTACACCGCTATATGAGACGAAGGGTCTATTCCGTGTTATGTTGATATGCTTGGTGCTGGGGGGCCTAGCTGGCTGTGCAGGGGCGGTCGTAGAGCAGACTAGCGATGTTGTGATTGGAGTCGTTAAGATCCCTTTTAAGATAGGCCAAGCTATCGTTGATCTCGTTGTCGGAACAGATGACGAAGAGCATAAATGACCTAATGTCCTGCAGCGAAGATATCGAGAAAGAATTTTTTAAACTAAGCTTTCAACTTTAAAGTACTAATTATGACTCATACATTTAGAAATGCCGACCATTTGGATTGCCTCGCTCCGACATCCATTGTAGATAGTGCCCATCCAGATGTTGTTGCTTTTGCGAGATTACACGGTAGCGGTGCTACTTCTGTCTCAAAAGCAGTGTCACTTTATTATGCAGTTAGGGATGAAATCCGTTATGACGCTTATGACCTTGATTTAACGGTCCGCGGGCTAAGCGCAAGTCGCGCGGTTGAGAGTAGAGGTGGCTGGTGCGTTAGCAAAGCTGTCCTGTTAGCCGCGTGTTGTAGGGCATTAGATATCCCCGCCGCTTTGGGCTACGCTGATGTAAAGAACCATTTGTCGACAGCGCGACTCAGACAAGCTATGGGTACAGACATTTTCTACTGGCACGGTTATACTGCAATTTGGTTAAATGATCTTTGGGTTAAAGCGACCCCAGCATTCAATGTTGAATTATGCGAAAAATTTAGGATACGTCCGTTAGAGTTTGATGGCGCAAGCGACTCTATTTATCACCCACTGGATATGGATGGTCGTCAACATATGGAGTACCTCAAATACAAAGGAGAATACTCGGACGTCCCTATTACAAGAATAGTTCAAGATTTCAAAGAGCTATACCCTAACTTTAGAGACTTGAAAGATAAAGACTTTGACCAAGAGGTTAACGACGAAGTATCCCTTTAGAAATCAAGTTTTTCTGCTTAAAACTTGTCTGCATTAGGATAGAAAAGTTGTTGTCCATTTAGCTTAAATTTTGCGATCGTCGACTGACCATCTGAGCTAAGCAGCCATCCCATGAAATTTTTAGCGCCCTTTGTATTCACATGAGGGTGTATTTTATCGTTGACTAAAATTAGGCTGTATTGATTTGATAGAGCTTGGTCTTCCTTGTAGAGCACTTTACAGCTTCCTTTGTTCTTGTAGGAAATCCAAGTTGCGCTATCTACAAGAGTGTAACCATCTAACTCTATCGTCATTCCCAGCGTTCTACCCATACCACTTCCTACTTCCAGATACCAAGAGGCCTTCGGATTGATCGCAATGGATTTCCAAAGTTGCAATTCTTTTTTGTGAGTTCCGCTCATGTCACCCCGAGAAATCCATTTCGACTCGGAACTCGCAATTTTCATGAATACCTCAGCGGCCGAAGATGCTGACTGTATACCTGCTGGGTCGTGACTGGGACCTACTACAAAGAATTGGTTATACATGAGTGGTCTTCGAGCTATGCCATAGCCATTTTTTATGAAGATTTCTTCTGCAGATTTAGCATGTACCATCACTACATCCGCATCGCCATTCGCAGCATTTTTGAGAGCTTGCCCGGTCCCAACCGCGACGACTTTGACCTCTATGCCGGTCTTAGCTTGATATATAGGTACGATGTAATTAAATAAGCCCGAATTTTGGGTGGATGTTGTCGACTGTACAAGAATTGAATTGGATGCAATTAGACTGAAACTCGCGGAAAAAATCAGAACAGAGCACAGGAAGAGTGGTTTATGCATCATGAAACTCTTTTAAAAGCTAAAACTTAATTGCAGGTAATTATAAAAGATATCTTTTTTATATGCTTTATTCCCTGTATCACGGGCATACTTTCCGGATCTGATATAAGCAGTTCCGATCTCCAGTAGAGAGTTATTCGCTGCTAACTCCCATCTCAACCTTGCCTCAATTTGTTGGCCTAAGAACGAGGAAGCAGTACCTGTTGAGTCTGATATTTTGGCCGCAACCCAACTATCACCGTTATTAGCACGCCAAAAGCCTCTGTAACCGATCATAAGTTGAGATTGGTTGTTGGGCAGCATAGAGACTCGAATTCCAGGGCTGCTAATATTACTTCTATTGAAGGCACCAAAAATACCGACAGGACCATATTCGAAACGGCGAGCACCATAGAGGCTATCAAAACGCCCGTTTTTCTTGTCCAGAGAGGAGTTATCTCCACTAGCATAGTCGTATTCTAATGCAGACCGAATTTTCTTTTTTGACTTCCCTGTGTATCCGATTTCTACATGCTGGAAATGCGCGAAGTGGTCTAGATTTTTTTCACTGGTCTTGGATGATCGTACTTCACCAACTTGAAAAATAGACTCGATCAGATAATCAATAGCACCCACTTTGGGGGGGAAGGAAAGTCGAAACCCGGACGTTACGATTTCCCGATTCAGAGTGCTGGCATTTTCCGTATCGTCCTCGTCTAAACCAAGAATGTAGATTTCACCTTTATGACCTAAAGGTAATCGATCAGAGCTGTAATTTACTCCCCAAAATGTGGTCGCACCAGTTTCTTTGTCGAATTTTATTGAGTTTTTTCTCAGTTCTGAAATAGAGTCTGGTGATCGATTAATTGGCATCGTGAAAAAAAAATGCAGTTGATCACCCGTATTTTTCTTCCATTTCCATTCGACACCTGTAAAAGAGTTGACTGTGTTTCTAAATTTGGTACGCGCGACGAGCCGTCCGCTCCCCATATCTAAAGTGAACCGACCAACGTTGAGAGTTGATTTGTCACCATTTTTAAAAAGATTTTTCTGCTTAGCTGAAATATAACCTTGAATAAGCTCTAACGGATTGACATGGGTTGTCGACATCGGTGTTCCGTCGTCATCTAAATATGCTCGTGAGTCTCCAATTTCGATAGCAACTTCAAAGGGCTCCAAGTCAACACTCGCGAACAAGGTCGTTTTTTGAACTAATATCTGGTCACTGCCACCGAGAGTACTGCGATATTGATGGCTCAGGGTTTCGTACCGCGTACGATGAGTTCCCTGCAATGTAAGCCTGTCGGGTAACTTTAATGCATTTGCCAGTTTAAATGGACCGCTAGATAGGCAGTAACCGGAGAATGAGAAGAAAGACAATAATCCTATCAAGAGTAGTTTGGTGTATGCTCGCATTAGATAAAGTCATCACCTTAAAACATGATGTTAAAAGGGGCTATATTAACATTTTAGTCGTTAATACCCACATTTTTTATAAGTTATGCACAAATTTATTGATCTATTAACAAATGTATCAACTTTTTGAACTAAAAATGCCAAAGGCCTGAATAAATGAAAACAGAAAAAAGTAATTTAATTCAAGCGTTATCAGCGAGAGAGGGCGACGTCATTTGCTTCGTAGGGGCTGGTGGTAAGAAAACGACGTTGTACGCGGCCTCTCGTCAATACGGGGGGCGTGTCGCCATTTCTTCTACTTCGCATATGTTTCAATATGATAATAGATTTGTGGATAGAGTGATTGAGGACTATAGAGGTACTTGGACTGATGATCAGAGCAGAGTGATCGCGTTTTCTGGGAAAACAGATACGCCTAATCGTGTCGGGGGTCTTACCGCTGATTGTATCAAAGGTATTTGGGAGAGTCGGAAGTTCGGTTTGATTCTTGTTAAGGCCGATGGTGCACGTTCTCGTTTGGTGAAAGCCCCCGCAGCATACGAACCTCTTATCCCTGCGTTTACGAATATTGTGGTCCCAATCGCCTCTGCACAAATAATTGGACAGCATTTGGCAACGAGTATCGCCCACAGGCCTGAGTTCCTCTCTAAGATTATGGGTATCGATGTAGGGGACAGGATACTACCAATGCATTTAGCTCAATTGCTTGGCTCTGAGATGGGCAGTCTAAAAAATGCTGGAAATGCGCGCGTCTGCCCAATACTGAACATGGTCGACAATTCTGACACACTTCCACTTGCCATAGAAACGGCTCGGATTGCACTCACGCTCACCAAGCGATTCGACCAAATAATTCTGGCAGAAATGAGGCACTCTCGTATTGTTGAAATTATCTCTAGATAAAGCGGGGACTAATTTTTTAAGATTGTAGTCATAGATTCTACAAAGTAGTCAATATTAGAGCTATTAACGCCGGCCACGTTTATACGACTAGAGTCCACCATGTAAATAGCAAATTCTTTCTGTAGTCTAGCTACCTGGTTTGTATCTATGCCCAGGAAAGAAAACATTCCTTTTTGCTTCTTTATAAAAGAAAAGTCTTGGTCGATTTCCCGAGTTAAGCGATTAGCAAGTTCTTTACGAAGTAGATTTATCCGGTCACGCATCGTACTCAGTTCTTCTACCCACTGAAGCTTAAGTGTTTTGTCACTTAATATAGTTTCAACAATAGCAGCACCATGTGCAGGCGGCATGGAGTATATACCTCTGACAACAGATCCTAATTGGCTTTGAACTATAGTTGTTTGAGCAACGTTTGGACTTACTATTTGTAAGCTTCCCACTCTTTCTCTATAAAGCCCAAAGTTTTTAGAATATGAGCTAGCTACGATGACTTCAGGACATCGTTCAGATAGAATTTTAACCCCTATCGCATCCTCGTCGAGACTGTCTCCTAAGCCCTGGTAAGCAAGATCTATGAATGGGGTGAACCCTTGATTGATAGCTAAGTCCGCAATAGCTTCCCAGTGCTGTGGTTCGAGGTCTACACCCGATGGGTTGTGGCAACATCCGTGTATTAATACAGCATCTCCTGCCGGGACATTACTCAAGCTTTCTAAGAGGCCGTCCGTATTCAGACTTCGTGAGCTTTTCTCATAGTAGGCGTACTCCTTCAAGTTCAGACCTGCATTTCCTAATAAAGGCTGATGGTTCGCCCAGGTTGGATCACTTACCCATATGGTAGTTTTGGGTCGAGCTCTTTTTATTAGTTCAGCCGCTACCCGGAGTGCTCCGCAGCCTCCTGGTGTTTGAACTCCGGCAATACGATTACTTTTTTCAGCTTGATTGTCATTACCAAACATCAATTTTCTGGTTAGAGTATTGAATTCAGGAGTTCCGGGAGGGCCGATATAGCTTTTTGTTTGTTCTGTTTCATGGCGGATCTTTTGTGCTTCTATGACACTTTTCATTATTGGAGTAGCACCAGATTCATCACGATAGACACCAACGCCCAGATCTATTTTTTTTAGACTTACATCATTTCGGTGAGCGGCCATTAGGCCCAGAATAGGATCTGGGTGTAATTCCTCAAGATTTTCGAACATCAGTTAAATTTCTCCAGTGTTATCGTTAGTGCCTTATTCCTTGCCTGCAGTTAGCAGGACTACCAACACAGATTGTAAGACTTTTTCCGTTTAAGTTGTTAGTAGGATTTTCTTAATAAGGTATAAAAATATATGGTGGTTTACAGATAAAAGTATTGATCTAGTGGCGCTATTAATTATACTGTATAAATAAACAGTATTTAAAGAAATTAATAGGTCTCTTCCATTGTACGCAGAGCTTCATTGTCTAACGAATTTCAGCTTCCAGCATGGAGCTTCTCATCCTGAGGAGCTGGTCCAAACCGCTTCAATTCTTGGCTATAAAGCTATAGCCATCACTGATAGGTGTAGTTTCTCCGCTCTAGTTAAAGCTCATGTCGAAGCTGAGAATCAAGGTATAAAAATGATTTCTGGTAGTGAGTTTCATTTTGATGACGGCACTAAAATAGTTCTTCTAGCTGAAAATCTAGAGGCATATAAGAAAATCAGTTTTTTAATCAGCAAATCAAGGAGACGAAAAAAGAAAGGTGGTTATAAAATTTTACGCTCTGATTTAGATGACTTTGATTCAGGGCTCTTGATTTGGCTCCCTAGCTACAGCGAAAAAGATTTGAGTTACGCCTCCTGGCTTTCACAGAATTTTTCAGGACGAGTATGGATAGGAGTTGGCCTTTTTTATAGTGGGACAGACCAATCACGCTTGAAATGGGTGTATAAATTGTCGGAGAATTATGGTCTAAGAGTAACGGCTACTGGTGATGTACGTATGCACTCTTATAGCCGTAGACCATTATTAGATGTGTTGACAGCGATTAGATTAGGCGTCCAAATCGAAGAAGTAGGAACGCGTATTTTTTCTAACGGAGAACATTATTTAAGACCAATAGACCGACTCGTGTCAATTTACCCAAGTGCATTATTAAAGGAGAGCTTGAGAGTTGCTGAACGATGTAATTTTTCATTGAAGCAACTTGTCTACGAATATCCGCACGAAATTTTTGGTGATGGGAAAAAAAATTCTTCGCAATTAAGAGACTTGGCTTATGCCGGAGCGAAACAACGCTTCTCACAAAAAGAGATCAAGTACTTTTTGGCCCGTATCGATAATGAAATTTCTTTAATTAGAGAGCTCGGATATGAGGGCTACTTTTTAATGGTTTACGATATTATTTGCTTTGCAAAAAGTCACGGAATTTTCTATCAAGGGAGAGGATCGGCAGCAAACTCAGTAGTTTGTTATTGCCTGTTTATCACTGAGGTTAGCCCGCACCATATTGATATGCTATTTGAGCGTTTTATTTCAAGAGAGCGTAATGATCCGCCAGATATTGATATAGATTTTGAACACGAAAGACGTGAAGAAATTATTCAATATATTTATGAGAAGTATGGTCGTGAAAGGGCTGCGATAACAGCTTCTGTTGTTACCTATAGATCTCGTAGTGCTGTTCGAGACGTGGCTAAAGTATTGGGAGTAGACGCATGGAAAGCTAAAGAGCTTCATCTGGAGGAAATCAGATGGGAGAGCGCTCCTCAAGCAATTATAGATCTACAGTCTATAGGTCTTGATATACAAAGCCATACTTTGCAACATCTCGCTTTTTTAGTGAGCGAACTAATAGGCTTTCCACGGCATCTTTCCCAACACGTTGGTGGTTTCGTGATTACAGATGCACCGCTTGCAGAGTTGGTTCCTATTGAGAATGCGGCAATGCCTGATCGTACTTTGATACAGTGGGATAAAAATGATTTGGAGACTTTAGGGATATTGAAAGTAGATTGTTTGTCGCTAGGGATTCTGACAGTTATTAGGAAAACTATAGAAATGGTTAACTTGGACAATGAAGAGTTATTCTCTTTGCACTCTATTCCTCTTGACGACGAAGAAACTTATTCTATGATCCAGAAAGCAGATACAGTAGGAGTGTTTCAAATTGAGTCTCGAGCTCAAATGTCGATGCTACCTAGATTGAAGCCTAGTTCTTATTATGACTTAGTGATTCAAGTCGCAATTGTTCGTCCGGGCCCTGTTCAAGGCAATATGGTTAATCCATATTTACGCAGACGTGCTGGTACTGAAAAAATCGTTTACCCAAATAATAAAGTGAAAGAAGTATTGGGACGGACCCTAGGAGTTCCTTTATTCCAAGAACAGATAATTAGGCTCGCGACGGTAGTTGCAGGGTTTACCTCAGGGCAAGCTGATGAAATGCGTCGTTCAATGACGAGCAAGAAAGAAGGGGAGGTATTTAGCTCTCTTCGAGCAAAGTTTCTTTCAGGGATGAAGGCTAAAGGATATGCAAAAGAGTTTTCTGAGAAGACTTTCAATCAGATAAAAGGGTTTGGAGGGTATGGTTTCCCTGAGGCTCATGCCGCGAGTTTCGCGTTGCTTGTGTATTTTTCTTCTTGGCTTAAATGTCATAAGCCTGCCGCTTATACAGCAGCTCTTTTAAACAGTCAGCCGATGGGCTTTTACGCACCATCACAGATTTTGCAAGATGCTAGACTACACAATGTAGAGCTGTTGCCAGTAAATGTTTTAAAAAGCGATTGGAACAATAATCTTAAGAAAAAGGAAGATGGCACGTATGCTATACGCATTGGGTTGAGAATGATTAAAGGGCTGGGGGTTTCTGCTGGGTCTCGCATCATAAAAGCGCGTTCTCTTCATCCATTTAGTAATTCCGATGACTTTTTTAGCAGAACAGATCTTTCACGTTCGGAAATGCAGCACCTATCAAGTTCGGGTGCGCTAAAGAGTTTGGTCGGCAACCGGCATCAGGCAAACTGGCACTCCTTAGCTATTAGAGAGACTCACGGACTTTTTAAAGGAGTTGGGAGAAATGAGGTGATACCTCTTTTGCCTATTACTGAAGAAGGGGAAGAAGTTTCTGCCGATTACGCCAGTCTTGGGTTCACGTTAGGGAAGCATCCGTTATCTCTATTGCGTTCACGTCTTGGTGATTGTGTTCTTGCCGAGATACTATCAAGTCTGTCGCAAAGAACACGTGTAATTTTTTGTGGATTAGTTATTGTCAGGCAACAACCAAGATCAGCGAATGGGGTCATGTTTGTTACGCTTGAAGATGACACGGGTACTGTTAATTTGATTATTTGGCCTATGTTATTAAAAAAATATCGCAGTGTTATTCTGAAAGCTCAGTTACTGTCTGTTAAAGGAGTAGTACAGCGGCAGGGTGATACGGTTAATTTGATTGGAGAAGAGTTCGAAGATCGCACAGGGCTGCTAGGACAGTTGGATTTCGCATCGAGAGACTTTCGGTAATGTAGCCTCAAGTGACTTTGCAGTGTCTTAAGGCAGTGTAAAGTAGGTTATTAGTCGATGTTAGATAAAGAAATTGTCCACAATCATTGCATTCTAGCGGAAGCTCCGTACAATCACGATTTTTATCTTGTTCCGTCGCATTTCTGAGAATTTATCAATGAATAAACCCGAAAAAAAGCCAAATAATCCGCAGTTTTCCTCAGGGCCTTGCCCTAAGCGCCCAGGTTGGAAGCCTGCGGTATTAGAAGGCGCTCTATTGGGTCGTTCTCATCGTTCTAAGCCAGGTAAGGCGAAACTCAAAGAAGCTATAGAAAAGACACGTAAAATACTTGCTGTTCCTGCTGGATCTCGTATCGGAATTGTAGCTGGATCTGATACTGGTGCTGTTGAGTTGGCTTTGTGGTCTTTACTTGGTGCCAGAGGAGTGGATGTTCTTGCTTGGGAGAGCTTCAGCCAAGAATGGGTAAGCGATGTAGTAGATGTGTTGGGTATAGTCGACACTGAAACACATGAAGCTGCCTATGGTGAACTACCGGATTTAACAAAAGTTAATTTTAAGAATGATGTAGTGTTTGTTTGGAACGGGACAACTTCCGGCGTCAAGGTGCCTAATGGAGACTGGATTCCCAATGATCGTGAAGGGCTGACTATCTGCGATGCTACCTCTGCCGCTTTTGCTATGGAGCTGCCTTGGGATAAGTTAGATGTTGTTACTTTCTCTTGGCAAAAAGTACTTGGCGGTGAAGCTGCTCACGGAGTGATCATTTTAAGCGAACGAGCCATAAGTAGATTAGAAACTTACGTGCCACCGAGACCTTTGCCAAAGTTGTTTCGTCTTACGAAAAAAGGAAAGATTGACGAAGCTATTTTCGAAGGGGCTACAATCAATACGCCATCGATGCTTTGTGTGGAAGACTATCTAGATGCGTTGAATTGGGCTTCCTCTATAGGGGGGCTAGAATCGTTAATATCTCGCTCTCAGTCGAATCTGTCAGTGATAGAAGGCTGGATAGATAAGACCGGTTGGGTGGATTTTCTCGCAAAATCGAGTGAGAGCCGCTCTAATACTTCTATATGTATTAAAATTATTGCTGATTGGTTTGTGTCTCTCTCTAAGGAAAGACAAGTAATGATTACCAAGGAAATAGCTGGCTTGTTGGATGTTGAAGGAGTCGCGCACGATATTGATGGCTATCGGAATGCGCCTCCAGGTTTGAGGATTTGGGGAGGGGCCACTGTAGAACGGAGTGATTTGGAAGCCTTGTTACCTTGGTTGGACTGGGCATATGAGACTGTTTCAACGAAATATTTGTAATAGAACATCAGCGAAAAATAAAAGGAACTTTGATGTATAAAGTCTTTGTAGCCGACGAGTTGGCGCCTGAAGGGATAGCAGCATTAAAAGAGTATGCAGAAATAGAAATAGACTTTTCCCCTGGGTTGACCGTGGATGAAGCTATTCCGCATGTAAAAAATGCCGATGCAATTATTGTCAGAAGTGCTACAAAGCTTAAAGGTCAATTACTTGATGCCGCAGTGAGATGTAAAGTGATAGGCAGAGCTGGTATTGGCGTAGACAACATTGACTTAGATATATCGACGGAGAGAGGGATAGTTGTCCTCAACACACCGGATGCAAATGCGACTACGACAGCTGAGCTCGCCATAGCACACATGTTCTCTTTAAGTCGGAAACTGCCTGAAGCCGACCTGTCAGTAAGGTCGGGAAAATGGCAAAGAAACGAATTCGTCGGTGCCGAAGTATCTGGTAAGACGGTTGGTATAGTTGGGTTTGGTACTATTGGCAGGCTCTTAGCAGAGAGATGCTTGGGCTTGAAGATGAAAGTTGTCGTCTTCGACCCTTTCGTTACACAGCAAACGTTCGCAGAGCACGGAGTAGAGGCTAAAGATCTTGATGGTTTAGTTGCGGTATCTGACTACATTACACTGCATTGCCCCGTGACGGATGGGACGAGAGGATTATTTAGTCGAGAGAGATTGCTCGCTATGAAGGCTGGTTCTCGGATCATAAACTGTGCCCGAGGAGGGCTGATTGACGAACAAGCTTTATGCGATGTTGTTAATTCCGGCCACTTGGCTGGCGCAGCCTTAGACGTTTTTGAGCAAGAACCACCGATCGACTCTCCTTTGTTTACTGTTCCGAATATTCAATTCACCCCTCATTTAGGCGCTTCAACCGAAGAAGCCCAGACGGCTGTTGGTGTAGAAATATCCCATCAGATTGCTGCTTTTTTGATCGCTGGGAAAATTATCAATTCAGTGAATGTCCCTAGTGTCGACCCTGATAAGTTATCGCAGTTAAATCCCTATATGGAGTTGGCAACCAAATTGGGGAAAGTACTATGTCAAATGGTTGAAGGCCCACTTTCTTCGGTCGAAATTGGTGTTTTTGGTGAAGCTTCGAAATTCGACTCACACCCTATTGCTAGCGCTTCAATGGTTGGTTTACTTTGTCGACACCATGCTGTTCCGGTCAATGAAATAAATGCCCTGCATTTGGCGCGTAGACAGGGAATCAACGTGACTAAAGTGAGCTCAGCTGACTCTAAAGATTATCTTTCTTTAGTGCGAATAACAGCTCAGAGTTCTGAACAAACCGTCATTTTAGAAGGAGCAATCTTTGACAAAAGTCGACCAAGATTGGTGAAAATCAATGGATATGAAATTGAGTCACCGTTAGAGGGACACTTACTGATAACCAAACACGCTAATGAGCCTGGAGTGGTAGGTAAGATTGGTGAAGCGCTTGGCAAAGAAGATATAAACATTTCTCGTATGCAAGTAGGTGTCGCAGAAGACTCCCAGCTAGCCATTGCAATACTGGATATTTCGGGTTCGCTAAGCAGTGCTGCGTTAGAAAATATATCAAAAATAGGTGCAGTTGAGAAAGTTCTGCAAGTGTTGCTGTAAAAATCAGTTGCTGCTATTAAAATCTAAAAATGCCGTATCCAGGCTCTCCTGGTTGGGCATTCAAGGATGCGCTGATCGCTATTCCAAGAGAGTTTCTAGTGTCTATCGGATTAATAATCCCGTCATCCCACAATTCAGAGGTGGCATAGTAAGCAGACATTTGATCTTGGAAGGCTTCTAAAGTTTCTTCATAAACTTTATCTAAAGTTTTTTGTTCAACTTTTTCTCCTGTTCTTTCTAACTGACGTTTTTTGACATCTGCCAGTGTCTTCGCAGCTTGTTCTCCTCCCATAATACCGATTTGGTGGTTAGGCCAAGAAAAAACAAACCTTGGATCGTAAGCTCTACCACACATTCCGTAGTTGCCCGCACCAAAAGAACCGTGACACATTAATGTGAATTTCGGAACATGTGAGCCAACAATCGCTTGTATTAATTTCGCGCCATCTTTAGATATTCCTTTAGCCTCATATTCTTTTCCAACCATGAATCCTGTTACATTCTGGAGAAAGAGTATCGGAGTATTATTTTGATTACATAGCTCAATGAAATGAGCGGCTTTCAAGGCACTATCATTGAAAATAACGCCATTGTTTCCCAGTATGCCGACTTTGTAGCCCCATATGTTAGCGAAGCCACAAACCATGGTGGTCCCATAGACGGGTTGGTATTCATGGAACTTACTTCCATCGACTATACGTGCAATTACTTCTTTGATATCAAAAGATTTTTTTATATCGGTTGGAAGAATGCCATACAATTCATCAACGTCATAATAGGGTTCTTCTACAGCATCCTTTCGGATGTTCCACTTAGTGGTCTTTTCCCATTGCTCGACTATTTCTCTACCTATTGCAATAGCTTCCTCTTCTGTGTCGGCAGGGTAGTCGCATACTCCGCTGACCTGCGTGTGTAAATCACACCCCCCCAAGTCATCAGCTGTGACGATCTCTCCTGTCGCAGCTTTTACTAGTGGCGGACCCGCTAAGAAAACCGCACCTGTACCTTTTACAATGACAGAGTAGTCAGACAAAGCAGGCACATATGCTCCCCCCGCTGTACAGTGACCAAATACTAGAGCCAGTTGTTTAACGTTCATTTTTGACAGGGTACTTTGATTGCGGAACATCCGTCCTGCCATATACCTGTCTGGAAAGAGTTCCGATTGGAGAGGCAGAAAGCCACCAGCACTGTCACAAAGATGTACTACAGGTAATCGGTTCTCTATAGCTATATCCAGAGCACGTACAATCTTTTTAACCGTTAGCGGATACCAAGCCCCACCTTTTATACTGCTATCATTTCCGATAATAACTACTTCTTGTCCGCTAACAACCCCAATTCCCGTAATACAACTAGCACTTGGCGACCCAGCATCACCGGCACGGCTGCCGGCTAACGTAGAGAATTCGAGAAAAGGAGTTCCCGGATCCAGTAATTTCTCTAGGCGTTCTCTAGGCATCATTTTTCCATGACCTGCAAGACGGTCTACATCTTTTTGAGGCCTTTTGTAGCGCGCGTCATACTGCTCTTGCTTAAGTTCATCGGCTAAGCCTTTGTTGTGGCTGTAGTTGGACTGAAACTCAGTTGACTCCGTCTGAATTTTCGATTTTATACGAGACATTATTCTTGTGCCTTAAGTGAAATTAGTTCGGCATTTTTTTGAAAAGCCGAGTTGGTTTCTGCATGTACGCTCTCGACTTCTCCGTCGCGCGGGGCAGTTATATTGATTTGCATTTTCATTGATTCTATTACGATTAACACATCTCCAGCCGATACCGTAGATCCTACTTGACAGTTTACGCTGACTACTAGACCCGGCATATTAGCCTTTATGATATCTTCATTCGTGGCGGCTTTTTGCGTCGCACTGATATGATCAAGGTATGGGAGTGTGTATGTTCTTCCATCTGATCTCAAATGAATGGCCTCTTCATCTTGAGCCCACCAGAATTTTTTCAGCTGGCCATTAATCCGCATAGAAAAGTGATTCTCGGAGATTTGGATTAAATCGTCGACTGCAAATGCAGTTCCATCGACTAGAATCCTCAATTCGGGATGACACTTGGAGATTGTAACCTCGTGTTCAATCTCGTCGAGATTGAATTTATACGATTCGCTCATTATAAGTTCCTCCACTGACCTATCGATGCATACGGTTCAGGCGTATCAAAGGATAGGCTCCTAAAATCCTTGAGTCCCAGTGATGCAGCCAGAAGTGCACAAGCCATTTCGTCTTCTGTTAGTTCAACAGGCCTTAGTTCTTCTTCATTATCAGTCAAAAAGCCGGTGTGAATATGTGCATTGGCAAAATTGGCGTTTCTTAGTATTCGCCCTAAATAGTCAACATTGCTGCTGACGCCTAAGAGTACTAGTTCATCTAAGGCTTTCGTTATTTTTTTGGTAGCTAAATTCCGGTTCTCGGCATGGCAGATCAATTTCCCGACCATTGAGTCGAATGCCGCAGAAACGATCTGTCCCTGTTCAATCCCAGAATCAAATCTTGCATCCTCGGCATCTGGGATTGCTAGTACCTTTATGATCCCCGTTGCAGGACGAAAGTCATTTTCAGGCTCCTCGCAGCATATTCGGCACTCGATTGCGTGGCCAGACTGTTTAATATCTTTTTGCAACCAAGGTAGTTTGCGTGTGTAAGCAATTCTTAACTGTGCTTCTACTAGATCCACAGAGCAGACTAACTCAGTTATAGGATGTTCTACTTGTAGTCGGGTATTCATTTCGAGAAAGTAGAAATCATCATTAGGGCTGAGGATGAATTCGACAGTCCCAGCATTTAGGTAATTTGCTTTTTCCGAAAGGTCAACGGCTGCTGCGCATATCGAATCTCGCAACTTACCAGACAGCGAGGGAGCAGGAGATTCTTCGATCACTTTTTGGAAGCGTCTTTGGATGGAGCATTCTCTTTCATATAAATGAATAATATTACCTTCGCCGTCTCCCAGTACTTGAACTTCAATATGTCGAGGGTTTTTAATATATAACTCAGCATAGATTCTACTATCCGCAAAATAGCGTTCTGCCTCTCCCATTGCTGTCTTAGCCTGTACTTCCAGGGAGTCAGCATCATGAACGATGCTCATTCCCTTACCCCCACCTCCAGCCGCCGCTTTAATAAGGAGTGGAAAACCAATTTTTTGAGCCTCTTTTACAAAACTACTTAAGTCCCCATCTTGAGTCACACTCGGAGCAACTGGGATACCGCATTTTTCAGCAAATTCGCGTGAGAGAATTTTGTCTCCCATGAGTTTGATTACTTCAGGCTGAGGCCCTATGAAGGCTATTCCTGACGCTTCTACAGCCTTAGCGAAACCAGAACTTTCGGATAAGAAACCGTAGCCTGGATGTAGACATTCTGCAGAAACGGACTTCGCAGCTTTAATTATTTGTTCGGAATCAAGATAGGCTGCGGTTGGGCTTTCAGCAAATAATTGAATAGAGACGTCAGCTAGCTTCACGTGTGGGGCCTTTCGGTCCGCATGATGGAAAACCGCTATTGTTCGCAGCCCTAGCGATCTTGCGGTACGTATTACCCTACAAGCGATTTCACCACGGTTAGCTATCAGAATACTTTTAAACATTATTCTTGCATCCTCTTATCTTCCTGTCAGGATATTTTAGTCTAGAACATTATATGCTGGTGTTTCGCCGAAATCAGTGTACTTCTGCTTTACACAGAGCCCCTAGTGATCATAAACAAATGGTTGAAAATATGCTACTCAGGCTGTCTTCGAACAGCGAATAGATGGTAGCAGACAAGACTTGTTCAGGTGTGATGTTTGGTTATTAGATAACTAATCAAGGTATTAAGTATGCACGTTGTAAGTTATAGGCATCAAGACGCTAACCATCTTGGGATGTTGTCTGCCGATATGAGCTCAATTATTTCCTTTGATATCTCCGAAGCTAAGGCAAAACAGGAATTTTAGCAGTAATCGAGAGCACTCCTTCTCTTTTCCCGTTGCCCAATCCCGAAGATCCTGCACCTCTAGAAGAGGTTGAAATTCTTGCTCCTATTCCCAATCCACGGAGGAATATTTTTTGTGGGCAAAAATAACTGGGACATATACAAGAAATTGCAACTGCGGGTTTTGATATTGCTGATAGTCAAGGGAAAGTACCAGACGTTCCTATTCTATTTTCTAAGCTACCTGACTGCGTTGTTGGACATAATGCCCCGGTAGTGCAAAATCGAAATGTAACGAATCAACTTGATTACGAGGCAGAGCTAGGAGTAGTTATTGGTAAAGAAGCGAAGTGCGTGTCTGCGAAAGATGCTATGGACTGCGTATGGGGCTACACAATTGTTAATGACGTTAATGCAAGAGATGTTCAAGCGGATCATAAACAATAGTTATTAGGTAAATCTCAGGATACTTTTTGTCCTATGGGGCCTCTTGCGCTGTCTAAAAATCTGATAGATCTAACAGACACATCCATAAAGTGTTGGGTTAATGACAAATTACGTCAAGACGGAAACACGGCTTTAATGATCTTTGATGTGCCATCTCTAATTGAGACAATTTCTGCTGGGATCACACTTTACCCAGGAGATGTGATTGTGACCGGCACTCCAGCGGGGGTGGGTGCAGGGTTTCCCCCGCCTAAATTTTTAAAAAACAACGATACTGTGACCATAAAGATTTCAGGGATAGGGGCGCTTGTAAATAAATTGGCTTCAAAATAAAGATTTTTTTCTAAGTGGTTAGCCGTCGATAAATGTCAGCGACTTTTAGGGGTAGTTTTTCTACCTCGTCGATGACTGCATAATTAGCTGTGCCATACATATGAGGCAAATACTCCTGCGCTTCACTGTCTATTGTGATACAAAATGCGTGTACGCCGCTTTGCTTCATTTCGAGTAGGGCATGACGAGTATCTTCAATGCCATACTGGCCTTTATAGCCTCCATAGTCTTCGGGACGCCCATCTGAAAGTGTTATCAGCAACTTCGTACGTGCGTGTGTTTTCTGCAACATTTGACCTAAGTGTCTTATTGCAACCCCCATTCGAGTATATGCTTTAGGTCTAATTCCGCTTATTCTCTGTCGGACCTCCAGAGAATAGTTTTCTTTAAAGTCTTTAATCGAGTAGACCTCACACCGTTTGTTTGTCCTTCCTGAAAACCCATAAATCGCATAGCGATCGCCGAGCAACTGCAGTGCTTCACAAAGCAACACCAGCGATTCACGCTCGGCGTTGTTGACCCATCCGAGAGTCGACCCACTCATATCTACCATAAACATAACTGCTACATTTCTCTCTTGGTTACGATATTTTGTATATAGGTGATCACTCATGTCTTTGCCTAGGGTCATGTCAACATGAGCGTTCACTATAGCATCAAGGTCGATATCATCCCCATCTGGCTGTCTACGCTGAGGTCTAGATTCACCAAGTACGGCTTCAAAGCATTTTTTTATTACACGCAATGCCCCATGATATTTTTCTAATGTGTCAGAAATAAAGCTTTCATCTCCTGGTGGGACAACTAATTCTCGCAGCGTACAAAAATCTTCACGAAATCTTTGCCGAGTGCAGTCCCACTCATCGTATTGAAAAGTTCCTGTTTCATTAAGATCAGGATCGGTATCTCCTTCAGATTCTCCATTTTGGGCCAGTAATGCATCGGAGTATTCTCCTTGCTCCATAGGGTCCATATACTGATCAGGAATTTCGCCGAAGTCTTGCATGATGGACCCAGCAAGATTCTTCAGATCGTCGGATAGCTCAATCGGCTGGCCATCTAAAGTTAATTGGAAATTGGTTTCACTAGGCTCCCCCTCGCCACTATCTCCGTCACTTACTTCCAGCATTTGTTTGGCCACGAAGTCGTCGTCATCGGCTTCGTCTTTGGGGGCATTGTCATCTCTTAATTTATCTAGCGACTTCTGAAATGCAATCTGCTCCTGCTCTATACGAGAGAGCATAGTCTCTCTAATCCGGTCTAGAAAAATTTCTCCTTGATAGGGCTGCAATACTGGCAAATCAATATCTAGAAAATGGTGAATATTTTCTATTGTGTCGACGGCGGTTGCAGTTGGGCTTCTTAAGCCATTAGCTCGGTCTTGCCAAAGTTTCCATAAGGCTACAACTTTAGGATCACGGTTTTCAAATTCAGAAAACTCTCTACTCAGTCCAGGAAAGTCTCTTGCGATAAAGTAATTAAGTCTGATAGATTCAAGACGATTAAAGATATTAAGAGATTTTTGATCGTTATACTCGGCGGTGAGTTTCTCCAACACTTGGATCCGCCAGGTCCCATACCAAGTTTGGGCCCATAAATGAGCTGCTGTAAGCTTATAGATAGTAAAGTTTTGTTTGGGTTGGGGGAAAAGAGAAATACTTTCAGGTAGGAACAATCCTTCAGTGTTGGTATATGTTTCATCATTACCTGAGATTTTGAGTTCTCTTCCACCGAGGCCTCTTATGAAATGCTGGAGGAAAAGACTAGTTTGTTGTAGAGAGCATCTAACGCCCTTATTTTCTTGATCAATGGCAAAGCCGCTGATATCTTCTAGCAATGTAATTGCTTTACCAAGACCGTGGTTATCGTATTTTTTTAGGAATAAGTCTACCCACTTTTGAACGTCAGCATCGACCATAGTGTCAAAGGCTTTTGGTGCGAAGGAGATGAAATGTGCAGCCAGTTCAGTATTGGAATCAGCTATCAGTCCAGCCCAGTGGGATATAAATACTTGTTGCGGGTCACTAAGATTGGCAATCATTGAGATGATTGTGTCTAGATTAGGGAGCCTGTTCAAAGCTGGTCCTACGACTTTTTCTAGATCTTTTTGTATTCGAATGCGGTAGAGTAAATTCTGCCTTGATTGATTACTCATGTGCAGTACAAAATCTTTTTTTTGAGTTCAAGCAAAGAGCTTTTAAAAAATTGAACGACTTAATTCGTGAACAGCTTGAAACATATCTGGCTCGTCGGTCAAGGCTTGACTGATCGCGGTATCTACAGCATGGACTGGGGCGACTTTACTATGAATAAGTTTCCCAGCATTCACCAATAATCTTGTACTGGCACCTTCTTCTAGACCGTTACCTTTGAGGTTTCTAGTCATATGACCGAGTTTGACTAATTTATGGGCCATTGATTCGTCAATACCACTTTCTTTTATTACAATAGCCTCCTCGATAGCAGCGTTAGGATAATCAAACTCTAAGGCTACGAATCTTTGCCGTGTGCTTTGCTTGAGATCTTTAAGAACGCTTTGATAGCCGGGATTATAAGAAATAGCTAAACAAAAGCTACTTAGTGCTTCAAGAAGTTCACCTAGCTTTTCAATAGGCAATAATCGTCTGCCGTCACATAGTGGGTGGATGACTACTGACGTGTCTTTCCGCGCTTCTACAATTTCGTCCAGATAGCAGATATACCCGTGCCTGACGGCACTAGTAAGAGGACCATCGATCCAAACTGTTTCCCCTCCTTTGATGAGGTACCTGCCAATAAGGTCGGAGGCTGTGAGGTCGTCATGACAAGCGACAGTCACCATAGGGAGTTTCAAGTGCCAAGCCATATATTCAATAAACCGAGTTTTTCCGCAACCAGTGGGACCTTTTAGCAGAATTGGTAGTTGGTTTTCGTAAGCTGCCGTAAAAATCGCAACCTCATCTCCAACAGGCTCATAGTAAGGTTTGTTTTTGATAAAGTTTTGTTCGTTTTTTATTGTGGTTTTACTCATATGGGCAATTCTTTCACATTTTAATCGTTCGTCTATACTCTAAGTCTTCGACTGAGGACGGCATCTGCTTTACTTTGTGCTATCCCTCGAGGTACTTTTGTCCGGTAAGCAAGTTATCGTAAATACACTCGTTTAGTCAACGAAGATAAAATATAGCAGGTAAATTAGATGTTAGAAAAATTGAATCCCAAATCCATTGTTGCACCTTTTAATAACGCATATCACCATGTCGTCGTTATTCCCTCTGGTGCACGCGTAGCATATGTCTCGGGCCAGATCGGTCTCAATCCAGACGGGACGCTTCCGGCTACTATAGAGGAGCAAGCAGATCGAGCATGGAAAAATGTTGTTGAGTCAGTCAAAGAGGCTGGTATGACTGTTAGTGATATTGTTAAAGTTACCGTATATCTTTTGGACGATAAGGATTACCCAGCATTTGCCTCAGCGCGGGAAAAATATCTTGGTGATGCTCGACCAGCCTCTACAGCGATTTTGGTGAAACAACTGGTATCAGCAGAGTGGCGTGTGGAAATTGAGGTCGTAGCCGCTGCAGTTTGAAGACTATTAAGAGCTTGCGGGTAACTCGAGATAGTTGAAGGAACTTAACTATGATCTAATTTGATGGGCAAAACGCGGGCATTTGAAAGACTAAAATGTTAACCTTATTGTTCTGAGGGGGGGATGGACTGAGTCCTCGTCTGCATGTAACCTATAGTGGATAAAAAGGATCTGAGCGTCGATCGAAGCAAGCACCTCAGAGCAACGGACTCGGAATTAACTGGGAAAAAAGGGGAAAAAAACATGGAAATTGGCGCATTTTATCTACCTTCAGTGGGGAGGCCTGCAGACATAAAAAAAGGAATGGCGGGTAAATCTACCAAGCTATACCAGCAGATGCTTAAAGAGATTACTGAGCAAGTCCAGTACATGGATGGCTATGGATACTATGGTGCTGGGTTCACTGAACATCATTTCCACGTTGAAGGTGAAGAAGTCTCTACAAACCCTGTCATGCTTGATATGTATTTTGGTATGCAAACTAAAAACATGAAGTTTGGACAACTAGGTAACGTCCTGCCTTCTAGAAACCCTATTAACTTAGCTGAAGACATAGCGATGTTGTCTCAAATGCTTGAGGGACGCACTTTCGCAGGCTTTGCTAGGGGCTACCAGAATAGATGGGTTAACGTGATAGGCCAACAAATCGGTTTGTCTGATCCCGCGTCTGGAGAAGAACATGAAGAGTTAAAGCGCTCGTTGTTTGAGGAACACTTTGAAATTTTAATGAAGGCTTGGAAAGAAGACACTTTTAGCTTTAAGGGGAAGCATTGGCAGATCCCAACGAAAGATCTCAAGTGGGCAGCAGCGGAGACTGCGCATAAATACGGACAAGGGTGCAATGAAGATGGGATCATCGAAGAGATTGGTATAGCACCCCCCACATTCAACAACATGATTCCTGATATGTTCATGCCGTTTGCCACCTCTGAGCGTTCTATAAAATGGGGCATGGCTCGAGGAATTAAGCCTGTCACCATCATGACGCATTATGACGTAGTAAAAGAGCACTTCAGAGCGGGTATGGACGCTGCTAATGAAGCTGGTATGAATTATAAGTTTGGAGAAGGGATGGCGATGAGTCGAGAGATAATCGTCGCTGATACCGATGCGGAAGCTGAGGAGATAGCACGCGAGGCAGGGTCTTTTATTTGGAACAATTTTTTTGTTCCTTTTGGATTTAATGCAGCAATTGCCGGCCCGGGTGAAGGACCATTTGATATAGAGCCTTCCTTTGAGTCTCTAGTGGAGAGAGGTTTATGTATTCACGGAAGTCCAGATACTGTAAATAGGAAGTTAGAAACTTTGTTCAAACAGCTACCGGTAGATAACTTTTGGATGTTCATGTACAACCACATACCGCAGAAAGCGTCGATGAAGAGTTTGGAGCTATTGACGGAGAAAGTGTGGCCTAACCATACTGATAAAATCGTACCTACTAATTTGACTGCTACTTAGCTAAGTTAAACGATGCAAACTAAGCCTGGGTGAATATTGCTCAGGTTTTTTTTTATCCTAAGTTGAGGTAAAGAACGGCATAACTGTTTAATCCCGGGAGGTTGGTAATGGGCTCAATCTTGTTGGCATTTCTTCCAATCATAGCGATTGTTGTGATCGGCTATATCTTTTCTCGAATCGGGCTATTCCCTGAAAATGTAGGCTCAGGCCTTGTCCAGTTTGTTTACTGGTTGGCCATTCCGGCGATGCTTTTCCTACACATGTTCCAAACAGACATCTCCGAAAACATCCCTCTGACGTTTCTACTGTCATTTTATGTGCCTTCAATTTTTGTTTTTATCCTTGCAATGATTTTGTTTAATCGTGTCTTTGGTTGGGATACTAAAGAACTTGGGGTTGCTGGCATTGTTTCTAGTTATGGGAATTTAGCATTATTAGGACTCCCTATACTTTTGGCTGTGTCAAATGATCAAGATGCTCTTCTGCCAGCACTGGTATTACTCGCCACGCAAAGTACTGTTCTGTTTACCCTTACTATTGTCACGCTAAATGGTTTTAAAGGGCTAGACAAAAGCGCTTGCAAGAAAGTGTTCTGTAGATTGGCGACTAACCCTATTGTTCTGGCGTTGATATTTGGCCTTGCATTCAATATATTTCAAGCTTCTCTTAGTTCTGAGGTTATGTATACCTTAATTATCGTGGGAAATGCTGCGCCCGGATGTGCCTTAGTCGCTTTAGGGGCTTCTCTAGGTACGTATAAATTGAAAAAGCCAGGTAAAGAGGTTCTTTGTTTCGTTTTACTGCGCAATTTTGCACACCCCTTATTAGTGTGGGGCGTTGCACTTTTTTTCGGACTTGATGGAGTATGGTTGACTGTCGCGGTACTGTTTGCTGCGATGCCTGTAGGCATCAATGCATTTATTTTCTCCGAGAGTTATGACATAAGGCAGTCGACAGTATCGGTTACCTTAATCGTTTCTACACTGATTTCTAGTGCTACCATCCCTATCTTGCTATATTTACTTCCTTTATGAGATAAAGCAAATCTTAATGCGACGTCTAAAAGCCTTGCGCTTTTGTGCTTAATCGCGAGGCCGACAATATCATTCTACCGAAAGCTGGAGTCAAATAGTGCGAGCTAAAGATATACTTCTGATTGAAGATCATAAAGATATAGCCGAGATGGTCTATGAATACCTTGAAACCTCTGGGTTTAGCGTTGACTATGCCGATACTGGATCGGCGGGCGTAAATCTGGCGAAACAGAATAATTACGATGCTATCGTCCTTGATTTAATGCTGCCTGATATGGATGGTATCGACGTCTGTAAAGCATTGAGATGTGAGGGGGTTATTACGGTGCCTATTTTGATGCTGACTGCGCGAGATACTTTGGAAGATAAGCTACTAGGGTTTGATAGTGGTGCCGATGACTATTTAGTTAAACCGTTCGATTTGGAAGAGTTGGTAGCCCGTCTACGCTCGCTGATGAAAAGAAGAATAGATCAACCAAAATCAGAACCTTTGGTGGTGGGTGATTTGGTTCTAGATGTGAATGCAAAAATAGCTACTAGGGAGGGGAATGTGCTGAACTTGTCCCCAACGGGGATGAAGATATTGATTTTGTTGACAATGGAGTCGCCAAATGTTGTTGAACGGTCGGCTGTTGAAAAAGTCATCTGGGATGATTTGCCGCCAGACAGCGACGCGCTCCGTAGTCATTTATATAATTTGCGTAAGGTTGTAGACAAGCCTTATTCTCATAGTTTGATACATACTGTATATAGCACAGGGTTTCGGTTAAGTGACGAAGGCGCAGACTAAACACCCTTTAAATACTAGGATTCTGCGAGGTTTCATCCTTCAGATCTTTCTAATCACAGTTACAGCAGTGGCGGGTGTGTCTATTTCATCTTTTTTAATACAAGAACTACTTATTAATTCGGCTTTAGAGCGTGAGGCTGACTATTTCTGGGCTAGAAATAAAATTGAATTGGATACACCTACTCCCAACACTAACACGTTGATCGGGTATTTGTTTAAAGAGGGTGAAGCTGCGATCCCGTCCGAGTTTGAGCATCTGGAAGTTGGCTTTCATGAGACGGTAACTCCTGCCGGAAAATCCGTAGTACATGTAAGTGCCAGTGATGATAGTCGGTTGTTTTTGGTGTTTGACGCGAATGTAGTGTCCGAAGCTGCTAATTTTTTTGGATTATTTCCTCTGGTGCTGATACTTATTGTACTCTACTTATCTGCATGGTTTGCATATCGCATCACTAGTCAGGCGATTTCTCCGGTTGTGAGGTTGGCGCGCAGCGTGAGAAATATCGAATTAGATAAGCCGGATCTACAAACGGTGCTCGATGAATTTGAAAACGAGGAGGTTGATGGGGAGATCGGCACACTGGCAAATGCCCTACAACAGCTTTTGGTTCGAGTCGATGATTCTATAGAACGGGAGCGTACCTTTACACGAGAAGCCAGTCACGAGCTTAGAAGTCCATTAACGGTAATACGTATGGCATGTGATAACTTGGGTAAGCGTGGGAATCTTGAAGCTAATTCTCTGGTGTTGTTGGAGCGAGTGCAAAGAGCGGCAAAAGATATGGAGGAGTTGACTGAAGTACTATTGTTATTAGCTCGTGAATATGAAGGGGCATTGTTAAAAGAGAATGTTGTTGTTAATGAAATTGTTAGAGACGAGCTGAGTAAATGTAAAGTCGCCTATGAGAGTAAAAATCTTTCACTGAAATTTGTAGAATTAGATAGTTTAGTAACCTTTGCAGCACCAAAAGCGGTCGCGATTGTTTTTGGCAACTTGTTACGAAATGCCTGCCTATATACTGAAAAAGGGGAGGTGATTGTAACTATTGCTGAAAATAGCGTCGCAATTTCCGACAGTGGCGTCGGGATGACGACGAAAAACATGAATGACGCTTTTAGTTCCAGTTATACCCCACACAATGCAAGAGGGAACGGAATAGGTTTGAGTTTAGTGAAACGAATAACTGATCGATTCGGGTGGCGCATTTCGGTGGATAGCCTGCCACATCAAGGCACTGACATATTAGTTGCCTTGCCTTCCGCCAGCTCTAACCCTGATCCTTCTGTTTCTTAGAAAGGGATCGTCCAGTTTACTAGAGAAACCTCTATTTCGTTACCAAACTACGCACACTGCTATCTTTCTCTCCTAGATCCGCTTCGAGTTTCCCCCAGTCTTGAAGGTAAGGGACTGCCACACCTTTTTGGCAGGAAGGTCTGTCTTCAAGTCGCTGCATCCAAGCTTTCAAGTTGGCCAATCCTTCAACGTCAGTTCCACCCCAAGCATGTATACGCACCCAACACCAGTTAGCTATATCGGCTATAGAATATTGGTCACAAATAAAATCCCTTCCAATAAGTTGTCGGTTTAAAACTTCAAAGAGGCGCCGACATTCATTATGATATCTAGCTATTGCGGAGGGTATTTTTTCTGGGAAGTAACGGTAGAAAACATTTGATTGGCCCATCATCGGACCTATGCCGGCCATTTGGAACATTAACCATTGGGTGACTAGGGACTCACCTTTTATATCAGCAGGAATAAGTTGCCCGCTTTTTTTCGCTAGATAAAGCATAATTGCGCCAGATTCAAAGATGCTGAGATTATTTTCAGTATCAACTATTGCAGGGATACGGCCGTTAGGACAGATGGTCTGGAACCAAGCTTCTTTTTGTTCACCTTTCAATATATCTATGTGGTGAGTGTTGTATGCCATACCAATTTCTTCAAGCAGTACGGATACTTTCCAGCCATTGGGAGTGGCATCAGTGTAAAATTCGATCATTTTAAATTTTGTTCTCAAGAGGGGTTAGTTGAACTCTGTTGTCATGAAATGCGGCACCACCAACTGGCCCGGCGGGATCAGAGCCTGTGAGCACGTTGACTCCTAATCCTCCTTTGAATGCGTGATTCGGCCAGATGCTTTCAACAATGAGAACCCCTGTCGAGACCCCTGAAAATACCTCAATGGTTATCTCCAGCTCTCCTCTTTCATTTGTTACACGAACGAAGTCTCCATCGGTGACACGGAGCGACAGTGCATCAGATGGATTGATTAGCACGCTGGGTTGTTTTTCTCTTCTGAGAGAAGTGGGAACCTCAGAGAAAGTCGAATTCAAGAAGTGCCGCGCTGGTGCGGTGATTAATCGGAACGGAAAATCTAACGTGGAGGCTTCTAGTACGTCCCAATGATCCGGGAGTGCAGGCATGGAATCGACAAGCGAGGCATCTACTATTTGATTACTCCCTAAGCCCCATTTAGATTGTTGCGCACTCCAGTCTGCAGAAAAGTGCCATCGTTTATCTGGATGACCGAAACCGGAAATGAAATGTGATTCTTTGAAATTTGGCTGCACGTCGAACCATTTCTCGTTTTCTAATGCCTCAAGGTTTTTCCAGCCAGAATTGATTAATGTTTCGTCTATCACTTCTTTGGCGGTTAGCAAAAATCCTCTGTGATTAGCATTTAGACGCGCTGCTAGCTCGCTGATTACTTCGTGGTTAGAGCGACATTCTCCCGGTGGGTTGATAGCTTTAGGGCCGAACTGAATGTGCTGATGGCCACCAGCTTGATAAATGTCGTCATGCTCTAAAAACATAGTGGCTGGCAATATCACATCCGCCATTTTTGCAGTTTCGGTCATGAACTGTTCATGCACACAAACGAACAGATCTTCTCGCTCAAATCCTCTTTTTACTAGATTCAGATTAGGTGCAACTGACATAGGATTGGTGTTTTGGATAAGTAAAGCTTTTACTGGAGGGCCGTTACCAAGCGCATTTTTATCTCCCATCAGAATCTCCCCAATCCTGGATTGGTCAAGTAATCTAATCGTCGGATCTACATCGTCTAAACCTTCAATTAATGTTTTATCCCAATGGTATATGCCGCTGTTTGACAATAAAGCGCCCCCACCAAGGTGCTGCCAATGACCTGCTACCGCAGAGATTGACGCTACTGCATGCATGTTAGTTGCACCGTTCCTTTGCCGAGTAAAACCATAACCTAGGCGCAGGTAAGTCTTAGGAGTTGTTCCTATCAACATAGCAAAATGATCGATAGTTTCAGCAGGCACTCCAGTTATTGCACTGGCCCAATCGGGATCACGTTTTCGTAAGTGATCCTCTAAGTGCTCCGCATCCTTTGTATACTTCGACAGGTAATCTTTATCGGCATGATTATTTTTGAAAAGTAAGTGCATGACCGCACATGCTAATGCGCCATCTGTTCCTGGCTTTACTTGGATAAACAGGTCTGCTTGTTTCGCAGTAGCATTTTTATAAGTGTCTATGACTACAATTTTGGCCCCTCTATTGCGACGTGCTTTCAACGCATGATGCATGACGTTGACTTGAGTGACAGCAGCATTTGTCCCCCATATTACGATCACATCTGACTCAGACATTTCTCGGGGGTCCACACCACCCATTTTTCCTGCGCCCGCGAGATAACCACTCCAAGCAAGAGAGACGCAAATTGTGCTGTGATAACCTGAATAACGCTTTGCGTGTCGGAGCCTATTGATGCCATCGCGCATTAATAGGCCCATTGTGCCTGCATAATAGTAGGGCCATATACTTTCTGAGCCGTGCTCGCTCTCTGCTTTTTGAAATGCTTCTGCCACTTCATCGAGCGCCACACTCCAAGAAATTTCTTCGAATTGACCAGAACCTTTTGGTCCTGTTCTACGTAATGGTTTTAACAGCCGGTCCGGATGATGAATACGTTCAGCGTAACGCGCTACTTTACTGCAGATAACTCCTGCAGTATAAGAATTTTCCTTCGCACCTCTTACTTTTCCAATCTCCCCCGGGGATAGAATTTCTACTTCTAACGCACACGTGGATGGGCAATCGTGAGGACAAGTGCTATTGATGTAGGCCATTGATAGTCCTTTTTCATAACATTATTTATAACAGTATTATCTTAATCCGACATAGATATCCAGTTTGACATTCTTGGGGACGTATAGATAACAGTGTAAGATAGATGTCAGTCAGTGACGAATTGAGCATATGCTAATTCATTAGAAATGAGAGTGCAGATAGGAGAGTGATTTTGAGTACACAGCATACAGTGGTGGGTGCCGGAGGCATCAATTTGAACGTACTAGAGTATGGCAACGCATCAGGGCCCGCGATTGTTTTTATTCACGGATGGTCGCAATCTTACATGTGTTGGCTGAATCAGTTAGATTCTAATTTAGCCAAAGATTTCAGATTGATAGCTTTAGATTTGAGAGGGCATGGTCTATCGGATGCTCCTTTATCACGAGAGGCCTACACCAGCAGTGAATCTTGGGCTGGGGATATTAATGCAATTTTGAACCATTTTCAGTTGGAGAAAGTAACTCTGGTGGGATGGTCTTACGGGGGGCTAGTGATTTCAGATTTTGTTCGAATCTATGGAACAGAAAGAGTAGCTGGGATTAACTTTGTAGGTGCTGCGGTCAAGCTAAATGAAGCCGCTATAGGACCTTTCATTGGCCCAGGCTTCTATGAGCATTTTGAAGCGGCTGTCTCAAATGACCTGCTGGCAAGTATTGATGCAATACGCTCTTTTCTTGAAACCTGTTTTAAGAAAAAATTATCGCGCGCAGAATACGAAAGGATTCTCTGCTTTAATATGGCGGTTAGGCCTGACGTTCGTGGAAGCATAGCTGCCCGTGATCTCGACAACGTAGATATTTTGAAAACACTAAAGGTGCCAGTCTTAGTGAGTCAAGGCGAAATGGATACGGTTGTATTACCTTCTATGGCGCGCTGTATCCTGGAACACTGTGAATTATCAGAAGCGTCATGGTACGAGGGAGTAGCCCATGGACCTTTTATCGAGGATGCGGCAAGATTCAACCACGAATTAGGCATATTTGCTGCAAGAGTAAACCCGTGATTCTCAGTGACATCTTAGTAAGCACTGAGTGGCTTGAGCAGCATCTAAATGATGATGGGTTGAGAGTTTATGATACTACCGTCATTCTGAGATCTAATCCTTCTGAACAAGGCTATAGTCCTGAAAGCGGTATGGCTGGTTGGGAAAAGTCACATATTCCTGGCGCAGGCTTTCTAGAGTTGATCAATGATTTGTCTGATCAGACTAATGCTGTTCCTTTTATGATGCCGAAACCTCAAGAATTTGCCGATCTGGTAGCTCTTCAAGGAATCAACCAGGATTCATTTGTCGTTCTTTACAGCGTGGGGAGCCCAATGTGGGCGACACGATTATGGTGGATGCTTCGATCTGTTGGTTTCGATAATGTTGCGGTACTCGATGGGGGTTGGGATAAATGGGTTGCTGAAGATAGACCGAAGACTAACATTTTTAATCCGTATCCCGCGGGGACTATTTTTACCAATCCACGACCAGAGCTTTGGGTGAATAAAGCGGACATGTTAGTCGCTGATCAGAAAGCTGGTTGGGTCACGATCAACGCTCTATCTCCTGCTGTTTATACAGGAGAGAAAAATCAGTACGGTCGGCCAGGTCATTTACCAGGGTCACATAATGTTTATTATGGGTCTGTTCTTAGCCCTGATACAGGCGAATTTCTTTCCGTTCCTGAATTAAAGTCTCTTTTCAAAGAGAGTGGTGCATTTGATGCGGAGCGGGTAATCACCTACTGCGGCGGGGGGATCTCGGCTACCGTCGACTGTTTGGCGCTAGTGAAATGTGGTCAGAAAAATATTGCCGTCTATGACGGCTCGATGTCTGAATGGGCACAAGACACCGATCTTGAGTTGAAGCTAGGAAATACTCCGTAGTATCGTAACTCTCGATATTATGTGTCTTCCTCAGGCCAGACCTTGTTTAAGCTTCGTATGGCGCCCATGGCATTAGGCCAACCAGCATAGTGGGCTGTGTGTGTGATCATTCCAAGAAGTTTTTCTCTTGGCACACCAAGCCGTTTGGCAGCGGCAAAATGAAATAATTGCTCAGGCTCTCTGGCAAGCGCCGTGAGAATAGTGCATGTAATTAGTGAACGCTCGTCTAGAGCCAATTCTTTTCCTTGCCAGACATCCCCAAAAAGATGTTCTAGAGTGTAATTGCCAAACTGTTCAGGCAGACCACTAACGCCATCAGGGTTGCCACAGAGTTTATCTAGTAATTGTCTGCCTTTTTCGTTTTTTTCAGAACTCAATCGAGTTTCTCCTACCTTGATAATACTAATATTATTTTGTTATTGGCTTGGCTAACAGCTTTCAAGTCCATTTTTCGTAATGGACTTTTTTATTCAATGGTTCTCGCGTCAAAGGGCCAAAATTTCCTTCAGGATATCCTATCGGGATCGTGGCAACTATTCCATGGGTTCGAGGGACGTTGAATTGGTCATGAATTTCATCCTCAAACATCTGGTGCATTGTGGTCAAACTTGCGCCCAACCCTAATGCTCTTGCTGCTATTAAAATGTTTTGTACACATGGATATATCGAACCATAGGAGGGTGGCGCGTTTCCTTTCCTATCATTTTCTTTGACATTGAAAGGCCAATCTCTTTTTCCAAACACCATTAAAATAACAGGTGCCTCATGCATGTGATCGCCAAGGTGGCGAGCCGCGTTAATTGTTCTGCCATAAGGCGAGCTGCTATCATTTTTCAGGAGTAGATCACCGAAACGTTCTCTCAGCCAGTAATTGTAACGGTCGCCAAAAAATTTTTTATTTGCTGTCTCAGTGAGCACCAAGAATGCCCATGGTTGGGTGTTTTGGCCACTAGGTGCTTGAATGCCAGCAGACAATATTTTTTCCAGCAAAGCTTTTGGCACAGGATCTGGCTTTAGTCGTCGCATGGCGCGCATACTATGAATCGTATCAAAGACATCCATTGCTATTGTTCCTAATTAGATTGATTCATTAATATAAACACAGGGTACACTGGAAGTACACTCAGTGGGGAAGCTGTAATCGAGAAGTCAAAATTGATTTTTAAATTTTTTCCTACGATAGTGGGAGCTCCTGACAGGATTAAAGGAGCCTTAGATATATAATGGAGATTAAACCGTTTCGTATCGATATACCGCAGTCCGACTTAGATGACTTAATGCGTCGCCTATCCGCGACACGGATACCCAAGCAGGTAGTAAATACAGACTGGAGTTACGGACCTGATTCGGTCTATATGCAAGAGCTTCTGGGCTACTGGTTGACGGGATATAGCTGGCGTAAGCAAGAGGCATATTTAAATAAAACTTTTCCCCAGTTCATAGCTGAAATCGATCGAAAAAAAATACACTATGTGCACGCAAAAGCACGCAATCCAAATGCACTAACGTTGGTGATGACGCATGGTTGGCCAGGTTCATTCTTGGAATTTCATAAAGTCATCGATAAATTAACTCGACCTGAGAAACATGGAGGTGCGGAGAGTGATGCGTTTAATGTTCTTTGCCCTTCGATGACAGGTTACGGTTGGTCAGAGCCTTGGGACGAGAAAGGATGTGACGTTGAGAAAGTAGCTCAAAGACAGGTTGCTCTTTTAAGCCAGCTAGGAATAGGCCGTTACGGCGTCCAAGGCGGTGATTGGGGTGGAATAGTAAGTCCTCGGATGGCTCTGTTAGCTCCTGACAGCGTTGTTGGTGTGCATTTAAACATGTGCTCTACCCGCTCGACTCAGGATAAAGAGGAGGCGAAAGAGCAAGGCGTTATGCCTGGAAGGACGGCAATCAGCATTGAGTATGCAAGAGAGCAAAAGGGTTATGCAGTGATTCAAAGTTTGAAACCTGAGCAACTGAGCTTTGCTCTAAATGATTCTCCCATGGGCCTAGCTGCTTGGATTATCCAGTGTTTTTATATGTGGGGAGATATTGAAGGCGATTTGGAGTCACGTTTCACAAAAGATGAGTTGATTACTAACGTTATGTTGTATTGGTTTACTCAGTCAATACCTTCAGCCATTCGTCTTTATTGTGAATCATTACGCACTGGAACCTTTGGGCCGCTCGATCGTTATGTGTCGACTCCTACAGGGGTGGCGCTTTTTAAAGATATTCCTAAGCCCAAACGTACTTGGGCGGAAAAAGAGTACAATATTCAAAGATGGACTCAGATGCCTAGTGGAGGCCACTTCGCGGCTTTAGAAGAGCCAGATCTCTTAGTGGAAGACATCAGGGCGTTTTTTTCTGATCTAAGGTAAAGATGCGTGATTAGGTTTCATTTTGTCATTTTTGTCGAGGGCTAAGGAGTGGAAAATATATGAGTGATTTCTACGGGGAAAATCATCGAGAACTGCAACGAGAATTTGATTCAACGGCTCTCGCAACTCGACTTGAAGAAATGATTATCAAGTCTGAACTAGATGAACATGACAAAGGTTTCATTGCGACGAGAGACATGTTTTTCCTGTCTACAGTCGATCATGAAAATCGACCAACTGTCTCTTACAAAGGCGGCAATGAAGGATTTGTGAAGGTAGTTGACGAAAAAACATTAGCGTTCCCAAGTTACGATGGCAACGGCATGTTTTACTCAATGGGCAACTTAGATGCGAACCCTAGTGTTGGGTTATTATTTATCGATTTTGAAAAACCTAATCGAATGAGACTGCAAGGACAGGCTTCTATTACCAAGAATGATCCCTTGTTGTCTTCCTATCCTGAAGCAGATCTTGTAGTACGGGTTAAGATTGAAAGGACTTGGGTTAACTGTCCACGGTATATCCACAGATATAAAAAGCTAAGAGCCTCATCGTCGACACCTGGAGTACAAAAAAAGACGCCTTTCGCAGCTTGGAAAAGACTTGATGCTGTCCAAGATGTTTTACCTCAGAAAGATCAAGGAAAGTTCGAATCGGAAGGGGGTTTGCTTACCATGGAAGAGTACGGTAAAAAAGTTGAGAAAGGGGAGGCCTAAAAATTTCTTATTCGTGTTTAAGTTTGTTTGTTACGGTTCTGTGAAAGTGTGCTAGAGCTGGCTCGTTAGCACCAAAAGTTATGTGGCTTTGTGCGCCGGTGTGGAAACCTTTTTGGGTCCCTTCGCCCACTGGGAAGTCCTCATTTTCCACGACATGTAACACTAAGTCCAAATTGTTGTCCCAATGCCGTTTAGAACTCTCATCTACCGATTTTTCTGGAGTGTAAAACGACAATTGTATGACGGCTTCTTCGGGGGCATTTTTACCCGGAAAAATTTGCCATAGCTCTATATGGTCTGCCTGCCAAACAAGAACTGTATTTGGAAAAAGTACATATATAGACACTATATGAGGTAGGACGTCCCAACTACTTTTGGCATGTGAACGTATCTCTTCTATGGTTCGTCTCGCAAAAATGAGCCTAAAGTGGTCGCCTGAAGTGTCAAATGTACTTAGATTCTCATGAAAAATGCTACAGATAGAATTTTTGTGTAAGACGCAGAAATGATATGACTCGAAAAAAGTATCCATGACTAGTTTCCAGTTCATTTTGCGCGTGAGCGTTCTAGTTTCGTGATGATGAAGGTTATCTAGCTTGAAATTTTGCAGGTCAGTATCGATGGTGTCTAAGTGCGTATCAAGATCCATCGTTCCCTCAGGTTGTGGCATAACCCAAAGAACACCATTCCGCTCGATGGCTTTTAATTCGGTTAAAGCATGGTTCTCCTTTGGAGAAGAGCGGAAAGAAATTTCTTCGGGTCGCGCTATAAGCTTGCCATCAAGTCCGTATTTCCATGCATGGTAAGGACAGCTGAATGAGCTTCTTTTTCCGCACGATTCCGCTATGCGCGCACCTCGATGTCGGCAAACGTTTAAAAATGCCCGAAAAATACCCGATTTGTCTCTGGTAAGGAGAAAAGGCTGTCCGCTGAGATCATGGGTGTAGTAGGTTTCTTTCTCAGGTAATAGTCCACTGAGACCGACACAGATGGGTGTTTTTCTAAAAAACAGCTCGTGTTCTTTTCCGGCGACGTCCTGGCAGATATATTCTTGTGTGGGCTGGGAGTAAATTCTATCAGCTAGTGCAGTTGTTTTGTTGTCGATGCAGTGAAGCAGGCTTTCCCCAACTCTGATTTGTTCTGATTGTCTCAATTGGTTCCCCTCATTTTTTTGCGACCGCCACCTATGAACGAATCTTTACACTGGATGAAAAATTCTTATGAGAGTTAATATCTAGCTTCACGGAGTGAATGTAAAGATGTTAGATTCATTCATCTAAATCTTAATGAGGAGAGTGTGTCTGCCATTCGTGCAAAGGTGTAGTGTGGGTCAAAGGATTTACCATTTTTAACGCTCATAGATTGAGTTACATTTCAGCTGTTGCGCGACGACATAGAGAGCGGTTTTGGGTCATGTCTGCGATTTTGGAGCTTGAAGTCCCTATCCTAGTTCACCGGCACTTAGTTCGCGATACGGGGGGTAACTTGAGCCTTGGCACGGACTGGTAAGTCGAGTCGTCCTCGATGCCGGACGGATTAAAAGCGTCACGAGTGACGAGTGTGAGGCTTGAGGACGGCCTCTTCCCGAGCCTATGAGCGTTGGATAGTTCTAATAGATCAGTAGAGCTCGTTTTTATTAATGTGCTCTACATAATTGTCTACTTCTTCGACCAAGGCTTCAGAGGGAGGATTATCCACAGCGGAAGTCTGTTCTAGAATCATTTTACCCAGCGTGGGCATTTGACTGCGATCTTGTATGCTGGTTGGATCCCAAAGTTTACATCTGCGAACCGCCTTTGCACAGTGAAGCATCGCTTCGTTAATCTGAATCAGGATACCTAATTTAGGGGTCTTCCCATTGACCTTTGCGGCCTCTAGCAAATCCTGGTCCCCTACTAAGGTCGCTGTACCGGTAACTCTTAAGCATTCTTCATAGCCCGGAATCATGAAAAAAACCCCGATGGATGGGTTTTCTATAATGTTGGTGAGTGTGTCTATACGATTATTTCCTGGGCGTTCGGGGATAAAAATAGTATTTTCGTCTAGAACTTGTACGAAACCAGGTTGGTCTCCTCTGGGTGACACATCTGATCGGCCGCCACTGCTGGTACCGATACATAAAAAAGGCGCGCGAGCGATAAAATCGGTACAATAATGATCTAGCTTTTTGATTACTTTTGCTACGGCTAGGTCGATAGGTTTGTCGATGAACGTTCGTAATTCAGCTTCAGTTTTGAAGATTACTGTTGGGACTATTGGCATTTTGTATTACTCCGTGAGTGTCGATATTATGTCGCTGAACGATTATATTGATATCTGAGACAGATTTTTACTAGCTTTTTCTTGAATCATTTTTGTCACCTATTAACGAGGACTATTCTAATGAGAGTTGCTGTGCCGTGTGAAGTTCATGAGGACGAGTGTCGGGTCGCTATCACCCCTGATGTTGTCAGTCAGTTGATAAAGTTGGGTTTTACTGTCTCAGTTGAGAATGATGCGGGAATAAAGGCAAGTTTTTCGAATGAAGCGTATATAGAATCCGGCGCTGTAATAGTGCATGACACACGAGCGCTGTGGCGTGAGGCTGATATTGTTTTGAAGGTTAGAGCACCTGAAATGCATCTTAATTTAGGCGTCGATGAGGTGTCTTTCTTGGGCCCGTCTAAGACATTAATTAGTTTTGTTTGGCCTGGTCAAAATGCAGGACTACTAGAGCAGTTGGCTCAAACTGGGGCGACCGTACTTGCTATGGATGCTATTCCCAGGATTTCTCGCGCACAGAAAATGGATGCATTAAGCTCCATGGCAAACATAGCTGGTTATAGAGCGATTATTGAAGCGGCCAGTCGATTTGGACGGTTTTTTACGGGACAGATCACTGCAGCAGGGAAAGTTCCTCCTGCGAAAGTCATGGTGATAGGAGCTGGAGTTGCAGGCTTATCAGCGATCGGCGCAGCTAAAAGTCTGGGTGCGATTGTTCGCGCTTTCGACACACGACCCGAAGTAAAAGAACAAGTTGAGAGTATGAATGCGGAATTTCTCGAGCTGGATTTTTCAGAAGATGGTTCTGGTCAAGGTGGCTATGCTAAAACAATGAGCGCCGAGTTTATTGCAGCGGAAATGGCTTTGTTTGCGGCACAGGCTCGTGAGGTCGATATCATCGTTACTACCGCTTTAATTCCGGGAAAACCTGCACCTAAGCTGATAACTGAAGAGATGGTCAGATCTATGCGACCTGGCAGTGTTGTCGTTGATTTAGCTGCGGAGCAGGGCGGTAACTGCGCGTCAACTATTCCTGGCAAAGTGGCCGTCGCTCACGGTGTCACTGTTATTGGGTTTACCGATCTCCCGAGCCGGCTTGCGACTCAGTCAAGCCAGTTGTACGGGAATAATATCAGGCACTTACTCAGTGAATTAACCAAAAATTCTGATGGTCAGATTAATGTAGATATGGAAGATGAAGCTATACGAGGAGCCACGATTGTGAATGGTGGCGAAGTGACTTGGCCACCACCGAAACCGAAGCTACAGGCTGCTCCGACGACAAAATCTCCTGAGCTAAAGAGGGAGGAAGCTCCAGTTAAAAAGCAGAATGTTTGGCTTAAATACCTCATCCTTACAGCAAGCGCGCTTGGCTTTCTGTGGTTAGGTACCGTAGCGCCGCCTGAATTTATGTCTCATTTCACTGTTTTTATACTGGCTTGTTTTGTCGGATATCAAGTTATTTGGAATGTTACTCCTGCTTTACATACTCCATTGATGAGTGTGACGAACGCGATAAGCGGCATCATTGTTATTGGAGCAGTCTTACAACTGTCCAGTAAAGTCCCACTGGTACTATGGCTATCTGGATTCGCAGTAATGATTGCGACAATAAATATTGTAGGTGGATTTTACGTTACACAGCGAATGCTACGCATGTTTCAAAGAGGGAAAGAATGATGGCCACTGGAATAGTTGCGGGTAGTTATATTATAGCTGCAGTTCTTTTTATTCTTAGTCTAGGTGGATTAAGTCATCCTAAAACTGCTCGTAAAGGGAATCTATATGGCGTTTTAGGGATGGTTATTGCGATAATAGCCACTGTTTTCGGGCATAACATTGCAAATTATATTTTGTTGGTAGCTTTGATGGCAGCCGGGGGTGCTATTGGTCTCTTCCTTGCGCGCAGAGTGCAGATGACAGAGATGCCCGAGCTAGTGGCAATTCTCCATAGTTTCGTTGGATTAGCAGCAGTTTTGATTGGTTTCGCAACGTATCTTGACGATGGGGAGAAGCTTCTTGGTGCGGCTCGACTGATTCTTGAGATTGAAATATATATCGGCGTCCTTATTGGAGCTGTCACCTTTACGGGATCAGTTATTGCCTTTGCTAAATTGAAAGGACTGTTAGGGGGTAAGCCGCTTCTACTGCCGGCCAGACATTGGGGCAACCTTGTTCTTGGCTTGTTGTGCATTTGGTTAGGAATAGAGTTCGTGAGTGCTGATAACGGAACTATCTATTTAATAGCGATGACGACGATTGCATTTATTTTTGGCATTCATATGGTCATGGCGATTGGTGGCGCGGATATGCCAGTAGTGGTCTCGATGCTTAATAGTTACTCGGGATGGGCTGCTGCTGCCACCGGCTTTATGTTGTCGAACGATCTTCTTATTGTGATCGGTGCTTTGGTTGGCTCAAGTGGCGCGATTCTGAGCTATATCATGTGTCGAGCGATGAATAGAAACTTTATTTCTGTGATTGCTGGTGGTTTTGGTTCTTCTAGTGGGACTGTGTCTGCCAAGTATGAAGGTGAAGTGATACCTATCCAGGCTACCGGGTGCAGCGAACTACTCGATGATGCGCAAAACATAGTGATAGTTCCAGGTTACGGCATGGCTGTAGCTCAAGCGCAAAATACGGTTTCAGAACTTACTAATGTGTTACGTCTCAAGGGTAAGAATGTAAGATTCGCAATTCATCCTGTGGCTGGGCGAATGCCTGGGCATATGAATGTGCTCCTAGCTGAGGCTAGAGTATCTTATGATATTGTTTTCGAAATGGATGAAATTAATAGTGAGTTGAAAGACGTTGATGTTGTGTTAGTGGTCGGGGCGAATGACATCGTCAACCCATCAGCTCTTGACGAGCCGGACAGTCCTATTGCAGGGATGCCAGTACTAGAGGTTTGGAAGGCATCGACAGTAGTGGTTCTGAAACGCGGGATGGCGAGTGGCTATGCAGGCGTTGATAACCCTCTATTCTTTAATGAAAATACTATGATGCTGTTCGGAGATGCAAAGCAAAGTCTGGATTCAGTTTTAAGCGGTCTCAGTTAGACGCCCCAAATTTTTCGGGCGAAGTCAGGGTAGGGATCTGCAATGATCGGCGCGACTTTGTTTCTAATCAGTTGTAGTGTTTGGGAGTCTGGTATGGCTGTTTCAGGAACGCTCGCAGGTAAATCGAATTCGAATCCGGTGTTATCTCTTACTTCTTCTACAGTATGACCAGGGTGAATGCTTTCCAGTCTAAAACACTCTCTCGTTCTATTGAACGAGAACAAACACAACGGAGTGACGAGAGCATATGGCCCTCCAGGCCTGTACACGTTAGGGGCACTTGTGCCTGGTGCGCTAATGAAATCGACTTTAGGAACAAAAACGCGTCGAGTATGCTCTTCTCGAAAAAGTATCACTTTGGGAACTAAAAAATATAGGTAGGCCGATCCAAAGGCTCCAGACCATCGAGTGTCCTGATTTGGGTACTGACCTATTCCAGTAAGGTTGACATTGGCTTGGCCGTCTATTTGGCCCCCGCTTAAAAAGAAAGCGTCTATTCTGCCTTGTGCCGCACAGTCAAAGAGGTCGACCGCTCCGTCAAGACGATATGGTTCTTTCATACTTCCAATGATAGAGACTTTTTTGATGGTGGCTGAGCGACTCGCTGCGAGGAGAGCAGCCGATCCAGGAATGGGGGACAAAACTCCCACTGCTATATGTTTCAGTCCATCTAAAAGATGCGCGATAGTCGAAATCAACAATTCTTCGGTGGCGTATGTCACAGCTTATCCCGTTTCATTCAGTTCTTTACCTAGGTGAATATCAATCCAAGAATTAAACGTTTCCTGATTCTTTGCAGCGTTGGCATACGATTGAATCGTTTTTCTATCATAATCATAATGTCCGGGCAGGTTTAGTGGCCAAGACCCATTGGATGCCACGGCAATACCATCAACGTAGAGATGTGAAAGACTCGCAGAACCGAGCTCTTCATGATCCATGATATTAAAATCTACAATCTTCTCTACCGTGACGAAGGTTTTTTTTGACGCATGGGCCATAATTTTTAATTCAGCTTGTCGTCCTAGATAAACGTTTCCAGCCTGATCTGCCATAGGAGCATGGAATACCGTGAAATCAGGCTGGATTGCAGGTAGGACAGCAATCGGGTCATCCTTCTCAAAAGGATTGTCGATAATTTGAAAATCCTCTCTATTAGCTAAGACGTCAGAGCCTATGAGACCTCTTAAGGGAATGAAAGGGATCCCTTTTTCACTAGCTTGTAGCCCTGCGTATATTGCTGGGCAGGTGGCGTCTAACACAGTGACACTTCCTTTTTTTATAGCAGAGCCAAAACGGTTCGCAAGCCCAAACTCGCCCAGCGATACTCCAGCTGTTTCTATGGTTGATACACAGCCGGCTCCTATGAGCATATCTGGGAGAAAACTGCCAGTAGGGACTGTTACGAGGTGTAGATTTCGCGCTTGTCGTTTTATTAGACCCCGACCTAGTGACATAGGCACAGAACAGTCTTTAAAAATTGCTATTTTACTTCCATCATCTATCTGATTTATTAAGGAGATAATGTCAGTGATTGTTTCATTCATAGGTATGTTCTCTAACTTTTTAGGGGGCGATAAAGATGTTGTCCTTTTGGTTTGAAAAAGCTTCTAGTAGAAATCTTTCTTGCGGTTTTTCGGAGGCAGTTTTAGGAATTTCAGGCACTAGCTGTATATAACTAGGCACGAAGTTGGATTCCAGTTTTTCTTTACACGCACGAAAGATTTCACTGCTGTCAAATGATGCTTCATCTACAGCAACGATAGCGGCTATAACATCTTTTTCTCCTGGAACGCCATTAGAAGACGGCACGCCATATACAAAGACATCGTCTATCATCGGATGTTCCGCCAATTCTTTTTCTACAAACGCGGGGTTAACAAAATCGCCATTGTGCCTTATCCCGCCTCCTTTCCTGTAATGGAAATAATACCATCCATTTTCATCACGATGACCTATATCACCCATTCTTAACCAACCAGCAGCAGTTTTCTCTTCTGACGCTTTTTTGTTTTTGTGGTAAAGCACTTTCGGGCAGTCGCCATCTGCATTCTGAAAAACTATTTCACCAGCTTCTCCATTTATAATTTCTACGTCATTTTCATCAACAATTTTTGCTACAAGACTTGGCGGAGGCTTACCTATACTTCCCACCGGGCCTGCTCCTGGAGGATTAATGAGTACACCACCTTCCGCAGCCCCATAGAATTCATAGATCTCACAATCAAACCGCTTCTCAAAAGCACTCCAAATATTCGCTGGCATGCCTGCGCTAAGAATAAATCTGACTGGGTTATCAGTATCGGTTTTCATTGCAGCTTCACTATATATGGCAGTAGTCATGCCGCCGAGCAAGTTGAAAGTGGTACAGCCGTAATGCCGGGTTATATCCCAAAGCTTTGATTTCGTAAATTTACGACTGAATACTCCTTTCAGACCCATGTAAAGCGTTGTCCCAAGAGTAATTAACTGAGCGTTTGCATGAGTTAAGGACAGTCCACTATATGGCCTATCATTTGGCTTAAGACCGAATACCTCTCCTAATTGCCCAACAAATCCAAACCGAGCATAAGGCGACAAAATAGCTTTTGGATCACCAGTCGTTCCTGAAGTAAACAACATTTGCATCGGTTCATCAGGATCACTGACGCGAGTTTCCATAGGTTCGACTGTAGTAGATAAAATGCTAGAGATACTTTCTGTTCTCAAAGGAAAATCAGGTAGTTGTGATTCGCTTCCTAGAACCCAGATCCACTCTAGTAGAGGACAGTCACATAATACTTCCTTGAGATTTTCTAGTGCATAATCTCCGATAATCGCGCCCCTACAATCAGAGTGGGTTAGCATGTAAGTTAATTTCTTGCCCTTTGTGCGCGGGTCTATGGGAACAAAAACAGTCCCTGCGATAGAGGACCCGACCATAGCATCAACAAACTCTGGATGATTCAGCGTGACTATTGCAAACGCTTCACCTCTATTTATTTTTTCTTCATCTAGGGCTCTTGCTATACGCTGACCGTTCTCCCACAAATTCTTGTAGGTTCGCTTTTCTTCCTGATACCCCTCGTCCGTGATAGATACAAATGTCAAGACTTCGATATTCGGATTTTCTAACGACTTCACTTCGATCAGGTTAGACAATATTGCGATATCTTTAGCTTCTGAGCCCACAGTTTGTTCTCCCTCGATTCTAAGGTATTACCGCGAGAGTTGAGAAATAAGTTTCCCAACTCTCGTAAGATATAAAGCATAGATTGTAATCGTATTATAGCGGGTTTTAGAAGTGAAACAGCTGGGCAGCAGTGAGAACTTGAGTTATTGTATAATCGTAGAAGCTTGCTTTATTAGGCGTTAATTGAGTGCGTCTGGCACGATTACCAGCACAGGTATAAAAAATCTTGTGGTGAAATGGCAAAAATATATCTGAGGAGATTAAATAATGGAATTAAGAGAAGCTCTTGGGCGCAGGCGAACAATTCGCTACCTAAAACCCTATAAGGCTGTAGAGCCTGAAAAGATACAGATGATGTTCGAGGCTGCTCGCATTGCCTCTCACTGGGGGAATGTACAGTCTTTAAGAGCTGTTGCAATACATCGTCATACGGCCTCGCAAGAAGTACTAGATTCATTGAAGGCGGTTGTTGTCGGCTGGCAACTCCGCTTGGCTCCGGTAGTCATCGTTTGGTATTGCGATCCTGAAGTAGTAGAAGAGCAAGGTGATCGGTTGAGAGAGCTAGTTAATGTTGGAGCGCTTGGTGTAGGTTCCAAAGAATTAAAAACAACCACTCTTGAAGAAACATTCCTTCCTTCTTTTGAAGGCATAAAAGATTTTCTTAAAATGCCTGGTTTGAATGAAATTGACTGTGGTCAAGGAATAGCGCAAGCCACCCTAATGGCGTATGAACAAGGCCTTGGAACTTGTTGTCTGGGGACGCCTAACGGAGATGCTATTCTTGAGACGCTAGGTGTGCCGTCCCACTGCCGGTTGCTGCTCATGCAAACAGTTGGATATCCACTTGAGCATTGGGAGGCTGGCGGACAAAAGCCAAAGCGCCCATTTGAAGAGTTGTTTTCGATGGACACTTTTGGTAATGCTTATCCTCGAAGCCAAACAGTGGTTGATGAGCTCACTAAAGACGGCGTGTTTACTGCACCGGCACCGTTGCCTGACCGAGAGGAAGAGCTAGAATATATGGAACGTGCGTTAAATTTAAAAGCACCTGCGATGTTCTAATTTTGCTGATCTGACTGGTGAAATTTCTCCCCAGTCAGACTTCAATTCCTATCAGATATTGTGTGCAGAAGGATCTATCTGCGCTATTAGAGCTCCCTCGTTGGAACCAGAGAATAACGATTTGTATATTGAAGGGATGTTCTTAAACCCTTCACGTACGTCTTCTCGAAAAACTATTTCCCCTTTTTCATCTTTGCTCTTTAGGTACTCTATGGCTGCGGGGAACTCATCCGTGTAGTTGCGGGTTAAAAAGCCTTGCATGGTTATACTACCGTAGATCATACGCATCATATTCTTAGGGCCTTCCGCCGGCTGGTCGTTATCGTAGCTTGCGATTTGACCGCACAGAATTATTCTTCCGTGAGATGCCATGTTTTCAACAGCAGCTTGAAGTATTTCACCTCCTACATTGTCGAAGAAAACATCAATACCTTTAGGGCAGAGCATACCGAGTTCTTTTTCCACATTCTGTGATTTATAGTCAATAACTCCATCTAAGCCACAGCTCTCTTTAAGCCAGCTACATTTCTTAGAGCCCCCGGCAATTCCAATGACTTTACAGCCGTGCAGTCTGGCTACTTGTGCGGCAATTGAACCAGTGGAGCCAGCCGCTGCAGATACGACTACGGTGTTGCCGGTTTCTGGTTTCCCAACCTTCATCAAGCCAAAGTAGCCAGTTAGGCTATTTAGACCGTACCTCCCAAGTGCATGTATAGCACTGATGTCTTTCGGAATTTTACTAATGGGGACAGAGGATGTTGAAATCACTTCGTAATCTTGCCAAGTGGCACGGGTAGAAATTCTATCTCCAACGATATATTCGGGGGCTTTCGATGCAACTATTCTTGCCACAGACAAGGTCATTACTGGCTGGCCCAGAGGTATGGATGGGTACAAGCTGTTGTTGGGCCGATCCATCCAGTTTCTCATAGTGGGCGCGCATAAGAATGCTAAATTTTGAGTCAGGATTTCTCCAGGCGCAAGATCCGTTTCAGGTAGATTTTCTTCTTTATACTCAAAGCAATCCTCGGTTAGCTGTTTCTCAGGGTGTTTTGCGAGAAGCCATTGTCGATTAACCTTAGTCATAAAATATTCCTAGTTCATTATTTATAGAGATAACAGCTCTTTTAGATGTGTGTCTATCTGCTCCAGGTAGGAGGGTTCGAATCCAAACAAGGCTAAATGACCGCCTAGACTTTTTATCGGCCTTAGCTCACTCCCGGCTATAAGTTCTTGTTCCCGCTTACAGTCTTCGATTTTAAAAAACATATCGGTATCGATTGGCATTACAAATGTCTTCGCTTTTATACGAGAAAGGGCTGTAGCAAGGTTTCCGTCGGTCAGCCGACTAACATCGCCTCGTTGCCATTTCCAGGCCATGCACAATAAATTATTGGGGTCCATTTGAGTGAAAAGAGCTTCCATGAAGTCCGTTTGAAAGGTTTCTGCAGAGGAGAACCCGAGTGTCTTCCAGCATTCTTGTGCAAAGAACTCAGTACAAAATCCCATTACAGACCATATCTTGGCATGTCTTTTAAGACCTTCTTTAACCTCGTGATGGTGAGAATACTCGCCATTTGCCCATCCACTATCGGATGTAATAGCCTCAATAAGAGTTTGAGCATACAAATAATCGTGATCGGTGTTTTTGGCATATCCTGCTATAGGAGCCGCGCGTTTAACCATATCGGGATACCGCACTGCCCATTCATAAGTCTGCTGGGCCCCCATTGAGCCTCCAACCACTAGGGCGAGTTCTTGTATGTCCAGATGTTCGGTGATTAAGATGTGCTGAGCTCTTACATCGTCCCCAATACGAATCTTTGGAAAGGCGCTCATAGAGAAAGGCACGCTCATGTTGTGTGGAGAACTCGATATGCCGCTGCCTATTTGATTGACTACAATAATACAGTATTTCGATGGATCTAACGCTCGGCCTTCTCCTATGAAAACGGTCTCCATTATTTTACTCGTGCCTGAGTACCAGGTTGGAACTAATATAGCGTTATCTTTTTTCAGGTTAAGTGACCCATGAATGGCGTAAGCTATATTTAGTCCAGGAAGTATTATCCCTTCCTCCAACTCAAATGGCCCTAAGTTTACAGTTTTGAATGGGCCGTGATCTGCCTCTGAATAATATGAATTTTGCACCATGATCTTTACTCTAGCTATTGTTAATAAATGCCTTTGTGCTGGACACCATCTACGACAAGTGTGGCGCCAGATGCCCACTGAGCGCGCGGCGAGGCCATGAAGGTTATTACATCAGCAATTTCTTCTGGAGTTCCCATTCTTCCAAAAGGGATACTAGCTACGATGGAGTCAAACATGTCTTTATCATTTTCTAGTACTACATCCCAAAAGCCATCTTTAAAATATATCGAGCCAGGTGCCACGCAATTTACGCGTATATTCTTGCTCGCCACAAGATTGGCAGTCGTCTTCGTGTAATTAAGGAGGGCAGCTTTGACGGCAGCATATGCAGGAGGAGAACCGCTTTCTAGACCTGAGATAGAAGAGACATGGATGATACTTCCACCTCCAGATTCTTCCATCCACGGGATGACCTGCTGTGTCGCACGGACCGTTGCCATTAGATCTATATCAATACTTACCTTCCATCCTGCTTCGTCGTCTGTCATGCCGAAACCTGAGGTATTATTTATTAGGATATCTACGCTTCCGAGGCTTTCTCTCGATTCGTTTAAGAACGCTGTTAACTCTTCAGGGTTCGCAACATCAGTCGATCGAGAGAAGACGTTGATGCCTAATGCTGCCAGCTCAGATGAGGTGGCTTGCAAGGGATCTTTACCACGGGCACATATGGCAACGTTGGCGCCTTCACTTGCCATGGCTAGAGCTGTCGCTCGCCCTATCCCTTTGCTTCCTCCAGTGATAACTACATTTTTCTCTTTTAGCTTTAAATCCATTCTTGTATGCCCCTTTTTTTGTGTCTCAAATATAGTCCTATCTCTATCAGATCTTTTGTAGCGGTGGGTATTTAATGACTTTGATTTTGAAAACAGTATAGCGATTAATAGCCTAGCAACGCTATTATCTAAAAGATCTAGAGGATACACTGTATTTCACTGCTGACTTGACTGGCAGGTTGAAGTCGAGATGGCGCAGTTATTACTTAGGTGGGTCTCATGGTTATTATAAATATATTGTTACTGATTACGGGCTTGCTATGGGTCAGCTACCTCGCATTCCCGAGTCGCTTTTATGACGGAGTTATCCTCTTGACCAGGATGTCTGCTGGATTGAAACTGAAGGAGGCGAAAGTAGACGGGCATAGCATGCCGTACCTCGAAGGAGGTAAGGGGCCACCACTCATTCTTTTGCATGGCTTTGGAGCGAATAAAGATCATTGGCTTAAGGTGGCGCCTCAACTGGCCAAGCATTTCCATTTGTATCTTCCAGATCTAGCGGGCTTTGGTGATGCTAGTCGCCACGCTAGCAGCTCTTACGGTGTGGCGTCTCAAGTTAAGCGATTGCAGATTTTTTTGGAGCAAATCGGTGAAACGAGAGTCGATGTCGGAGGCAACTCTATGGGTGGTTATCTGGCAATCATGCTGGCACATAAAATACCGGCCCAAGTAAACAGTTTATGGCTGCTTGCTCCTGCTGGTATTGCTAACGCTGAGCCAAGTGATATGTTCCCTTCGACATCCCCATTCGAGCTTTCTAAGGCAGAGAACCCCTTAGTGATCGAGACATCTGAAGACTTTGATGCACTAGCCGGGTATTGTTTTCATAAGATCCCGATGATGCCTAAAAAATTCCGAGATGTGTTGTTGGAACGGGCGATTCGTGACTCAGAATTCAATCATAAAATCTTCACTGAGTTAAACTCTGACCGAATAACTATTGAAGACACGATAGCAGAGTTATCTATGCCGGCATTAGTCGTTTGGGGTGATCGCGACAGGGTGCTTCACTATTCAGGAATGGACACATTAAAGACAAAGTTGGTAAATGGGACTTTTGTTCTTATGTCTGATATCGGCCATTTACCTATGATCGAGGCATCAAGTGCATCAGCGATTGAATATCTCTCGTTCAGACAAACAAAAAATGAATGGTCGGATTGGAGTATTTGAGCCTAGATCAAGTGTACTCAAAATGAAATGCATCTTTGCTTGTGATGATGCGCCCCGTAGAAGGCTGTGGGAAATGGCAAGTTAATACTTGAGTACTGCAGTCACTGTACTTCTTTAAAAAGCCAAGTCGCGTTTTAGCGGCAAGCTCTTTGTCTGAGTCAAACTTAAAGTTCCATGCTGGAAATTGACATTGTATGGGACTGTGTATTAAATCGCCCGTCACAACTGCATTGTGTCCGCGATTAGAAAGATGGATAGCGCAGTGACCCGGCGTATGCCCTGGCGTCGGCTCTAGACGCACCGCCTCATCAATCTCGTAATCGTCGTCAACCAGCATGGCTTGCCCCGCCTCTATAATCGGAAGAACATTTTCATTGAATGTGGGGTCGCCATACTTTACGCTCAGCATTTCAGCATTTTTACATTCGGTACGCGATAAAATATATTTTGCATTTTTGAAGGTTGGAACCCAGCGTTCATCCACAAGTTGTGTGTTCCAACCACTATGGTCAACATGTAGATGGGTACAAAGAACGACATCTATCTGATCCGGATGTAGACCGAGCTTCTTAAAGCTATCAAAGTACTGAGTGTCGTTTTTATTATGCCAAGCGGGATACCAATCAACAGTTTTATGATTCCCTACACAACTATCGATGAGGATAGTACTGGTGGGTGTCTTTACAATATAACTTTGGATAGGCATGTTGAGCATATGCGTACCCGAAGTTAACGCGTTGGGAGTCAGCCAAGAACGATGAGGTTCTATTGCTTCCATGGTAGCGTCAGGGAAGAAGTCAAATACAGACATAAAAGGACCGTCTGACTCGACAATACGGCCGACTTCTATATTCCCGATAGCGATCCACTTCATTCAAGTCTCCCAAATTTCATTGCGTTTAACTGGTCAAGTTAATGGCAGAGACCAAACACCTTCATTTTCAATAATTTTATCTTCAGCTTTTAATTTAATAAGGTGGGCATCGAGCGATAGCGCCGCCCATCGATGCAGTGATGCATCAACGTCATCATAGACTATTGGCACCAGCTCTTCTAAGCGACATTCACGGTTTTTTTCTATTGCCAGGAGGACTTTTTTCTCTCTACCAAGCCTATGTTTGATCAGGCGTTTAATTTCTTTATGAGGGTCCGCTATTAGAGTACCGTGCCCCGGTGCTATAAAATCAAGTGGATATGCTAGCATGCACCGCAAAGACTCGATATAGTGAGACATATTCCCAGCGGGAGGAATAATGACCACGGTAGAGCCTTGCATCATATGATCTCCTGTTATAAGGATTTTATCTTCTTCAACAAGATAGCAAACGTGGTTGCTCACGTGCCCTGGTGTTAGTAGAGCTCTGATAGTAAAGTCTTTTGAATTAATACAATCGTCTTGCTTTACTGAAGTTGCACCAGTAAACGTTTCATCCTGAAATCCATCGTTAGCAATCACATTGCCAATTAGCGATGCGCCTGTCGCTTCAGCAATAGGTCGCGCTGCAGGGGAGTGATCGCGATGGGTATGTGTTACTAGAATCCATTTAAGCCTCCCTGCAGCGTGTTCTACAATTGCGTCTATATGACTTGCGATTGCTGGCCCGGGGTCAATTAAGGCTAATTCTTCTGTTCCGACAATGTACGAGTTTGTTCCAAGCCCTGTCATCGGTCCGGAATTAGGAGCGGTGACCCTGTGAATCAATGGGGACAATTTTACTGCCTTTCCGTGGATGATTTCTACCATATTTCACCTCTTTAGATGTACTCTTTTTCTTAAAATGAGAATTCGTGCATCAGATTTATGGCGCGAAACCTTCTTAAAGTTCGCGAAATTCATAGCCAACGTTTTTTTTGGCTTATGTTGATGATATTGTTTTACAATATAGTTCATTATTGATTTTTCACAAAGCAAAACTATAGGGGTAATGTTATGAGCGCAGTTCTGAATGACGGCGGGGAAATAAAAATATCTGCAGGGATGGCCAGTCAAAAATCATGGTTCGAATTAGATGAGAATTTTTCAGTAAAAGTTCTATCTATAGATGAAGCTAAGCATAGCGTTGAGGCTCTTTTTAAAATAAAAGGAGGCTATCGTTCAGGGAAACATAAACATACTTGTGAAACGCATATTTATATCGTTGAAGGAAAGGTTTGCAACCACGCTATTGGTTGTACGTTTGGTCCTGGAGATTACTGCTTCCAAGCGGATAATGATATTCATGATGAAGAGTTCATGGAGGATACAGTTGCCTATGTCAGTTACCGCGGGAATAGCGAGCAGTTAGTGGAGTTTTATGATGACGATGAGAAAGTCTGTGGGCATTTTTCGGTAAAAGATTTTTTGCCTGCATTAAATGCGTAAGAAAATCAGATTCTACTGTGCTTGTTATTGAGGTCGCACAAGCTGAAATCGCGCGACCTTTTTTCACTGGCTGACGGTTTGGAGTTTTTCAATGACTTGTATGATTCTTGATGGGAAAGCTGTTTCTATTGCAGCAGAAGAAACCTTCAAACAACGGGCTCTAGTGTTAGAGAAACTGTCGGGGGGCAAGAAGCCTATTTTGGCAACGATACTTGTAGGTGCTGATCCTGCATCTGCAACCTACGTGCGGATGAAGGGAGAAGCTTGTAAGAGAGTTGGCATTGAGCCTTTAAAGATTGAGCTAGCGGAATCGACAACAACCTCTGAATTAATGTCAAAAATAAAAGAACTTAACGACAACACAAATGTACATGGGATCCTCTTACAACACCCCGTTCCCGGGCAGATTGATGAGAGGCTTTGCTTTGATTCCATTGACACGAGCAAAGACGTTGATGGAGTTACTACTCATGGCTTTGGCCGTATGGCGATGAAAGAAAAAGCTTATGGTTCCGCAACCCCTGCAGGAATTATGAGGTTGCTGTCTCACTACAAGCTAGATATTGCTGGGAAGCTTGCAGTAGTTGTAGGTAGAAGCCCGATTCTTGGCAAACCAATGGCGATGATGCTGCTTAACTCCGATGCGACAGTGATCATGTGTCATTCAAAAACTCAGGACTTAGCCGCTTTGATTGGCCAAGCTGAAATTCTAGTGGGAGCCGTGGGTCGCCCGCATTTTATACAAAGTGACTGGATTAAAGATGATGCTGTAGTAGTGGACGCAGGATACCACCCAGGTGGAATTGGTGATGTTTGTTTAGACGGGATAGAGCATAGGGTGAAGGCTTACACTCCTGTCCCTGGTGGCGTGGGGCCGATGACTATTAACACGCTCATCATGCAAGCGATAGAAGCGGCTGAAAAAAAAGCAGGTATTAATTGAGGCGAAGAGAAAAAGTCTCACGACTATTGTAGTTTCTTGGAGAATTCAAATGGAGAGTAAAGCTGATTTTGGAACCAGAAAATTATGAGTGCCGGTGAAGAGCATCTTTTGTCAGGTATACGGGTATTAGATTTCACGCGCGCGCTAGCCGGACCAACTTGTACCCGAATGTTTGCAGAACTAGGCGCTGAGGTTATAAAGATTGAAGCGGCACCGCTCGGAGATTTAACAAGAAAGATTTCTAAATTGCGTGCAGATAGAAGTTTTTATCATATCCAACATAATCTGAATAAAAAAAGTGTTTGTATCAACTTGCGTGATCCTAAAGGTATGGCATTAGTCAGAGAATTGGTTCCAAAATGTGATGTTGTCGTAGAAAACTTCAGGCCAGGAGTGATGGCCGATATGGGCCTTGATTATGATTCTTTAAAGCAAATGAAGAGTGACATCATCCTTTGCTCTATTTCAGCATTAGGACAAGAAGGTCCTTTATCTAAGAAGCCTGGTTATGATTACATCGCCCAAGCGTATTCTGGAGTGACTAGCATGATTGGACACCCCGACGAGTCCCCATGCATCCCTTTGGTTGGAATAGGCGATGTGAGTACAGGGGTCCATGGGGCTTTTGGTATAGCAGCAGCATTACTCCATCGCGCTCGTACTGGGCGAGGACAACATCTCGACATTTCTTTATTGGACTGTTACTACCACAACCACGAGGTTAACGTGCATCAACACTCAGGAAGTGGAGGGAAGATTATGCCTACGCGTGGAGGGCGGCATGTTTCATATTTGTGCCCTGCTGGTGTGTACCGGGGGAATGGGGGCGATATAATGTTGATGGCTTTTATGCATCATTGGGCAGATTTGTGTGCGGCGATGGATAAAAATGAACTACTGGAGAAAGAAGGCTGGCTAACCGATGCGGAACGGGTAGAGCGTCAGGATGAAGTTATTGAGGTCATAGAAAAATGGTTAAAAACTTTTCCAGATGTTGCCGGTGCAATTAAAAAGTTAGAAGAATATGATGTTCCATGTGCCCCTGTTTTGACTGTGGCCGAAACGATTGATCATCCTCATTTGGTAGAAAGAGGTACTGTGCGATCAGTAGTTGATCCTATTGCAGGGGAGTTCAAAATACCTGGTATGCCGATTAAAACTTCAGCGTATGAAGCTAATCAAGATTATAGGGCTCCTTGTCTTGGCGAACATAATGCTGATATTTTAAGTTCTTTACTGTCGAAAACTCCTGAGGAGATTGTTGAAATGGTTGAAGCGGGTATACTTCAATCCGGAGCTACATAATTTTCTCGCGGAGGTAATTCGCGATCTGCTAATAGTATTCTTTAAATAAAAATATTAGAGGACTGTGTGTGACGGATAGCCTTTTGTTGAATGAAGAACGTCAAATGATTAGAGATACAGCCAGAGATTTCACTTTGAAAGAAGTATTGCCTGTGGCAAATAGACTCGATCCAGAGCAGGGCGAGATCCCACTTGAACTCAGGCAAAAACTAGCAGACATGGGCTACTTTGGCATTCGATTGCCTGAGAAGTATGGCGGGAGTGGTTTGGGTTGCTTCGAATATTGTCTTATAACTGAGCAACTGGCTCGGGGTTGGATGAGTGTGTCGAGCATCATAGCGCGTGGTAATGGTACTTTGACGATGGATCTTTTATCAGATGAGCAAAAGAATAGACTTATGCCCAAAGTGGTAGCTGGGGAATATCTAGGCGCGATGTCATTGTCAGAGCCCGACACCGGTTCTGATTTGGCATCTATCTCATGTCGAGCTGAGAAGACTATCGATGGATGGGAAATCACCGGAAATAAATACTGGTGCACATTTGCAGATGGCGCTGATTACATTTTGTTATTTGCACGCACCGGTGTTGACAAATCTGCGGAGAAGCCACACCTAGGGATCAGTGCTTTTTTGATTGAGAAACCTCGAGGAAAGCTTCCTTTGGGAGTCAGTGGGTCGACCATTCCCAAAATAGGCTATTTTGGTTGGAATACATGGGAACTTGCTTTTGATCACGTTAGATTGCCTCACGACGCCTTAATTGGCGAGGAAGGCAAGGCTTTTTATGCCCTAGCGAAAGGTCTTGATGAAGCTCGTGCACATACAGCTGCACGGTCGATCGGTTTGGCGCAAGGTGGACTGGAAGATGCCCTTGCATATGCGCAAGAGAGGAAGCAATTTGGCAAACCAATTGCAGCTTTCCAGGATCTAAGATTTAAGTTGGCTCGCATGGCAACTGATATAGAGGCGGCAAGACAATTACTCTATTACGTGTGCTCTTGTATAGATACAGGGCAAAGATGCGATAAAGAAGCATCAATGGTTAAGTATTTTGCAAGTGAGATGGCTGAAAGAGTGACAAGCGACGCGCTGCAAATACTTGGAGGCGCTGGTTATACAAAATTGTGTGCCGTCGAAAGACATTGGCGAGATGCAAGATTAACAAAGATCTTCGAAGGTACTTCCGAGATACAGCTAAGGATTATCTCTGATGCTCTTTTGGGCAAAGAAGGACGATAGTGCAGTACATACACAAGAATAAGGTCTAACAATTATATGAGTAAACAGCTGAGTTTTGGAGTTCTTGAAGGGGTTGTGGTTTTAGACCTCACGCAAATGCTAGCGGGCCCCTATTGCACTATGGTTCTAGCGGATCATGGTGCTGATGTTATTAAAATTGAACCTCCTACTGGTGATATGTCCCGAGGGTTAGGGCCTTTCTCAGCAGATGATATAGAGAAAGAACAAGGAGGATACTTCCATAGTATCAATCGTAACAAGCGCAGTATTGCATTGGATCTCAAAGATGAAAACGATAAAAGTATTTTCTTGCAGTTGATCAAAACTGCAGATGTAGTAGTTGAGAATTTTCGAAGTGGAGTGATGGATCGACTAGGTTTGAGCTATGAAACTTTGCGAGAGATCAATAAAAAGATTGTTTACGCTGCGATTCGTGGGTTTGGTGATCAACGGACTGGTGAGAGTCCCTACAATGAGTGGCCTGCTTTTGACATTGTGGCTCAGGCAATGGGAGGCTTTATGGCAATGACTGGGCCAGTAGGGATTCCAATGAAAGCTGGACCGGGAGTGGGTGATATTGTCCCAGGATTAATGGCAGCCTTCGGTATAGTCGCGGGCGTCAGATATGCCGAGAAGAAAGGAGAAGGGCAGTTTGTAGATGTAGCTATGTATGACGCAATGCTCGCCCTTTGTGAAAGAAGCGTATATCGGTACTCAGTTGATGGGGCGATTTCGGAAGGGGCAGGAAATGAACATCCTTTAGTTAATCCGTTTTCAGTATATGAGTCTGCGGACGGTTGGATCGCTTTAGGGTGCCCAACTAATGTCCAGTGGCATGAGCTGGTTGAGGTTATGGATAACGCGAAATTGAGAAATGAAGAACGATTTAAAACCAATGAATTGCGAGTAGAAAATGCGGTAGAAGTTAGAGCGGAGATAACGGCTTGGACCTCATTATTCAATAAAAAAGAGCTGGCAGAAAAGCTAGGTGGCCGAGTTCCTTTTGGGCCTGTAAATAACATCGCAGACATATTTGACGATCCTCACATAAGTGTCCGGGATATGTTGAGAACTGTATCTGTGCCGGATTCGAAAGTTGAGATAACGATGTCAGGTGTTCCTGTCCACTACTCGAACACGCCAGGTTCTGTGAGAACAGCAGGCCCCAGACTTGATGAGCATCGTGATGAAGTGTTACAACAATTTTTGGTACAGTCTTGATAACAAGGTGCGAAAATTAGGATCTGTCTATCTAAAAGGCGAAAGCATGTCATCATTTAATGGTATTTCGAAAGCATTAAGCGTGTGAGACACCAGGCAGTAATAACCCACGGTTGCGACTAATTCCATGATGTTTTCAGTTGTGAGAGAAATCAAGGCAGCCTCATAAGTGCTTTGGGAAATCTGGTGTTGCTTTAACATTTCAGTCGTCAATTGATGCGCAATTTTCTGAGCGCCGGAAAATTTTGGATCTAGTCCACTACACAATCGTTCTAGGGCTTCCACGCTGACGCCCGCTTTAATCGCAATGTCTTTATGGACCGCGACCTCAAACTCAGATTGATAAAATGTCCCAACGGTACAAATCACTATCTCACGGATATCACTAGGTAGCGATGTTTCAAAACGGATAGTGGATCCAAGAGACTGAATGGCTTGGCCCAACACTGGGGTTCTGACCCAAACCCCGAATGGTCCCCCTAGAGGGTTGTCTCCAATGCCTCCTTTTCTCGGTCCACTTTGTATTGCTTCAAGCAGCACAGATTGCTCTACAGACAGCTCTTCTGTTTTCATGTCGGGGAGCCGCATTTTTTCCTCCATTTATTTCAAAGTTTTCTTTGCAGGACTTCAATTCCTGAAGCTTAACTGTTAACTTAGCATTATCGGCGCGAGATTGTTTGGAAAATCATGGGGGTCACAGTATTGATTTATCTGAGTTGAACGTCACTGAGATCATAGAACTTTACACACCCGCTTAGACTAATTTAGAAGACACCAGACTAACATAGGACACATTAGATGATTAAAATTTACGGATATTCAGTAAGTAACTATTTCAATCAGGTCGAGTTTGCCTTGCTAGAGAAAGGAATTGATTTTGAATCTATTGATACGCAACCGTCACAAGACGATGAGTTCAAAATTAAAAGTCCTATGGGGAAACTCCCTTGTGTTGATATCGATGGGCAATTTTTGTCTGAGGCAAGTGTAATCATCGAATATTTAGATGCGACTCATGATGGTATAGCACTATTCCCGAGAGAAGCTTTTAGAGCTGCGAGAGTGCGACAGGTAATGAAATGTCTAGAGTTATATATTGAACTCTCTTGCCGACGGCTTTATGGTGAAGTGTTCTTCGGCGAGCCCCGAGACGAAGCAGCTTTTGAACAAGTCAAACCTGTGATGGAAAGTGGTCTATCGGCTTTACGACACTTATGCACTTTTGATGAGTATTTGTGTGGGTCTTTTTCGGCTGCTGATATTGTTGCTGCTCACACTTTCATTTATGCTGCTCCTGTATGCCAAGCTATCTACGACTGGGACATTGTGGCAGAGATTCCTGATTTAGGTGGTGCGTTAGACTTGATCAATCAGCGGCCCGCAGGAGCTGAAATTGCTAATAAACAAGCAATAGCGCTTAAAAAAGCATTTAGTGCCTGATTTTATTGAACTGAAAGAAAAGGAGAAAATGAAATGGAGCGCTCCATTGTGTTACCAGTAGAAGCTATCTCAGAGAGGCTAAACAGCGATAAAGAATTCACACTTAGTGCTCGATTTTGGTATTGTGATTTAAGATTCTCTATTGGAACTGATCTATACTTTATGCGTATTGAAAACGGCAAAGTAGACACTTTTGTAAGCGGCACTGAGGGCTTCGATTCGTACACGATAAGTGTTTCAGCTCCGGAGACGGTTTGGGTGGAGATGCTGCGAGAAAAACCAGAACCTTTTTATCATGATTGGTTTGCGGCTTCGTTTCATCACGAGCTCGAATTTGGAGGGGATCTTGAGTCGGCATACGCTTACTATTCCTCCATACGCAGAATCCACGCCTGTATGGCCGAATGTTATAACGCCCAGAAATTGGCAGCTTAAAGGAGAATTAAAATGGCTCGTTTTTCAAATATTGTCGGACGTTATGTATACCTTGATGTGGAAGGCATTGAATATCGTGTTTATTTTGAAGAGGCTGGAGAGGGTATCCCTTTGGTCTGTCAGCACACCGCAGGCTCCGACAGCCGTCAATATCGACACCTATTGGAAGATAAAGATATTACGTCTCGCTATAGAGTCATCGCACTCGATCTTCCTCTGCACGGGAAGTCTTTGCCGCCGGTAGAAAACCGTTACTGGGAAGATGAGTATAAGTTGAAGAAAGATTGGTTCATGAAATTTTGGATCAGTTTTGTGAAAGAGCTTGATTTATTTCAACCTGTTTTTATGGGGTGTTCTATGGGAGGTCATTTGGCCGCCGATTTAGCTTGTCATTACCCAGACGAGTTTAGAGCCTGTATTGGATTAGAATCTTCATGTCATAGTGGAGGATTCGATAAAATGTTTCAGAAATGGTGGAGGCATCCTAGGTTATCTAATGACACGAAGGCTGCCATGATGCTGAGCCTTTGTTCTCCTCACTCTCCGGAGGCCAGTGTAAGAGAGACAGTCTGGGCTTACAGTCAGGGTGCGCCGCCAGTGTTTTCCGGCGACTTAAATTATTATGGGATAGAACATGATCTTAGAGAGACCGCTAGCGAAATTGATACGGCAAAGTGTATGTTTTATGTGCTCAGCGGAACATATGACTGGTCTGCTTATCCAGAGGCATGCCAAGAGCTAGCAAACAAGGTGTCGGGAGCGCAATATACCTTGATGGAAGGTATGGGGCATTTCCCGATGTCGGAAAGCCCTGTAGAGTTTAAAAAATATCTGATGCCTGTGCTTGCAGACATTGAACAAAAAGACCAGGTAGCAGCAGCTTAACTATTTGATGATGTGACTTCTTTGCGCAGTTACCTGTCCAATTTTGGACAGGTGGTATTTATGGAGCGGCTTTCGGATGAAGGTATTATCTTTTTTTAGAGTTTTTGGTTTTATTGGCATCGCTTGTTTCGCTACACAGGGCGCTGCCGCCTCCGTGTCCCGAGCAGATATTACTACTTGGCTTAATCAGGTTGTCACTGTTGATCCGCCAACTGCAGGGACTGTGGTGACTGACACCAATCTCGACCTAGTTCGCCCTTTTATGCCACCAGGTTACGTTGATGAATTTTCTTATCCTGGTAGCTCTATCACTATACAAGAGACCAAAAAATATCCTCTTTTTAAAGCTTATCAAGATGCGACAAATAAATATGCGGGGCAGCCAAAACTCGGCGCTGGGGGAGAGCTTGAAGATTATCAAGCCGGCCGACCATTCTCTAACGAACAAATTGCAGCCGCATCTTTGGAGCACGCTGGTCTTATGGTAGCTTGGAATAATATTTATCGATGGCAGTTTACAGGATATCAAGTCTCGAAACTTGCAATGACATATATTGATCAAGGAGACGGAAAAAATGGAAAGAAAGAGTCTAGTTACGGTATCGAAGGTGACGGTCGTATCGAGCGACGGGTAATACAAGAGTTCCATCGAGTGTATTTGAGTAATTTGGCTATGCTGCCTAAAGACGACTATAAGATGAAAGTACCCAGTGCTGCTGATAAATATTTTAAGGATTATATTGAGTTCTCTGACCCTTTTGATATAGCGGGCATGAAGTTTGTGGTTGAGCGCGCTCAGGATGCGCATGCGGATGACCAAGTGAACGTCTATTCCCCTACTGAACGCCGAGTTCGTAGGTATTCGGCTAAAGAAAGATCGGATAGCTTTATGGGGAGTGAAATAACGTTAGATGATTTTGATGGCTTTGCCGGTCGGGTGTTAGATTATCAATGGGATTACTTAGGTACAAAAAAAGTATTGGATGTCATTGATACTGAAGGAAAACCGATTCGGTTTGGTGGTCCTTTTAGCCGAGCAATTATCGATCGCTGGCAATTGCGGAATTGCCATGTGGTGGAAGTTAAGTCTACGTGGGATGGACACCCGTATAAGAGCAAAATAATATTTATTGATGACGAAACATTTGATATAGCGAATGCACTTGTTTTTAATCAGAAGGACGAGTTGTGGAAAATATTTGATGCTATGTATCGATCGCCAAAAATAGGTGAAACAGAAGCGGAAAAATCTGTTGTCAGTTGGAGAGGGCAGTCAAATATTAATTTAATTACGAATCGAGCTACTTTAGTGCATGCAATGTCAGACACAATTCATCCGACCATGAAGCCTTCAAAGATCAAGCGACTGTTTAGTGTGTCCTCCCTAACCAGTGGGCAGTAGTTGGCGTTCGGTCATGTGGTTTGATCTAGATGAATGTGATGGTAATTGTCTTTGCTAAGTCTTGAACTTGTCAGAGCTGCTCTTGACTCTCAAAAGCTTGAGAGGAGTGTATTTGAGCCAAATGCAACTCATGCCTCTGTTGCCATGATCCTAACGAGACGAGGTGGAGTACTAGAAGTCTGTTTTATTCGAAGAGCCGAGCGTGAAGGTGACCCTTGGTCTGGGCAGGTTGCATTCCCGGGAGGACGGGCTTCTCGATTAGATGAGAGCCCTGCGCATGTTGCGGAGAGAGAAACTCGCGAAGAAGTAGGCTTAGATATAAACGAAGGCGAGAGAATCGGTTCTCTGCCTCAGAGAGTTATAGAAAGAAACGACTTGAAGAACAATTTAACTTTGTCGCCTATCGTTTACTATATTGAAAGTAAGAAAGCAGAGAAAGCTATCCCTCTTCAAAAAGAGGAAGTAGCCCACGTTTTCTGGGTTCCTCTATCTCATTTATTTAGCGAGGATTTCGTAACTGAGATTGAATACCCAATGGGGGGCCAGTTACGAAATTTTCCTGGCATCAAGCATGATGGCGAGGTCATCTGGGGCCTCACATTGAGAGTGTTGCAGAGCTTCTCCGAAGCCGTAGGAGTTTCAATGCCAGCGACTTGTTGATGCTGGGTGGTTTTTGACTCCTGTCCGTCTTACGGTTTTTTCATACCTATCCGTTCATAGTATTTCAATGGTATTTTATCTGGATCTTTGTAAATAAATAAAGAGCAGTCATCGCAGCCAAGGTTTTCTGCAGGTTCCACTACTATGAAAGGTTTTCCATTCTCTTCAATATCAATTTTCTCCATGGCATATTCATGGGCGCAGTAAACGGGATAATCACTGCGGTTATAGGTCATTGCTTGAGGTTCTTTCACCTTTAGGAACGCATCTTTCCCTTCATATTTCCCTTCCGAAATTAATCTTCCTCCGCTTCCACATGGTCTCAGCTTGATTTCTATTTTCTCTTCATCTTCTGTTATACCTAGTGGCTGAAGGTGTCCATGCAAGCCGGAGGCAAACATTTTCACTCTAGCAGCAAGAGTGTCTTCGCCTTTGGGTAAGCTTGATACAATAGGTTGCCACCAAGCTCGGACACCTTCAACCATGATTTCGTCTAGCGCTTGATCCCCATATCTCTGCCCTACTTCTGTGAGAGTAGCCGTGATCCAATTGCGGTATAAGTCATGCATACTTAGGAACTCGTTGTACATTCGGCCAGCTATTTTTTTAGCCCCCTCCGAATCACCTGCATCTATAGCTTCAGTGAGTCTATCAACGGTGCGTTTCTCCATTTCCCGGAGCTCATCGTCTGTGAAAAGTTTGTTCGTCATTTTCTTCCCCTAGCAGTTGTTATCTTTAAGCCGGTCGATCTCCTTTCAATGTCACACGATACATCATCCGACGACATCCATGGTAGTCGTTGAGTGCATTGTGTTGCGCAGCGCGATTGTCCCAAAAAGCAAGTGAGCCTTGCTTCCAATGAAATCTGCACGTAAACTCCTCACGTTGTTGAAGATTATATAAGTAATTAAGTATTGGAGCGCTTTCGGCGACAGTCATGCCTTCAATATTCATCGTGTGAGCGGCACTACAGTAAAGTGCTTTTCGCCCTGTTTCAGGATGAGTTCTAACAAGCGGATGCGCCGAGGTGGTGATGATTTCAGTAGCCTGTTTGGGCTTCTCAGCTATTCTGTGGGTCCGGCCCAATGCCGCATCTGGTTTTTCTGCGCTATTAACGCCCTTCAGATCATTTAAAATGTCTTTCATTTTGTTACTTAGCGCGTCGTAAGCTAAATACATGTTTGAAAATAGTGTATCGCCTCCTATAGGAGGGACATCAAGAGCGTAGAGCAGCGATCCTAATGGGGGTTCTTGCAGGTAACTGGTATCTGTGTGCCAGAGTCCCCCAAAATTAACTTTCTCTCCTTCTTTTTTTTCTACCTCTACCACTTCAGGGAAATCTCTCATTCCCTCTACGAAAGGGTAGTATCCTATTTCGCCAAAACTGCGTGCTACTTGAATGAGGGTCTTTGGTGTTAAGTCTTGCTGATTGAAAAAGACCACTTGATGTTCTAAGAATGCGGCTCGGATCGTATCGACTGTAGAAGGTGAGAGTTCATGACTTAGATCGACATGATCAATCACCGCACCAATTGCAGGGGTTAGTGGACGGACTGAAATCGCGGAATCGATCATGGTGCACTCGCTCTAATTATTTGCTGTTATTTGTTCTAATGAACGGCTTGCCTAATAGTGCCATCGATTTGTTCAATAATCTCTTTATACTCATCGACTGTTTCATAACTTTGGGTGTGCACAAATTCTGTGACACCAGCTTCTTTGTATGCGGCTGCGAGATCTATTGCTTTATTCTTTTCATTTAAAGGCAGCGTTTTCATCATCACTACTTCTAAACGTTTCAATCCGGATTCGTCAGTCTTGCTATTCCATTCGGTCATAGTAGATTTTATATCAGCGGGTGTCTGTCCAAATGCAGGTTGCCAGCCTGTTCCGAAGGCTATTGCCCTTGGTATGGCTATTTCGGCGATGCCTCCAATGTAAATGGGTGGAAGTGATAGTTGAGGTTTGATGAGGAAATCTTGGCCATGTAAATTGTGGAGAGCTCCGTTAGACGCATCATGTAAAAATTTTAATGTTTCATCAGTTATCCTGCCACGTTTGGTTTTGAGTACTCCAAGCGCCGTAAATTCTTCTTTGAGATATCCCGGGCCACAACCAAGAAGGAATCTGTTTTTTGAAAGTACTTGTATACTGGCAATCAACTTACCAGTCACGACGGCAGGCCTATATGGCAAGACCAAGACACCCGTTCCAAATCTTATGCGGGCAGTAATCCCTGCTAGGTAACTTGCGACGGCTAAGGGATCAAGTATATCTCCCATACTAGGGTCAATTTGGTATTCGTTATCAAACACAGGTGGCAGGCCAAGGTGATCATTTAACCAAATTGAGTCAAGTGTAGAATCATCAGCTGAACGCGCACAAGCAGCAAGAAAGTCTGGCTTTGCTGTTGGCCCCCAGTTTCGTATATTCATTCCTAACTTCATTTTTTCCTCTTTGATTCCTTTGATTTGCTTTACGGAGAGTATCGTAGCGAAGGTGTACAATACTAATGCTTATTTTTTTTTATACCAAGTGATATCAGAGGTGCGTAATGTCTAAATTAAAAGGTGGCTGCATGTGTGGGGATATACAATATGATGTGGAAGGTGATTCAAGCGTGACGGGTATTTGTCATTGCTCGGACTGTAAACGCCAGACGGGTTCCGCATTCTCGACGATTGTAGGAGTTGGTGCGGATCAGATCGTTGTCGAAGGAACTCCTCGGATCTATGAAACTAAAGGTCTAAGTGGTGAGGGTGTTTTAAGACATTTTTGCGGAAACTGCGGTTCGCCTTTATATTCTGTAGTCAACTCGATGCCGGGTGTTGCGTTTATTAAAGCTGGAACACTTGACGACACCTCTTGGCTAGTTCCCACTATTGAGTTCTTTTGCGATAATGCAGATCATTGGACAACTCAGGATGTCCAGAGGCAGAAGTTTGGGCTGATGCCCCCTGGCTGATTATTATTTTGCGATCCTAGTTGACTGCTTTTTTAAGCCCTTTCCAGAAAGGCTTTCTTAATTCTGTTTTCAGTACTTTGCCTGCGCCGGATAAGGGTAAAGGTTCGGTACGCAGGGTTATTGAACGCGGACATTTAAAATCAGCGATTAATGCACGGCAGTGCGACATTAACTCCTCTGGAGAAACTTTTTCATCGTTCTCAGTAAGGACTATGGCATGGACTCTTTCACCCCATTTTTCATCGGGTACTCCAATGACGGCGCATTGTGCGACTTTGGGGTGCTGATACATTGCATTTTCGACCTCTGCTGAGTAGACGTTTTCTCCACCAGATATAATCATGTCTTTAAGACGGTCACTAATAAATATGAAGCCTTCTTCATCCATATGCGCGGCATCACCTGTATGGAGCCAGCCGTTTTTGATTGTGTCCTGAGTAAGCTTTTCTTGTCCCCAATAACCTTTCATGATGTTGGGACCTCTAGCTATGATTTCCCCAATAGTCCCCCGAGGAACTTCGTTACCATCTTCATCGATGATCTTTATCTCAACTGCAGGCATTGCTCTGCCGGCCGATCTTAGACGGCCAGCCAAAGGGCCAGTTGTGACGTGGTACGAAGGGTCCAACGAAGTTAAAAGAGGCGCTGATTCAGTTTGCCCGTACAAATGGTATGCCTTTACATGCGGCAATTTTTCAATGAGCTCCCCCGCGACTGCCTCTGGCATAGGTGATGCACCATAGTACAAATGTTTGAGAGAACTAAAGTTGTAACTTGAGAACTCAGGGAGAGCGAGTAGCATTTGAATCATCGTTGGCACGAGAATTATGTCGCTTATAGCATGTTTGCCTATAGCTTCCGCGCATGTTTGGGGTTCAAATCGGGGAACGAAAACATGGCAGCCGGCTAATTGAGTGATGGTATAAAAGAACTCAGCATCGGCAATATGAAAGGCTGGAGCGACATGGAGATAGTTCATTCCATCGCTTGTTTCCATTAGCGCTGCAGATTGAAAAGTATTAGACATATGGTTTTCATGCGTTAGCATTACGCCTTTCGATCTCCCGGTAGTGCCACCGGTATAAAAAATACCCGAGATGTCGTCACCGTTGTTGTGGAACTCAGGGACGCTATCGGAATCGGCGATTAGTTTCTCATGTGTGGCGTCAGACCCTAGGAATTCACTTTCCAATGCTATGATAGTCAACTCATGATTGACTAGCTTTCTAAGGTCGCTTGCTAATCCGCTAAATTCATCATCGAGAAACACAAATTTTGTTCCTGAGTCATTTAATGCGAATGCGATCTCAGGGGCAGACCATCTATAGTTTATCGGAACGATCACACCTCCTGCCCAGGGCGTAGCAAAAAGAGTTTCCAAATACTTGTCGGAGTTAAGACTTACGATAGCAACTCTGTCTTGAGTTTGCAGGCCGCACTTGAGGAGGCCTGATGCGAGCTTTGAGATTCTTTCTACAAGTTCTTCCCATGTCGTACTGCGATCTCCAAAGATAGTTGCAATAGCTTTGGGTTTTTGTTGAAGGTTTCTTATAAGTGCTTGTGTGACGCGCATTCTCGCTCCCCGTGATTTAGTGTGATGTGATTATACAAAACCGTTAGGCTTTTTCTAGTAGGGCTTTTTTGTATTCGACTGATAGTGTATACATTAGCGTAGCCACTGAAATTACTTCGTGGACTTGAGACACTGAGGTGCCGGCGTAGAGCGGCATTTCCTCTATATCGCCATTGAAAGCGGTTGTTGGAGGGTACGTTGTGTAGCGAGTCAGAGGGATGAGGGTATCTTCGATAGAGACAGTTCCGATTTGAGATCCCTCGCCTGGTCTTTGCCCCGGGGAGGGCCTATTGTTGTCAACCCAACGATTATATGCCCCGTTTATAATTACTCGATGATTCGCATCAGGCCAACCACCGTCAAAAAGTTTGGTGATAACTGTATGAGCAGAATTAGCCAGAATGAGTCTTTCTTTGTACTCTTTAGCAGCAGATGACTCAGTTGTTGCAAGAAATCTAGTCCCCATAGAAACTGCCTCTGCGCCATGTGTTAACGCTTTTAATATGTCCTTTCCGGTGCCAATCCCGCCAGAGGCTATAGTGGGGATAGAACCGAGCTCTCGAGCACAACTTTGTAGCGTTTCGTAAAGAGGCGATTCGGCTTTAACATGCCCACCTGCTTCAGTACCCTGCATAATGATTCCACTCGCACCAGCATCTGCTGCGATTACGGCTTCTTCAACCGATCCGCATTGGCTGACGATGTAGATTCCTTTTTTTTGTGCATCTTTAATATAGGGTTGTATGTCACCCCAAAAAAGAACCACAACTTTTACTCCTGCATCAAAGCAGGCGGCTATGTCGGATCCGTCTGACATCGGTATTATGATATTTGCACCAAGAGGCTTTTTGGTTAGTTTTTTAGTTACCTCGAACATGGATTTTATCTCGCTTGCCAGCATCGCCCCTGCACCTAAGACTCCAAATCCACCTGCACTGCTTATGGCGGCGACGAGATCAGGCCCTGCTAAGCCCAGCCCCATACCTGCGTTCCATATGGGCTCTTTATGGTTTAGATGATCAAGCATGTTTCTCTTTCTCATTAGACATAGGCCTTCTTAGAAGTTCGCATGCATTATAGTCCTGATTATCCAAAAGTCGTGGGTCTTAATTTTTCGGCTCTTTTTTGCTTGTTAATGCGGGAGTGTTGGTTCTAAATACCTGATTAGGTTAAGAGTTTTTGCCGTCTGGAGTTATGGGCAACGTTACGCAAAGTTAATCTGTTAGCAACAATAAGACATGTCTCTCAGACATATAGTATTTATGTGTCATACGTTTCCCAATGGCACGTTTTGAAAGAAGGTACCCGTCCTTCTTGGTTTGCTACCCCGCACTAGTGCGGGGTAGCTATTTAATTGCATTTATAACTGTTAGGATTCATAGTTACACAAGCGAGAGGCTAGGGGTGTTTTTGCGTTTAGCAAAGGCTGAGAGCAGACCCTTTGAACCTGAGCACTGCTTTGAGCGTTTAGGAAAGCGATGATCCCTAGAATACCTCTAATAGATTTATCACAATACACCGGTTACGGTGTGACATAGAGGTACCGCATGAGCGCATTGATTAATGATACCCCTTTAAGCGAGTCGGCCACAGTTGACAAAAAAGCCGTCCAGCCCTTTCCTCGGTCGACAAAATCCTATATTAAGGGTTCACGTGCAGACATAAATGTGCCGATGAGACGAATCAGCCAGCACAATACTACGGGTGTCTCTGGGAGCGTTTCAAATCCAGATATTCTGGTTTATGACACATCAGGGCCCTACACCGATCCAAAGTCTTCTATTGATTTAAGAAAAGGTTTGGCAGGGGTTCGCGATGCTTGGATCGATGAACGCGGGGATACAGAGACTCTGTCAGATTTGTCTTCTCAGTATGGAAGAGCTAGAGCTGCAGATGGTGAGCTATCACATTTGCATTTTACGAAAATCACGAAGCCTAGGCGGGCTCTTTCGGGTAAAAACGTAAGTCAGATGCATTATGCAAGGCAAGGAATTATTACTCCTGAAATGGAGTATGTCGCCATCAGAGAGAATCAAAAAAAGGTGAATTTTGATCAATATGAGCATGGTCGTATCCACGAAGGAAATTCTTTGGGTGCAGCGATCCCTGAAGTAGTTACTCCCGAATTTGTAAGACAAGAAGTCGCTTTAGGACGTGCGATCATTCCGGCGAACATCAATCACCCTGAAATTGAACCGATGATTATAGGTCGAAATTTTCTAGTGAAAATAAACGCCAACATCGGAAATTCCGCTGTAACATCCTCTATAGAAGAAGAAGTTGAAAAGATGACTTGGTCGACTCGATGGGGTGGCGATACTATTATGGATCTCTCCACCGGAAAAAACATTCATGAGACTCGTGAGTGGATCATTCGTAACTCCCCTGTTCCAATCGGGACTGTGCCTATATATCAGGCGCTAGAGAAAGTTGATGGGGTCGCAGAAGACCTGACCTGGGAAATCTTCAGAGATACGCTAATTGAACAAGCAGAACAAGGTGTCGATTATTTCACGATCCACGCGGGGGTGAGGCTTGCGTATGTCCCTTTGGCAGCAACCAGGATGACGGGTATTGTCTCTAGAGGTGGGTCTATCATGGCTAAATGGTGCTTATTTCATCATAAAGAAAGCTTCCTTTATGAGCACTTCGAAGATATTTGCGAAATAATGAAAGCGTATGATGTTAGCTTTTCCCTCGGTGATGGTTTACGCCCGGGTAGTATCGCTGATGCTAATGATGCGGCACAGTTCGCCGAGTTGGAGACTCTTGGAGAACTTACTCAGGTTGCGTGGAAGCATGATGTACAAACAATGATTGAAGGGCCTGGACACGTTCCTATGCACCTGATTAAAGAAAATATGGACAAGCAGTTGGAGACCTGTGGCGAAGCTCCGTTTTATACATTAGGCCCGTTGACTACAGATATAGCGCCTGGATATGATCACATCACATCCGCTATCGGTGCCGCGATGATCGGCTGGTATGGAACTGCGATGCTCTGTTATGTGACTCCTAAAGAACATTTAGGCCTGCCGGACAAGGATGACGTTAAAGAAGGCATTATTACCTACAAAATCGCCGCTCATGCTGCTGACTTGGCGAAAGGCCATCCTGGCTCGCAACTTAGGGACAACGCATTGTCCAAAGCGCGGTTTGAATTCCGATGGGAGGATCAGTTTGACTTGAGTCTCGATCCAGAGCGAGCCAGGGACTTCCATGATCAGACCTTACCTAAAGAAGGACACAAGTTGGCACACTTCTGCTCAATGTGTGGCCCGAAATTTTGCTCAATGCAAATTTCCCAGGAAGTACGTGATTACGCCGCCGGTAAAGGGGAGCAAGTTACTGATAAAACCTTAACTCAAGGAATGGAAGAGAAAGCTAGCGAATTTCGTGAGACTGGTAGTTCTGTTTACAATGATGCTTAGGAATCTTTAGATTATTAATAGGGCGACAAAGATGGATAAAGGGAAACGAACTGCTCTGGTCACGGGTGGGAATCGCGGACTAGGTTTGGAGATATGTCGGCAGTTAGGAGCAAAGGATCACATAGTCTTCCTTGGGTGCCGAGATGTTGAAAAAGGTACAGCTGCGTCAGAGAATCTGACAAAAGAGGGTTTTGACGTGAGACCAATCCTTATTGATACGTCAAAATCGAACACAATTTTGGATGCTGTTCGTGCTGTCGAATCAGAAGTTGAGTGCTTGGATGTGCTGGTAAACAATGCAGGTGCTTTTGTCGAGGAATGGGGCACTATGCCTAGCGCTCTGAAGGTGTCTGAATTAAAAGAGACTTTCGAAACAAATTTCTTCGGTCCTTTTGAAATGATTCGTGAGTTTGTACCCTTGATGTTGAAAAGTTCGAGTGCTCGTATTGTGAATATTTCTTCAGACATGGGCTCTCTTGCTCATATTAACAATCCAGATTCCCATGTCTATGAAGTAATGGGCCCTGCTTATCAATCTTCTAAAGCTGCAATAAATGCGCTGACTGTTTTGTTTGCGAAAGAGTTTACAGGTACAAACTTCAAAGTTAATTCTGCCTCACCTGGCTGGTGCCGAACGGATATGGGTACGGAAGATGCGCCCTTAAGTATTGCTGAAGGAGCTCAGACTCCGGTTATGCTGGCGACTCTCCCTGACGATGGGCCGACCGGTGAATTTTTCTCTTCCACGCTGGCCGGAGCTAAAATGGAATGGTAATATCAATTTTTTTCACCTATAGATATAGGGGATTGGTTTAGTTCTTGGCATGAAATAGGGTTTACCAAGGAGGCTTTGGCAAGACAATTAGTTAGAGAAACTTTTTCAGTATGAAGGAACACCGATGGTAGCTAGTGGAGTAATTATTTTTGCAACTGACCAATCTATACAGCCAGTAGAATTGGCACGAGAGGTAGAGTCTAGAGGATTAGATTCTTTGTTTTTGCCTGAACATACACATATTCCTCTTGATACGACTTCTCCCTTCTTTCCTAATGGGGAAGTTCCTCCTATGTATCTGAGAACCTACGATCCCTTCGTTGCTCTTGGAGCCTGCGCGGCAGTGACAGATAGGATTAAATTGGGTACTGGGATATGTTTGGTGTCCCAACGGCACCCTATAACTTTGGCAAAAGAAGTCGCAACCATCGATCAATTATCCGATGGAAGGTTTATTTTTGGTGTGGGAGCAGGGTGGAATAAGCCGGAGGTAGAAAATCATGGAACAGAGTTTTCAAAACGTTGGCGAGTACTACGTGAGAGAATTTTAGCTATGAAAACTATCTGGACTGAGGAAGAGCCGGAGTTTCATGGTGAGTTTGTCAATTTTGAGAAAATGTGGTCATTTCCAAAACCTGTTCAGGAAGGAGGACCACCTATTTGGATAGGTTCCAATTCGAAATATGTGGGAGAACGTGTGGCTGAATATGGTGATGGCTGGTTGCCTATCGGCGGCCGACCCGGAGACGGTACTGTGGAATCTGTGAGGGCGGCTTGCACGAAACGGGGCCGGTCGTATGCGGACCTTGATTTGGCATTGTTTCTAGCGCCATTGAATGAGCGAGAATTAGAGGAGCAGCTGGCTTTTGGGTATAACCACATAGTTTTTGGCCTGCCTTCTGATAGTAGGGAGGTCGTGTTACCGGTCCTAGATAAAATAATGGCCCTAAAAGAAAAAGTCCTCTGATAAAGAATCAACCATGTCTCATGCTTTCGAGTTTCTGACACCTGATTTTATTCTTGGTGCCATAGACGATTGCGGTTATAAGACTGATGGCCATCTCATGGCTTTAAATAGCTATGAGAACAGGGTGTATCAAGTCGGCGTTGAGGATGCTGAACCAATTATTGCAAAATTCTATAGACCAGAGAGGTGGTGCGACGAGGCGATACAAGAAGAACACGACTACTGCGCAGATTTGGCTTTTGCGGAACTGCCAGTCGTCCCTCCTATTAAGCATTCGCTTGGCTTAACGCTTCACAAGAAAAAAGGCTTTCGCATCGCACTTTTTGAAAGGAAAGGCGGCCGGGCGCCCGAGCTCGACAAGGAAGAGCATCTTAGAACATTAGGGCGTTTCTTAGGACGAATACATGCCGCGGGCGGAGGAAGCACCTTTGTTTATAGACCGTCTATTTCTAATCTCGACTACGTGCGTGAGAGCATAAGTATAGTTAGGACAGCATTCATCCCCGCGGATCTTCAGTTAGCCTATGATTCACTAATCACCGACGTTGAGAATGTCCTGGGTAATCGCCTGGAAGAATCAAGTTCATTTAGAGAAATTAAAATCCATGGTGACTGCCATCTTGGTAACATTTTATGGAGAGACGATGCCCCCCATTTTGTAGATTTTGACGATGCTCGCATGGGACCTTCAGTCCAGGATCTTTGGATGTTACTGTCTGGAAATATCACAGAACAAAATGTTCAATTAGATTGGATTCTCGAAGAATATACTGAATTTAGAGATTTTGATTACCATGAAATTAGTCTCATAGAGCCTTTGAGGACACTTCGGCTCATAGGATATGCCGGCTGGATGGCAAAAAGATGGTCTGATCCAGCTTTTCCGCTAGCTTTTCCGTGGTTTAATAGCCAGGGATACTGGGAGAAACATATTCTTGAGCTTCGTGAGCAACTTGCGGCACTGCAGGAGCCTGAGTTTAGGAGCTAGAGAGAAATAAGCGTTATAATTTATGTTATATAGAAGTCTGCTTAATTAGTTTGGAATTTAAACTACATAAGCTTAAAGTTACAGAAATAAAGTGAGGTTGAGGTATGTTGCCAGTAGGATATTTTCCATGTACCCAAGACGTTTCTGAAGAAGGAAATGTATCTGGATTAATTGATGAACTTATGGAGCAAGCTGAACTGTGTGAAGAAGTAGGCTTTGATGGTTTCTTCTTCACAGAGCAACATCAACAGGAAGATAATTATTTACCTTCCCCTGTTTTGTTGTCAGGGATGGTTGGCGCCCGAACGAAGAGAATTAAAGTGGGTACTTGCGTC
>CALKCL010000010.1 GCA_938082545.1 uncultured Gammaproteobacteria bacterium
CCCACCCTGCTCTGCTATCTCTTGAGGAGTTCGCACATCGATATATACCGGAGTTTCATCGCTCTGAGATAGGACAAGAAGTTCGGAAGTATTTATGTTCAGGACGGTTTGCTTATGATATCCGGCGGTTGTTTCCTGGGAGGCCACCGCGGGAAGAAAAGACAACAAATGAAACGTCAGAATGAATAAGAAACAGCACCTATTTGATTTAAAAATCATCCGTTCTACCTGGATTATAAAGATAATGCCGACCTAGATGTCTTGTTGCGAAAAGGTTAAGAGATGCAAAATGTAACTGTTAATCGACGTTTATGATAGTTTACTGTGTCTCCACACTGAGTGCTATGCACCCAAAACAGTGTTTTCAACACGAATAGTCGATATCGAAGGAAAAGCTGATGCCAATCGTGACAACACAGATAAAGGTCTATTTACCATTTCTCTTTTTTACCTTTCTTGCAGTCTTGTCCTCTCCTCTCCTAGATGCGGCTGATCATGAAAAAGAGAATAGAATTGCAACCCAAAGTCTACAGACTCTGTTCGTTGGAGAACCGATCTGGCTTAAACACAATAAGGTTGAAGAAAGTGGTGAATTTCTTGGCTTACTGACAACAAGTTCTGTTGCTCTGTTTTCAATCATCATGGTTCATGGGACAGGGCAAGGTCCGGATACTTCATATTTAATTGGCCCGTTAAGAGAGATTTTATCTGAGAAAAAATGCAATACTTTGTCGATCCAAATGCCTGTTCTTTCTGATGAAGCAGTTTATCAGGACTATCTTAGAGAGTTCCCCGCGGCAAGAAATAGAATAGAAGCCGCTATCAGCTACTTACTTTCTACCCAGCCCAATATTCCCATTATAATCGTTGCCCATAGCATGGGAAGTTCGATGATGATGGATTGGGCGAGCGAATCTGGCGCTGCAAATGTTCATGCACTGGTGGCGATAGGACTTGGTGCCATTAATGAAGAGCATTTATTATCAATGACTTTTTCTCCGGACAAAATCAATGTTCCTGTTCTAGATTTGTTTGGTGAAAAAGATTACGAAGCCGTCCTGTGGTCCGCACCTATAAGGAAAAAAAATATATCTTCAACCAACAAAAAGTCGAAACAAATGACAGTAATGAAGGCAGATCATTTTTTCAATAATATGGAGGAAGATGCAGCAGATATAATTTGGAGTTGGCTTGGAGCACTAAATTGATTTGTTTATAGATAGCAGACAGCGACCGGGAACTTCAACGTGCAGTCTTTAATTGCTCTAGAGAACCTGTAATAGATTTTTCAAAATAGTACCCGTAATAATCAGAATTGCTAATTCCAACTAGATTATCCACAACAGTGTTTTGTTCCGGCCCCAAAAACAAAACAGTTGGGGCGTAAACAGCGTCAAATTTTTTGACAAAATTTCTCGTGCTGATATGTTTGCCATTGAAATTTATTAATAGATCTGGGTCTATCGACAACCGACGATATATCACTTTTTTTCCATAGGTTTCTAATGTTAAAGCCGGCCCAATAAAATCTCTCTTTATTGTATCGCAATAATGACAATCTGATTGTTCAACTAACAGAACGAGCAAGAGGTTTTTTTTAGCTTGTGCTGATCGTATCTCCGACCAGTCAGTCAGAAAGGGAATATTAAAATGGTCATCAGTAGATACACTGCCCCCATAGATAAAGAGTATCATGGAAAAAATCATGAGACGCAAATATGAATACTTAATGCTCTTTCTCCTAAGTTCGCGTAATTGTTGATCATCATTTCTTCTGGCGGCAATCATAATTCTTTATTTAATTCGAGTCATCTATAGTAAGTTAGCCGATAACAAAGCGCTACCTAGCTGAGTTCTCGGTCGGCGAAAAAGAACGCGTCGGTATTTTAGAATAGAGCTGGATATGCAACATAATTTTTAATTTCTTGGTAGCTCTTGGTAGCGTAGGTATTCTTTACAGAAAGATCTTACGGAGGTTTCATGGCTATAGAATTTATTCGAACGCCTGAAGACCGGTTTGCCCTTCTCCCAAAATTTCCTTATACCTCTCATTACGTAGATTTACTCGAGGAGTTTGAAGGACTGAGGATGCATTATGTCGATGAGGGGGACGTTGAGTCAGAAAATACATTTCTATGTTTACACGGAGAGTGTACATGATCGTATTTGTATAGAAAAATGATGCCTGTTTTCGGTAATCAGGTGGGGGGGGGTAGAGTGTTGGCGCCAGATTTTTTCGGCTTTGGCCGGTCTGATAAACCTACAAACGACAGTGATATAACTTACTCATTCCATCGTGATTCTCTCTTGAGGTTGATAGAGTATCTCGATATTAAAAAAGATCACGTTAGTCTGCTAAGATTAGGGCGGAGTGCTCGGATTAACCTTGCGCTTGGATATGGCTGATCGGTTTAGCCGATTAATTGTTATGAACACGGTGTTGCCTGTAGGTGAATCAATCGGGGAAGGCTTTGATATGTCGAAGTCTTACGCCTCGCAGTTTAATGATATTTCCGTTTCTGGTCTTTTGGCTACAAATTATCCTGGTGCGGTTGATATGATAGCTATTTCTACTTATGCCACGCTTTTTCCTGATGGAACTTATAAAGCTGATGTCCGACAGTTTCGAGAGCTGGTTGCGATTAGTCCCGAAATAGAGGGTACAGGTTTCGGGGTTCGCGCAAAGGAGTTCTGGTCAACTGAATGGACGGTAAATCTTTTATGGCTGTCGAAACGCTTGATCCTTTTTTCGGCAAACCAATTATGGACGTTCTTCAACGATTGATTGAGAATTATCCAGAAAGTTTGATCCTTAACAATGCTGGACATTTTGTTCAAGAATGGGATGAAGATATTACTAAGACGGCCTTAACATCGTTAGAAGATATGAAAAATATAATAAGCCTTGCAGAATGAATAGGGTTGGTCGTTAATTTAAACTTTCTATCTGTTAAGAACCACTCTAGTGAGACTGATTTTAGATAAGCTCACCTTGATAACCAGATATACCGTCGTTCGATATCATTCCTTTTATAGTAGGATGATTTATAGGTTCTAAAGGCAGTACATTTTCGTTGTTTTTGTTCCTTAAGATATAGTCTTTAACAATATCCCAAATCAATCTGCCGGAAGGATGATCTCCAACTACTGCCCAACCGCTGACCTTATAGATGTCATTGGCTACAAGTGGCTTATTCGAAGTCAGGATAACCACATCAGTAATACGCTCTCCAAGTGTATTTTCGGGTGAAATTGTATATTTAAGCCCACCCACACGCACCATGTCGCCACCAGATTGCAGGTAAGCATCGGGTTCGAACAAGTTATCCGCTACCTGCTCAAGAATGCCTAAAACCTGCTTTCCAGACATTTTTTGCACATAAGTCTCACCATAAGTCACGGCACACTGATTCATTACATCTTGCATAGTTATCCATTGCCCGGGCAGTACGCTTGTACCCCAGCGAAAACCAGGCGAGAAAGAAATGTCACTAGAGTATTCATATGTGAGAGCGCTGCAAATTAATTGATCCCAAGAGCCCATAAAATTGCCTCTTCGGTATAGCAAATCAGGAGCAATAGCCAATTTTTCATTCAGAATTTGACTGAAAGTTTTGCCAATTCGAGCTTTATTATAGTGGTATGTTTTAGATCGACTTTCGACAATATTCTCGTCATAAGCACGGCGGCCCAGATCTGTTAGATAACTCATCATTTCAGGGGCATTTTTGATTAAGTTGTCAAAGACTGGCGCCATTTCATATTTGATGCCTTTTAACTGTCCATCACGAATATCCATGTCCATCACTCCAATAAATTTTCCGTTGGAGCCTGCGTTGGTCACTAAACATACAGCTCCTTCTGGGTTGGTCACCGGTATTGGTAAAGGAACCCCATCATGTGTGTGCCCGCCTAAGATAGCATCCAGTCCTGAGACCTGACTGGCTAACTTTAAATCGACATCCATCCCATTATGCGAGAGAAGAATAATGGCAGCCGGATTGTGAATTTCTTTTATTTCTTTGATGATATCCGTTAGTTCGTCTTCTCGAATACCGAAAGACCAGTCGGGGATGAAGCCAGGTGGGTTTGCATTTGCAGTTCTCGGGAATGCTTGGCCAATTGTCGCAATCTTTTCGCCGGCCACAATTTTTATGACATAGGGCTTAAAAGCCTGACTTCTGTCTTCATCGAAGAGCCCGGCACCTCGATATTTTTTTACTAATTCATAGTAAGACTCACCAAAGAGACTATCTTCTTTAATCTTTATATTATGGCCAATAAAATCCCCATCAAAGTGATTGATATTCGATAAAAATTCAGCTTCCGTGTACGTGAATTCCCAATGACCGGTCATCAATTGAACTCCTAAAAGGTTGGAGACTTCTACCATGTCTCGACCTCGCGTCCAAAGAGATGTAGCAGAACCTTGCCACAGGTCCCCGCCATCTAAAGTTAATGTGTTTTCAACTCCCCCGGCTTGCTTACGAAATCTTTCAAAAAGAGTTTTAATATTGCCCACCCCTCCCATTTTTCCAAACCGTAAAGCATTTTCTTCAAAGTTGACGCATGTGTATGCATAAGCTTCTAAGCTGTCATTGCTTATGGAGAGCTTCTTAGTGAGGTTAGGCCCCACTACATGAGGTAATTTCCCTTGAGTAGTCCCTATTCCTAAATTCACATTAGGCTCCCGAAAATAGACTGGGTGTAACTGAGCATGAATATCCGTCGTATGTAAAAGTCGTACTTTCCCTGCCATAGGTATCTCGTAAATTTTTTCACTGAAATTCGGCTCAAAGTCTTGAGATAAACTATGTACAAATGGGCTGGCCAGACTTCCTGTTGCAGCATAGCCAATTGATTTCAGGAGCGCTCGACGAGAAAGGTTATTAATCATGTAGCTTAGTTCCCATCGGTTAATTCAGTAAAATCATGTTTGAGTAAGGCATATAGAAAACCACAACTTTTTATTTCATGAACGGTTGGCGAAGTGTTCCATTTAGTGAGTGACTTGGGGAAATAGCTACATTTGGAAACGCGATTCCCGATTTCAGTGCAGCCTCTAAAATAGTCTCGCGAGCGTCAACTAATAGTATTTTTCTATAATCTTCAATTTGCACGTTAAATGTCTTCGGGCCTTTTTTTTAAAAAACGGTCAAATATTGAATAAATTCCTTTCTTTACACCGAAAAAAATGAAGTCAACTTGTTCAGAGATAAAATTATTTCTTTTCGTTCTAAGTTAAGAACCTCGATTTAGAGTTATTTTTAATTAGTACAAAATAAAGTAATCGTGTTTATTTGATTACTCTACGTTCCCAAGACTTTCTCTCTCTCGCGGCTTGCGCCAGTGCAGCAATACTTTCTGCTCGTGCTTTAGAAAGAAGTACAAATGCTTTTTCATTGTTGCTGACTTTGAATTCCTTCCTTGCCCTTAGAAGAATTTTGGCAGTATCACGCCACTCATGGCCTTGAATTCCTGCTTCTTTACGAAAAGAATCTGCCTCTAACCATATGGTATTAAAATCAGGGTTTGTAGAATTAGCTGTAGCATTCAAAGCAAAGACGCACAAACCAAATATGAAAAGTTTCAAGGTGGAGAAGATTGAGATGGTCATCTTCTAACCCCTGGTCCATTAAACTTAAGATCATTACTCATATAGCTCAAAAAGAACTCTAAGTTCCTGTAGTCTTCACTCTGCCCCGGTTGTGATTTAGCGCGAACTTGTGAGTTACAACCACTGAATCTTCGGTGTAAAGTGCCAATAGAACCCCATTTAAGCCTGTAGACTGGGAAATGTGACACGTGCCCTAAACTGGGGCTTAGAATTTCAGTTCGAAGTCGCTTGCCAGCCGACGACACATGGCAATCTACGCAAGCGAAATTTAATTGTCCGCGCTTTGTGTAGTAATACTCCTTCCCTTTATTGTAAGCTTGGATTGCCGCGGAACCCGAAACAATCACGTCGATGACATCGCCCCTAGAATGGTATGACAAATAAGCTGATATTTTAGCCAGGTCCCCAATTTTATATTTAAGCGGTTTGGCACCGTGTTTTTCTCGACAATCATTAATGGCCAATTCCACCGTAATAACTTGAGCTCGTTCTTCATCAAAGTAAGGATATTTTTTCCGAAGATGTTGTCCAGTCCCGAAGCAGTGGCCGTATGATTTCCCGTCGGTAAATCTAGTATTGTTGAAGAGCAGTTCACCCTCGTCTATCGCGATTTCATATGGAGGGAATTCCTCAATTTCCACCCATTGCTCTCTAGCATTCTTGTCTAAGGCATAGACACCATTGATAAAATCGGCTTTATCTACGTCAGGAAATTTATTATGGAAATAAGCTTTGAAAGCTGCTTGTTCGACTTCTGGTCCTGCAAACAAGATAGTCCCATAAAGAGCCAGAGCTAAGCTTGCAATCAAAAATACTAATTTTTTCACTACCTTCTGCTCTCCCGAGAAAAACTACTTTACAACAGCAGCACCTGAGTCCTGTATACCCTTATTGTCTATTGATGCGAAGCTGATAGTATCCCCCACACTTGGACCTTTAAGTTGAAAAGAAAGGTAGGGGTTCTTTGACACCGCTGGACCTAGATTAGAGCGAAAAACTTCTTGCCCTTCCCAACTTCCGACTACTTCAGTAACATGATAGGCAGGTATCTTATTGCCAGTTTCGGCATCGATTCGTAAGCCTGTTTCCATTGCGTGTTTAATTAGAAGCTTGACTTGTACTTTCTCGCCTCGTAATTTTGCCTTTCCTTTTATTGCCATATTATTATCCTCCACACCCGCCAATAGTTACTTTTACTTCCTGTGTTGCTGTATAAACTGTTCCTCCGGAATAAACAGCGGCAACGACATTAGACGTTTTCCCCATTTTAATTCGCGTTGAAACTGCGGCTACTATATATGGACTGAGTTCAAAAGTAGCCGCTAATGGATTAGGATTTCCTTCAACATAGATGCTGATACTGTCAACATTCTCAATGTCAGTCGACACCGAGATAGGAACGACGGCACCGTTTTCAGCGATATCAGGCACTTTTAACTTAACCAAATCACTTGCCTGCGGAGGATGGCCGTAAAGCTCACCAATTGCTTTGTCAATCTCAGTACTCATGAACGCTTCTTCTGGCCAGCTTGCAAAAAGCTTTTCAGAGAGTAAAGGAAGAGACAAGCAAAAACCAAATGATTTAAGTAAGATTCGCCGGGATTGATTGAGTAAATTCATATTAAATTACCATTAGTGAAAATTGCTGTTATTCATCGATTAACTAAAGCGTATAAAGATAGTCCACTATCTTAGAAATTTGTTCCTCGTTCAATAGCCCGTGCAACCCAAATGGGGGCATTATGGAATCCTCATTGTTCAATAGAGAATTAGAAATTTGCTGTACCAATTTTTCTGGGTTCGGGAATCTCTCTCTCATAGCAAAAAGAGGTGGGGCCAAATTACCCGACATTGTCCCTACGCCTATTGTATGACAAGCGAGACAATTGCCCTTCTTCCTGTCAAATGCCAGTTTCTCTCCTTGCTCTACTCGAGTGGTTTCAGTTTCGAGAGTACCTTTGGATAGAGCGTATGTCGAGCTCAAACTAATAAGGAAAAACATTATTGATCTGGAAAAATATACCCTGCAACGAACCAATGAAAATATTTCTGTCATTTCAAGAAAAGGTGTCAATAAGAAAAAGTTCGTTTTGTTCACCTTGCCATCATTACCATATAATCTACGACTGCTTTGACCTCAGGATCAGAGAGGCTTGAATTACCGCCTTTAGCAGGCATATATCCACTTGTACCAAGGTACCCATTTATCGCATGCTCATACAAACTAGTGATCCCCAATTCTAGCCGTATTCCCCACGCTTTTTTGTCTCCAAGTGTCGGAGAGCCCGATAGACCTGCATCATGGCAAACTGCACATGACTGAACATATGTTGAAAGAGCAACTGCTTGGACCGACGGCATTGCCGTTTTACTGTCGTTATTGTCTGACATTTTTTTTAAGGTAACTTTAGGGGTGACGCCTAAATTTGCGGTATCCCAAGATAGGTTTGAATCTGCCGAGATACAGTCAACCATGCAGCGGGTATTATGTACATCTGGTCTAGGATCATTCACAAAGTAGGGCTGGTTGGGGAGGACAATTGTAGGCAAATTTTTATGTGTAAGGAGAAAATCTTCGTCAATCAAATCATTTAAAAATAATATGTATGCTGTCAGAGAATATACTTCATCGTCAGTCAGACTCTGGGGTTGCAAAAAAGGCATTGCTCTATGTATGTAATCCCATAACGTGGACACATAAGGCCAATAGGAACCAACAGTTTTCTCTGGTCGAACATCGCTTAACGTACCAAAACCACCCGCAAGTTTTGGCCATCGACCCTCTCCTTCACCAAAGCTGCCATGGCAAGATGCACATTTTTCTTCGTATAAATCTTCTCCTAATAGGGCATTCCCTGAACCTGCTGGGAGCCCCAGGCCATCTGGGCGCACATCGATATCCCATCCTTCTATCTGTGCTAGAGAAGCGGATTGGCCAATATCGAATTTTAATCCTTCCGAAGCAGAGATACCGCAAGAGAGACCTGCCGTTAAGACAAATATAAACCAAACAGTTTTAGCTTCTTTGCGCATTTTTCACTTCACCGGTATGTGATAATTGCCAAGTTTGAATTGAATTTTTGTGATAAATGGAATTGAGTCCTCTGGCCACTCGCAGCTGTTCTAGAGTGGGCTGGACATACCCTGTCTCATCAATTGCCCTACTTTGTATGAGTTTGGGTGACCCGTCCCAGTTCCAATTGAAACCAAACCGGGTCAGAGCTTTATCTAGAACTAAGCCTTTCAGATTAGCCGGTTGCCAGGAGATCCCTCCATCAAAACTCACATCCACATGTTTGATTTTCCCTCGACCTGACCAAGCAACTCCTTCTATCTCATGAAAACCTATATTTTTCAATGGGTTCTCTGGACAAATTGAGGTAATTACTGAGTTTGCTTCTTGTACCCAAGTAAATTGACGCGCGCTACCATCGGGCATCACGTCTGTATATCTTGATGTCTCTTCTCTCAGATGCCAGGGTTTATCTCCTAACTCGATCCGACGAAGCCATTTAACTGAAGTGTTTCCTTCCCAGCCTGGATTTACTAACCTGATTGGGTAGCCTTGCTCAGGTCGGATCATTTCCCCATTTTGCGCATAAGCTACAATTACATCATCTAAAGCTTTTTCAATTGGGATACTCCGAGCCATCGCTGCCCCGTCGGCACCTTCTGCCAGGATCCATTTAGCGGTCTTCTTAACCCCAACCTCAGCGAGTAATGTTGACAACCGAACGCCCGTCCACTCGCTACAACTTAACATCCCATGAGTGAATTGAAGGGCTTCCATTTGTGGGCCACGCCACTCCATCCCTCCGTTTGCGGGACATTCGATGAAGCGTATCTCAGTGACGGACGGGAAACGTGCCAAGTCGTCCATATCAAAGATCAAAGGGTTGTCGCAAAGGCCATGGATCATCAAACGATGTTCATCAGGTGACACATCAGGAACGCCGGAGTGATGACGTTCAAAATGCAGGCTGCTTGGCGTGATGATCCCTTTCAGCGCGTGTAAAGGAGAGAAGCTCACAGAAGAGATAGGCGACGCTGTTAACCAAGGCACCGTTTTACGAACAATATCGCTCTCGTGCAGCGATGGTACACCGTAAGGAGCAGCTCCCACCGTTTTACCTGTTTTACGCATCCATGAGGGGACGTTAGGCGGGGTGTTGGGTATATTCTCATTCGCCCAAAGCTGACTGCCGGTCATTAAGGCCCCACCGCTTACCAGGCTAGCTTTTCTTAAAAAATTTCGTCGAGATAGGTCTTTAGCCTCAGTCATATGACACTCACCTCCTGGCAGCTATTCACTAGACACGGTTCAGTACAACACGTGTAATATAGCATATATACAATAAAGATATATATATATTCTATATTAGTATAATATAGAAAAACCCAATGGCTTGAAGAGATTAACAATTATGACAATACCTGTCGCGTTAGCGATACTCTTAATAGGACTGACCTTGGGGCTGATTGGTGCCGGAGGCTCAATTCTTGCAGTTCCCTTACTTCTTTACGTCGGACATTTTCCTCTAAAAGAATCCATCGCAATTTCTTTTTTCGTGGTGGCATGTTCAAGCCTGGTGGCATTGAGTTTTCACATCCGCAATAGAACTGTTGACTGGAGGTTAGCGCTCATTGTTGGTCTCCCAGCAATGCTTGGAGCCTTTATCGGCGGCTCTATGGCCGCGTATTTGCCCACCAATTTGATTTTGATTACATTCTATTTGCTGATGCTCTTATCAGGACTAAAGTTAGTATTCTCTAAAACGACGAGCGCTGAAACTTACGTATCAGACCGCTTATTAGTGAAGTCCTTTCTTCTTTTGTTCAGCGGTTTAACAATCGGCCTTGTGACCGGGACAATTGGTGTTGGTGGAGGATTTTTGATTGTCCCCGCACTATTGGTTCTAGCAAGAACAACATCCGCCTTGGCTATTGGGACGTCTTTGTGCATTGTTGCTGGACAAGCTTCTTTTGGCTTAGCCGGCTATTCTCAACATACGTCCTTTGACTTACAATACGCCTCGGTTTTAGCAGTGTTCTGTTGTATAGGGAGCCTTACAGGTGCGTGGTTAAGTGGAAAGATTGAAAACGCGCATTTTAAGGTAATATTTGGTTGGCTCTTAATACTGTTTTCGATTCTAATTAGTGTTGTTGAATTGACAAAAAAATTTGGGTTTCATTGAGAGATTATTTCGCACTCACCTCATTACTAGAAAGTTGCAAAATGCTAGAGAACAGCGGGTCAAAATAGCTAAACTAACGCAGATCTGTATGATTTTTTTTTATAATTCCAAGGTGATAGTAGATGAATAAAACTTTAGTCATCGTCGGAGCTGGCACAGGCGGGTTAGCCATCGCTAGCTCAATATTATCGTGTAAGAGTAGTCACGAATTAGATGTGGTGATAATTGATCCATCTGCCAACCATTACTATCAGCCACAATGGACGATGGTCGGGGCAGGACTGTTCCCTAAGGAACGAACACAAGTTCTAACGAAAACACTCATTCCACGAAAAGCTCAATGGGTGCAGGAATCTGTTCAAAGTATTGACCCAGCAGGGAAGACTATTGAATTTTCTAACGCAATGACGATGTCATATGACTATTTGATCATAGCAGCCGGCCTAAATCTCGACTGGAGTAAAATTACTGGTTTAGAGGCTTCGATGGGTAAAAATGGAGTTTGCAGTAACTATAGCTATGCAACTGTCGATAGCACTTGGAACGCAATTCAAAGTATAAAACAGGGAAATGCTATTTTTACGTTTCCTCCTCCACCGATAAAATGTGCTGGAGCACCTCAGAAAATAATGTATTTAGCAGAGCATTATTTTAGGAAAAAATCTATTCGAAATAATATTGACGTCAGATATTTCTGTGCAGGAAAATCTATATTTGCAGTTGAAAAATATAAAGCGACCCTGGATCGTATCTGTGAAGACAGACATATTGATACACAATTTAACTGGAACTTGACTACAGTTATCGGCGAGTCTCAAGAAGCTGTTTTTACTAATATGGATACTGGCGAGACTCGTTGTGAAGATTATGACTTACTTCACGTAACACCTCCTATGAATGCTCCTAAGTTCATTAAAGACAGTGGTCTCGGAAATGAATCCGGTTTCGTGAGTGTCGACTCGAAAACGTTACAGCATGAAGTTTACCCTGATATTTTTAGTCTGGGAGATGCTAGTAGCTTACCGACATCCAAAACAGCTGCGGCTATACGAGCACAAATGCCGGTACTTAAAAACAATTTTTTCGCCCATGTAAATGGGAGAAATCTGAGCGCCGAATATGATGGATATAGTTCATGCCCATTAGTCACTGGATATAACAGTGCAGTATTGGCTGAATTCGACTACCAATTAGAGCCACGCGAAACTTTTCCTTTTAATCAGGCAAAAGAAAGATTTTCAATGTACTTTTTAAAAAAGCACTTAATGCCTGTTCTTTACTGGAAAGCCCTAATACGCGGAAAGCGCTGGCCCACTATTTTATAAACTTTTAGAAAGGGGAAATGTATGGACATCTTGCAATATTCTGATGCGATTCTTGGTGGAGCAACCATCGGTCTCGCGGCTACTCTTTTGTTGTTGTTAAATGGACGTGTTTTGGGTATCAGCGGTATCGCCGCTAATATTATTTCTGGGCAGTCCTATTCTCGGAAGTATTCTATTAGCTTTGTCTGCGGGCTTTTTTTGGCAGGTTGGACTGCATTCAGACTAATACCCGGCGCTCTTGCTGACAGCCCAGTAACAGATCTAAAAATTCTCGCTCTAGCAGGTTTGTTGGTTGGAATTGGAACACGTCTTGGCAATGGTTGTACGAGCGGTCACGGGGTGTGCGGATTATCGCGCTTCTCCAAGCGCTCTCTTTTTGCCACAATCGCATTCATGGCCTCGGCTATCGCCACGGTGTACCTGACTCAACATATCTGGGAGCTTGGACAGCTATGAAAATTTTATCGTATTTTTTTATTGGTATAGTTTTTGGAGTCGGTTTAATTCTATCTGGGATGACACTCCCTTTGAAAGTTCTAGGTTTTTTAGATATTTTTGGAAATTGGGACCCTACTTTGGCATTTGTTATGGGGGCAGCCGTTATTACAACCACCGCAGGATATCAGCTAATTTTACGCCGAAGCTCTCCTATTTTAGAGAACAGTTTTTCTCTTCCAACAGTGCGTGCTATAGACACTAAGCTACTTTTGGGAGCTTGTATGTTTGGCATGGGCTGGGGATTGGTTGGGTTTTGCCCTGGACCTGTTCTTACAGCTGTAAGTTCTCTGACCGCAGGAACAATTACTTTTGTTTGCGCTATGTTCGCAGGGTTTTGGGTTGTGGGTTTAGCTAAATAAATGAAGGGGCTGTACTTGAATCAGCCCCTATGTATCCAAATGGCGTAGCAATTAATTTATGGCAAACAGGTCCATAAATTCATGTACGGGCTTAGATTCGAGCTTATCTTGGTTTAAGCACAGATCCATAATTTGCTGACATTTCCAACTCGGAAAGCGCGTCTCTAAATTATTACTAAACTTTTTTTCTAACAAAGGAATGCCGTCTTCTCTCCGTCTCTTATGACCGATGGGGTACTCTACTTCGATTTTATCAGTACAAGTCCCGTCCTTAAAATGTATTTGGATAGCGTTAGCGATAGACCGCTTGTCCACGTCATGATATTCGGCAGAGTAGCGAGCATCTTCTACCACCTCCATTTTGTCCCGGAGAACATCTATGCGGCTGTCGGATTCATGAAAGCTTGTTTCGTAATGTTCCGCTACTAAATCACCATATAACAATGGCACAGCGATCATGTACTGCAGACAATGATCCCTATCAGCAGGGTTCGCCATGGGACCAACCTTGGAGATGATTCGTATCGCAGATTCATGCGTTGTTACTTCTATTTTTTCTATTTCATCTATTCGGTCTTTGACTTGCTCATGAAGGATGACGGCCGCTTCAGCTGCGGTCTGGGCATGAAATTCAGCTGGAAAAGAGATTTTGAATAAAATATTCTCCATTACGTAACTCCCATAGTCACGCTGAAACTTAAATTTCTCTCCTTTGAACAGAACATCGTAATATCCCCACGTTGGAGCACTTAAGACGGTAGGGATACCCATCTCACCTTTCATAGTCATCATGGCAAGCCTTACGCCGCGCGAAGTCGCATCTCCCGCAGCCCAAGACTTTCTAGACCCTGCATTTGGCGCATGCCTATATGTTCTTAACGAGCAACCATCAACCCAGGCTTGAGAAACAGCATCTACAATCTGATCCTTAGTGCCTCCAAGCATTTTTGTGACAACAGCTGTTGTTGCTACCCTAACTAACAACACGTGGTCCAAGCCAACTCGGTTATAACTATTATCTAAGGCTAGTACTCCTTGGATTTCATGAGCTTTGATCATCGCTGTTAACACGTCTCTCATCATTAAAGGTTGCCGCCCTTCCGACACAGCTACGCGACTTAAATAATCGGCTATGGCTAGTATTCCGCCTAGATTATCTGAAGGATGCCCCCATTCAGCAGCTAACCAAGTATCGTTATAATCTAGCCAACGAATAATGCACCCTATGTCCCAAGCTGCCTTCACCGGATCCATTTCATGTGAGGTGCCGGGGACGCGTGCCCCACTTTTTACAGTCGTTCCAGGAACTATTGGTCCCAAATGTTTAGTGCACTCAGGAAAACGCAGTGCTAAAAGACCGCATCCAAGAGTATCCATTAAACAATTTCGAGCTGTTTCATAAGCTATATTGCTATCAATATCGTAGTCAGCCACAAACATTGCGATATCAATTAACTCTTGGTCTGGGTTTGGTCGGTCAGTCAAATCAACATTGGCGCTCATCAAGCTCTCCATAACTTTACAGTAATTAAAAAAATAGATTTAAGTTCGGTCTTGGATATCGACCCAATTTGAGGACTCAGGACCAGTATAATCTGCACTAGGTCTTATTATCCTGTTATTAGAACGTTGCTCCATAACATGCGCAGCCCAACCGGTTAGACGGGAACATACAAATATAGGAGTAAATAATTTAGTTGGGATCCCCATAAAATGATAAGCGGAGGCGTGATAAAAATCAGCATTTGGAAATAGTTTTTTCTCTCTCCACATAACCTCGTCTACTTTCTCAGAGACGGGGTATAAAACTTTATCTCCGACCGTCTCGGATAGCTTTTTAGCCCAATTTTTAATTATAAGGTTGCGTGGATCTGAATCTGTGTAAATAGCATGGCCAAAGCCCATAATTTTCGCTTTGTCTGCTAGCATTTTCATCAATTCTCTTTCAGCCTCTTCTGGGCTTGCCCACTGTTCAATTAGCTCCATAGCCGCTTCATTGGCGCCACCGTGCAAGGGACCTCTAAGTGACCCTATAGCACCAGTAATAGTCGAATGGATATCTGATAAGGTTGAAGCGCAGACACGTGCTGTAAATGTTGATGCGTTGAACTCGTGCTCTGCATAAAGAATTAGGGAAACATCCATAACACGAGTGTGTAATTCCGACGGCTCTTCTCCTAATAAGCAGTATAAGAAATGAGCACCTATAGAGTCATGGTCGGTCGCTGTTTCAATCCGAACACCTTGGTGACTGAAGCGATACCAATAAGTTATTATGGAGGGGAACAAGGCCAACATGCGGTCGACTTTGTCTATCTGTTCAGAGAAATGACCCTCAGTTTCCAAGTTACCCAGCATCGAGCATCCCGTTCGCATCACATCCATCGGGTGCGCAGACGCTGGTATTAATTCTAAACATGCCTTTAATGCGTCTGGAAGCGCTCGCATGCCAGTTAGTCGGGTTTTGTAGTGTGCCAGTTCAACAGCATTCGGCAGCTTCCCATATAGAAGCATATACGCGACTTCCTCAAAACTCGCATTATCTGCCAGTGTTTCTATGCTATATCCTCTATAGGTGAGACCTGCGCCAGTCTTGCCTACCGTGCATAAGGCTGTTTCTCCGGCACTTTGTCCTCTTAACCCAGCGCCACTCAGTTTTTTCTTCTCCGTCATCGGACATTCCCCGTAAACAAATTTAAATATTAGGTAAGGTAGGTTTATTTGGCTTCAAACAACTCATCTAACTTCTGTTCAAAGTCGTGATAATTAAGATAGTCATACAGTTCGCTACGAGTTTGCATAGTATCGAGCACTTTTTTAGCGGTACCGTCTACTAATAAGCTTTTATATACGTTTTCTGCAGCCTTATTCATAGCCCGAAACGCGCTTAGTGGATAAAGTATTAACCCGACACCCGCAGTAGCTAGCTCTTCCAAGTTAAACATTGGCGTCGCCCCAAACTCAGTGATATTCGCTAATATGGGAACATCCAAATTCTTACAAAAGGTCTCGTATTGTTCTAATGTAGTGACGGCTTCTGCAAAAATCATATCTGCTCCTGCCTCGGCGAAGGAGTTTGATCTGTCTAAGGCTTCTTCCAACCCTTCCGAAGCTAAGGCATCCGTCCTAGCCATAACCACAAAGGATTCATCTGTTCGGGCGTCCACAGCAGCTTTAATCCGATCAACCATCTCGGCTGAAGAAACTATAGCCTTGTTCGGTCTGTGGCCGCAGCGTTTTTGTGAGACTTGATCTTCTATGTGCATTCCAGCAGCGCCTGCTCTAATCATCCCGCGGGTAGTTCTAGATATATTAAATGCACCGCCCCAACCTGTATCAGCATCAACTAAAAGGGGTAGATCGCAAGCTGCCGTAATTCGCGTAACATCTTCGATCACATTATCTAAGGAAGTCATCCCTAGATCGGGTAACCCATAAGACGCATTAGCAACGCCGCCGCCAGATAGATAGATTGCTTGGTGCCCTATCCTTTTTGCCATCATCGCGGTATAGGCATTTATTGTTCCCACTACTTGAAGTGGTGGGTGCTCAGCAACTAGCTTACGAAACTCTTTCCCTGTTGAACCCATGAAAATAACTCCTGTCAAAATTAGGATAATGGACGCTTGTTGATTCGCGCAACATTATATAATAGTTGTCGTGGACTATCACCTTATCTTTGTACCTATCCTTTTAATCTACCGGGAAATCTGTTGGTTGGGCTTAGATTGCCGTTTTGCATTAACAAATAATCGAAAGAAGTTATCAGTTGTAGCTGCAGAGAAATCATTGAAATTTTCGTCGCGTAGCGCACAAATGTACTCAGCAGTGTTTTTGACATAAGCCGGCTCGTTTTGTTTCCCTCTATAGGGTATGGGAGCCAACCAAGGAGAATCTGTCTCCACTAAAATTTTTTCTAACGGTATTTTTTTTGCTATTTCTTTTAATTGGAGGGCATTCTTGAAGGTGACAATTCCAGAAAAAGATATCAAAAAGCCTAAGTCTAATGCAGCTTGAGCTGTTTCCCAGTCTTCAACAAAACAGTGCATCACACCACCGACCTGGTCTGCGCGTTCTTCTCGCAATACGTCAATAAGGTCTTTAGCTGCCTCACGACAATGTATTATAAGCGGCTTTGAGAGTTCTTTCGCTGCCTCAATGTGCCTAATTAATCTTTCTTTTTGAATTTTTGGACCTTCCTCGTTCCGATAGTAGTCTAGTCCTGTCTCTCCAATCGCTACCACACTGTCAGTCGTTCCCAATTGTAACAACTCATCTATCTCAGGTTCCCGACACCCAGTATCCTTATTAGGATGCACCCCGACCGAAGCTGAGACACTAGGATGTTTTTTAGCAGTAGCTAGGACACCCGGGAAAGTCTCAAGATCCACTGAGACACAGAGCATGTGTTCCACTCCATTAACTAAGGCTCTTTCTACGACACCATCCGTGCCCGAAGAGTCGTCAACGACTAAAGGTAAGTGGCAATGAGAATCAACTAGCCCCATAATTTTTTTCCTTGTAGATATTCATATGGCAGTATTTCGAGGGTACTGGCTTTGCAACATATTAAAAGTGTTTAGTAGTCAAACTTTCTTAACTACTTCTGCGCGTTTTAGTAACCCATTGCACAAAAATAGTTTCTATTGCGTCCAGAAATCTAACACCTGGAGATCTCCTAAACAAATTCCTTTGTAGGTTAATACTGGCAATTAGTTTAAAAGCAGAATCGCTAGGTAATGCTTGGCTCAGGATTGAAAAATTCTCTTTGGCCAAAGTACTGAGCTGTAGTCTTCTAAGACCGTGACCATAAGACATCAAGATCAAATGCCTACCTAAAAGTTCTAGTGAATTGAAGAATTCACTTGATTTCCAATTTGAATATTTCTTAGCAGACGATATGGGACAACGTTCCTCCATAGCTAGTGCATGCAGATCCTCTATTAAAGAATCTAGTTCTTTAATAGAGGGTTTGAGCTGATCTCGACCGATAAATGAATTCCCGTAATAGCTAATGTCTCTTGGTTCTAGAGGGAATGAATTCTTCTCATTCTGAGACCATAGAGCCATAATTTCGTCTTCACTAGGCTCTGGTGCTTTAATGATTTGACACCTTGAACGGACAGTTGGGGCTATGAGACCCACAGATTGACCCAGTAAAATAATTAAGGCATTTTTCGGCGGCTCCTCGAGTATTTTCAAGAGTGCATTAGAGGCATTTGTGTTCATAGACTCCGCCGAGTTAACGACACAAATTTTTTGGCCTTCGTAGTGGGATTTTAAACTAAAAAAATGACTGACCTTCCGAATTTGCTCAATCGTGATTTGTTTTCCTTCTTCTCGAGGTTCTACCAAAAGAAAGTCAGGATTTCCAGATTTGAAAATCCCGCAGCTCTGACACTGACAAGTTTCGTCCCATGTAGAGCTTTTATTCTCGGACTGACATAAAAGAGATTGCGCTAAAAAAAGACAAAAATGACTTGTTCCAAGCCCTTCATGACCCAAAATTAGGTATGCATGTCCCAGCTTCTCATTTTCTTTATATAAATGTATTTTATGGTATAGATCTTCAAACCAAGGATATATCCGATTCACAAGAATTTATCTATCAGATGGGTTTTTATTTCAGAAGTGACTTCGCCTAACGTTCTACTCGCATCGACTAAAAGAATACGCTTAGGTTGTTCAGATGCCCTGCGGAGATAACAATCACGTACGTTTTCAAAAAAAGTTTTGGACTCAATTTCAAATCTATCCGATAGGCCACGCATTTCGACACGTTTTAATCCAAGCTCGGGCGTGGCATCTAAAAGAAGCGTGAGATCAGGTATCGCCAGATCTGGAATAAGACCATTAGCCTGAGACACAAGAGCATCACCAAGCTTTCTGCCGGCACCTTGATATGCAAAAGTTGCATCAATATATCGATCACAGATCACACACTTTCCTAGTTTTAAAGCAGGAATAACGACTTCTTGTAAATGTTGATTTCTTGCAGCGAGTAGTAGGAAAAGTTCGGTTGTTGGAGTGATACGTTCGTTTTTGCGAGATAGCAATATTTCTCTAACTTGTTCACCTATAGACGTTCCTCCAGGTTCTCGAGTAACCAGAACATCTTTACCGATGGAGATCATTGTGGAAGCTACTGTTTCAACAGCAGTGCTCTTCCCTACCCCCTCGATACCTTCTAATGTGATAAACAAACTATTCAACATGAGTTGTTCCCCGATATCTCTCAACAGCAAGATTATGTTCTTTCAGACTTGTGGAAAACTGGTGCGAGCCATCTCCTTTTGCCATAAAGTAAAGATAGTTGGTTTTAGCTGGGTTTAACGCAGCTTTTATGGATATTAGCCCCGGGGAGCTTATTGGTGTAACCGGCAACCCTTTTCTAGTGTAGGTATTATAGGCGGTATCTTTTTTTAAACCAAAGTGAGTGAGTTTACCTTTAAATTCTTGTCCAAGGCCATAAATCACAGTAGGGTCTGCTTGGAGCCTCATGTCTAATGCTAGTCTTTTCAAAAAGACTCCTGAAATGATATAAGATTCTAGAGCCACTGCTGACTCTTTCTCAATAATAGAAGCCATTGTAAGGGCTTCATACATGTTTTTGTAAGGTAATCCAGACTCCCTTTCTCGCCAGCGCAGAACCAGGGTGTTGATCATTTTCTTGGCCGCCATCTGTAAAATAGTTAGCTGTGTGTCGCCTGATTCATAAAAGTATGTGTCCGGGAAAAACAATCCTTCGTAAGACACAACGTCTATATTTAACTCTTGCAGAAAACTGTCCAGAATTTTAATTTTAACTTTCTCTAAGTGGTCGTTCTGAGCCATATACTTCGCATTGTTTAACTCGTCAACGAAGTCCATAAAAGACCAACCTTCTTTTAATGTCACGCTAAATTTTTTCGTCTTACCGTGAATCGCTTTCAAGAGAAAAGATTCAGCAGTATCGGAAACTAGTATCTCGTAAGTACCTGCTTTAATGTTCTGCCTGAAGCTAAGGAGACGAGATCGGATGATTAGCGGGATGGGCGTTGTAATTAGCTTTTTTTGGGCGAGTCGACGGGCTACTTCCCCTATTCCTTCCCCGGGAAATATTTCAAAAATAACAGGATCGGCGAGTTCAAATTTCTGTTGAAGGCTATAGTTTACAAATAATCCATAGCCAAAAAAACACACACCTGCGACAGATAGGCACCGAATCATTATAGATTTTAAATGTCTCAATAACCCCAAAATCTTCTAACCCTTTCCTATTTTTTAGAGAATTAGAGAAGGAAGTTCGCTCAATGATGAAATTAAGGCCTATAGTCCTCTGAAGACTAAAGTTCCGTTTGTTCCACCAAAACCAAATGAATTAGAAAGCGCGATTTTAATTGGCATTTTACGTGCCTCATTGGCTACATAATCCAAATCACAAGCAGGATCAGGGTTTTCTAAGTTGATTGTGGGCGGTGCTATCTGATCACGTAAAGCTAGAATCGAATAGATTGCTTCCGCTCCCCCAGCCGCTCCTAACATATGACCGACCATAGATTTGGTCGAGCTCATAACAAGCTTCTGAGCGTGCTCTCCAAATACTGATTTCACGCCTTGAGTTTCAGCCAGATCCCCAGCAGGGGTAGATGTGCCGTGTGCGTTAATATAGCTCACTTCGTTAGGGTTTATCTCCGCATCATTCAAAGCAAGCCTCATACAGTCGGCTGCACCGGCCCCATTTGGGGAAGGCGCTGTCATATGATGCGCGTCACTATTCATTCCAAATCCGATTAATTCTGCATAGATATATGCCCCACGAGCTTCTGCGTGCTCCAGGGACTCCAGCATTACTACACCTGCTCCATCACTCAACACGAACCCATCTCTATCTGCATCCCAGGGCCTACTGGCAGCAGTTGGGTCGTTGTTTCGAGTCGATAGCGCTTTAGCTGAAGCAAATCCACCAATGCCTGTCGGGCAGGTCGAATACTCGGCGCCTCCAGCTACTATCGCGTCTTGCTCTCCTCTTTCAATAGTTCTGGCAGCCAACCCTATGCAATGTGCTCCCGTTGAGCAAGCTGATACAACTGCATAGTTGACTCCTTTTAAACCGTATCTTATAGATAAGTGCCCTGACACCATGTTTATGATGTTACTCGGCACGAAGAAAGGAGAAATTCTGCGAGGACCACCGTCCAAAAATGACTGATAGCCTTTTTCGATTCCGGGCAACCCCCCTATTCCGGAGCCAATAATTGTTCCAATACGGGCGGCGTTGGATTCAGTAACTTCAATCCCAGAATCATTGATAGATTGTATAGCTGCAGCTAAACCATAGTGTATAAAGGGATCCATTTTTCTGGCGTCCTTAACAGATACACCGTAGTCACCGATATTGAAGTTTTTTATTTCTCCAGCTATCCGCGTGGCAAACTTAGAGGCGTCGAAGGATTCAATTGGAGCAATTCCACTCACCCCTTCGACGATGTTAGCCCATGAGTCTGCTGGCGTATTGCCGTTTGGGGCAACTAAACCTAACCCTGTGACAACTACTCGATGGTTCAAACTATTTCCCTCTTACTGTTTCTTCTTTTTGCCCGTTTGAAAGCTGAAATCCAAGCCTACCAGTACGGGTGAATATAGTCATCCTATAAAAGATGGCCGCTATACATGCGTGTTGATATAGTCAACCGCTTGCTGAACTGTAGTAATGTTTTCCGCATCCTCGTCAGGAATTTCGGTTTTAAATTCTTCCTCTAGAGCCATTACGAGCTCCACAGTGTCAAGGGAGTCTGCTCCTAAATCGTCTACGAAAGACGCTGAACTGTTAACATCCTCGTCCTTCACTCCGAGTTGTTCGACTACTATTTTTTGAACTCGTTCTTCGACTGTACTCATTGTAGGAAATTCCTCCAGTTGTAAGCCACCTCATTGGTGGCGGGTGATAGTGTAGTGAAAAGCGAATAAACTGCAAGTTATGGTTGTTGTTAATCAATCAACATTATAATCCAATTTATTACTAATAAGGACACCTTCTAGCAATTATTTGCTAGAACATTTGCATCCCGCCGTTAACGTTGACTGTTTCCCCTGTAATGTATCCGGCTTCGTTTGACGCTAAAAAACAGACGGCAGCTGCTATTTCACTGGCTTCGCCGACTCTACCGAGGGGTATTTGCGATAATGTAGCCTCTTTTTGGGCATCAGTTAATTTTTTAGTCATATCGGTGTTGATGAACCCAGGTGAAACCGCATTTACTGTTATTCCCCTTTTCGCGACTTCTCTAGCCAAGGATTTCGTAAACCCAATAACTCCGGCTTTAGCTGCAGAGTAGTTCGATTGGCCGGCGTTGCCAGCACCACCTACTACAGAAGTGACGCTTATAATACGTCCAAAGCGTGCTTTCACCATAGGCTTAATCAGTCCTTTCGTTAGTAGAAAAATTGAATTGAGATTGGCATTGATTACATCGTTCCATTCATCGTCTTTCATTCGAAGCAAAAGATTGTCGCGAGTAATTCCCGCATTGTTGATCAGAATCGAAGGGCTTAGCTCCTTTTCCGTCAATTGCTTGAGAAATTTCTCTATATCTGCTTTATTCGACACATTAAGGACTAACCCGTGCACCTCAGCACCGTCTTCACCTAGCTCTTTTTCGATAAAAGCAGCTCCGGTTTCGCTGGTGGCCGTTCCAATTACCGCGTAGCCTTCAGCTATCATTTTTTTTGCAATGGCTAATCCGATGCCACGGCTTGCCCCTGTAATAATGGCTAATCCAGACTTATTCATTTCATAATCCTTTCCGCATGATCAATTTCAGTTTCCATGATTTCTCGAGATGACAACGAGCATATGTTCATATTCTGATTTATTTTTTTCATTAAACCAGACAAAACTTTCCCTGGTCCACACTCAAGCACTAATTCACATCCCAGCTGCGCCAGTTTCTCGCCAGTTTCTGTCCATCTCACAGGTGAATAGAGTTGTTTCTTTAATGCTATTTTTATATCTTCAGGGTTTTCATGAAAACCCACATCGACATTATGGATTAACGGTATTTTTGGCGCGATAATTTTAACTTTAGACAAGGTCTCTGAAAATTCTTCCGCAGCCTTAATCATGAGCCGACTATGAGCGGGGACACTTACAGGAAGAACTATAGCTCTTTTTGCACCTAGTACTTTGGCTTCATCGCAAACCGCCAGAACTGCTGCCTTTTCTCCAGAAATTACAATTTGCCCGCCGCTATTGAAGTTAGCACAATCACAGACCCCGATTTGAGAATTACTGTCGATGGCTTTTTTCAAGAGTTTTTCCTCAAGACCAAGAATAGCCGCCATACTACCTGCCCCTTCCGGCACGGCAAGCTGCATTAATCGCCCTCTTTCAGCCACCAATGCTATAGCATCTCGATAGTCTAAAGATCCAGCGCAGACAAGAGCTGTATACTCTCCGAAACTATGACCCGCTAAAATTTGCGGCTTAACCCCACCCAAGCTGATCCAAGCATCCCAAGTGGCTAGACTAGCAGCTAATAACGCCGGCTGGGTGTTTTGGGTCATGTTTAGTGATTCTAATGGTCCTTCTTGAAGTAACTTCCACAAATCAAACTCTAATATTTCGGAAGCGATCTCAAATCGCTCGCCAATAACTGGAAAATCCTGCCTCAACTGTTTCATCATCTCTAAGGACTGTGAACCTTGGCCAGGAAAAACAAACGCGATTTTCGCTCTGCTTAAAAAATTACTCATTGTTCCGCTCGTTCGCAGCTAGCGTGCATTTCAACAGTTCACTTATTTTAAGAGGAACCTGTGCCCTACTTTCTTCTAACGCAACCTCAATGGCTCGGACGAAAGACTTGACATCTGCGCTACCGTGACTTTTAACAACAGTTTTCTGCAGACCCAACAAGCTCGCGCCATTATATTTCCCAGGGTCTGCTCTGTCTTTCAAATACTTTAAGCTGGGCATTGCAAACAACGCTCCTAACCGTGTGAAAAAATTTCTGTTGAAAGCTTCTTTGGCTAGTGTACTAAGCATACGGGCGACCCCTTCACTAGACTTCAAAGCGATATTGCCGACAAATCCATCACATACGATGACATCAAATTTGCCATTAAAAATATCGTTACCTTCAGCATAACCTGCATAATTTAGAGTCGTAACATCCATCAAAGCAGCCGCTTTTTTGACCACCTCGTTTCCTTTTATTTCTTCAGCCCCAACGTTTAGCAGAGCGATGCTAGGAGATTCTCTTTTCCCCACAGTTTGAGCTAACACTGAACCCATAACAGCAAACTGAATAAGCTTTTCAGCATTCGAATCGATATTTGCCCCAAGGTCCAATACATAGGTTGGATTAGACATGCTGGGCATAGCGGAGCATATCGCGGGGCGATCGATCCCTGGAAGCATATGTAAAACGAAACGAGCGATCGCCATCAGAGCGCCGGTATTTCCTGCACTCACACACGCACAGCAATCGTCCACTTTTAAAAGGTCTAAAGCTATTCGCATTGAAGAATTTCTTTTATTTCGCAAAGCAACCGATGGCTTATCATCCATTTCAACTCTATCCACAGCAGGATGGAAGTTTATGCGTCCCGATTTCTTATGAGGCGATTTCAGGAAAAATGGGAGAGTTTCTTTCTCTTCTCCTACGATAACAATTTCTAAATCGTCATGGGAAGATAGGGCTATATCGCAGGCAGGTACTATAACTTTTGGACCAAAGTCCCCGCCCATTGCATCAACACTGATTCTCATAACGAAAATTGCTTTCTGAATCTATCACTCACAATGGTTTCCATTACGTAAAAGGGGCAGAAGTCTAACTTAATGACGGATTCCTTTAGTCACCCGAGCTTGCCTGAGGTCTCTTTTTAAAGAAAATAGAGGCATAGGCCAAATAATCGCCGCTCGTATGCTCTTAACCTCAGTCTTTAAGATTTAATACTTTCTTTCCACGGTAATACCCGTCCGCAGCAATATGGTGTCTGCGATGAATTTCTCCTGTCGTAACATCTTCCGTAAGAGCAGCTGCTTTCAGACTATCATGGGAACGACGCATACCACGTCTTGCGGGGGTCACTTTACTTTTTTGTACAGCCATTTTTTGTCCTAACTTTCTAGTTAATTGTTGTTTTTTATCATTCTCGCCAAATCTGCAAATGGCTTCCTTTCGGCTTTCGGTTTTACCGTCACTTCAACCGATCCTATCAGTTGACAGTCTTTATCCCTAAAGTGTTTCGGGATCATAGGAATTTCTAGAAAAATTTCCTCTTCAACCAAACTTACTAAAGAGAGCTTCCCTTCCAGCAAGGTTATTGTCTCTTTGTTGTCGTCCTTTTGGGAGCCGATTTTATAATCAGCGCCCGTCTCTATCCCAATATATTTGCCTACTTTGTTTACATCCATATTGAATGCGCACAAACACCTTTGACACTCTAATTCGATGACAACATAAAGCGACATTTCAATGGTTAGAGCGCCCTGCCTGCTTTCTATTGTAACCTTTAAAGCCGGATCAGTCTCCATCCGATAAAAATTCTGGTGCTTTTTGAATTTCTCAAGACTGAGTCGGCCAATCCACTCTTTTGCTCTACTAGTACTTTTTGTACAATCTATCTCGTCGGGGAGTTCAGGGTCCATACTAAATATTATAAACAATTTTGTTATCCGTTAGAATAACAAAAACTATTATTTAATTTACACGCACTAAAATAACGCTGATAAGGAGTTGTTGTGGGATTGAATTATGTCTTGGCGTCTGGATCATTATATAGACGGCTATTACTAGAGCGACTTAATATCAAGTTTGAAATCAGGAGCCCTAATATTGACGAAAGCCAGCGATGGCATGAGTCCCCTGAAGAGTTAGTCAATAGATTATCCAAGGAAAAAGCTTGGGCGGTTCTTAAAGGTCCAGAGGATCTCATAATTGGTAGTGATCAATTGGCTGTTCATAATGGGAATATCGAGGGGAAACCGCTCACGCGGCAAAATAACATTGAACAGCTTAAGCGTTTTTCAGGGCAGTCAGTAGTCTTTTTAACTGGTCTTTATGTGCTTAAGTCAGGCAATCTTCGTTTCAAAAAAAGAATCGTTCGCACTGAGATAAAATTTCGGAAACTACACGATTGGGAGATAGAGACCTATGTTGCATCGGAACCTGCATATGAATGTGCAGGTGGGTTTAAAGCAGAAGGATTAGGCATAAGCCTAATGGAAAGTTTAACCTCCAAGGATCCAACTGCTATCGTCGGACTGCCGCTTATTGCCCTCAGTTCATTTTTACGAGAATTAAGTATTTAAACGATTCAAAGGATTGTATTGAAAAAAATCGCAACATCGTTGAAGGTCGTACTTAATCGCCGAACCCAACCTCCCATCGATTCGTCTGTTCGGGTAAAGTCTTTGGTATCAACAACACCTATATTGGCCTCAGATACGGATAAAGTGGTCCCTAGTCCGTCAACTAAGCCCAGCTCAATGCTCTTGGCCCCGGTCCATACTAGGCCAGAGAATAGTTCAACTTGTTCTAATTGAAGTCTTTCGCCCCGACCTTTCTTTACCGCAGAGATAAACTGTTCGTGTATTTCGCCTATTAATAACTGCGCATGTTCGGCATGTTGTGCGCTAAGAGGTAAAAATGGGTCTAAAAAACCTTTATTTTCTCCTGCAATGAAAGAACGCCTCTCAATACCTATCTTACTCAGGACATCTGTAAACCCAAAGCTGTCCATCCTCACTCCTATAGAGCCGATGAGACTAGCTTTATCGACATAGATATGATCGGCGGCCGACGCAATGTAATAACCACCTGAAGCACATATGTCGCCAACTACCACATAAAGAGACAGATCGTGTTTTTCTTTTAAAGAGATGATGTGGTCGTATATTCGTCCAGCCTGCACTGGGCTACCACCGGGACTATTTATCTCTAGAATGACACCGGCGGTGCTACCGTTTTCAAAGGCTTCTGTCAGCGCATCATTTATGTCAGTTGCATTAGTTAAGCCTCCGCTAATTATCGGTCCTTCTATACGAACAATAGCGGCGATGCTTTTGTCCGAAAACGGAAAATCAATTAACCGAAGACTACTGAAAGACAGCAGTATTATGCCAATGTAAAAAAGAATGATTAACTTTAAAACGCCTCCCCATTGTCGAGATTTTCGTTTTTCGTTTAGATACAATGCAGCTAGCTTTTCTACGGAGCTTGTTAAATCAGGTGCCGGATCAGAGGCTTCAGGAGTTACACTCTTATCGTCAATCCATGGCATTATGCTCTTCCTTAGTTTTGATCATTTACTGTAACAGTAATTAACTGTTTTCTGGTTTGTCCAGGTGTGCTAATTTCTCAAGGACTTGAGTTAATTCGTCAGGAAGCGGGATCCGAATATCTAGCCGATAACCGTCACTTGCAAACGCCAAACGATTTGCGTGTAAAAAAAGCCTAGATAAGCCCAGTCCACGCATTTTGGAATTGAATGCTTTGTCCCCGTAATCACCATCACCCGCTACTGGACAGTTCAACTCCTTGGTGTGCGCACGAATTTGGTGCATCCGGCCTGTTTTTAACACTAAAGTTGCGAGGGTATGATTCCCTACAATTTTTCGACCGGCTATTACAGTAATGGCTTCTTTACCGCTCGAGCTATTTATCGATTGGCGCTTTCCATTCGAACCACGTTTAATTTCCAGTTGTGTCTTAATGATTTTATCTCGCGAAGACAAAATCCCATATAAAAGTGCTTGGTATTGTTTGGTTACAAGTCTGTCCAAACTCGCTGTTTGAAAGGCTCTTAACGCCCGTAGGTTTTTTGCTATTAACAAACACCCTGAAGTTTCCTTATCTAGGCGGTGTGCCAATTCAATTCTAGGGGCATGAGGCCTCAACTCTCTTATTACATCGATGACACCATATCGAACCCCACTCCCGCTATGAGAGGCCAACCCGGAGGGCTTATCAACGACCAAGAATGACTCATCCTCATGCCTTATACCTTTTTCAAGCTCCTCAAGGCGCCTAGAGGGGACACCAGTTTTTTCTACTAAATTAGCATGCACGGGCGGGATCCGAACTTTCTGTCCTGATGCAATACGGAAATTTGGCTTTATCCGGCCTCCATCCACTCTGACTTGACCACTTCTAACTAGCTTGTAAATCAATTGCTTAGGGACATGTTTTAAGAACGCAAATAAAAAATTGTCCAACCGCCTCCCACTGTCTTCTTCTTCGACTTCTACGATTTGAACTGGAAAGTGAGTTTCCAAACTAGTTTTATTCTTAGTGTCCATTGTAATTGATTGTTTTTGAAGTAATTGTTATAGTTTACGTACCGGAAAAATTAACAATTTGTTAAAGTTTCAGTTTTTAACTTTTCGTTAAATACGTCCCTTCGTAAAAAAGCGGGCTATTTGTATAGAAAATAAATTTCGGTAGTGATGGTAACATTTTCGCACCAAGCTATCGACGTTCTTGAACGTTAAAATACAGGCACCTTGACTATACGTGATAAGGGCCCCGGATTGAGCAGAAATTTAAGCGAAATTTTACCGTAGGCGACGTAGATATAGCACCTACTCATAAAAAATTTAGCGCAAAGCCACTACGGAATTGCGCATGAAGACGAGAATAAGAAAAGGACTTCAAACAAATGTCGGGAAAAACAATTTCGATCCGCGCGTCTGAGCTCCATATTAACTCGCCTCGTACACAGGATAATTATAATGAAAAGAATGTTAATCAACGCAACTCAAGCCGAGGAGTTGCGCGTAGCGCTTGTTGATGGCCAAAAATTAGCCGATCTCGATATTGAGGCGACTGGTAAAGAACAAAAAAAAGCTAACATTTATAAAGGGAAAATCATTCGGCTAGAGCCAAGTCTAGAAGCTGCTTTCGTAGATTATGGGGCATCAAGACACGGATTTCTCCCTCTAAAAGAAATTTCTAAAACTTATTTTAAGGCTTCTGCTAAGGGGTCACACAGCCGGAGTAACATTAAAGAACTACTCCGTGAAGGACAAGAAGTTATTGTCCAGGTAGAAAAAGAAGAACGTGGGAACAAGGGGGCAGCCCTAACCACCTTTCTAAGCTTGGCAGGAAGATATTTGGTAGCGATGCCGAACAACCCTCGAGCCGGTGGAGTATCCCGACAGATAGAAGGAGAAGAGCGAGCCGAAGCCCAAGAGGCAATGAGTGGTCTTAACATTCCGGAAAACATGGGCCTCATTCTAAGGACCGCTGGGGTTGGCAAATCTACCGAAGAGCTCCAGTGGGACCTAGAGTATCTAGAGCAGCTGTGGGGCGCGATCGAAGACGCCTCAGCGCAACGAGCAGCTCCAGTTCTTATTTTTCAAGACAGTAATTTAGTTATCCGAGCAATTCGGGATTACCTCCGCAACGACATTGTAGAAATACTAGTTGATGATAAAGCTCTGCATCAACTGGCTCTTGAATTTATGGAACAGGTTATGCCACATAACTTGCATAAGTTGAAATTTTACGAGGACAGCGTGCCGCTATTTAATCGCTATCAGATCGAAAGCCAGATAGAGACAGCATTTAGCCGAAACATAAGGCTTCCTAGCGGTGGATCGATCGTGATAGAGCCCACTGAAGCGCTAACAACAGTAGATGTTAATTCTGCAAGGGCGACTCAAGGGAGTGATATCGAAGAAACTGCCTTTAGAACCAACATGGAGGCCGCGGAAGAAGTTGGTCGACAGTTACGCTTGCGCGATTTGGGCGGTCTTCTAGTAATCGATTTTATCGATATGCTCTCCGTGAAAAATCAGCGTTCTGTAGAGAACCGTTTACGTGACTCCGTCAAAATTGACAGAGCCCGGATCCAAATTGGTCGGATTTCTCGCTTCGGTTTACTTGAGATGTCTCGACAGAGATTAAGGCCTTCATTGGTGGACTCAAGTTACGAGTTATGCGTCAACTGTGACGGTATCGGCTCCACGAGAAACATTAAATCTACTGCGCTGAGCGTATTGAGGTTAATTGAAGAAGAAGGCATGAAGGCCTCTACTTCTGTTGTGAGCGCTAACGTGTCTATTCCAGTAGCTACGTTTTTATTAAACGAAAAAAGACAAGATGTTGCGGCTATAGAAGTGCGCCACGCCGTGTCGGTCATGTTAATCCCGAATAACAGCTTTGCACCTTCGCACTTCGAAGTTCAACGTGAAAGAGATCAAGATAGAACTAAAAGTGGAGCGAGCGAAGAATACCGTTTGGTACGAGAAGAAGAGAAAACTAGAGCACAAGGGACAAATAATAAGGTAGCTAAGATAGAAAAGCCGTTGGTAGATGGAGTAAAACACGCAAGAAGAAAACCGTCTCCCAAAAACACGAAAAACAGTTTAATAGTTCGTTTTTTAGCGATAGTGAAAGCATTATTCTCGGCTGAAGAGAGCAAGCCTCGTCGTAATGATAAATCTAAACCTTCGAGAATGAATAAACAGGTAGAGAGAACAAAAAGAGGTGGAAGGACGAACAACACACGGAACGATAGAGAGCGGCGTATTCCCGGCACGTCTAAAAACCCAGAAGAAAAAGCTGATTTCAGTCAACGACCTGAGAGGATGAGTACAGCAAAGAAACCACTACGAAGTGCTGATGACAGTCGAGAGCAGAGGAAAAATAAACGACCTACACGAGAAAGAGACATTACTGGTGATAGGAACTCCGATAGAGTACAGAACAGCGTTAACAATCCAATTACTCCCGACACTATAGGTACTGAACCGCCTATAGAGAGCACCAATCCAATAAGCAAGCAGAGAACTTCAGGAAATGTCACGGACCTTGAAAAAAACACTTCTCCTTTAACCAAAGGTAAGGATGATGGTTCATTTGAAAAAGATCAAAAGGAAAGTCGCCGTAGTGATCAGGACGAGGGATTCGCCCTTACCGAGCAAGAGCTCAAACGTCATGAGGACACTGTTTCTTCTGGTCCGGCGAGTGAATCAAGGATAGACGCTGAAGTGGCTGAAGTGGCTGAAGTGGCTGAAGTGGCTGAAGTGGCTGAAGTGGCTGAAGTGGCTGAAGTGGCTGAAGTGGCTGAAGTGGCTG
>CALKCL010000011.1 GCA_938082545.1 uncultured Gammaproteobacteria bacterium
GGAATTATAGTGTCTGATAATCTTGCAGATTTTCTTACACTTGAAGCCTACAACTTAATTGTAAATTAACATCTTGGAGAAGTTAAAAATGTCAGTGGTGGATGAGCAAGCTAAAGTATTAGAGAAAGATTGGAGTACTAATCCAAGATGGAAAGGTGTAGAGAGAACATACTCCGCAGCTGATGTCGTTCGTCTTCGGGGTAGCGTGCAGGTTGAACATACTTTGGCACGCCGGGGTGCGGAAAGATTGTGGAAGCTTGTCAATGAAGAAGCTTTCGTGCCATGTCTTGGCGCGCTCACAGGCGGTCAGGCTGTGCAGCAAGTGAAGGCTGGAATTAAGGCTATTTATCTGTCTGGATGGCAGGTGGCTGCTGATGGAAATACATCGAAAACGATGTATCCTGATCAATCTCTTTACGCTGTCGACTCAGTCCCAACGATGGTCAAGCGGATCAATAATGCTTTTAGTCGGGCTGATCAGATCCAGTGGCATAAAGGTAAATCAGAGATAGATTTTTTTGCCCCGATTGTAGCGGATGCAGAGGCCGGCTTTGGAGGCGTTTTGAATGCTTTTGAGTTAATGACAGCGATGATCGAGGCTGGAGCGGCTGGGGTGCATTTCGAAGATCAACTAGCCTCAGCGAAAAAATGTGGCCACATGGGTGGAAAAGTACTGGTGCCGACTCAAGAGGCGATACAGAAATTAATTTCTGCAAGATTAGCTGCGGACGTTGCTGGTGTGCCTGCAATAGTGCTCGCTCGAACTGATGCAAATGCTGCTGCGTTACTGACGAGTGATATTGACCCTAGGGACCACCGATTCTTAACTGGGGAGAGAACTCCAGAAGGATTCTATGTTACTAAAGCGGGAATTGAACAAGCTATCGATCGGGGTCTAGCTTACGCCCCTTATGCTGACTTGATCTGGTGTGAGACTGCTGTCCCTGATTTGGATGAGGCCAGACAGTTTGCTGAATCTGTGAAAGACAAATATCCGGATCAGCTGTTGGCTTATAATTGTTCGCCTTCTTTTAATTGGAAAAAGAACTTGGATGACGTAACTATTGCTAAATTCCAGCGCGAGTTAGGTGCTATGGGATACAAATACCAGTTCATTACATTGGCTGGGATACATAACATGTGGTACAACATGTTCGATTTGGCAAGCAACTATGTGGCTGACGGAATGACTGCATATGTCGAGATGGTGCAAGAAAAAGAATTTGCGGCAGTAGGACGCGGCTATACTTTTGCAAGTCATCAGCAAGAAGTTGGCGCAGGATATTTTGATGATGTCACTACAGTCATACAAGGGGGTAAGTCTTCAGTAACGGCTCTCTCTGGTTCGACTGAAGAAGCTCAGTTTGATCAGTAGTATCTGCCTCTTATCTTGAAACTACTACAACATCCTGTTTAGGATGTTGTAGTAAAGATTACACAGTCGGTCTATATCCGCGACTAGGACGCTTTCATTCACTTTATGAATATTTGCATTAACGGGGCCTACTTCTACTAGCTCAATTCCCAAAGGCGCTATGAATCGGCCATCAGACGTTCCTCCTCCTGTGGAAAGCTCGGTATCTTGGCCAAGCTCTTCTTTTATGGCGGCAACTGTTTCGTCTACAAGCCGACCCCCCGGGGTGAGAAATGGGTTTCCTGAGAGGCGCCAGTCAATGGTGTATTCTATTTCTGCTTTATCTAAGACTTTATGGACCGCGGCTTGTAGTTTTTTTGAGGTTTGTTCGTTAGAAAACCGGAAATTAAATAGAGCTGTCAATGCTCCAGGGATAATGTTTTCTGCTCCGGCGCCAGAGTTGATATTGGAAATCTGAAAAGTGGTTGCCGGGTAGTAATCATTTCCGTTGTCCCACGTTTTTTCAGCCAACTCATTTAGTGCGGGCATCACATTGTGTATTGGGTTAGAAGCCTTAAATGGGTAAGCTACATGACCTTGTATTCCCTGAACGGTGAGTTGTCCGTTGAGTGAGCCGCGTCTACCTACACGAATTGTATCGCCGAGTTCCTCTGCGCTGCTAGGCTCGCCTACGACGCACCAGTCTATTTTAATATTTTTTTCTTTCAGATATTCAACTAGTCGCACAGTCCCATCTGTCGCTACACCTTCTTCATCCGATGTGAGTAAAAAAACAATTTTCCCACCCTTCTCAGGATGAGCAGCGGTGAACTTTTCAACAGCGACCACCATGGCGGCCAGGCTACTTTTCATGTCGGCCGCACCTCTACCATAGAGAGTGCCATTCTTAATCGTCGGTTCGAACGGAAGGGTATCCCAAGCCATTAAGTTCCCTGCTGGCACGACGTCGGTATGACCGGCAAAGGCGAAACACGAGCCCGAATCGCCGCGTATCGCCAAAATGTTGTCAACATTGTTCCTTGGTAGTCGAATGATGGAAAAACCACACTTTTTCAAGCGCTCTGAGATTATGTCTAAGCACCCCGCATCTTTAGGTGTGACTGATTCCCTAGCGATGAGCTCGCAGGCAAGTTTTAAAGCGTTACTTTTCATATCTTTTTCCTGAGCAGTTTGTACCGAACAGTATTCGCATTAGTTTGTGGGAAGACTCAATCAAGAGCGGACCTCGATGCTTAGTGCATGTATATCAGTCAACATTAGTTCTTTTAATACGGTGTAGATAATCTTGTGTTGTTCTATTGGTTTCTTAGCATCTAATTTATCAGCTGCGATAATAATCTTGAAGTGGCCTTTCCCATCTCTGGCCCCTGCATGTCCGGTATGCAGGTGACTTTCATCCACAATTTCAATGTACCTCGGCTGTAGCTGATGTTCTACTGCCTGTCTAATGCTCGTTACCCTTGTCGAGTTTGTGTCTTCAATCGCCATTATTATTCTTGTTACCTTTTAAATTTTCAATATGCAGTCGTTTTTTAGGTAGTTCTTCCTGTTGTGAAAACGTTGCATTCGCTATTATCGTTTAAATCAGTGCTATTACAGAAGTGCTCATAGAGTACTTAGTATATTTCGTATTAGCCTAATACTGATAATTAATATTATTGCTTAAACCGGCATGTTTTAGTCGCTATGAAAGCAAATTAACAATATGATTAGCTTAATAGATAGGGTGTGCTTTGACTATCATCAATGGCTGGCAAGAAAAGGTCAGTTTTGCGGACAGATTGGGCGGGGGTAGTTTATTCCTTAATGATATTGAGCAAGTAGGATAAATTGTTATAACTATGAGTATTGATGGTAACCGAAGAGTCTTGTCAGGGATGCGCCCAACCGGACGCTTGCACTTAGGGCATTATCATGGCGTTTTAAAGAATTGGGTCGAATTGCAACATGAATATCAGTGTTTCTTTTTCGTCGCTGACTGGCATGCACTGACAACAGGTTATGAAAATACGTCAGGAATTGCTGATTCCGCGTTCGATATTGTCGTCGATTGGCTATCGGTTGGAGTTAACCCTGGTGAAGCGACAATTTTTGTTCAGTCGCGCGTCCCCGAACACGCAGAACTCCATTTACTTTTGTCTATGATCACGCCATTAAGCTGGTTAGAGAGAGTCCCTACCTATAAAGATCAACAAGAAAAGCTGAAAGAAAACGATCTTTCAACTTATGGGTTCCTAGGGTATCCGCTGCTTCAAGCTGCAGATATTTTAGTCTATAAGGCTGGGAATGTTCCTGTAGGCGAGGATCAGGTCGCTCACATTGAAATGGCTCGAGAAGTTGCGAGGAGATTTAATTTCCTTTATGGGAGAGAGGAAGGTTTCGAAGAGAAAGCGGAGCAGGCTGCGCGTAAGATGGGAAAGAAAAACGCAAGTCTTTATGCAGGGATACGCCGCGCTTTTCAGGAGGAAGGTGACGAAGAAGCACTGCTGAAAGGTAGAGCCTTACTGTCCTCTCAACAAAATATTAGCTTGAGTGACAGACAGAGGCTAATGGGCTATTTAGAAGGTGGAGGCAAGGTGATTTTACCCGAACCTCAGGCGCTACTGACTAAAGATTCTAAAATGCCTGGCTTAGATGGTGAGAAAATGTCGAAATCCTACAATAACACGATTGGCCTTCGGGAAATGCCCGAAGAAGTCACCAGAAAGCTGCGTACAATGCCTACGGATCCTGCGCGGGTGCGAAGAACTGATCCAGGTGATCCCACGAAGTGTCCCGTTTGGAAATATCATGAAATATATTCCTCAGAAGATGTGAAAAGCTGGGCTAAAGAAGGCTGCGTTACTGCAGGGATCGGTTGTTTGGACTGCAAACAACCTGTGATTGATTCAGTTTTGAAGGAGCAGGCCCCGATAAGGGAGCGCAGTGAGGAGTTTCTTGGGGACCGGGACGCTGTCTTTGCTATTATTGACGAGGGTTGCGAGACAGCGCGCGATGTTGCGCGAGAAACTTTAGATGACGTCAGACACGCCATGAAATTCTTACCTAGATAATGGGACACTTTGTGGAGAATGATTCTTTAGGTGTTGATGTTAAGTCTGAAGAGACGCATGACAAGTTTTTTGCAACTATCGATGGTCAACCCATCATGGAAGCTCCTAAAGATCTTTATATCCCTCCGGAGGCATTAGAAGTTTTTCTTGAGACATTTCAAGGCCCTCTTGACTTGCTTTTGTATTTAATTAAAAAGCAGAACCTTGATATTTTGGATATACCTATCGCCGGTATTACGAAGCAGTACATGACCTATATTGAAATGATGCAGGAATTAAAACTCGAGCTTGCAGCTGAATACCTTTTGATGGCCGCGATGCTGGCTGAGATAAAGTCTAGGATGTTGCTCCCGCATAAGAAAATAGAGGAAGAAGAAGGAGACCCTCGGGCTGAATTAGTCAGAAGGCTTCAGGAGTATGAGCGTTATAAAAAAGTGGCAGAGGGCATCGAGAAACTACCTAGAATGGATAGAGATTGGCATGAGCTTGTCGTAGATTTTGAGAAGCTCCCAAGCCTCAAACCTCCTCCTACAGTGCAACTAGAAATGGTTGTTAAGGCTTTCGCTGAAGTTATGGGTAGAATTGAGGTGACGGCGATTCACCAAATCAGACGAGATTCACTGTCTGTAAGGGACCGAATGTCCCAAGTACTGTCCTTTTCAAATGGAGAGTCCTTTAAAGCTTTTCATGAATTTTTCACAGCCGAGGAAGGGCGGGCGGGAGCGATTGTTACATTAATCGCTATTTTGGAGTTATTGAAAGGCTCATTAATTGAGATTGTTGATTCGGAAGAAGGCAATCAGTTATACATCAAATTGGCCGCGTAAAATAATGAATATGGAAGATCTTGTACCAACACTAGAAGCGATGTTAATGGCTTCAGAAGAAGCGGTGTCAGTTGAGCGATTGTTGAAATTGTTGGCTGTTAGTTTTCCAGATATCGTCAAAGACGATATAAAACGTGGGTTGAAGGAGCTAGCTGAATCTTATGAAGCCCGAGGGGTCGAATTGGTGGAATTGGCTAGTGGGTATAGATTCAGAGCGCGTGCTAAGTATTCGGAGCAAGTCGGTGCACTATGGGAGGAGCGAAAACCAAGGTACTCTAAAGCTCTTTTGGAAACTCTTGCGATAGTCGCCTACCGGCAACCGGTGACTCGAGGTGAAGTAGAACATATTCGCGGAGTCGCTGTGAGTTCAAACATTGTTAGAACATTGCTTGACCGAGAATGGATAAAAGTCATGGGCCATCGTGATGTGCCTGGCAGACCTGCCGTATTCGGGACGACTAAAGAGTTCCTAGATTATTTTGGCTTAAGGAAATTGGATGAATTACCAAGTCTGCCTGAAGTTGTAGACTTGGAAGTAGCGCACGATACTTTTACAGATGGCGCTAATCGTGATGAGCTTGGGCTCGAAAATAAAGATAAACGGGATGAACTCGATAGAGTAGCCGACTTCGATAATGAGGTGACTGCTGTTGTCTCTTTAGAGTCTTCAGTCTTGGGAGCTAACAATGACTGAGAAAAGGAATTTTAGTCGACCAACTGCCGCGTCAACGGGTGAGCGGATTCAGAAGGCATTGTCTCGATCGGGCTGGGGTTCTCGTCGTGAAATAGAAAGATTAATTCGTGCTGGCCGCATACGCAAGAATGAACAGATGGTTGCTCTTGGTGACACGTTAAAACCAGGTGATCGAGTACAGCTTGATGATGGTCAGATAGTTAGAGTGGAAGAAGAGAAAACTGAATTACAAGTGCTCTTGTACAATAAACCTCTAGGTGAAGTTTGCACGCGTAAAGACGAAGAAGGTAGAGTGACTATCTTTGATAAATTACCTACGGTACGTTCCGGGAGATGGATAAATGTTGGGCGGCTAGACATAAATACTACAGGGTTGCTGCTTTTGACGAACAGTGGTGAGCTTGCCCATCGGCTCACGCATCCAAGTTACACAATAGATCGGGAATATGCTGTTAGAGTCTATGGAAATGTCGACAACGCGATGTTGAGATCTCTTAGGGAAGGTGTAGAAATTGATGGTGAAGTTTTGGCATTTAATGATATTGTGCCCGGAGAAGGAAGTGGAGCTAATAAGTGGTTTTATTGTCTGGTTCAAAGTGGTCGTAATAGAGCGGTGCGGAAGTTGTGGGAGTCTCAAGATGTGTCGGTAAGTCGATTAATGAGAGTGCGCTTTGGTAATATAATGTTGCCTACGGATCTTAGAGTAGGACAACATTTAGAACTAAGTAAGCCCTTAGCTTCAGAACTATGTCATCTGGTCGGGCTTAATGGTAATGGTGTTGATAAAGCGAGTTGAGAGCCTGTGAACCCGTGATCCTCTATTGGGTTATTGCTAACACGGATGTCGTAACTTACCTTTCAAGGCTATACAATAACGTGCTGAAAACGTATCTATCGTAAAAATCTTATTTTCACTGGTTTGTCATTTTATGAGAAGAAGTCTAGTAGCTGGTAATTGGAAAATGAATGGTTCTCGCAAGAGCGCGCTGGAACTGGCGACAGCTCTAGGCGATGTCATTTTTGAAAAAACTGATGTGGTCATTGCACCACCGACACCACACCTGGACGCCATGCGTTCTGCTCTCACCTCAGCTGATGTTCTTCTGGCGGGACAGGATTGTTCTGAGCACGAAAAGGGTGCATATACTGGCGAAACGTCAGTATTAATGCTTAGAGAGTTAGGTTGCTCTCACGTGATAGTTGGGCATTCTGAGCGTAGACAGTTTTTTGGGGATAGTGACCAAAGAGTCGCTCTAAAGGTTTCTAGAGTAGTAGCTGCAGGCCTTATCCCAATTATTTGCGTTGGCGAGACTTTGCTGGAACGCCAAGATTCTATGACCGAAAAAGTAATCGAGAGACAAGTGGCCGCTGCCTTGTCTCAAATCCACGATAAGGCTAAACTAAGCATGATCGTTGCCTATGAACCAGTTTGGGCCATCGGCACAGGGGAGTCGGCGAACCCAGAACAAGCGCAAAAAGTACACTTGCTGATCAGAGACTTTCTCTCGAAATATGATGTGGTGTTATCCGAATCAACACGCATACTTTACGGGGGAAGCGTAAAATCAGATAATGCCGCATCACTATTTGCTATGCCGGATATTGACGGTGGGTTGGTAGGAGGGGCGTCTCTGGATGCAAAATCGTTTATAAATATTTGTCGTTCAACGGCATGAATAACTAAGAAAGAGAAACGCCATGTCTGTATTGCTAACTAGTCTACTCGTCTTTCAAGTCTTGCTGGCTCTGCTTTTAGTTGGAATTATTTTGCTGCAGCAAGGTAAAGGTGCTACGGCAGGGGCTGGGTTTGGAGCAGGCGCTTCAGCTACTGTTTTTGGTTCCCAAGGTTCAAGTTCGTTTCTAACGCGTACCACCGCTATTCTCGCAGCTTTATTTCTGTCTAACAGTCTGTTCTTGGCTTATTTATATGGTGGTACTACAAGACAAGCTAGCTTACTAGATCAGATCTCGGTTCAAGTTCCAGCAGAGAGGGCTGCCGTAGATCCTAGTAGCCCAGTAATCCCCGATTAGTCGATTTTTTTATCGTACACGGTTGATAAATTCTTTATAATAAACGAAGAGATGAGCTTGGTTCCTTGGTAAGGACTACAAGCTGAGAATTAATGCCGAAATATGCCCTGGTGGTGGAATTGGTAGACACGCTGTCTTGAGGGGGCAGTGCCGAAAGGTGTGCCGGTTCGAGTCCGGCCCAGGGCACCAAATATTTTTTTTTACAAAAGGTTTCGACTTACAAAAGTTAAATTTGCTATAGGGGCAATTTGGAACATGCTAGAGTTATATCTGCCTATTTTAATATTTATAGTTATTGGGCTAGGCGTAGGAATTGTGTCTCTGGGTGCCAGCATTGGCTTAGGACAAGTCTTGGGTGTGCGCAAGCCGAACAGCGAGAAATCTTCACCATTCGAATGCGGTTTTGAAGCTTTTGAAGACGCTAGAATGAAATTCGATGTGCGTTACTACCTTGTCGCAATACTCTTTATCATCTTTGATCTTGAGATAGCCTTTTTCTTCCCATGGGCAGTTGTTCTTGACGATATAGGAGCTTATGGCTTTTGGGCCATGATGATTTTCTTGGGTATCTTGGTGGTTGGGTTTCTATACGAATGGAAAAAAGGAGCTCTGGAATGGGAGTAAGTGAGGTACAAGACCGAGGTTTCGTGACTACGTCTGTCGATACTATAGTTAACTGGGCTCGAACTGGCTCCATGTGGCCGATGACCTTTGGCTTAGCGTGTTGCGCGGTGGAGATGATGCATGCAGGAGCTGCCAGGTATGATTTGGATAGGTTCGGTGTGGTTTTTCGCCCCAGTCCAAGGCAGTCTGACGTAATGATAGTAGCGGGAACTTTGGTGAATAAAATGGCTCCTGCTCTGCGTAAGGTTTACGATCAAATGAGCGAGCCTAAATGGGTCATATCTATGGGGTCATGCGCAAATGGCGGCGGTTATTACCATTACTCCTATGCTGTTACGCGAGGATGTGACCGAGTGGTCCCTGTAGATATTTATGTGCCTGGGTGTCCGCCTACGGCAGAGGCCTTGCTGTTCGGTATCGTGCAGCTGCAGAACAAAATCAAACGAACCAATACGATTAGTAGATAGAGCCAGTTATGTCATCGGAAAAAAACAAGGTTTTGCTGGAAGCGATAAATGAAAGTCTGGGAACAGAAACGCAGCAGATTGTTGAGAAGTACGGAGAGCTGACTTTAGAGATCAACAGGGATAAGATTCTATCGGTGATGAGAGTCTTGAAAGAGGCTGATCAATTTTTGTTTACTCAGTTGACTGATATTAGTGTGGTCGATTACTTGACCTATGGTCAAGCTGACTGGCAGACCCATAAAGCCTCTTCTCAGGGCTTTAGTCGAGCTGTGAACCAGAGTGCGACGATGGACACTTCTGCAAGTGAGCGCAGATTTGCAGTAGTTTACCAATTATTGTCGGTAACCTATAACGTTAGATTACGAGTCAAGGTTTACCTTGAAAGTGACCTGCCTCGGTTAAAGACTGTAAGTGAAATATGGCCCGTTGCTGACTGGTATGAGAGAGAGTCATTTGATTTGTTTGGGATCTTGTTTGAAGACCATCCAGATCTTCGCAGATTACTGACGGATTATGGTTTTATCGGACACCCTTTCCGAAAGGATTTTCCGCTAGAAGGATATGTCGAAGTTCGCTACGATCCTGAGAAAGGTCGTGTTGTTAATGAGCCTGTTTCTATAGAGCCTCGTACTCTGGTGCCTCGTGTCATCCGACAAGATGACTGGGTGCACTCTTCCAAACCGTTAAGTGAGCAAACCGATGCCTGATATCCGCAATATGACAATGAATTTCGGTCCACAGCACCCTGCAGCGCACGGAGTGCTTCGGTTGGTGTTGGAGATGGACGGCGAGGTTATTGAGAGGGCAGATCCCCATATAGGATTATTGCATCGGGGCACTGAGAAATTGGCGGAGAATAAGCCTTATAACCAGAGTATAGGGTATATGGATCGCCTAGATTACGTTTCCATGATGTGTAACGAGCATGCTTACGTACTGGCGATTGAGAAGCTAATAGGTATTAAGCCGCCGGTCCGAGCTCAGTACATTAGAGTAATGTTTGATGAAATAACTCGAATCCTCAACCATCTCATGTGGCTGGGTGCTCATGGGCTCGATATCGGTGCGATGACAGTTTTTCTATATTGCTTTCGCGAAAGAGAAGATCTGATGGATTGCTATGAGGCAGTTTCCGGTACACGAATGCATGCCACTTATTATCGGCCAGGAGGTGTCTATCGAGACCTTCCTGAAATAATGCCTCAATATCAACCATCTAAATGGAGAAGCGCAAAAGATGTCAATGCGCTTAATGAGAACAGGTCTGGAACACTGCTCGATTTCATTGACGATTTTGTTAAAAGATTTCCAGCATGTGTTGACGAATATGAGACGTTGTTGACAGATAATCGTATTTGGAAACAACGCACAGTTGATATTGGCATAGTCAGTCCAGAGCGAGCTTTGGCACTGGGTTTTACTGGACCAATGCTGAGAGGCTCAGGTATAGCTTGGGACTTGCGAAAGAAGCAACCTTATGAAGTATATAACGAGTTAGAATTCGATATTCCAGTAGGTGTGACTGGCGACTGCTACGACCGTTATCTTGTTCGAATCGAAGAGATGCGCCAATCAGCTAAAATCATAAAGCAGTGTGTTGACTGGTTGAAAGTGAACCCAGGCCCCGTCATTTTAGATGACCCCAAGCTTGTTGCGCCCGATCGTTCTTCCATGAAAGGCGACATGGAATCGCTGATTCATCACTTTAAGCTTTTTACTGAGGGGTATTGTGTGCCAGAGGGTGAAGTCTACTCTGCAATAGAGCACCCGAAGGGCGAGTTCGGAATTTATCTGGTGTCAGATGGCGCGAATAAACCATATCGAGTTAAGGCCAGAGCCGCTGGCTTTGCCCATCTCGCTGCGATGAACGAGATGGTGAAAGGACATATGTTATCAGACGTTGTTGCTGTAATAGGAACAATGGATATTGTTTTTGGAGAAATTGACCGTTAGGTGTTTGTCATGTCAGAGCCGATGCAAATGAAATTATCAGAGCACGCTAGAGAGTTTATCGATAGCTGTCTTCTGAAATACCCAGAAGATCAGAAACAGTCAGCGATCTTGTCTGCTTTAACTGAGGTGCAGCATGAAAATAATGGATTTCTTACAGAACCTTTAATGGACTTAGTTGCTGAATATCTAGATATGCCTAGGATAGGGGTCTACGAAGTAGCTAGCTTCTACTCTATGTTTGAGACGAAGCCTTGCGGACGCAATAATGTTGCGGTTTGCACTAATATTTCATGCATGCTTCGAGGTGGTGACGAGATTGTAGCTCATGTTGAGAAAAAACTAGGTATTTCTCTAGGTGAATCTACTAAAGACGGTCGTGTCTTCTTGAAAAAAGAGGAAGAGTGTTTGGCAGGTTGTTGTGGCGCTCCCATGATGCAAGTTAACCATGTCTATCATGAAAATCTAACTATTGAACGGGTGGATGCAATCTTGGATGAATTGATATGAGCAACGTTGTATTAAATCAAACTTGCTATGAGACACTCCAGTTCGATGAACCTTGGACATTAGAAAGCTATAGAAAAATAGGCGGCTACAGTGCTTGGGAAGAAATTCTGAAGAAAAAGACGCCACCAGGAGAAATTGTTGAGACAGTAAAATCATCGGGTCTAAGGGGCCGTGGTGGAGCTGGTTTCCCAGCAGGGGTTAAGTGGGGCTTCATCGGCAAAGGTGATATGCAGAAATACCTTGTATGCAATTCTGACGAAAGTGAACCTGGCACCTGTAAAGATCGAGATATTCTGAGATTTAATCCACATGCTCTGATAGAAGGCATGGCGATAGCTGCTTATGCCGTGGGAGCTACAGTCGGGTACAACTATATGCGAGGCGAGTTCATGGACGAGCCTGGCTTACGTTTTCAGGAAGCTCTCAAAGAAGCTTATGAACTGGGCTTACTTGGAAAAGACATTAATGGCTCTGGAATTGATTTTGACCTCTATGACCACCTCGGTGCTGGAGCGTACATATGCGGAGAAGAAACTGCGTTACTAGAGTCGTTAGAAGGTAAAAAAGGACAGCCGCGATTCAAGCCTCCTTTTCCCGCGTTGTTTGGTCTTTATGGCAAGCCGACAATAATTAACAATACGGAGTCTTTGGCTACAGTGCCGACTATTATGCGGAAAGGCGCTGAATGGTTCGCAGCGTTAGGTAAGCCTAACAACGGAGGCACAAAGATTTTCTCAGTGAGCGGGCATGTCATGCGGCCAGGTAATTTTGAAGTGCCAATGGGCTTGCCTTTTAAAGAGCTGTTGTCTCTTGCCGGCGGCTTGTCTGAAGGACGAAGTCTGAAAGCGGTTATTCCAGGAGGCTCATCTGTTCCTGTTTTGACGGGGAAGGTGATGATGGGTCTTGATATGGACTATGACTCCATAGCTGGAGCTGGCTCTATGCTCGGATCTGGCGCTGTAATCATCATGGATGACACTACAGATATGGTTAAGGTTTTACGACGTATATCAAGATTTTATTACGCAGAGTCTTGTGGTCAGTGCACTCCATGTAGAGAAGGGACCGGTTGGCTTTACCGAATGCTTGATAGAATCGTTAAGGGCGAAGGGCGGGAAGAAGATATTGATAGGCTTGATCTAGTTGCTAGCAAAATTGCCGGACATACTATCTGCGCCTTAGGCGATGCGGCGGCAATGCCCGTTAGAAGTTTTGTTAAAACATTCAGAGAAGAATTTGTGCATTACGTTAACCATGGTTGCAGTCTTCTTGAAAAAAACGACTCTATAGCAGCGGCCTGATTTTCATTTAGAAGTTGATTTATGACAGATAACCAAAAAATTAAAATAGAAGTGGACGGTCAAGAGATTGAGGTGCGACCTGGCTCAATGCTTATTGAAGCGACTGATGCTGCAGGTATTTATGTACCGAGGTTTTGTTACCATAAAAAGCTTACCGTAGCCGCTAATTGCCGTATGTGTCTCGTTGAAGTTGAAAGGGCCCCCAAGCCAATGCCGGCATGTGCAACACCCGTCATGGACGGGATGAAAGTCTTCACTCGGTCTGAAAAAGCTGTTAGCGCACAGCATGCAACCATGGAATTTCTACTGATTAATCATCCTCTTGATTGTCCTATCTGCGATCAAGGTGGTGAGTGTGAACTTCAGGACCTCGCGATGGGCTATGGCAGTGGAGTATCTCAGTTTACTGAAGGGAAACGTGTCGTTCGTGATAAAGATATAGGTCCGTTAGTACAGACTGAAATGACTCGATGCATTCATTGCACTCGTTGCGTTAGATTCGGTGAAGAAATCTCAGGGCTCAGAGAGTTAGGGGCTACCGGGCGTGGTGAGCACATGGAAATCGGAACGTATGTAGAAAAATCGATGAGTTCTGAACTGTCAGGCAACGTTATCGATCTATGTCCGGTTGGAGCGCTGACAAATAAGCCGTATAGATATTCTGCCAGAACGTGGGAGCTAAAACAGTTTGATGGGATAGCTCCTCATGATGGGTTGGGATCTAATGTTCATGTCCATGTGAAGGGGCAGGTGGTCAAACGGATAGTCCCGAAAGAGAATGATGATATTAATGAAACCTGGTTATCTGACCGAGACAGATATAGTTATCAAGGGTTAAATCACGCGGCACGGGCATCTGTCCCGCGAATTAAAATAGACGGAAAATGGAAAGACGCTGATTGGGATAGTGCCTTTTCGATGGTTTCTCAATTACTTTTGGAGCAAGCTGATAAGGATCCCACTGAAACCGTGGCGCTAGCATCTCCATCGTCAACTACAGAAGAATTTTATTTGCTTCAAAAAGTTATGCGCGGATTAAAAACCAATAATGTGGAACATCGATTGCGACAGATCGACTTTTCTTTCCCAGATGCTGACCCTCTCTGCCCTGCGAGCGGAAACTTAAGAGATTTGGAAGAAGCAGATGCGGTATTTTTGGTCGGTGCCTACCCTCGTCATGAGCAGCCTTTACTCAATTTACGTTTAAGAAAAGCTGCGCTCAAAGGTAGTAAAATAATAGCTCTTGATACACATGCTAGGCCTTTTAATTACGGATTGACTGATCAAATCATTGTGAAGCCATCCATGATAGGCGCCATGTTGGATAAGCTTGTCAAGGGCGTAAGTGGTGTGGAGGAGCCGAGCGAGTTGCTGGGAGTTGCTACTAAAGTATTGAACGATGCTAAAAAGTTAGTTGTAGTTGTTGGAGCAGGAGTACAGGCTAGTCCCAATCGCAGATTTCTGATGAACATGGTAGACCAGTTAGTTGGAAGTCTCAGTGCCACTAAGGTAACGATCGCTGATGGAGGAAATGCTGCTGGTGCTTGGCTAGCTGGGGCTGTTCCTCATCGTGGTCCTGGTGGAGCCCGCCTCACCGAAAGTATGGCCGCCAATTCACGAGGATTTTTAAGCCCCAGAAAAAACTTTATTCTTATGGGTGTCGATCCGCTTCTAGACAGTGCTGATCCATATACCTTCAAGAGCTCTTTGGAGAGCGCTGAAATGGTGGTTGCTATGACGGCATTCATCACCCCCGATATAGAGGCTTTGGCGACTGTGATCCTACCTATCGCCATCTACGCTGAAAATGAGGGAACTTATGTGAACGGTGCCGGTAATTGGCAATCCTTCAAATCCGCGGTGAAACCTCCATTTTCTGCAAGGCCTGCTTGGAAAATTTTACGCGTATTAGGTGAACAGTTGGGCTTAACTGGTTTTGATGCAGTTGCAGTCGACGACGTCACTGGTGTTGTGAGAGAAGAATGTTCCGGTAAAAACTTTGTCTCTCATGTAGCTTCGGTTGAACTTCCTACTTCAAAAACATATCTGGAAAAACAAATAGAGCTGATTGTCGAGGTTCCTATGTATCGCACTGACGCACTTGTTCGTCATGCGAAAGCGCTCCAAGAAACGATTGCTGCTGGGATGAGTGAAACTATATCACTCTCTATCAAAACGGCTACATCTCTTAAAGTGTCTGAGGCTGAAAAAGTGACGGTCAGCTCCAACCAGTCACTGGTTACACTGACAGTAAAAATTGATGATGGGATCTCTGATGGAGCGGGCCTGATTTATGGTGCTAGTTCCGCGACAGCTGCTATCGCAAAGTTTGGAGAGACTGTAACAGTTACTCGAGAAACTGGTGATGAGCCGTGAGTCCGATTACCTTTTTGGAAGGACTGTTGTCTTGGATGCCTGAGAGTATTTTGACCATCACTATCATAGTGATAAAAATACTTGCGATAATGCTTCCTCTTATGGCTGCTGTGGCTTACACCACGCTAATAGAACGAAAAGTTATTGGCTATATGCAATTAAGAGTAGGTCCTAATAGAGTAGGCCCAAAGGGACTCTTGCAACCCATTGCTGATGCCTTAAAGTTGATGTGTAAAGAATTTATTATCCCAACAGGTTCCAGCCGGTTCCTTTTTCTGTTGGCACCTGTATTGGCGCTTGGGCCCGCATTGGCTGCTTGGGCGGTCATCCCATTTGGCTCAGAAATGGTACTAGCAGATATAAACGCGGGCTTACTTTATGTGCTCGCTCTAACCTCGCTAGGGGTTTACGGAATTATAATTGCCGGTTGGGCCTCTAACTCTAAATATGCCTTTTTGGGTGCGATGAGGTCTGCCGCTCAAATAGTCTCCTATGAGATTGCGATGGGCTTTTCCTTAGTAGGCGTTTTGGTTGCCGCTGGGAGCCTTAACTTGGGAGACATAATTGAAGCCCAACGAGGTTCTTTAGGTATCCTGAACTGGTTTTGGCTACCGTTACTGCCTTTGTTTTTCATCTACTTTATTTCGGGCGTTGCTGAAACGAACCGAGCCCCATTTGACGTTAGTGAGGGGGAATCTGAGATCGTTGCAGGCTTTCACGTGGAGTATGCTGGGATGGCTTTCGCTCTATTCTTTCTGGCTGAATACGCTAATATGATTCTGATATCTGCGCTGACAGCGGTATTATTTATGGGAGGTTGGTTGTCTCCGTTTTCATGGGTGCCTGATGGCATTCACTGGTTTTTTGCCAAAACAGGACTTTTCCTTTTCTTGTTTCTTTGGTTTCGCGCCACTTTTCCCCGTTACAGATATGATCAGATTATGCGGTTAGGTTGGAAAATTTTTCTTCCTATTACGATTGTTTGGGTTATGGTCGTGGCAGCGATGGTCGTTTGGAAAATTCCACCATGGTTTTCGAGTTAAGCTGAAGGATTATTAGTCAATGGAAGTATTTTTACACTATCTCAAAAGCTTTACTTTGTGGGAGCTTTTCAAGGGGCTGTCACTAACGGGAAGGCGTTTCATTGATAAAAAAGTCACGATTCAATACCCAGAAGAAAAAACGCCGCAGTCTCCTAGGTTTAGAGGGCTTCATGCTTTGCGCAGGTATCCGAATGGGGAAGAACGATGTATAGCATGTAAGTTGTGTGAAGCGGTCTGCCCTGCGCTGGCAATAACAATCGAATCTGAGGTTCGTGACGATGGGACTCGCAGAACGTCCAAATATGAAATTGATTTGACTAAGTGTATTTTCTGCGGCTTTTGCGAAGAATCCTGCCCAGTAGACTCGATCGTCGAGACGCGACATTTTGAATACCATGGAGAAAAGCGCGGCGACTTACTTATGACCAAAGAAAAATTATTGGCGAATGCTGATAGGTTCGAAGAACAAATCGCTGCCGATCGTGAATCAGAGTCACGGTACCGGTAACCCGTTGCTAGTTATTGAGAGAAGGAGGGATAGAGCTGACGACTATAGAATCTATGAGACCTGCTTTAGCGGGCTAAAAAGCCAGCTAACTTTTACAGGCAGTCTACTAAGTCATAGCGTCCTTTATAATTAAATATGTTTGAACAAGTACTTTTCTATGCCTTTTCGGGACTTGTACTCTTTGCCGCTGTGATGGTAATCACGGTCAAAAATCCGGTGCATGCTGCGCTCTGCCTTGTCCTTGCGTTTTTCTCGAGTTCCGGGCTTTGGCTTTTACTAGAAGCTGAGTTTTTAGCTATCACCTTGGTATTAGTTTACGTTGGTGCCGTTATGGTTTTGTTCCTATTCGTCGTGATGATGCTTGATATCAATATTGCCGAGCTCCGGGAAGGCTTTGCTAGCTATGTCCCCGTAGCTGTTTTAGTGGCTGTTGTAATGTTAGCTCTGCTAAGTACGATAGTCGGGCACGTTAATTTTGGCGTCGATTCAATTCAAGGCGTAGTCCCACATGCCAGTGACTATAGCAATACCAAGGCTTTAGGGATGTCGATGTATACGGACTTTATTTGGCCCTTTGAAATCGCATCAGTGATTTTGTTAGTCGCTATTGTCGCAGCCATCACCTTGACTCTTCGTAAGTCTCGTCAAACGAAATCAGCTAACCCTAGTAATCAGGTCGCCGTTGAAAGTAGTGATAGAGTTCGTCTTGTTAAAGTTCCATCAGAGCCGCAGGAGTAGGAGAGTATATGTTAGCGTTAGCCGATTATTTAATTGTTAGTGCGATACTTTTATGTCTCAGCGTAGCTGGGATAATAATGAATAGAAAAAATGTCATTATTTTATTGATGTGCATCGAATTAATGTTACTTGCGGTGAATACTAATTTTATTGCGTTTTCGAGATTCAATGACGACGTGTCAGGTCAAGTTTTCGTTTTCTTTATTTTGACTGTAGCTGCTGCAGAAGCAGCTATTGGTTTGGCAATTTTAGTCGTGTTATTTCGAAACAAGAAGTCGATCAATGTCGAAGATTTGAATTCAATGAAAGGTTAAAAATGATTACAACGCTCGTCTATTTAGACCACTACGGACTGTTAAGTTGATGCAGAATTTATGTCTGGCTATCGTGGGAGCACCGCTTTTGGCGGCATTATCTGCAGGACTTTTTGGAAAACAGATCGGTCGATCTGGTGTTCACTGGTTGACTAGTGGAGCTGTAGGCCTCTCTTTTTTCTTGTCGGCGCTAGTATTTTGGCGAGTAGTGATCGGTAGCGAAGAGACCTATAACGCAAATCTCTATCAATGGCTGTCATCCGGAGGTATTAACTTTCATATTGGTTTTCTTGTTGATGAATTGACTGCGACAATGATGATTGTAGTGACTTTCGTGTCCTGGATGGTGCACATTTATACGATTGGCTACATGCATGATGACCCTGGCTACCAGCGCTTCTTTTCTTATATCTCATTCTTCACTTTTAGTATGTTGATGTTAGTGATGTCGAATAACTTCTTACAGCTGTTTTTCGGTTGGGAAGCTGTCGGGTTTGTGTCTTATTTGTTGATTGGTTTTTGGTACACAAAAGATACGGCGATATACGCGAATTTAAAGGCATTTCTAGTTAATCGAGTTGGAGATTTTGGATTTTTACTTGGCATTGGTGCTATTTATATGCATTTTGGTACTCTCGACTACGTAGAAGTTTTTTCGCAAACTAGTGCGTTACAGGACAAAACTATGGAAATAGTTAGCGGGTATGAGTGGTCACTTATGACTGTCATTTGCCTGTTACTTTTTGTCGGGGCAATGGGAAAATCGGCTCAAGTACCGCTGCATGTATGGCTGCCCGACTCCATGGAGGGACCAACCCCCATTTCGGCATTAATACATGCTGCGACTATGGTCACCGCGGGTATCTTCATGGTCGCTCGTATGTCACCTCTCTTTGAGCTTTCTGAAACTGCTTTATCTGTAGTCTTGATCATAGGATCTGTCACAGCATTCTTTATGGGAATTTTGGGGCTCGTTCAGAACGATATAAAGCGTGTTGTTGCATATTCTACTCTTTCACAACTAGGCTATATGACTGTTGCGTTAGGCGTTTCAGCTTATGCCGCGGGTATTTTTCATTTGTTTACCCATGCTTTCTTTAAGGCGCTGCTCTTTCTGGCAGCTGGGTCAGTGATTATTGGCATGCATCATGAGCAAGACATGAGAAAGATGGGTGGTTTGAGAAAGTATATGCCAGTCACTTTCATTACGTGCTTGATTGGCTCGTTAGCTTTAATTGGCTTTCCGGGGTTTTCTGGATTTTTTTCAAAAGACGCTATTATTGAGGCAGTTCACTATTCCTCTATTCCAGGTGCTGGATTGGCATATGTGGCTGTATTAGGTGGTGTGTTTATTACGGCGCTATATTCTTTTCGATTGATTTTCCTTGTGTTTTATGGGGAAGAACGATTCGATGAGAAGACTCGCTCCCACTTGCATGAATCACCTTTGGTAGTGACGGGCCCATTAGTATGCCTTGCAATATTATCCGTTGTTTCAGGAGGGCTGGCTGTTTCTAGCATGTTATTTGGGGATTATTTTGGTAGCAGCATTATTGTTTATAGTGAACATGATGTCTTAGCCGCACTGGGTGCTCACTACCATGGCCCACTTGCTATGGTGATACATGGTTTGTCTCAACCACCGTTCTGGTTGGCGACATCGGGTGTTATTGTCGCTTGGTTCTGCTACCTCAAGAGGCCGGAAATTCCAGAGCGTATCGCACAATCATTGGCTTACATACACAGGATATTGTTAGACAAATATGGGTTCGATCGTTTTAATGCTTGGTTCTTTGCTGGTGGGACGCGGACAGTGGGTAGTTTTTTGTTCCGAAAAGGGGATAGTGCTCTGATTGACGGACTCATTGTGAATGGCAGTGCTAAGGCCGTGGGATGGGGGGCTGAGGTTTTGCGGAGAATGCAGTCAGGTTTATTATACCATTACGCGTTTGCGATGATTCTGGGCCTTATTACACTCTTAGCACTATTCGTTCATAGTGGCTTTTTTGCAGATTGAGTGATGAAAACTATAACTTTAACTTTTATTGAAAAGAATTAATTTATGCTGGCCGAATATCCGTTTCTAAGTTCATTGATTTGGTTCCCCATTATAGGGGGGCTATTGGTCACCTTTTTTGGTGAGCGACTGGGCGATCACGCTTCTAAGGTTTTCGCATTAATTGTGAGCCTTACAACGCTTCTCGTCTCCCTAGCGCTTTGGAAGTATTTTGAATATTCCATTGGTGAGATGCAGTTTATTGAAACTGCTGCATGGATCCCGCAATTTGGGATTAGCTATATGCTTGGTGTTGATGGAATAGCTCTTCCTTTAATTCTTTTGACTACATTTACTACGGTCATTGTAATCTTGGCCGGCTGGTCGGTCATCAAAGATCGTCCAGGTTTTTACATGGGGTCTTTTCTTCTTTTAGAGGGGCTCATGGTAGGTGTGTTTACTTCCCTTGATGTGGTGCTATTTTATGTTTTCTGGGAAGCGATACTTATTCCTATGTTCTTAATCATAGGGATTTGGGGTGGACCTCGACGAGTGTATGCCACAATTAAATTCTTCCTTTATACCTTTATGGGTTCCGTTTTCATGCTAGTAGCGCTTTTGTACTTGTACCGACAAACAGGAAGTTTTGAATTGTCTGTTTTGCATGGCGCAAAACTAACACTATTAGAGCAGAAATGGATTTTTGTGGCATTCCTGATGGCATTCGCGGTCAAAGTACCAATGTGGCCAGTCCACACGTGGTTGCCGGATGCCCATGTGGAAGCGCCGACTGGAGGTTCAATCATATTGGCTGCGGTCATGTTGAAGCTAGGCGGCTATGGATTCCTTCGTTTTAGCCTTCCTATTGCCCCAGATGCGTCTGCAGCCCTAGATGGCTTGATGATTGCACTTTCGCTGATAGCTATTGTATACATAGGCTTTGTCGCGTTAGCCCAACAGGACATGAAGAAGCTTATCGCTTATTCATCTATAGCCCATATGGGATTCGTGACTCTGGGATTCTTTGTGGTATTTCAGGTCGCATCTGGCACGGGAGACTGGTCCCAGGCCTCCGCTGGCATCGAGGGCGGAATGGTCCAAATGATTTCTCATGGTTTTATCTCAGGAGCAATGTTCCTGTGTGTAGGGATTCTCTACGATCGAATGCACAGCAGAGAAATAGGTGACTATGGGGGTGTGGTAAATACGATGCCTGTGTTTGCAGCATTCCTGCTCTTGTTTGCGATGGCAAACGCCGGTTTGCCTGGGACATCTGGTTTCGTTGGAGAATTTTTAGTTATCCTGACTGCGTTTAAGGCCAATTTCTGGTATGCCTTCCTGGCGGCAACAACATTAATCTTAGGGGCAGCCTATACCCTGTGGATGTATAAGCGAGTTATCTTCGGAGCGATCGGTAATGATAAAGTGGCGGCATTATCCGATGTCGATACACGCGAAAAATCGCTGTTATTTTGCCTAGCCTCTTTAGTACTTATTTTGGGGGTCTGGCCAGATCCATTACTAGAAATGATGAGTGCTAGTGTAGAGCAGCTTGTGACACACATTTCTCAATCAAAATTGCCGTAGGCGTTGTTATGAATCAGCTAAGTTTAATATTACCCGAAATACTCCTAACTGGTTTTGTTTGTTTGGTCTTGATCGTCGACGTTTTTCGCAGCCCTGATAATTCAGCAGCCACTTTTTGGTCGGCTGTTATTTCGGTGTTAGCGGTTGCCGCGTTTTTGATTACTGGGGGGCTTCCAGAGATTAGGCAGACCGCATTTGCTGAGACGTACGTCTTAGACTCCCTATCAGTGACACTCAAGATTTTTCTACTTTTGGTGGTTGCAGCCAGTTTTTTCTATGCACGTGAATATTTCACTAATAAAAATCAAGAACGAAATGAATTTTTTATTCTTGCCATTTTTTCAACTTTAGGAATGATGGTGTTAATCTCCGCACAAAGCCTACTAACGGTATACTTAGGGTTGGAGCTTTTGTCGCTTTCTCTATATGCGATGGTTGCGATGGAAAGAGATTCCGCAGCTGCTGCTGAAGCGGCCATGAAATATTTTGTCTTAGGTGCTTTAGCTTCAGGGATGCTGCTGTATGGGATGTCTATGTTGTACGGAGTGTCTGGAACTTTAAATCTTTCGGAATTAGCACAGCAGACAATAGGTGGTGATAAAAATTTGTTATTTACCTTCGGTCTTGTCTTTGTGCTCGTCGGTATTGCTTTTAAATTGGGACTTGCTCCTTTCCATATGTGGGTACCGGATGTGTATCAAGGAGCTTCTTTACCAACCACACTATTTATAAGTTCGGCTCCAAAGATTGCAGCTTTCGCAATGGCAGTTAGGGTGTTGATTGATGGCTTGCCTGGTTTAATAGCACAGTGGAGCGATATGCTCATAATATTGTCGGTAGCCTCTATTGCGGTTGGAAATGTAGTAGCCATCGCTCAAACAAATATAAAGCGAATGCTGGCATACTCCACGATTTCACATATGGGTTTTTTATTATTAGGATTGATTGCCGTCACAAACCAAGGATATGCAGCCTCTATGTTTTATGTCTTTGTTTATTCTCTGGCGAGCATGAGTGCCTTTGGATTTATTATTTTAGCGACTGGCAGTGGATCTGAGCTCAATTTGATTGAGGATTACTCTGGATTGGGTAAGCAGAAGCCACTACTAGGATTTCTTGGTATAGTTGTCTTGTTCTCCCTTGCCGGAATCCCTCCATTTGGTGGCTTTTGGGCTAAATGGTTTGTTTTGAAAGAATTGGTTGCGAGCGGCCATGTATGGCTGGCTGCAGTGGCCGTAGTTTTTTCATTAGTGGGTGCGTATTATTATTTGCGGGTTATTAAAGTTATATTTTTTGATGAGCCTGGAAATTCCGAAAGACCGGCGAGTTCACGCGGCATGGGGACGATAATTTTTGGGATTAATACTTCAGCGATTATGTTTATTGGATTATTCCCAGGTATCTTGATGGGCATCTGCTTGGCAGCAATGTCAATCTATGGGGCCCCTTAGAGTTTTCTATTTAATTGAGCCGTTTAGTCCAGCATTTACTTTTATAGCAGAGTCTGCAGTATGAAAAGAGCTCCAAACCCCTAGATCTTTGGACGTCAGCATGATGACTGTTGAGCCCATGTTGAACCTGCCGATTTCTTCTCCACGCGCAAACTGTCGACTACTGATTGAGTGCGTTTTCCCTTCTTTAAATGAGCAATGGGGTCGATTTGAGAAAATGGATTCCTCAGAAAAATTGAATTCTATGCTACCTACGTTAGTTGCGCCGACCATGACGAGAGCCATAAAGCCATGGTGACTTTTAAAAACCACGGCGGCTCGTTCATTAATACAGAAAAGGCCGGGTAGGCTCTGTGCAGTTGCTTTGTTAACCGAAAACAAGTGACCTGAGGTGTAACGAAGACAGAGTACACTTCCCGCTATTGGCATATGTATCCGATGGTAATTTTTCGGTGCAAGATAAATTGTATGAAAAGTTCCGTTGTGAAATAAGTTAGAAGTAGAAGAGTCGCCGTCAAATAAATCAATTAAGGAATAATTTATTCCTTTTGCTTGAATTAAAGTATCTCCATCTGCGTGCCCACACTGACTGACTATACCATCGGCAGGACTGATTATTTGAAGGGGATCTGATGGTTGGGGTCGTGCATCTGGTTTGAGTGCCCGAGTGAAAAATTCATTAAATGTAGTAAAGCGCCTAATGTTGGGTTCCAACGATTCTGACATATCAACTTTGAAATACTTGATGTAGCAGATTATTACGTAATAAGTCAGCCGTCCACCAATAATATTTGCCAGCCGTCCGATCAAGCTAGACATAAGCTTATATGGTATTAGTTTTTGAATAGCCGACATAGGGTTTCCTACTTGGTGATTTTTCTAGTGCTTGGATTCTCGGTGAGAAACAAGAAACAGCATTTCAGATGAGGGTTTTTTCTCGCATGAAACGACTAATTTAATGTGCTGGTCTGTGAAGCGATATGAATCACTTGGGACCCTTATCATGAGGTGAGTTCCGCCTGGCTGCGCTATAAGTCTTTCTTGGGAGAGAATGCTCAATTCGTTCACTAGTCGCATCTCAGTCATGCTCTTAGAATATGAATGACTGGTACGATGAATAGAAATCGATTCGAAAATAGTACTTGAGAAATTTTTAATTACGATTTTTTTTTGACTAGCATTCTTGATATGGAAATAGCCGACAGCATATTGGCTACCAGGTGCGGGGGGGATGATAGAACCATTCTCAAGAAGTAGATCTTCACATCCGAATGCTTTCACTACCACCAATGACAACGCTAATATAAGACACGCTAGTCCTTTTTTTGTCATGGGCTTAATTCATTATAGAATTCGGATGCCTTCTCAAAGCGTTCTATGATTGCGGAATAGCTATGCGGATAAGTTAGAACACTCAACATCTCTCTTTCTGGACTTATTAGAAATATCCCTGAAGAATGATCAACAGAGTAACTTCCGTCAGAGTCATAGTTCTTCATGAAGAGACTTTTAAATGTTTTAGTAATTTTTTTAAGACTTTCTATGTCTGTGGTTGCGGCAATCAGATCGGGAGAAAAATGACTGGCATACTTGCGTAGTTGATCGGACGTATCTCTTTCGGGATCTACTGAAACGAATATAATTTGTCCTAATCTAGAATAGACAGAGTTTTTTTTGAGCTCTTTATGTGCGCGTGCCATTGTTTGTAATGTGGTTGGGCAAATGTCTGGACAGTTTATAAATCCAAAAAATACTACGGACCACTTCCCTTTGAGATTGTCTAGTGTAAGTGGCTTATTGAATTGATCCGTTAGGTCAAAGTTCTCTATTTTGTGAGGGTTAGGCCAAAGAATACCTGATGGAACAGTATCTTTTTTGTCAAATTTTACTGCCCCTGACAGCATTACACCTACTCCAAAAGCAAAGATACAAATGATGATGGAGAGAAACACTATTTTACGAGAAGAGAATTTTAGCATCTGGCTATTATAGCAATTCGTTGGGTCATAAAAAGCACATATTTGTTTTTCAAGAGTTATTTCTGAGGTTTTTGTAGCGCTTAATTTGTTCTTCTGTTGAGGGATCATGCTCTTCTGTAGAGCTGGTTTCTGAGAGATCTGCAAAAATGGAGGCCGCAAATTCCTTACCTAAGTTCACTCCCCACTGGTCGAACGGATTTATTTTCCAGACCACGCTCTGCACATAGGTTTTGTGCTCATACAAGGCGATGAGCGCCCCCAGTGTCTTCGCATCAAGCGCTTCCATACTGATTATCGAGCTAGGGCGGTTTCCCGTCATTTCTTTATGAGGATTTGCCTCCGTACCACCAGAATTACCTCCAATCATGAGTGCTTTAGCTTGGGCCATACAGTTTGCTAGCAATACGTCATGGTTTGTCATATATTTTTTTGGTGGCGTTAAGCTGATAATGAAATCTACCGGAATAAAGCGCGTGCCTTGGTGTAATAGCTGAGAGAAACTATGCTGTGCGTCGATTCCAAGAGCGCCCCAGGTCACCGGTGCTGAGTCGTAATCGATAGGCGTATCATTTAAGTCGATACGTTTGCCATTACTTTCCATTTCTAGCTGTTGAAGGTAGCTTGGGAGTTCTCTTAATCTTTCTTCATAAGGGATGGCGGCATAAGAATGAGCCCCCAAGAAATTTACATTCCAAACGCCAAGCATTCCAAGCATTATGGGCATATTTCGCTCAATTGGCGCAGAGCGAAAATGATCGTCCATTGATTCAGCGCCTGCCAAGAACTCCTTAAATGCAGTAAATCCAAATTTAAGTGCGATAGGTAGACCCATAGCCGACCATACGGAATACCTTCCACCTACCCAGTCCCATATTCGGAAGATATTGTCTTTTGGAATGCCATACGACAGAGCTTTTCCTTTATCTGCAGTAATGGCGATGAACTGGCTCTTCGTGCGCTGATTATCTTTAAGCGAAGAGTCCATCCATTTCTCAACGATAGCAGCATTTTGTAACGTTTCGGAAGTGGTAAAAGATTTGGATGCTATGACGCAAAAAGTAGATTCTGGATCGAGTTGATGCTTCAGATTATCAAATCCCTTCCCGTCTAAATGGTCCAGAAATTTAATCCTAAGGCGAGTGGATTCATTTTCTCTGAGTGCTGTGCAGACTAGCTTAGGTCCTAAGTTTGAGCCACCTACGCCTATCATTAAAATATCTGTAATAGGTATGCCGGTAGAGCTTTTTAATCGACCGCTTACAACATCGGCCACAAAATTTTCAATTTTAGAAAGAACGTTATGGACATCTGACATAATGTTTTCAGGTATCCAAGGATCTGACGGTTTGGAGGACCTCAAAGCGACGTGTAAAGCCGCTCTGTTTTCGGTGGGGTTGACAATACCACCCCTAAACATATTTTCTACCGCCTCTGGAACCCCCATTTTTACAGCAAATTTGGTTAACTGGGCATAGACTGTGTTGTCTAACAGTTGTTTCGATGCATCTAAGTGAAGTCCAGCGGTCTCTATTGAAAAAGTGTCCATGCGATTGGGATCTGCCTTAAACAAATCAATAATTCGTTTTTTCTTAAAGTCAGAGGCAAGGTTCGAAAGGATGTCAAACTGTTCCGTAGCATTTTCTTTCATTATGAGACGCCGTTTTATTATTGTTTATCCATATGGTTAACTATTAATATAGTTCATCGACGGTGGGCCAGCGGTTTAATAAAAGCTTCACTAATTACTTTTCCGTTTTTTTGCGAGTTCCATTTGCTTATGGCGCTCTTGTAAAGAGGCACGTCGTTCTGTGTCCAATGTGTCACTGCAGTGATGGCATGCAATACCGTACTCGAATAGTGGTGATTGCCTGTCGAGTGCGGATAAAGGCTTCCTGCACCCATGACACTTCTCATAGTTGGCAGGTTCCAGTCGTTCGTTGACAGCGACTCTGTCATCAAAGACGAAACAATCTCCTTGCCAGAGTGATTGTTCAGGCATAACAGTTTTCAGATAGCTTAGTATTCCTCCATCTAGTTGAAATACCTTTTTGTAACCTTTTCCCACTAAAAGCGAGGAGGCTTTTTCACATCGGATCCCACCAGTGCAGAACATCGCGACAGGTGTTTCTAGATTTCCTCCCAGCAGATCTTCGACTTTTTTAGGAAACTCTCTGAAATTTTGCGTTTTTGGTCTTGTAGCGGATTGGAAAGTACCTATGTCGATTTCATAGTCGTTTCGTGTGTCAATGACTACAACTTCTGGATCAAGTAAAAGCTGGTTCCATTGATCATGGGATACATGCTCGCCACTATACATGCTTGGATCGATATCTTTTAGTCCAATGCTTACGATTTCTTTTCTTATTTTAACTTTTAGCCGTTTAAAAGAAGGGACCTCAGACTTTACGATATTGGTAGTCATTCGTTCTATACATAAATGTTTTTTGATGAATATAAGAAGGTTGTTGACCGCATCTAGACTACCTTCCACCGATCCGTTCAATCCTTCATGCGCGATTACGATGGTCCCAATCAACCTATGTCCCACACAGAAATTAGTCAGCTCAGCCTGCAGATATTCAGGCTCTAATATTTTCAGAAAATGGTAAAAACTCGCTGTGAAGTTATGAGTCATAGGTTTATTGTCAGTGATCATTTTTCTAGAGGGCTAATAATTACTTTACGCCTAAAAACCCCTCGAAGCACAAATACTTAAAAATAGTTGTGACATCTTTAAACCCTGCTCTTTTAAGCAAGCCCATATTTCCTAGGTGGGAAAATGGTTCCAGCACACCCTTGAGGCTGCGTGTTTTAGAGACAATTTCATCGCCAGTATATCCTTGGTCGAGCTTATAATCCCCATAGAGCGTGGTGATAATGTCCTGAAATCTGGCGTCGGGCGCCCTTACTTTCTCGAATAAAATAAACCCTCCACCCCAGTTAAGAGATTGGTATATCTTATTGAAAACATCTTGGCGGTGTCTTGGGGATACGAATTGCATGGTGTAATAAGCAATTACTAGATCAGAAGGCTCTAATGAAAGATTTTCTAGACGATGACTTTCAAAGGTAACTTCTGTATGGGTGTGGCAGTTTACTTTTGCGATTTTCAACATATCTTGCTCACAATCCACACCTTTAAAGCTAATCCCTTTGTTTTTATGATGCAGAGCGAGGTTTGTGAGTAGTGTTCCAGTAGAACAGCCTAAGTCGTAGCAAACAGAGCCTTGGCTAAGAAAAAAATCAGAGAGACCTAGACTTAATTGGTGTCCTTGCTCATAAAAAGGGACAGATTTTTTGACATGCTGGTCAAATTTTTCACCAGTGTCACCCGCGAAAGACCAGCGAGCATTTTCTGCTTCGATAATATCTCCAGTATTCGCCACAACTGCTCCTTTGGACCTCATTTCGTAAATGCGAGTAATTCCACATCAATTGATTCTACTTGCTGATTTTACAGTAAGTTGACCAGTTGTGGTTTTTTTATGTATTTAAATCGGTCATGATCAGAATATGAAAGTTATAGATTCAAGAGAACAGAGTACCTTTACTCGGGCTAGAGAGAATTATCTAAAGGATGCGAAGACACTGTTATCTTCATGTTTTTCTCAGGAGGAGTTTGGAAGCTGGTGGAAAGACATCGAGACTGACTTTGAAACTGCTTTTTTGCGATACGGCCAGGCAGATCAGTGGGAACTTGTGTTGTCTCGACTTCCAGAATTCACGGATGTGATATTTAACTGCGGCGATACGGTTAGCGTGTCCAGTCGTCTAGGGGCTGATAATGTAAAGATAACAAAATTAAATAGCCATCTGCGGAGCCTTATGCCTTGGCGGAAAGGGCCGTTTAATTTTCATGGTGTAGCGATAGATGCGGAATGGCAGTCCAACTTAAAGTGGGACCGTATTAGTGGAGCTATCGGAGACTTGGATAACGCTGCAATATTAGATGTGGGTTGTGGCAACGGCTATTACGCTTGGCGTATGTTAGATGCTGGAGCAAAACTAGTTGTGGGCTTAGATCCTAGCATCTTATGTCTTTCTCAGTTCAGAGCGATGAAGTTTTACCAACAAGACGCGCCCATTACGGTACTTCCAGTAGGAACAGAAAGCTTAAAGTATAGTCTGAATATGTTTGATGTCGTTTTTTCCATGGGGGTACTTTACCATCGGCGAGATCCTTTGGAACATCTAACTCAGTTGATGCGCGCTGTTGGTAACGGCGGGCGGATCGTTTTGGAAACTCTCGTTATCGATAGTGACGGTCTGGAGCTTTTTATCCCCAAAGACAGGTATGCTCAAATGAGGAACGTTTGGAGTGTCCCTTCTCCTAAGCAGATTATGGAGTGGCTTTCTCAAGCTGGTTTTGTGAATATAGCCTGTATAGATAAAACTGCAACATCTTTGGAGGAACAACGCTCAACCTCCTGGATGACCTCTTATTCGCTAGAAAATTTTCTGGATCCTGAGAATCACGACTTGACGATTGAGGGGTATCCGGCACCAGTCCGAGCGTGTTTCATAGCAGATGCGCCTTAAATGGATAGGAAAAGGGAAAAAGTCCATATTAAGCAATCACTTAGGGCGTTCACATTTCATTCACTCATTCTATGCTAGTTTCTTGTAGTGCCCTTGATAGTTGATTAAAGCTTCGGGCTGGCAATTAAGAGGGAAGGGTAATTGCTTGGGGGGTTGGGGAGATAATTTTCTTTGATGAACCGACAATTGTTATTGTGTGCCGCGGAATTTTTTTGCGGCTAACGTTGGGAGAATAACTTATGCGAAAGCAATTTAATATTATAGCTTTAGCTGCTGCGTTGATTATGCCTTCAATCGTTCACGCCTTTGGCGAGTCTGATTATTTGGCTTGGTTTAAAGCAAACCAATCTGCGCAACCGCAGTTTGTTGATGGCGATGTCATCACTTATGACAAGTCAGATTTAGTACGACCTTTTATTCCTGCAGAGTTCCAAGACGAATGGATCTTTAAAGGGATGGAAATGACTATTAAAGATGCCGGTGACCTACAAAACGGTCAAGTGTATAGAGACGCTACTGCCAAGAATGCTGGTACAGCGACACTTGCATCTGACGGTGGAATTGAAAACTATGCTGCTGGCCGGCCATTTGATCCAGCAAAATTTGTACCAGGATCGGATAGTGGTTGGAAGATGATCTGGAACTGGAACTATCGTTGGCAAAACGATGGCGTTAACGTTGGTGAAGTAGAGTGGGTATGGGTTCGCCGAGGCGGTGATCACAATAAGCACGAAATTATGAAGACGTCTGGCGGAAAGTACGCAAAGTACTATGAAGGTGGCGGTACTTTTGAACGCGTCTTGCGCGGTCCTTATAAGCGCTATTTGATGGCACATAATGCAAAACATGAAGCAACCGGCTACCGTGTGAACGGTGGTAAAGGCTTTGCGAAAGGCACTGAGTTCCGTGAGTATACTGGATTCAATTCTCCGTTCGATATTGCTGGCACCGCTTTCTTGATTTTGCGATACGATGATCCTCGTAAAGCGGATGATTCCTGGGCATATATTCCTAGTTTGAGACGTGTACGTCGCATCTCTGTAGAAGTTAAGTCTGACTCTTTGTTGGGTACAGATCATACTCTAGAAGATTTCTACGGGTTTAACGGCCGCCCAATGGAGCATGATTGGGAATACGTGGGTAGCACTAATATTTTAGTCGTCGCCAAGTCTAGAAATCGAGAGACTGTATATTACGGTCCTAATGGTTGGGCTGTGAAAGACGATTACACTATGAGACAAACTGACGTCGTCAAGCAGATACCTAAAAGTTCTGCGCATCCATATTCATTCAAATTCCTCCACGTTGATCGTGTTACAGGCGAATCTTATTACGCCAATGCGTTTGACAAAGCGGGTGAGCTTTGGAAAGTATGGCAGTTGACGAAAGTTTGGACTGAAGATCCATGGGTTGTCTTAGATGGCAAAGGAACTGATTTTGGTTGGAAAGAAAAAGGCCAATTCAGCCCTAAAGGGACTAACTTCCAGTTATTTCAAAGTATCAATGTAATTGATCTTCAGAATAACCGAGGAACATTAGTACCTTGTCGTGGAACGGAAGCGCCGAACCAAAACTTGAAGAGAGCAAAACGTGTACTTGACGTTAACTACCTCACTGAGGGACGTTAATCTCTAACTACGTTTAGTTTGATGAGAGGGCTGTCAATTTTATTGACGGCCCTTTTTTTATCTGTCAGTCCAGCTTTTGCCCATTAACTGGTTTGAGGGGAGAGTCGGATCGAGTAATTTCTTAGCCGCCTGTGATCCAGTTACAGGCAACCCATCAGCTTGAAGCAGACCAATTTGTACTAATACCGATGCTTGATCCCAATAGATGTGTTCGTTGTAGAGCTTGTCGCCTCTAAAATTTACAATTGCAACAAGTGGGACCTCAACAAATTTCCTGGTAGGCTTTACACCTGGGAGCATCCACGGTACTTCAGTCGTGTGTGTAAAAGAAAAAATCATCTCGTCGACTAATCTATCTATTCCTATAGTTCGTGACACAGGTATAAGTTTTGTATCCGGCGGGTTGGAATTTATAAAAAAGTTCGAATAGAATTTTCTTAGATTTTTAAAGCCAACTCCTCCTGTCATAGTGGGTATGTGATTCACATAAGGTTGAGCAACCATGGTTTGCATCGTGGCATCTACATCCCTCTCATGGAACTCATATTGAGTATGGAGCTCCCATAACGCTACTAAGTCGTAAATAGGCCCGATAGTTGTTCGTAACAATTGCAGATCGCGAGAGTGCGCGATCATTATGGCCGCTTTATTGTATTGGTTTGAGTGCTTTTCATAGAAATTTTCACTGCAGTCTGGGTAGAGATAACCTGTAAGATGTTTCTCTTTTTCCAAGCTTTTATTTATCTGCGCGGACGCCCCTTCATTTTCAGGAAGGTGCAGCAAACAGGGTGTTTTTTCATCTCTTAATTTTTCTACCGTTTTTGAGCAAATAGCTCCATAACAAATGACCCCTTTAATTTCGTCTTTCTTTGCAAATTCTGCCGCTTGGTCAATAGTGTCACCAAAACATATTGTGGAAACTCCTCCAGAATGCCCCGACATGTTCAACACTGTGTTGACAGCGAGTGAAACAAACTCAGCTGTTCCCGAGTCGTCAGAAGTGATCGACAAACAAATGTAGCCTTCTTCAGCATAAAGATGTCCGTTCTGTTCGATTTCAGACGCTGCAGTAGAAATGGGGTAATAAATTATAAGGCCAGGACTTTGTCCATTCTCAGGTCCGCTTACCCATGTATTTGTCGATATACCTTCGGTTTTTATCGGGTTAAAATAAGTAGTCAAGTTGTCCTCCATTTTCAGCTTTTTCGATGATTCATCGTAACATGCTGGAGTTTTCTTTAGGTGAGGAAAAATAATGAGACAGACTGAAAACGGAATGTTTGGCAAAAATCCATTTAAACTAGGAATTTTCTCTCCTAACTGTTCTGGTGGAATGGCAATCACGACGGTTCCTGAGAGATGGGATGCGAGTTGGAGTAACAATGTAAAACTTGCTGCTGTTTTAGACGACGCTGGAATAGAATTTGCTCTACCTATTGCTAGATGGCTGGGTTATGGAGGGTCCACTGATTTTCAAGGGAGCTCGCTTGAAACCGTTACCTGGGCGACCGGAATTTTGGCTAAGACAAAGGCATTAACAGTTTTTGCGACAGCACATACGGCTTTTTTTCACCCTTTAGTCGCGGCCAAGCAGTTCGCAACGATAGGTGAAATTGCCGAAGGTCGTTTTGGGTTGAATGTCGTTTGTGGTTGGAATCAGCCGGAATATGAAATGTTCGGCTTGAAACTTTCAGATAGTCATGATGAGCGTTATGCTTTGGGTTCGTCTTGGTTGAATGTAATGAAAAAAGCGTGGTCTAAAGATGGTGCATTTAACTGGAAAGATAGTTTCTTCAATATAAAAAATGGCCAATGCTCACCAAAACCATTCCTTAATAATTTACCACCCATAATGAACGCGGGATCATCTCCTCAAGGTCAGAGTTTCGCGGCCCAGAATTGTGATTTTTTATTCACAGTTATGCTCGATATTCCTTCAGGTAGCGAGATGGTTAAAAACATTCAGGCGATATCGAAAAGAGAATATCAGCGCACAATTGATGTTTTCACTACAACCTATGTTGTGTGTCGGCCTACTATGAGCGAGTCTCTGGAATACCATCACCATTACGCCGTTGACAATGCTGATGGGCCTGCCGTGGATAAGCTCATGGAATTAATGGGAATGCATGCGCATTCGTTTCCTCGTGACCAAATAGCGTCTCTTAGAACTCATTTCGCAGGGGGGCACGGAGTTTATCCATTAATTGGCGACCCTGACACCGTGGCGGATGAGATAGAGCGAATAGCCACGGCTGGTTTTGGTGGCATCTCTATGACGTTTGTTAACTATCTAAAAGAGCTGCCGTTTTTTATCCAAGAGGTTATCCCCAGGCTAGAGGCTAAAGGCCTTAGGATCCCCGCAGTAACAGAAACTTAAAAAAACTACTCAGGGCAGTTTTTTATAATTGCGAACTTGGCCTAGTCGATACCACTTTATGCCATCGCTCAATATTTTTGCTTTCAGGCGGGAGTTCTAGGCCAACTCTTTTTGCGAAGTCTAACGCGCATAATGCTGTAATATCAGCCGCAGTAAAGCGGTCAATGGCTAGAAATTCGCTTTTCCCCAACTGTTTTTCAAGTTTTTTGAAAAACCACTCAGCACGAGCCTTCCCTCGTCCTACTAAGTCAGGAATGGTGGATATACCAGAGAAACCTGGCATCGCTCGGTTTTTAAAGATTTCATTCTGATTCCTGAAGAATTCTCCAATAGCTTGCATGCCTTGCATTTCGCAGAACCGCTCCCAAGACCCTACAGTCGCAATCTCAATGGGGTCCATGCCGAGTAAATTTGGCTCAGGGTAAAGTGATTCAAGGTATACGAATATGCAAGGCGCTTCTGTTATGACAGTCCCATCATCCAGTTCTAAGGCAGGTAGGGTGCCCCAAGGGTTAATAGCTAAGTAATCATCTTTGAGGTTCTCGCCATCTATAATGCTGACTTCGATGCTGGGTATATCTAATCCTTTCTCGGCAATAAAAATTCTAGCTCTTCTAGGGTTTGGCGCCATCCCGCAGTCGTATAGTTTCATTTCCTTTCCTCTCCCATATGTTCTGACCTTGCGCTATTAGTCGATTCGTGTATTTTGAAAAATATTTTGTTGAATCGGTCATGATTCTTAAATGCAATCAGCTTTAGCTCTTTGTATTGTATACCTTTATCCTAAGGTTGCTAGTCTGGCCGCTTATCTGTCATGATGACCCTATGAAAAATATATTACTAAGAGTTCTACTGACATCCTGCTTAATAAGTATTGGCGTTAGTTCAGGGGCTGCCAATATAAAAGACGTAAAAAGGCTAAAGTTGCTTCGGATGTGTGAGGGGTGCGATCTTAGTGAGGCAAAATTGCGCTATGAAGACCTAAAAAATGCAGTTTTGACTAACGCCAACTTTTCAGGGGCTGATCTTAAAGCTGCCGATCTTAGTGGAGCAAACTTAACAGGTGCAAATTTTAGCAACGCTGACTTATCAGAAGCCGATTTGAATGGTGCTGTCTTGTTTGGTGCAGACTTGCGCGGTGCAAACCTTTACAACGCTAACCTGATGCGGGCAGATCTGCGACAAGCTGATCTCTCTACCATCGATATAGACCCTTCGCGTCTTGTTGAAGCGACTGTCTGTGGAACTAAAACAATGGCAGGTGTTCAGAATAGAGATTGTAGCTGAGTTGCACAATTGCGAACTGCTTTCTCGTTGCCCGATTGAGTCTCTTTAACTTATGAAACATTACTCATTACTTGACCTTGCACCTGTGAACGAAGGTGATACTCCTGCAATAGCATTTGCTAACGCTGCCGATCTGGCAAGACATGCAGAGGATTGGGGCTATCAACGTTATTGGTTGGCCGAACATCACAATATGGCAGGGATTGCTAGCGCAGCAACTTCTCTTGTCATAGGGCATGTGGCTTCCAAAACCAAATCTATCCGTGTTGGTTCCGGTGGTGTCATGTTACCTAATCATTCGCCCTTAGTCATCGCAGAGCAGTTCGGCACATTGGAGTCACTTTATCCAGGACGGATAGATCTTGGGGTAGGGCGAGCGCCAGGTAGTGATATGACGACCGCAAGAGCTCTTAGGCGCAATCTAGAGTCGAACCCTGATAGATTCTTAGAAGATGTTTCTGAACTGCAATCCTTTTTCGAACCCGTCGGAGCTAATCAAAGTGTGCAAGCTGTTCCGGGTGGTGGCTTAGAAATCCCTATTTGGATCTTGGGGTCCAGCTTATTCGGAGCTCAGGTAGCTGCTGCGATGGGATTACCTTTTGCTTTTGCCTCCCACTTTGCCCCAGATGCCTTGTTGTCAGCCATAGACGTCTACCGCTCTCGTTTTCGACCGTCAGCTTCATTGTCTCAGCCTCACTTGATGATAGGTGTGAATTTTTTTGCCGCAGACACAGAAGAAGAAGCTCGTAAGCTCTTCACCTCTTTACAAATACAGTTCACCAACTTATTCAGAGGTAGCCCAGGTAAACTCCAGCCACCTAATGATTCGATGGAGGATTATTGGAGTCCTTCGGAACGTGCGGGAGTGGGTCACGCTCTTCAGTATGCCGTTGTGGGAACTGCGGATACGGCTGGAGAAAAAATGCAGAAATTATTAGACACGACAGGTGCGGATGAAGTCATGTTTACTGCACAAATTTTTGACCATGAAGCGCGTCTGAAATCTTTTCAAATTGCGGCGCATGTTGCTTCAAAGCTAATTAGTTAGCCTTGAAGTGCTAAGAGCCTTGCGACCTTAGTTTCAGTGATCAAGCTTGTTATGTGCGCCGTCACATAAGACCCCATTCTGAGAATATTTGCATCCGCAGAAGTAAACAGTTTTTGTTTCTTTAGCCTCATATTTTACAGGTGAAAACCCACTCCCTTTGTGAGCACCATCGCAAAAAGGCTGGTTCTTGCTCTGTCCGCATGAGCACCAGAAATAGCTTTTCCCTTCATCAACCACAATTTTAAAAGGTGCTGTTTGAACGATTACAGGCTTGTCCATAGTTTTCCCCTAAATGAATGAGCAGTGTTTTGACCGTCAGCGCTTGGTTTTATTGATAAGTTATCACGTGAGTGTTGTTTTCTCATCCATATTAAGTAACAAGTTTATAGTTTGCACAACTTGACCCGATGCACCTTTGCCTAAGTTATCAAGTTGAGAGACGAGCATTACTTGATCTTCTTTTTCATTATGGAGCACGTATATTTTCAAATTATTAGTCCCGTTTAGAGTCTGCGGATCGAGTTTTTCCAAGCGTTTTATTTCATTAAGATCAGCGATCTGGATGAAGTATTCATCTACGTAATGTTGATTATATAGTTCGATTAAATCGGCGGCAGACCAAACATTGGCCAACGTGCGCAAATTCAATGGGATGTTAACAAGCATCCCTTGTAAATAAGGACCAACTGATGGAGAAAAAACTGGAGAGTAATCTATCCCTGCTAGTTGCTGAATCTCAGGCAGATGCTTATGATTTAAGTGCAGCCCATAAGAGAATCCATCTTTCCCTAATTGGGTAGAGTTTCGCTCGAAATCCGCAATGAGACTTTTGCCTCCTCCAGAGTAGCCCGAAATAGCATGAATCGATAAAGGATGATCGCGTGGGATAACTTCTCTAGAGATTAATGGATATAGGAGGCTTATCGCCCCAATTGCATAACATCCTGGATTGGTTATTCTCTTACTTTCTTTGATGGCTTTTCTTTGCTGAGGGCCGTATTCAGTGAAGCCATAAGTCCATCCGTCGGTTACCCTATGAGCACTGGAAGCATCGATGATGACTGTCTCTGGATCTTCAGTTAGCGATACTGCCTCAATGGCGGCGGCATCCGGAAGACAAAGAATGGCAATGTCTGTCTCATTTAATGCGTTCTTTCTTACTATCTTATCTTTGCGATCTCGAGAGTTAAGTTGAATCAGTTCGATATCGTTTCTCGTTTCTAGTCTTTGAGAAATATGTAATCCAGTTGTACCTGCTTCACCATCGATAAAAACTTTTTTCCTGTTTGCCATAACTACCGCCTAGAGTGATTTTCATACATAAATTTCTACATTATGCCCTTTTACAAAAAGGCACATTACTGAGCCCCACTATTTAGCATGGCAATGGATTGGCTTTGCAAGTTTTTAGGGTTTTAATTTTGTGAGAAGAAGTCAATTCGTCGTCGTCAAACTATCTAGGTATAATAACCGATTCGACTTTTATTTCTGACTCGCCCAGGGAGATAACTTATGCGCTCCAAGCGCTTTTGGTTCACCGTAGTTTTTAGCTGCCTCACGGGGGTTAGCATAGCGGTTTTTTTTGATTATCGAGACGCGCACCCTATAACTGAGGATGCTTATGTAAAAGCACATATCGTTAGTATTGCCTCGAGGGTATCGGGTCCAGTACTTCTCATGCATGTGTCGGATAATGAGTATGTTAAAGAAGGTCAACTTCTTTTTGAGCTTGAGCCATCGAGTTTCGAAACAGATACTGATGAAGCTTTAGCAAATTACCGGATAGCCTTGCAGAAGAATGCAGCGAGGAAAGCGATGGTTGAGTCCGCTAGATCATATGTACAAGAGAATATGGTTGTATTAGCAAGAGCTAAAAGAACTTTTGAACGGGCTACTGCTCTAGCTGAGTCTGAGCTTATCTCTGAATCTAAGTTTGATTTGGCTGCGGCAGATCATGCTACGGCGTTAGCTTCTTTAAGGAGCGCAAAAGCAGACCTTTTACGAGCCGAAAGTGAACTAGGTGTTTTGGGAGAAAACAACCCGATAATAAAAGCGGCGGAGGCACGATTACAATCTGCAAAATTAGAGCTTAGCTTTACGAAGGTATACGCTCCTGTCTCTGGTTGGGTGACTAATCTGTCTTTGAGATCAGGAGAAATGGTTATCGCTGAGCGTGCTCAATTTTCTATAGTTGACGATGCTGCATGGTGGGTGGAAGCTAATTTCAAGGAAGTTGACCTAAAGCGGATGAGGTCCAACCAATTAGCAAGCATTAGAATAGATATGTACCCAGACCTTCGCTTATCAGGGAAAGTAAGCAGTCTAGGTGCAGGCTCTGGTGCAGTATTTTCTCTGCTCCCACCTGAAAATGCCACAGGCAATTGGGTAAAAATTACCCAGAGATTTCCAGTAACGATCTCCCTTGATAGGACTGAAGGTGAAGAAATTTTTTCTAGACCGCTGCGAGTGGGTTCTAGCGCCGTGGTAACTGTCCACGTCGACCCTTGAGCGCACAGCTTGCTGGGAGTGACGAAAAACCAAGCATTGGTTTGGTGATCGGCGTCATGCTGGTTGCAACTATTGAAACCCTGGACATTACGGTCGTTAATATCGCCTTACCACATATTATGGGTAGCTTTGGAGCGACGCCAGATCAAGTGACCTGGATGATCACATCGTATGTAATTGCGACTGTGATTGTAATGCCAATTACAGGGTATTTTGTTTCACGGTTTGGTCGGCAAATGACTATGTATGTCGGGGTCATAGGGTTTACTGTTGCCTCTGTGGCATGCGGATTTTCGTGGAGTCTAGCATCGCTAGTTTTCTTTCGCTTTTTGCAAGGCGCCTTTGGTGCAGTACTTGTGCCTATCTCCCAATCTATTTTACTAGCTGCTTTCCCTCGAGAAAAGGCCAATCAGGCTATGGCTATTTGGGGTTTGGCGATTATGGTGGCGCCTGTTATGGGACCCGTCATCGGTGGGTACATTACGGAGCAATGGACATGGCAGTGGGTATTTTTCATAAATATTCCTCTGGGTTTGTTAGCGCTTTTCCTCGTATTTGATAAAAATGCACCGATTTATACAGGGAAAAAAGTTGATGCCGATTGGGGAGGGTTTTTGCTTTTGGCTATCGCGTTAGCATCATTTCAAACTGTTCTCGATCAAGGACATATGAGACATTGGTTTGAGTCAAAATTCGTGTGGTTTTTTTCTTGGCTTGCGCTATGCTCATTTGTATCTTTCGTTGTTAGAGCGCGTGGGAGAACTGATAACTTTGTGGATGTCCGTCTTTTTTCAGATAGGAATTTTACATTTGGCTGTTTACTAATGGCGGGGTATGGAATGGCTATGTATTCTAACATTGTGATGTGGCCGTTGTTGGCGCAATCAGTGTTTAATTATCCAGCTGATCAAGCTGGATGGATAATGGCACCGCGTGGACTGGTCAGCGCAGTGCTGATGATAGCTATTAGTGCGTGGATAGCTCCTCGAGTTGATACCCGATGGATTATGGCGATAGGGTTAATTCTTTCCGCATTAGCCGCTTACTCAATGAGCACGTTGTCATTAGAAGCTGGCAGAATGTCTTTGATCGTCCCAGGTCTTATTATGGGGTTGGCAATGGCTTGTGTGTTTGCTCAGTTATCAACATCAACTTTTGCTAATATTGCTCCCGAAAAAAGCTCAGATGCCGCCGGGATTTATAATGCTGTCAGAGGGATAGGTGGCTCTATAGGAATTGCTATCACCAGCACTTTTCTGGTGCAAAGGGAACAAGTTTATTGGCAACATTTAGGCTCTAACGTTAGCGATTTAAATTCTGCAGCCTACCTCTGGGTAGAGAAAAACGGGATGGGACTCGAGGACTCTATTGCTGCGAGAAGGTTAGCTGAGGAGGTTTCCCGACATGCGGAAATATTATCATTTAATGATGTTTTTACTCTTATTGGGATAATGTTTTTATCCTTGCTTCCGCTGCTGTTCTTTATGAACAACACACTAACAGGGCGACATTGGTTGTCTAAACTGAAGAAATAGACACCCTCAAAATTCGGGTTCTTCCCACCAGGGAAAGAAATCTGGAAGGTTGGTGTTTACTGAATCTGAAAATTTTGGATCACGCTTGTCGAGGAATGCGTTGATCCCTTCTTTCGCATCGTCAGATTGACCTAGATGAAAAATTGCTTTGGAGTCAATTTTGTGGGCTTGCTTAGGATGCGTCTCTCCTAGCATTCGCCACATCATTTGCCGTGTCATTGTCACTGAAACTGCCGATGTATGGAAAGCAATTTCTCGGGCTATTTCTGTTGCACGTTCTAAAAGTGATTCAGGCGGTACTATCTCGGAAACCAGTCCACCATCTTTGGCTTCTTCTGCGCCGAAGACACGACCTGAATAGCTCCATTCTAAAGCTTTTGAAATGCCAACTATTCTGGGGAGAAACCAACTCGAACAAGCTTCAGGTACAATTCCTCTTCTCACGAAAACTAGGCCAAACTTAGCTTGTGTAGAAGCAATACGGATATCCATTGGGAGGGTCATTGTGGCGCCGACACCAACAGCTGGGCCGTTAATAGCAGCGATCACCGGCTTTTTACAATCATAGAGCCTCAATGTTAGTTTGCCTCCGCCGTCGCGATGAGAATCTGCAGAGCCTTTTTTCTGGAATGTTTTTGAACCTTCAGAAAGATCTGCCCCAGCGCAAAATCCTCGTCCAGATCCTGTGAATATTATTGCCCTAATGTTGTCGTTTGTGTCTGCGTCCTCCAACACCTTGAGAAGTTCATGCAACATGTTTGCATTGAAAGCGTTTAAGCGCTCTGGTCTATTTAGGGTAACGGTCAGTACTTTGGAGTCGATAGAACAGTGAATATCTTCATAGCTCACGATGATAGCCTCCTATTATTCAGGATTCTCTATTAGTTAAATACTCTTACATTCAAGTAAACACCGCAACAGTTGCAACGAGAGAGCCTGATTATTCTTTTGCTGTACTATTTTGGTTGTGTCTCTAACAAATAGCGTCAATTGCGATCATGAGAAAATTGTCTGTTCGACTACGACAGGTAGCCTATTCTTTTTGGTACAGGTTTAATTTGATGACTTAAAAACTGGTGACCCGGGCAGGATTCGAACCTGCGACCTGTCCCTTAGGAGGGGACCGTTCTATCCAGCTGAACTACCGGGCCTATAATTAACGTGGGATGCTTTACCTTATAAAAATTTTTACTAGCAAAAAAATGACTTGTTCTTACATCTTATAAAACCTCTATTAGAAGGTAATGGCTGTTCCATAGCCTTTTTATCTTTTTGACATTTTCGCCCAAGTGTCTCTGAGAGTCGCCGTCCGATTGAAAATTATTTCACTCTTCAATTCTGTTTTTCCTCTACAGAAGTATCCTAGCCGTTCGAATTGGAAAACATCGCTTGTTGCGCTTTGTGCAAGCAGAGGCTCGGCTATGGCTGTCGTGCAGACTTCTAATGATTGGTCATTAATATTGTCGGTAAAATTCTCTGAACTCCAAGGCTCTTCTACATTAAATAGTCGATCTAAAAGGTTCACAATCACCGGGACTCCTTGAGATGCCGACACCCAGTGAATAATACCTTTTATCTTTCTACCATCAGAGGTTTTACCCCCACCTGTGTCGGGATCATAAGTGCAACGTAGCTCGGTAATATTACCCTGTTCATCTTTGATGACTTGTTTGCAAGAAATTCCATATGCATATCTTAGTCGGACTTCTGCGCCAACAGAAAGTCTAAAGAATTTTTTTGGCGGCACTTCCATGAAGTCATCATGCTCAATATATAGTGTTCGAGTGAGCGGTATTTTTCTCTTCCCTAGTGAAGGGTCTTTGGGATGATTGGAGACCTCTATCCATTCAATTTTATTTTCTGGAAAATTCTCAAGTACTATTTTGATGGGTCGTAATACAGCCATAGCTCGTCTTGAAGTACGATCGAGCTCTTCTCGGACACAGTTCTCAAGAACAGTCATATCTATAGTTGCTTGTTTTTTTGTAACACCTATCCTTTCGCAAAAGTCTTTGATAGCTTCAGGAGGATAGCCTCTTTTTCTCATTCCTTTGAGGGTTGGAAGTCTTGGATCGTCCCAGCCACTCACATGCTTCCCGTCTACAAGCTCGAGTAGTTTCCTTTTGCTTGTTAGCGTATAGCTCAGGTCGAGGCGGGCGAACTCGATTTGTTTTGGTATGATATTTATTGTGATGTTTTCAAGGACCCACTCGTATAGTGGACGGTGGTCTTCAAACTCTAACGTACATAAGCTATGTGTAACGCCTTCTAAAGCATCAGAGATACAATGGGTGAAATCATACATTGGATAAATACACCATTTTTCTCCTGTACGATGGTGCACTGATTGTCGAATCCGATAGAGAGTCGGGTCTCTCATATTTATGTTTGGTGAGTCCATGTCTATAAGGGCGCGCAGAACATGGCTGCCTTCAGGAAGTTTCCCTTCTCTCATTTGTGCAAATAAGAACAGGTTTTCTTCCACTGTGCGCTCTCGAAAAGGGCTGACTGTGCCGGTCTTAGTCAAGGTGCCTCGACTCAGTCGGATTTCTTCCGCAGACTGACTATCCACATAAGCTTTGCTTTTAGAGATCAGCTCGATAGCAAAGTCGTGCAGTTGTCCAAAATAATCGGATGCATGAAAGCACTTATCTTCTGCATTGAATCCAAGCCAAGAGACATCTTCTTTTATTGCTGCTACATATTCGTTGTTTTCTTTTTCGGGATTAGTATCGTCGAACCGTAGATTACAGTGGCCAGAAAATTCGGACGGTAAGCCAAAATTTAAGCACATAGATTTTGCATGGCCAATATGTAAAAAGCCATTAGGTTCTGGTGGAAATCTCGTCACAATCCCGTTAGGTATCTTTCCGTTTGCCATATCATTATTAATAATATGGCGAATGAAGTTTGCAGTTGGTTTTTCAGACATCGTTTTTTTCATTTTTAGTGTTTGTATTATTGTACTCTAGTCTTGCTGAAGAGAAATATATGCTGTTATAAGCTAATCCAGTTTAGCCATCCAATAGCGATCCAGAGGGTTATTACAATTAGTATCGTCAAAAAAACTGCTGCGGCACAATAGTCTTTTATGCGGCCTATAAGTGCATGATGTGTCGGATTGACATGATCACACAATCCTTCTATTGCCGAGTTGAACAGCTCTGTAACTGCTAGAGCGAGCAGAGAGAGGACTAATATAAGGTATTCGAGCGGGCTATCTCCGACTAGAAAAACAGTTGGCATCAGACATAAAGAAACGATCGCTTCCAGCCGAAATGCTTCTTCATGAACCCAAGCTGCACGTAGTCCGTTCAGTGAGTAGCCTAAGGCTTTTACCAGTCGTGGAAGTCCGGTTGGTTTATCTTGATTACTCATTACGCTTTCTTCAAAGATGGCTTGATTGAGTTGAAAGTATAACGGATTGGGTGACCTACATCATGCTCAAGATCCTTGAAAGCATGAGTTAAATTAAAGTGTTTGGGGGGAAATGATTGTATTTGCACGTATACTGTATATAATTACATATATGTTTTTTCATACAGTATAAATTAAATGGCCTTATTACTTACCAAGCGTCAATCTGAAGTGCTTTCGATCGTGAGAAAATTAATTAATACGACAGGAAGGCCTCCGACTCGTACTGAAATATCAGATCAGCTTGGGTTCCGATCAGCTAATGCTGCAGAAGAACATTTAAGAGCGATCGCTCGAAAAGGCTTTATTGAGCTGATACCAGGAACTTCCCGTGGAATTCGTTTGATAGATAACAAGATGTCGATAAATACTTTACCGGTAGTAGGGAGAGTCGCAGCAGGACACCCTATCTTGGCCATTGAGAACATAGAAGAGAATTATGTCATTGATCCTAGTGTGTTCCACCCAAGGGCCGATTATTTACTCCGAGTTGAGGGGCTAAGTATGCAGGATGTAGGGATCTTGGATGGAGATTTATTGGCTGTAAAGTCTACTCAAGACGTCTCGAACGGGCAAATAGTTGTTGCACGTATAAATGATGAAGTGACGGTGAAGCGCTTTAAAAGAATGGGATCAGTTGTCTCTCTTTTACCTGAAAACCCAGACTTTGAAATTCTTAAAGTAGATCTCTGCGAAGAAGAGCTATTTATTGAGGGCTTAGGTGTTGGTGTTGTGAGATTAGGTATCTGATGAGCATTGAAGATTTTTTGAAAAAATCGGGGGTCATGAAGGGGAATGAAGTAACACGTTGTCTTGAGACGTATCCGACTGGATTTGAGCTTTTAAATCAAGCCTTACTGGGTGGAGGTTGGCCAAAAACAGGGTTAGTTGAAATTTTACTTTCGACACCGAGCTGCGGGGCATTACGTCTGATGATGCCTTTATTGGTTAAGCTTAGTCAAGAAGGCAAATGGATTATTTTGATTAATCCTCCTCATACCCCTCTATTTTCGGAATGGGTGAGAGAGGGGGTAATCCTCTCCAATGTCTTGGTGATTGACTTTCCTGAGACTGATGAGGGCATAGAAAAAAAATATCTTTGGGCGTATGAGCAAGCATTAAAGTTTGATGGTTGTGGGATTGCTCTATTTTGGTGTGACGAGTTAGCAATAGGAAAGGCGAGACGGCTGAAACTTTCTGCTGAAAGCGGCGGGACTTTAGGTTTGATACTTCGACCTTCGATATACCGTCGACATCCTCTAGCGGCATCATCTCGGCTGCAGTTAGATATTATTCCTGAGGATTTCGAGTACATAGAACCTCGAGAGTACGCTCCTCTCTCCTTGAAGGTGACGCATATAAAAGGAAATGGAGCGCCGAACAAGCAAGAATATATTTTAACATTATGAACATTGTCCCTTCTGTTTTTCTGCGACCTCATGGTATTTCAATGTTGTCCGATGATAAAAAAATCAAGAGTGGTGCTCGACAAGAGTTGTGGCTTGCTCTATATCTTCCGCATTTCTCGTTGGAAGTTTTAACAAGAAATATGGATAGAAAAGAGCCGTGTGTAATTGCCTCGTCGAGTGACGGGTGTTCTAAGATTGAACTATGTAACGCAAGTGCGGCAGCATTAGGTGTTCGAGTAGACAGCTCTATTCAAACAGCGAAGCTCATTACCCCGGTTAGAGTGTTGGAGCGAGATAAAAGTGCGGAGGCGGCAGCGTTTGACGGATTATGTTCATGGGCGCTTCAATTTACCTCTGTTGTTGTGAAGTCATCTAGTTTTGGATTACTTCTGAATATAGGTTCTAGCGTGAAACTTTTTGGTGGCTTAGATTCGCTAGTAAACGATATTCGTATTGGGGTTAGGAGGTTAGGTTATCGTGCAGAGTATGCCGTTGCACCGACACCTCTTGCCGCAAGAGTACTATCTAGGCAGTGCTCGGGTAAGGTTTTTCTGGATAAAAAGCAAATGAAAACATTCATAAATAGACTTTCAATTGACGCTTTACCGATTAAAGATAAGCAGAAGCTACAATTAGCCACCTTGGGAGTTAAGCTAATTGGAGATTGTTGTCGCCTGCCTCGTGGAGGTCTCTCTGAGAGGTTCTCCGTGGCTTTCGTCAGCACGTTAGATCGTTTATTTGGGGATGTTGTAGATCCACAAATTGGGTTCCAATTACCCGATTTTTTTGAGTCTGAAATTTCCCTGCCTTGGGGCGTGGAGAATAGTTATGCTCTTTTGACAGCGATGCAACATTTAATATCTGAGTTGCAAACATACCTTTTTAATAGAGGATTGGTTACGAATTTTCTTCAATGGGAGTTACGGGGAGACAGCCAAGAGATAGATAAATGTTCAATTAGTCTTAGCGAGCCCGAGAGGGATACTGAAAGTATGCTCTTACTTGTTCGTCAAATGTTGGCTCAAAAGAATTTAAAATCAACGGTGTATGCTATTAATCTTAAAGTTACGAATCTATATGACAGCAAAGAGAGCGAATTAACTGATCTATTAAAAAAAAACACACATTAAAAAAAGAAAGTTCAGACTTCATTGAGTTTTTAAAAGCGCGGCTTGGGAGAGCTTCAGCCTATCAACCAGTCATTGGTAATAGCCATATCCCTGAGAAGACTTGTACTTTCATAAAACAAGGACAACAATCCCTTCAAACTGAAGTTATTAACCATGTTTTCAGAGTACGACCATTATGGCTATTGAGAGAGCCTATAAAGTTAGAAAGTATAATGGGCCGGCCTTTTTATGAAGGGAGCCTATTTTTTACAACAGAGCGTGAGCGAATTGTCAGCGGTTGGTGGGATTCTGAAGAAGTTGCGAGAGACTATTTTATGGCAACTACTGTTCAAGGAGTTAGGTTGTGGCTGTACAAGGAGCTTGCAGATTCAGCTGAATGGTATTTACAAGGTTACTTTGATTGATTCCACATAAAAAACCTAAAAGGCCACAACTCAAGATGAAGAAGGGAATATTTCAGTTTTCAATCTTACTTGCGCGTTGCGAAAACGCAACTAAATACATTTGTTCTACGTAAGAGCCTTATAACTTATGAAATTTGATAGTAACTAAATAGTGACAGTTTGATGACTTTTCCCTAATCACCAGATATACTAACAAAAACAGCAGTTAAACCAGTTCAAAAACCGTTATAAATGTGTAAGTTAAATAAAAGACTTCACTTATGTTGGGAACAGGTTATATTGTCATCAAATTGTCACTATAGGGGGCGAGCCGAAATTGTTGGCTGCGTACGCGAAGTTTGGAAAAAACCGATCGAATTGACATGAAAATCACTCTACTTAACAGTTCTTTACCATTAAGAAATGCGTCCTTCGATACTCTGGTCGAGGCTTTAGAGTACGCCGCTGAAGGTGAAACTGGTTATAATTTTTATGATGGGCGAGGCGAACTCTCATCTGTTCTAAGCTACAAAGACCTGCGCTTAGAGGCTAAATGCCTGGCTAAAAAGCTTGTAGGGCTTGGGCTTAAACGAGGCGCAAGGGTTGCAATTGTCGCTGAGACTGACCCTACGTTCCATCGATTCTTCTTCGCCTGCCAATATGCAGGCTTTGTTCCAGTTGCTTTACCTGCAGGTTTTCAAATAGGTGCTCGCAAAGCCTATGTTGAACAGCTAGAGAGAATGCTAGATACCTGTGGTGCGGATGTCGCAGTCGCTCCTGAGTCGCATATCGGTTTTTTAAAACAGGCGGTTGAGCGATTAGATTTAGTAAAAGCAGGAACATCAGACGAGTTTGATACGCTTCACGAATCTGAAAAGAAGCTATCTCCTTTACATGCAGATGATATCGCTTATCTCCAGTACACTTCTGGCAGCACACGCTTCCCCAGAGGTGTAGAGATATCTCAGAAGTCAGTGATGGCGAACTTACGTGATATCTCGGTCCATGGGTTGAAGATAACCGAGCAGGACAGGATGGTATCTTGGCTGCCTCTTTATCACGACATGGGTTTAGTGGCTTTCGTATTACTTCCATTAGGCAGTCAGCTTTCGGCTGATTATTTGAGCCCGCGAACATTTGGTATGAGGCCAAGACTATGGTTGAAGTTGCTTTCACAGAACAAAGGAACTATTTCTTCTAGCCCACCATTCGGCTACGCGCTTTGTGCAAAGAGACTTAGGTTAACAGACCAGGATAAATATGATCTCAGTTCGTGGCGAGTGGCATGTGTTGGTGCTGAGAGAATACATCCGGAACCTTTACGTCAGTTTGCTCATGTTCTAAAAGCAGCACATTTCAATCCGAAGGCGTTTGTCGCATGTTATGGGATGGCAGAGTGTGCCCTAGCTATAAGCTTTGAAGCCTTAGACGTGGGTATTAAGTCGATGCAAGTTGATAAGGACAAAATGTCATCTGAAGGCCTAGTCATCCCTGTAAGCAAGGTTGATGAAAACACTGTGAAAGCTCTCACATTTGTAGATTGCGGTAAAGTCCTTCCGAGTTTTGAATTAGCTATAAGAGGCGACGATGGCGGCGATCTTCCCGACAACCAATGTGGAAGGATTTGCTTGAGAGGGCCTAGCGTAATGACGGGGTACTTTCAAAATCCTGCTGCAACCGAAGAGTCGCTAAGTTCAGATGGTTGGCTAGATACAGGAGATATCGGTTACAGGATTGGAGAAAACATAGTAGTTACTGCTCGAAGAAAAGACGTAATTATTGTTAATGGCCGAAACATATGGCCGCATGACCTTGAGTATCTCGCTGAGACACTTCCAGGGGTCCGCTTTGGTAATGTGTCCGCTTTTTCATTCTCGGACGAGAAAGGTTCTGATCAAGTGGTTATAGTGGTTGAGTCTAGGGAAAAGAATCCGGCTAAGATTAGAACTCTGGTGTCTGAATTATCAGCGCTAATGACTGAGAATTTCGGCATAGTTTGTCATATTGATTTGGTTCCACCACGAACTCTTCCACGTACTTCTTCCGGTAAACTATCGCGTTCCAAAGGCAAGCAAGACTTTCTGGCGAGGCTAGAACTTTTCAATGGTAGCAATCAGGTTGCTGGTGGAAACGGCTGATACCGCAATAGGAAAGCTGCGTATACTTTTAACTGGTGGGACCGGGTTTATTGGACAACACGTCCAAAAATATCTGCTGTCGGCAGGCCACGACGTCAAAGTGTTTGTGAGACAAAAACCATCCAGGCAACTGGGGCTCATGTTAGGCTGCGTTCCCGTCTTTGGAGACCTGAACGATCAAGACAGCGTGCGCGAAGCTGTTACCGATTGTGACCTAATTGTCTATTGTGCGGGTACCGTTAAAGGTGCTGAGTTTAAAGACTTTACTGAAGCAAATATTTCTGGAGTTAAAAGATTTGCTAGCGCTTTGTTGCTAGTAGGATCGATTAACGCCCGCTTTTTACTGATATCTTCTCTTGCTGCATCGAGACCCTATATCTCGGATTATGCCCAAAGTAAATATTTAGGAGAGCAAGCCTTGAAAGGCATTGAAGGTTTACGATGGTCTATCTTGCGACCCCCTGCCGTATACGGATTGGGTGATACGGAGATGCTCAAAATTTTTCGTCTTATTCGTATAGGTATCGCCCCATTGATAGGTCCTAGTAATCAGATGTTGTCTTTTTTACATGTAGAGGATCTTGCGCGGTCAATTATCTGCACTATTGATGCTAGCGACGAGATGGATCGATGCTGTGTTGATTTGCATGACGGTCAGCTTGGAGGCTACTCTTGGTCTGATATTATCAAGGCAGTGCGAGGGAACTCAATAGCCCTCAGGCTTCCCATACCAAGACCAGTTGCTAATATTTTGGCTGCGTTAAATCGTAAGACCGCAGAGCGGTTGCGCTATTCACCAATGTTGACAGAAGGCAAAGTGCGAGAGCTTTCACAGCAAGAATGGATTTGTGATAATAGCCGTATTACAGAAAAAACCGGTTGGACCCCTAGAATTGACTTAATTGAAGGTGTAGGCCAGCTAGTTTGACTGGGTATGCTGATTACACAAACAGTTGTGAGGTAATATGGATAAGAATGCTGTTGTTGAGAAGCTCATAAAATTGCTCGAAGGGTCTCTCGGAAAGTCGTTAGTGTTATCTAAAGATTCAACTCTTTTGGGTGATGCTGGTTTAGAGTCAATACAAGTCATTGAGTATCTCTGCGAAGTTGAAGATGCTTTCGACGTGGTTGTGGACGAGGAGTCACTGTCGCGCGTCAGCACTTTTGGTGACCTCGCATCTGTTGTTGAAAGAATTAGTAGTGAGTGAATTAAATGAGTTTATTTTCAAAGTTTGATGCAGCCGCGGCTCTTGAATCTACATTGTCTTCGATGCCAGTCAATCCGACTTCGATTGTAATAAGCAAAGTAGTGTCTGCATCCGAAGCTATCGTGAATGGCCGAGCTACGATTATGGCAGGTACGAACAACTACTTAGGTTTGACTTTCGATGCCGATTGTATCTCAGCAGGTCAGGCAGCCTTGGCGGAAACAGGTACTGGAACTACTGGCTCACGCATGGCTAATGGAACCTATAAAGAACATTTGCAATTAGAAGATGAGCTGGCGGTCTTCTTTGACCTTCCTCATGCAATGGTTTTTTCTACTGGTTATTCTGCGAATTTGGGTATTCTAACTGCATTATTGGATGCAGATGACTCAGTATTATTAGACTCTGAAGGACATGCTAGCCTATATGACGGGTGCCGGATGAGCGGCGCAAAGATATATCGTTTCAAACACAATGATCCCGAAGGGTTGGCAAAACGACTTAGTCGATTAGGAGAAAAAGCGAAAGATGCACTGATCGTGGTCGAAGGCCTTTACAGTGTTCGTGGGGATTGCGCTCCACTTAAAGAATTCGTCGATGTGAAAGCACAGTATGGAGGGATACTTTTGGTCGATGAAGCGCATTCGCTCGGTTTATACGGCGAGAATGGCAGAGGTCTTGTTGAAGAATATGATCTAATGGACGATGTTGACTTTATCGTTGGGACTTTTAGTAAAAGCTTAGGCTCCATCGGAGGGTTTTGTGTTAGTAAGCATCCCCAACTTAAGCTTGTCCGCTACGCTAGCCGGCCTTACATCTTTACAGCATCGCCATCCCCATCGGTGATCGCAACCACTCGGGAAGCCTTAAAAAAAGTTCAGCAAGGTCAAGGCTTACGTGAGAAAGTCTGGCGCAATGCAAAGCATTTATATGAGGCTTTTGTTGAGCTAGGATTAGATATAGGGCCGACAGTCAGCCCTGTTATCGGTGTATCTTTTCAAGATCGTGAAAAAGCATTCTCATGCTGGCAAGATTTGTTATCTTTGGGTATATATACCAATCTTATATTGCCGCCAGCCGCCCCCGACGGGGGGAGCTTGATTCGCTGTAGCGTTACTGCGGCTCATTCAGAAACTCAAGTTGATTCCATAATATCTGCTTTCAAAAAAGTCTGTAAGGAACGAAACGTTGGTCGGCTGAGTTGAAACCAGTTGTTATTTAAAGCCACCTTCTCGATAAACTTCCCACAACAAGCCCCAGGCGAAAATAAGAGGGTGGCGCTTCTGGAGAAGACTAGCTTCTTTTTTGATGCCGGTGTGGCGTTCAACTTTCCAAAGAATGTATTCAAGTGGTTCGTTAAAAGTGAAAGCAGCTTTGACGAGTCGCATTACGGATAATAATGTCCCGACGTAATTTCGCAGTTTCCACTTAACAACAGCAGTAAATCCCTTCGACCAGCTGGTATGACAAACCCATGTCCCTCGTTCGGTCTTAGATAGCCCATATCTGGGGCCGATTAGGTTGGTTTTTTTCTCAAGGTGTTTGGTGTAATACCCCACGAGTTCTCTGGATTTTTGTGGATTTTCACTTCTCAACTCGGTTTTGTAAGTTAGTGCTAGGCTAGTCTCCCAGAGTGTATTTAAAGAAGCTTCAGACGCGACCATTGGAATAGTCTCGGAGAGCATACGTTCGCTGGCCTTATTGAAGGCATCACTTATTGATGAAGAAATAGCTGAAGTCTTTGAAAAGATTACCTTGGTAGGTTGGCTAAAGCGAGCCCACAAATATGGATGGAAGTCGTTGGTAATTCCTGAGACAAAGTGCTTTAGTGTTATCGTCGCATACTTAGCCACGCAGCTTTTCTCTTCTTGATGTAGTAGCAAATTATAAACGTTTGGTTTCAGTATCCGATTTCCTAAACGTTCCCATCTTGATGGTAAGCAACTATAGGTATCTAAGATAACGTAGAAGTCAGGAAGAGTATCCCTCTTTCCTCTTAACCAAGAACCGTAAAGTATTATGGCTAAAACATTCGGTCGAAATTTTTCCTGCAAAGCTAGAGAAAAAATTTCTGGCCAATTCTCATTAAGATTGGATACGTTTTCATTCATAAGCTTTTTTTGTTTCACAAAAAGTTCTATATGCTTTTGGATGCTTAGTTGATGCTGCGAGTTTATCTTCGAGCCACGAGTGAAGTACACCTGTTTCTAAACGAACTTTCCCTGCATACAAAAGCCTCAGCGCTAGCATGAGGGTACACAAAGCAGTCCACCCTACCACTGCAACAAAACCTAATCCCGGCTCTCCTGCTATGGTCCCTATAGTCAGTAGAATTAAGCACGGGTTTCTCCGTGCTACAAAAAGTCTAAAGTAGGCGTCAAATGGGCGCCATGCGAACATTGAGCAGGTACCTAGCCCCTCAAATGCTCCTTCTATGGCTCTACCTAAGATGTATGTAGCAATCATAACACTGGAGAGAAGCTCTAGGTTGAAGCCCCACAAATTAATTGTTTCAGACAAGCCTAAGCCCCAGAAAAAGTACCAAATAGGTGGATGAATGATGTCCATGCCGTGATCCATCACATGACCAATTTTACTGCTCTGTTCTGTCACTCGAGCTAGCTTCCCGTCAACAGTATCTAGAAGCGTCATTAGCCAGCCACTTAATAAGCCCGAAAGAAAATAGCCTTTGAGGAATAGATATGTCGAGAGTATGACCAAAATAGCCCCTAGTATTGTGACATAGTTTGGAGTGATTCCGGTTGCTGAACATTTCTTCACTAGCAAGCGCGCGGGAGCAGGCCACCACCATTTTGTGACAAAGTCTGTAACTCCTTTGTATGAGTTTCCATAGAGAATAGATTCGACTTGATGAGTAGTGAAGTCTGCCTGATACAGTAACAAAGGTGCCTTTGTTTTCCTTAACTCTTTGTCGAAGCCGTTTAGATCAGCCGGCGTGACTACTGTTTGTTCTATTTCGAATTCAGCGCTCTTAGTGCCGATTTTCTCTGCGGTCTTTTCGAGTTCTGTGTGACTGCATTTAGCTGCTGCCAATATTTTGGATTGGGGACAAAGTAAAAACATTGAAGAACTGTCTAGAAATTTTTTCAATGTCTTTTGTTCAAATAGAAAATTAGAATCGATAACGAGAGCTTCCTCGTCTGAAATTGCTCCGAGCTCCTCTGTAATGTTACTGATGTATAGAGCATTTAGCTGCTTTCGTATTCTATCTACTCCTGAGAGGCCCCAAACATTTTGATTATTGCCAGAAAGGATCAACGCAGCATTTAGCATGTTATTATCTACTTATGATTGTTAACTATAATTGCCAGCAGTATAGAGAGTTAAAGCCGGCGCAGCAAAAATGAATACAAAAGAAAGAACTAGAATCGTGCATCTAAGTGACCCCCATTTGAGCAGTCTTGACGGAGTAATGGCGCGAAAATTTTTAGGTGGTAAGAGGTTTTTGGGTGCTTTATCGTGGCGCCGCAGGAGTCAGCATCATTTGCGTGCGACCTTGGATTACCTGATAAACCATGTTGAGAAAAAAGAACCTGATGTCATTGCCGTGACAGGTGATTTGGTGCAGATTGGTTTAGCGAGTGAGATAGATCAGGCCACACAATGGCTAGACAGTCTTTCGAAAATAGCTAAAGTCGTTCTTGTTCCGGGTAACCATGATTTCTATCAGGCTGACTCTATGGCATACGCCTGTGAAAGCTGGGCTCAGTATCTATGGCCTGACGGGAATAAGAAAAGTACTTTCCCATCAGTTATACGTGTGGGCAACACCACGATTATTGGACTGTCCTCAGCTCAACCTGAGCCATTTTGGTCGGCGAGAGGTATAGTAGATGAGAGACAATTAAGCGAGCTCGAAAAGATATTGCAGGATTCCACTGGTTCAATTAGATGTGTTCTGATTCATCACCCGCCAATTCAGGGTCGCTGTGCGGGTCGAAAGTCGCTTAGAAATAGCAAGGCATTGCAGGAGGTACTTGACCGAGGCCAGGCTGAGTTTGTCCTTCATGGCCACGTTCATCGTAATACAGAATATTGTACTAATGATTACACAAAGGTGTTTTCCACCGCCTCTGCATCCAATGCCTTAAGGCATGCCTCTAGTTCTTTTCGAGTCTTCGATGTGGTTCGAGATCAGTCTGATTGGAAGATGGTTTCGACTTTAGCGGTTGTTCAGGACTCACGTTGTGAGGAAACCATGACGAGCGAGATAGTATGGAAAGACACCGCCTTAAAATAAAGATTTTATATTCTTCTAATAGCGAGCAATGCTGCAGTCAACATCACTAATGGTGGGATACATACCGTAATCACTGGGCTGATATTCAATAGGGTGGATAGATGGCCTGTTGTCTGCTGTAGGAGATAAAGAAATACTCCTATTCCCATTGCTATTAATAATCGAGATCCCGCTGCACGGTTTGTAGTGGAACTTAATATTATAGATACGCCTATCAGTGCCATTGCAAGCAATGTTATAGGGAAAATCAGTCGCTGCCATAAAATTACCTCATGAGAACGGGTGTCCACGCCGGATTCTCTGTTGGCTTGGATATAGCGGATTAAGTCTAGGGCGGAGATAGCATACAGCGGACTTGTTAGCGTTTTTAGCTGGCTATCTTCTAGGAAACTATCCCATGTAAGTGTATCTTCGTTTTTCTTAGAGAGACCTAAAGAGGTGCTAACGACTCTAGTGGTCGCTTCCTTAAGAAGCCATTTCGAGTTCTCTTTAATCTCCGCAGATGTGGCGATGGTAATGCTTTCAAGATTACCTTGTTCTGATAAATTGTAGACTTCAATAGATGCGGCTGTACTTGCAGACAGCATTTCTTCTATTCTGACAATGGTCCGACCTTTCTTGCTCCAGAAACCCTTCGCCGTGACGTTGGTCTGTTCGATAGCAATACTATTAAGTCGTATCACTTGTTTTTCCGATCCAGGAATAAGGTAGGTCTGTATTAAGATGGCTGCAAGAGACACCAGGATAGTGATGCAAATAAATATTTTCACGAACTTGATCACAGATACTCCGGCTGACCGTGATGCTGCTATCTCTTGATTATTAGCAAGCGATCCTAAGCCCATGATTGTACCCAAGAGCATGACTATAGGAAGTAGTTCAATAATTCTGTTTGGTGTCTCAAATAGTATGACTAAAAAAGCGTGCAAGGAAGTAAAGCTGCCTTGTCCGACGTTTTCTAGTGTTTCTACTAGACTTATAATGCTGAATAAAATAAGCAAGGTTACCAGTGCAAAAAAAGCGCTAGTGAAAAATTGAGAAAAAATGTAGCGGCTTAGAATCATGTTTTCATTGCTTCCACAGAAACTTTTTTATAGTTATGACTAATGTAAATGTCAGGATCGGCACCCACCAAATGATGGATAGAATGTCCTGTTCTACCCAAGACCGCGATAAGCCAAGAAGATTATAGTAGGCAGCGTAGATCGCCAACGCTAAAGGTAATTTACTGAACCTACTCTTTCTGGGAGTGTTAGTGGTTAAAAACCACGCGATAAGTCCTAGTAAGACAGTAGTGACTGGCGTTGAGAAGCGCCATTGTAATTCAGCGGAGTCAAATGAATCATTTGAGTTAAATAGTTTGATTGTTGGGATTGATTTAGAATGGTATTCCGTTTCGTTTTCTATACGCGTCTTCAACCGAATTTCAAGATAATTGAATTCGCCTATAATATCTTTGTCATCAGTTCTCTGGCGGAATACGCTCGCGTTATGCAAGACTAATAAATGAGAATCGTCGTTATCAAAGAGTTTAAGTATCCCTGAAGGAGCTGATACGATTTCCAAATAATCCTCTTTTGTCGAGCGTATGAATACCCCAGTTACTAGGTTATTTTCTTTTTCTAGCCCCTCGATGTACACCGTTCTCTGCCCGTCATTAAAGTCGTAAAACTGGCCAGGTTTTATGCGTTCGAAGCCTGCAGAAGCCTGTGCAGCCTCTTTTAATTGGAAAATGGCATTGTAGGTCATTGGCCGAGCAAAACACGACAGCAGCCCTGCGATTAGTGAAACGACTACGCAAACAGTGATGATGGGCTTGAGGATATCTACATCACGCATTCCGGCGCACCGTATGACAACTAGTTCGTTTCGAACGCCGAGATTTGCAATGCCAAATATAATTGCGAAATATAAAGAAAGTGGAAGCAACACCTCTAGAGCAATAATTAATTTATATAATGTGAGCGTTAATACCTCGTTTAATTTATATAATCCGCTTGCTGCATCGATCATGAAACGTGTGAAGCTATATGAAAAGAAGATGACAAAGAGTGTTATCGCCGCTGCAATTAAGTTCGAGTTTATTTCTCGGTATATGTAACGATTTATAATCACTGGAGGTCCATATGTATGCTAGCTGCGGGTTGCTTGGCTAGTTCCCTTTGCATATGATGGCTTCGACTATACTGTTTCGCAAGATGTACTTTCGTATGATTCTATTTTTACAGATTTTTAGCTTGCTTCTTTTGTCTTATATGCAGAGCTTAGCAGCTTATGACCCTGTGCTAGTAGCTGCTGAAAAAGCGGTCCAAAGTAACTTAGAAGGCGGGTTTTTTATTAGTGGAGGCTTGTCTATAAAAGAAGAACAATGGGAAATAAAAGCGTCGACAGGCCTAATAAGTGGCCCTTTAACAGATGCTGATGTTCTTGAAGTTGCTGGTAGCCCCGCGAGTATTAGGTACAATTTTGAAGATAAAGCCCCGTTTTTAGGCAAAGGATCTCTATTAACTTATGATGTAGTGAAGAAAACAGTAGATATGCAGGGTGACGCAGAGATTTCGGCTGATGCCCAATTGATTTCTAGTAATGCCATTCATTATGATTTGGAAACTGGGACATGGGAGGCCGGAAATGATTCGAGAGTTAAAGTTCGTCGAATTATGAGGTAGAAAGTTACAGCCAGCCAGAGACGGTTTTTTCAGCTGTCTCTAAATCACCGACTGAATCTATTTCACACCATTCGGAGCCATCTATCGGGCAAGCAAACACCTTAAGTGACGGTGCAATGGAATCTATTGCTGAGAGGTACCATTGAGATAGTCCGGAACCAGATCGCATCATTGAATTGAGCTCGCTTACAAATAGCGATGCTCCCTCATGATTGAAGGACATCATCCCGATTGATTCCCCATCTACTCGGGCTCGATCAAGTGTCTTAGAAACGTTTTTTACTATACCGGCCTCTAAAATAACTTTCATATCATCGTCATCATAGAGATCTTTGCAGTCAGTCACTAAATTAATAGGATTTTCGGGGTTGGCCGCTAAAAGTTTCTCTACTATGGCTGATTCAAATAGCGTGTCTCCGTTGATGATCATGAAAGGAGCTGTCATCTCATGTCTAGCGATCCAACAAGTCCCTAAGTTATCTGATTGAGAATAGAATGGATTATAGAGAGTACGTGCCGATATATCCTTTTGGTTGTCGATGATGTGGTCTATTTGATCTGCTCCAAAGCCAGTGATCACTACAACTTCGTGTATCTGACATTTCGCTAGTTCTCGGAGTTGCCACTCTAGAACTGAAGTGCTGCCCACTCTAAGAGCGGCTTTAGGTGTTTTTTTTGTTAACGGTAAGAGTCGTTTCCCTTGCCCTGCGCTTAGGATGATAGCTTTCATCGTTTTTCCTCAGAGAAATCTGGTGGCTGTTTGAAATTGCTGCGCACCTTAACACGAATAGCTGCTTTATTCGATCTACTGCAATCTAGCCTTGATGTAAAAAAGACTCATCTTAAGCATTTGGTTTTTTTGATCTTAGATTGCTGTTCCATATCAAAATATTCTTCATAGGCTCTTTTACATAATGTGTAGCCTTCATCAAACGGAGTATTCCTTTATTTAAAAGCTTGCCAAAATTATCCATGGGCCTGTCTACATCGACAAACAAGACAGCTCGATATTCTGCTGTATCGTTATGAACTTCGTGCTCATAGGTGTCATCGAAGAGGACGCATTCACCTTCGGACCAGTTGTAAATTAATTTGTCGACACGTAACCAGCAACTTGTATTATCTTTAGGCACCTTTATACCTAAGTGACATCTTACCAGAGCCTTAGTCGGTCCCCGATGAGGCGGGATACGATAGCTAGGAGCAAGAATTGAAAACCAAGCATTTTGTATACCAGGTATTTCTTTTAAAAGAGCAGAAGTTTTTGGACATTGAATACAGTTTTGCGTAATTGGTCGCCCGAAAACAAAAAAAGGGTACGTTTTCCAGTTGTCAGCTTTAGATATCCTAGACTGATCGGGCGAGAGCTGATGAAAGGCAGGAATACTTTCGGGGTGCAGCCACACCTTTTCGAATTCTTCGCGGATGTCAGGATAAGATTTCTCCATCATGGGCACCCAGGTAAAGCAACTGTTTGGAAGGATGGGGTCATTGGGCAAAAGAGAATGTCTTGACTGTAATTTCGCAATTACCCTAAGAAATTTCTTCCCGAGCATATGTGTGATTCGGCGCTTTAGGCTTTGCTGTTTTTCCTGTTCAATCATTTGAGCAGATCTCATTAGCTAACTTTAGGTCCGCTTCAGAGTCAACATCGATAGCGGCGATGGGATTAGAAACTGATACGTACCTGACCCGAGCTCCTGAGCAAGTCGAAATTTTTTCAAATAGTTCGTCAATTGTCAGCAGCCTAAAAAGATATTTCAGTAACAGTTTAGGACCGAGTTTCATGACTATCCGCCATGGTTTTTTTCGATCGGCTTCGAGCGCTTTCCAGAAGCTTAAAATAGACTGACTTTCTGTAGTGTTAAGTAAAAATAAATTACATCCACAGTATATTCCGTCTGCAAAGCGTAACAGGGTGCGTTTGGTCTGAGGGAATGCTTTTATGACGTCTGTATGAAGCGCTAGGCCGACCACAAGATCGGCCTGAACAGTTCTCGCGGAGTTACAAAAGTCATCAATAATTTCAGGTGTAAGTAACGCATGGTCAGCCGTTGTTAGTAAAGCGGGCAAGATGTTCACATGCCTTAAAGCCTTGGCTGCGCTAGCTGCAGGACCTTTGTCGGGACTTAGCCAGTCAAAGCCATAATTATCTATTAAATCGCTTAATGAGGACTCGCCTAAAAAGCTCTCTTTCGATGGCCCAACAATCGAGGCAGTAGTTATTAAGCGGCTGTTATAGATTGCTGTTAAAACTCGGTTGATGCATGTGACACCATTAACTTTAATGAATATACCACTTGAGACATTATTAGATTTGGCTAGTGGGCTTCCGCCTGGCCTATCTCCAGCAAGAATAATGGCATGCATTCATCTGTCCTTTGTATTCTGTTAGTTAGTTAGTTAGTTAGTTAGTTAGTTAGTTAGTTAGTTAGTTAGTTTTCAACTACTGTCTAATTTTTTATCATATACACGGTAGCGCTTGGATTGATATCCGCCTAGGATATCAACAATTGTTTTCATTCCTTCGTTATTTTCTAAAACCCATGACATTTCCACACTTGTGATTCCCTTGTTGACTGCGTGGGTGCGCACTGCATCTACTACCGAAAGAGCGAGCCCAGGTCCGAGCCGAGTGTTGTGAAACCTGCGACGCACGCCCATCAGAGGTATACGAGCAGTACTTGGATACCCAAACTTCAGTCTTCGTATCAATTTAAACAATCCGGTCGGCCATAACCGACCATTAAGATCAGCGATCGCTTCATTCAAATTAGGTAGAAGGACAATAAACGCTACGGGCTCTCGATCAATTTCGGCTATCTGTATGAAGCCTGCTGGCACCAACATTAGCATCTCTTTGCCGATCGCCAAGAATTCTTCTTTATTAAAAGGAACAAAGCCCCAATTTTCTGACCAAGCGTCATTGAAAATATCCCTGATCACCTCAAGATCTCTATTCGCATTTTTCCTATCAATTGCTCTTAACTTCACTTTCCCATCTAGCTTAGCTAGCAGTTTGGTCATAAAACTCGGTGGCTCAAAGTTCGGACTTATGAGGAATGCAAACATATCCATCGATTTCTTGTAGCTGAGCTGTTCTATGAGTTTCCCATAATATTTTGGTGCATGAGTCATCATGAAGTAAGGAGGGGTGTCGAAACCTTCAACAAGCAAGCCCACTTCTTGGTTGATGTTGAGGCTAAAAGGCCCGCGCGCCGAGTTCATCCCTTGTTCTTTTAACCAGTTTTCAGCTACCCGAAATAATTCCGTTGCAACCTTAATATCGTCGGTACATTCAAAGTTACCAAAAAATCCTGTATGGTCATTGTATTGCTCGAGATGTGCTTGATCTACTTGGGCACTGATCCGACCCACCGGGGTTTGATTTTCGTAAGCCACCCAACCTTTCCAAATAAGGTGCTTAAATATTCCTTGGCTAGGTGATAAGGCCTGTTTGCGTTCTAGAAGTAGTGGCGGTACCCAATTTTTGTCAGATTGGTAGATATACCAGGGTACTTTCACAAACTCAGAGAGTTGTTTTTTATCTTCAATGGCTAATATTTTAAGCATATGTAAGTAAGATCCAAAGTAGGGTTCGATAAGCCATGTGGTGTATTCCTTATGCCAGGCTGGGACGTATCATTCGACCTGCATAAGTAACTATCCTTGCGACAAATTTTATCGCATCTTCACATGGGAAGTGTTAATTTGTTGTTTATCTATTAGCCTATTAATTTAGAGGGGAAACTATGAAAGCTAAAGTAGAACAAGATTACGTTCAAATCAATGAGTTAGAGTGGCAACCGTTCCCAGAGGCCTTTTCAAAAGGGGGCATCAACTGGAAATTACTTCACACCTCTCCTGAGATGGGTGCTTGGACAGCGATCTTTGATTGCCCTAAGGGTTCTTCCTTTGATAGCCATATTCATGTCGGTCCAGGCGAGTACTTACTGATCAAAGGTAAAATGGAAGTCCGAGGAGGCGATGGAGAAGGGGGTGCAACTGCTCTGGAATTGGGTTATGGCTATGAGTCTTGTGGTGCCCGCCATGATCAGACGTACTTTCCCATTGACAGTCAATTTTACATGACCTTTCTCGGTCCTCTGCAGTTTATCAACGAAGACAGCAGCCCTCGGGCCGTAGTTGGCTGGGAGCAAGCTCAGGGTTTGTGGGATTCACAGACAGGCTAGTTGCTTCTATTGTTACGCGCTACATAAGAGTTAGGTATATACTCAATTAAGTCATCTGGTGCCGAAGAGAGGACTTGAACCTCCACGGGGTTACCCCCACTGGCACCTGAAGCCAGCGCGTCTACCAATTCCGCCACTTCGGCATGATGAAGTAGACGCAATCTAACTACTCAATGCTAGCGAGTCAAATATATTTTGATTGAGCGCACTAAGGAATTTTTTCAATCAATAGTAAAAAGCCAAGAAAAAAGAACGATTTTATTGAAGATCTGCCGTCCAGGTTGGACATACGTGCAGCGTTGACTGATGCCGGAACCGCTGTGGGCAGCGGTGCGTTAGCAAAAATGCTGAATGTAAGACGGGGGCGTGCGACTGACGCTCTAAAGCTAAGACTCGAAGCTATGCTGCGCGATGGACAGTTGTCAAAAGCTGATAGCGGTAAGTATGTAATTAGAGAGAACACAGATCTTGTTTCGGGTTCTGTATTGTCGCATCGAGATGGATATGCTTTTGTTCGACCTGACGTCGGAGGGAAAGACTTTTACTTGGGTATTAGAGATGCGCGACGAGTATTTGACGGTGATAAAGTCCTTGTTAAAGTTGCGAAAAATTCAAGAGTAGGGAAGCCTTCTTGTGATTTGGTGGAAGTGTTAGATCGGGCCCATAGCGAGATTGTCGGCCGTTATTTAGAGGAGAAAGGTCGAGCTTTTATCATCCCTGATGATCCTAGACTTAATCAGAGGATAATAATCTCTGATAAAAACGGGTTTAAGTTAAAAGATGGTGATGTTGCTGTTCTAAAAGTAATACAGTGGCCTTCAAAAAGCTCTAAAGCTTCCGGTGTCATCGTTGAGCTTTTGGGGGATCTTATGGCTCCTGGGATGGAAATACAGATAGCTTTGAGGAACCACGATCTCCCTCATAAGTGGTCCGAGAGCGTTTTGGGAGAAGCTTCTGCTATCGCCGAAGCTTTCAAGGCCGGACAATTTAGGCAGCGTAAAGATTTGAGGTCGCTGCCATTTGTTACGATTGATGGAGCCGACGCCCGAGATTTCGATGATGCTGTCTGTGCTATGCACGTAAACGGAGAGCAAGTTTTATACGTAGCGATTGCCGATGTTTCACACTATGTCAGGCCTGGGAGCGCTCTTGATTCAGAGGCCCTTGCGCGAGGAACGTCAGTTTATTTCCCCAGTCAAGTAATCCCAATGCTTCCAGAGGAGCTATCGAACGGGATCTGCTCATTAATGCCTTCGGTTGATCGTGCTGTTTTGGTAGCTGAGCTTCATATTACTGCTGATGGTAGCATTGGTCGTTCGGAGTTCTACGAAGCGGTCATTTGTTCACACGCTCGACTCATTTATGAAGAAGTACAAGCATGGGTTGATGGAGACTCTGCTGCATTGGGCTCTATTACAGTCGCGGTCGCCGAGAATTTAAATGAACTATATAAGCTATATGATACTTTTAAGAAGGTACGTTTAAAAAGAGGGGCACTGGAGATCGAATCCAGAGAGCCTCAATTTATTTTCGATGAATACCGTAAAATAGAAAGTATAAACGCTGTAGCGAGAGTCGATGCACATAAGGTTATTGAAGAGTGCATGGTCGCTGCTAATATAGCTGCCGCAGAATTCCTACTGGGTAATAATTCACCTGGTATGTTCCGCGTTCATGCCCTCCCATCAGACGAGAAATTAGACAATCTATCTACTCTGCTAGGGACGTTAGGGATAGATTTTTCTAGAGCAGCGACAGTTGAGTCAGCGGATTTCGCGAAAGTTTTACGTTTGGGACGCGAGCGCGATGATCGTCGGATGATTGAGATCATGATACTGAGGAGTTTGCAACTTGCGGTATATAGCACAGAAAACAGTGGGCATTTTGGATTAGGACTTAAGTCTTATTCGCACTTCACATCACCGATCCGCCGGTATCCAGATTTGGTAGTGCATCGTGCAATCAAATCTATCCTTTCACGGAGTACTCCGTCGAATAGCCCAGCTTTCAGTGTAACTGCTAGTTTAGCGACAGATTGCTCGACGAATGAAAGACGTGCTGAAACTGCAAGTCGGGATGTTATTGCCTGGTTGAAGTGTGAGTATATGATGGACAGAGTTGGTGACGTTTTTGATGGTGTGGTCAGCGCTATTACGGATTTTGGGATGTTTGTGGAAGTGGGCGAAACCTTTATCGAAGGACTTGTCCATATTAGTGAATTACCTAGCGATTACTATGTGTTTGACTCTACTGCACACGTGCTCCGAGGCCGATCTAGTGGGAGGGTTTTTTCAATCGGCCAAGCTGTGCAAATAAAAGTAGCTAGGGTTAGTTTGGATGAAAGGAAAATCGACTTCTCTATGGCAGGAGAGGCGCTCCGGAAAAAAAGAAGTCCTAGGAAAAAGAAAACACGAAAAGGTCGAGATGGCAGAAAATAACATTTTCATTGGTGGTTTCCACGCTGTAAAAACCGCTCTTTCCAAAGCCTCTGCGGATTGCCTGGAGGTGTGGATAAAGCGAGATATTAACTCCCTCGCGGTAGAGGAGATTAGGGCGCTTTTGTCCAATCTGGGACTTAAGGCACAGAGTGCTTCGGCCAGTAATTTAGACAAAATGTACGGTGACGACCATCATCAAGGTATTGTCCTCAAGCGTAGGCTGCCTGTGACGGTTTCAATAGAGGAACTACTAGATAGGTGCAATACAAATACTGGGACAGCTCTAATCCTTATTTTAGACAGCATCCAAGACCCTAGAAATTTTGGTGCTTGTTTGCGGATTGCGGATGGAGCTGGTGTTGATGGCGTTATTTATCCAAAAGACAACAGCGCTAGACTTGGTAGCGTTTTAGCCAAAGCCGCAAGTGGTGCAATTGATACGGTTCCACTTGTACCGGTGTCGAATCTCTCATCGGCGATTGTGAAAGTTCAAAAAGCTGGCATTTGGGTTACGGGCGCTTGCTCGGACCATGCTGCGCCTCTCTATAGTCTCGATTTCTCAGGACCGACTGCCATTGTCATGGGAAATGAAGGAAGTGGCCTAAGGCGTCTTACCAAAGAAAGATGTGATTATCTTGCATCTATACCTATGCATGGGGCTTTAGGTAGTCTGAATGTTTCTGCGGCAACTTCAATCTTCCTGTTTGAGGTAAAAAGACAACAGTCTTAGGCATGAAACACGCATTTTGGATACAAAATGAAAAGCTCTTTCCCATTTTGCTGTTAGTTTTGCTCATTGTGACTACGATTGACACTTATGCCGCGATCCAAGTTATTTAAATACCCAAAGAAAACAATTGAATTTGTGTACCACACAAATGGTATGCAGATCACGAAGTGGGGCAATTCCCCCGAAAGGAAGATCTTCACTGTTTAGAGACAGGTTTTGCTTATGTCCGCGCTTTCTCATATCATTGCGCTGTTCAACGAAGAACATTTAATCCTTGCTTCACCGACTGTCCTATATTCGGGAAGCTAAAACCGTAAGGAGAAGTTATGAGACATTACGAAGTAGTTTTTCTCGTTCACCCAGATCAGAGTGAACAAGTTCCCGCAATGACAGCTCGTTACCGAGGCGTTGTAGAAGAGAAGGGAGGCAAAGTTCACCGCCTAGAAGACTGGGGCCGGCGACAACTTGCTTACCCTATCAACAAAATTCATAAAGCACACTACGTGTTGATGAACATAGAGTGTGACGGGGCTTCACTGGAAGAGTTGAAAACCCTATTTAAGTTTAATGATGCTGTACTGCGTGATTTAGTTCTAAGCCGAAAGGATGCTATCACTGACCCATCACCGATAGCCCAAGCGAGGGAAGAGCAGTCCGAAAGGGAGACTCAAAGAGCAAGGCGAACCGACTCCTACACAAGCGAGAACAAGGGACAAGAAACACCGGCAGTAGAAGCACCGGCAGTAGAAGCTGTGGTAGAAACACCAGCAGTAGAAGCTGCTCCTAAAGACGACGTAGAGGCGGAAAAATAATGGCTAAGTTTGTTAGAAGACGAAGGTTTTGCAAGTTCACAGCCGAAGGGTTCACTTCAATTGATTACAAAGATCTGGCGACTCTCCGTGGGTCATTGACTGAGAATGGAAAAATTGTACCGAGTAGGATTTCGGGTACTAAGGTCCATTTCCAACGGCAGTTGTCTACAGCTATCAAACATGCCCGTTACCTCGCATTGATTCCTTTCTGCGACGCACACAAAGGTTAGAGAGGTCTGTCGTGCGATTTGTGGCACGGTTGTTGGTGCGGGATTTTCGGTGGGCTATTGCTGTCACCGGTGTCACCCTCATATGCTCCATTTTCCTTAGCATACTGGGTGTAATAAGCGCTGCTAGTGTGTCATTTGTCACATTGAGAGAAGGAGCTAGAGTTGGTTTCCGGCTGATTGCTTTTTCGACACTAGTAGTTGTGCTGTTAGATTTGCTTGTCCTCCAGTTGGTTGATGGGCACCTAGATTTTTTGTACGTGTGCGCTGTCCTTTGGTTCCCTGCGCTTATCCTAGGATATGTGTTGAGAAGGAGTGAGAGTCAAGCAAGCGCACTTGTGGTTGTAGCTATAATCGTTGGAACATATGCGGGCGTGTTTCGCTTTACAGTCGGTGACACGCAACAATTTTGGTACACTCAGATATCACCCATCTTGACGCAGTTATACGATAATCAAGAGATCGGGATACAAGACTCTACAATCCAATCAATAGCCAATCAAATGCATCACGTATCTGTGGCTATGCTTTTTACTTTTTACTCAGCTATTATTTTGCTGGCTCGTTGGTGGCAATCCGAACTGTTCAACCTTGGAGGCTTTGGTGATGAGTTTAAAAAAATCAAGATGCCACGGATCGCTGTTTATATAGTAGCTCTCATTGGGGTTTTAGTTGTTTCTCAGGCTCTGATAGGGTCCCAATCAGGTCTAGTAATGGATATTTTTATAATTTTTACGTTATTGTTTGCCTTTCAAGGCCTCTCGGTGGTGCATTTTCGGGCACGAAGCATTGGGTTGGCTAGAGGGTGGATGATAGCTTTTTACTCTTTGGTGTTATTATTACCGCAGCTTTCTGGGTTAATTCTAGCAACTACTGGAGTTGCCGATGGTTTCGCTGATTTTCGTCGCGCTAAGGATTGAAAAAGAGTTATCATAGGGCATTAAGTCAGTCAGTATGAACAACAGTGGGTTTATGACGAGATAAGTTAATAAACGGCTACTTTATAGAAAACTAAGGCTGCAAAGTCTATCAAAAGGGACAGAGAAAGTATGGACGTCATTCTATTAGAGAAAATGCATAGGTTAGGTAATCTAGGAGATACTGTGAGCGTCAAGGCTGGTTATGGTCGAAACTACCTTATTCCTAGTAATAAAGCGGTACCTGCTACAGATGATAATGTCGCGAAATTTGAAGAAAGGCGCGCTGGTTTGGAGCTAGCGCAAGCCGAGATCTTATCGGTGGCTGAAGCGCGGAAAATTGAAGTAGATAGCGTAGAAGTATCGATTTTTGCCAACGCCGGACCCGAAGGTAAACTTTTTGGCTCTGTAGGCGCCTCTGAGATCGCTGCTGCAGTTGTAGCATCCGGTGTTGAAGTCTCTAAAAGTGAAATTAGACTACACGATGGTCCTCTGCGAGAGCTTGGAGAGTTCTCAGTGGAAGTCTATCTAAACTCAGACGTGAGCGGAAATATAAAGGTCACTATTGCCCAAGATGCCGGTGAAACGGCGAGCTAAATCGCCGCTGGTTAACAGGCGGGGACCGTGTCAATCCTCATTGAAATTTGGTTGTTCTCGTCGGGGGTCTGATGAAAAGTGAAGATTCTCGGTTAATTGAGTTTGATGCGGAGACTGCACTCTTAAAAGTACCGCCTCATTCTGTGGAAGCTGAGCAAGCGGTGCTAGGAGGACTATTCTTAGATAACGAAGCATTTATGAATGTGACCGAGCGTATTCGTTCTGAGGATTTTTACAGACGAGACCACGGATTGATCTACGATGCCATTCAGGGGCTGGCTAACAGCTCTAAGCCTTACGATATAGTCACGGTTGCGGAATGGCTCGACTCTAATGAAAAGCTAGATGACATAGGAGGAATGGGTTATTTAGCCCAGCTGGCGGAGAATACTCCGAGTGCCGCCAATATTGCTTCATATGCTGATATTGTCCGGCAGCGTTCTATCCTTCGTGACCTTATATCTGCGGGTGCCAAAATAACCGAAAGCGCTTTTCGCACAGAAGGCCGGACTTCAGATGAGTTGCTTGATACAGCAGAAAGCCTAGTTTTCTCTATAGCCGAACGAGAGTCCAGAAGTCGTAAAGGCTTTCAGCCTGTGAGCGATCTAATTGGTTCGGCGATAACGCGAATAGAGGAATTGTTTGAGAAAGATAATCCTATTACTGGAGTTTCGACGGGGTTTTACGATTTAGATTCTCTGACTTCGGGGTTACAAAAATCTGATTTAGTTATTATAGCAGGTCGTCCATCCATGGGGAAAACGGCGTTTGCACTTAATATTGCTCAACACGCCGCTCTTAAAGATGCACTTCCGGTTGCGGTTTTTAGTATGGAGATGCCGGGAGAGCAGTTGGTTACTCGTATGCTTTCCTCTCTTGGTCGAATTGATCAGAGTAAGCTGCGAATTGGAAAATTAGGTGACGATGATTGGCCGAGGCTGGCAAGCGCTTGTGCTATGTTAAATGAAGCTAAAATTTTTATTGACGATACACCTGCTTTGAGCCCTGGTGACCTTCGAGCTCGCTGTCGGCGATTAGCTCGAGAGCAAAAAGGGCTCGGGTTAGTAGTTATTGATTATCTTCAGTTAATGCAGGTCTCTGGAACAAAAGAGAATCGTGCGACCGAGATCTCTGAGATCTCACGCTCTTTAAAGGCTTTGGCTAAGGAGCTTAAGGCACCTGTTGTCGCGCTTTCACAATTAAATAGAAGTCTTGAGCAAAGGACTGACAAACGTCCTGTGATGTCAGATTTACGTGAATCCGGTGCAATTGAGCAAGATGCGGATGTAATTATGTTTATTTATCGAGATGAAGTCTACGATGATGAAAGTGTAGATAAAGGTCTTGCTGAAATTATTATCAGTAAGCAACGTAATGGACCAATTGGAATGCGTAAACTTCGTTTCCTAGGTCAATATACACTTTTTGAAAATTTAGCACACGGTGGGTACGAGGCGAATGAGTGACTAGACCCGCCAAGGTGATTATCGATGGCCATGCTGCAAAAAAGAATCTAGAGGCGACCCGTCTCCACTGTCCGCAATCTAAGATACTTGCAGTGATAAAAGCTGATGCATATGGACATGGACTTTTACGTATGTCCAGAATTTTTAACGAGGCCGATGCTTTTGCGGTCGCTTCTTTGGATGAGGCTGTTACCCTTCGAGAAGCGGGGTGTCGGCACCGGATCGTTTTGTTGGAAGGTCCCTTTGAGTTCGACGAAATAGCGATTATTGACAGACTAAATTTGGATGTTGTTATCCATTCGTTTGAGCAGATAAGTATGCTGGAACATACCAGAGCTACTCTTTCCGTATGGATAAAAATTAATACTGGAATGAACCGCTTGGGTTTTGATGTGGACGCTGTCGCTCAGGCTTATCACAGGTTGAGTAGCACCTCTAGCTCAATTATCTTTATGACGCACTTTGCCAATGCGCAAGTAAGGGGAGATGTGACTGTTGGAAGCCAGTTGAGTGCCTTTGATACCGCGATCTCCGGTTTTCCAGAAGAGCAAAGTCTTGCCAATTCATCTGCATTGTTAACCTTCGCGAATACTCAGCGGCACTGGGTAAGACCGGGTTTAATGCTATATGGTGTCTCGCCGTTACGCGGGGAAACTGCTCGATCACTAGGTTTACTCCCAGTAATGACGCTTAAATCAAGGCTAATCAGTGTCCGTGATGTTAAAGCCGGTAGAACGGTCGGATATGGCGGCAGCTATGTTTGTCCTTATGATATGAAAGTAGGAGTGGTCGCGTATGGCTATGGGGATGGTTATCCTAGAAGCGCTAATACAGGAACTCCTGTGCTTGTTAACAACGTCAAGACGCAAGTTATTGGTGAATGCTCGATGGATATGATGACTGTTGAGTTGCCAGATTCAGCTGAGGCTAAGTTTGGAGATGAGGTTACTTTGTGGGGAGGAGAGCTCCCTATAGAAGAGGTCGCAAAGGCATCAGGTACTATTCCGTATGAATTGTTGTGTCGGGCACGAATGCGCGCCCGTTATGAGGAAGTAGGATTATAAAACAGAAAACCTCTTTTACCTGTCAAGTATGCAGTGCGGTCTATAATAAATGGACAGGGCACTGCGATGAGTGCGATGAATGGAACACTGTTGTAGAAAACCTTGAGAGCAAAGATGTTCGCCGTCGATTTAAATCAAATGAGCTAACAAAATCGAGTATTGTTGCCTTAACAGCTGTAGACATAGAGTCTCAAGCCAGATTGAAAACAGGACTGTCTGAATTAGACAGAGTTTTAGGCGGAGGTCTTGTTCCTGGTTCTGTTGTGTTACTAGGAGGTGATCCAGGTATCGGGAAAACTACTTTATTGCTGCAGAGCATGGTTGCGACAGCGGAGGGTGGAAATCTTAATTCTGTGTATGTGAGCGGAGAGGAGTCTGCTTCTCAACTAGCTATAAGAGCACGTAGGCTTGGTTTGCCGTTGTCTCAATTGAATGTCTTGACTGAGACAAATGTTGATATTGTCATTGGAGAAGCTACCAAGAATAAGCCTGCGATTTTGGTTGTTGACTCAATACAAACAATGTACACGGAGGATTTACAATCCACTCCTGGCAGCGTTGGCCAGGTCAGAGAATGCGCTAGTCGGTTAGTGGGACTCGCAAAAAGCACTGGAATAGCAATATACCTAGTTGGTCATGTAACAAAGGACGGAGCTATTGCTGGTCCTCGCGTTTTAGAACATATGGTCGACGTTACATTATATTTTGAAGGTGATCCAGACGGACTCTACAGAATGATACGAGCTATCAAAAACCGCTTTGGCGCAGTAAACGAGCTTGGAGTCTTTGCAATGACCGACCAAGGTCTTCGTGAAGTGGCTAATCCTAGCGCTATATTATTGTCACGTCATGAAAAACCAGTTCCGGGAAGTGTGATAATGGTCACACGAGAGGGAACAAGGCCTATGTTGGTTGAGGTACAAGCACTGCTAAATGAAAGTCAGGTGATGAATCCACGCAGAGTTACGGTTGGCTTGGATCAAAATAGACTCAGTATGCTATTAGCTGTTCTAAATAGGCATTGTGGGATCTCGGCAGGCTCTAGTGATGTTTTTGCTAATATAGTAGGAGGTATTCGTGTAGGGGAAACTGGAGCTGACCTCGCAATTGCTATGGCAGTGATGTCTAGTCTTAGAGATAAAGCGCTTCCTAACGATATGATTACTTTTGGGGAAATTGGCTTAGCTGGGGAGATTCGACCAGTTAGCGGGGGTGCTGAACGCTTGAAAGAAGCAGCCAAACACGGATTTAAGTTTGCTGTAGTTCCTATTGGGAACGTGCCTAAGCTTCTACCTCAAGGTATGAAAGTGAAGGCAGTTTCCCGGCTTGAAGATGCCTTGAAAGTGATCTCAGGAACTGAGCAATGAGGGAATAACACTTTCTTTGTTTTTAATTTCCAGCGCAGCCTAAGTTACAGTTTTTGCTTTCTTTAGCGTTAATCGAGCACTTTTGACTGATCTTTCTCGAGTTTGTAATATCTCTATAGTTATTGGACCAGTTCGAAAAGCTGTGCCTGTGGTTGGAATGTCTTCCAGCGTTTCTAGGATGAAGCCGTTGAGCGTCTTTGGTCCATCTTCTGGTAACTCGAAATGGTATGCCCTATTTATTTCCCTGATGTTCGCGCTACCATCAACCATAAACACTCCATTACCCAACGGGATAACATCTTTTTCGTGTTTCTGGTGATCGGTTGTGAATTCTCCGATTATTTCTTCCAAGATGTCGTCCAGCGTAACTAAACCTTCTATGTCTCCGTATTCATCTACTACGAAAGCAATGTGTTCTTTTTCTGTTTGAAAATGTAATAGTTGAGAATAAAGATCGGTTTGATTTGGAACAAAGTACGGCGGAGCCAATACACTAGTTAGTTGTTCTAAGGTGAAATTTCCTGAGCCTAAGTATTTAGTAGACTTGCGAACATGAAGGATTCCGTTTATTTCAGCCAAGGAACCTGAATAGCAGGGAAGATATGTATGCCGGCTATTCATAATTTGCTCTCTGATATCTGACCACTCATCTTCTAAATTAATACCATGCATTTCAATTCTAGGTATCATTATGTCTTCAACAGTCGCATTCTCAAGGTCCAAGATCCCAAATAGCATTTGTCTGTGGCGGTGAGGTATCACACCCCCAGTCTCTTTCACAATTGTCCTGAGTTCTTCTCGGCTTAAAGGATCTTCTGAGCGCTTTATATTTGTTAGTCCGAAGATCGCAAGGATTCCATTTGAGATCTTATTTAGGACCCAAACTAAAGGATAGAAGATAAACATTAATATTCTAAGCAGCACAGATGACGGAAAGGCAACACGTTCAGGATAAATCGCAGCTACTGTTTTCGGTATGACCTCAGCGAACACAAGAATAACAGCTGTTAGCATTAACGATGAGATTAGAAGCCCGCGCATCCCTAGATATCTTTCGGCAAGGATCGTGGCTATCATAGCCGCGAGTATGTTTACAAAATTGTTGCCTAGTAGGATTAGCCCGATAAGCCTATCGGGTCTGGCTAGTAGATTTTGAACTCTTTGAGCCCCTTTGTATTTTCTATCAGAGAGGTGCTTTAGCCGGTAGCGGTTTAGAGACATCATCGCGGTCTCCGAGCTTGAGAAATAGGCCGAGGCGACGATGAGACATGCCAAAATTATAGTCAACGTTAAGGTAGATAATTCAACCATTATGTTATGAGCATTAAATAATAAGCTCTAAGACAAACTTAGAACCAAAAAAACCTATAGCTAATACACTGAAGCCTGAAACCACATAAGTGATTGCTCGATCCCCCTGCCAATTTTTTAAATATCGTCCAACTAATAAAATAGCGAAGATAACCCATGCAAGGATTGAAAAAAATATTTTATGAGCCAGGTGTTGTTCTATTATGTTTTCGACATGTGCTGCGCCAACAGCAAGCCCGACGCTGAGCAATACAAAAGCTACGCTTGTAATTTGAAATAATGTTTTTTCCATTTCTGGTAGTGGAGGGAAAAAAGTTAAAATTGACCGGTGTGCTTTTATTCGTCGGCGAGCAGTCCAGAGGTATAGAGCCTGCAAGGCCGCTATAGCCAGCAAACTATATGCGACTAGCGATATGCCAATATGAAGTGCCATGTCGCCAGAACGAGGAATGAAGTTCTGATCTCCTAAAAATGATGGCAGTGCGAGCATGACACCAGATACTGGTAGCAAAATTATCGTCAGATTGGCAATTGGTTTAATGAACATAATCAAAGATGCGAGCAACATAATTATCCATCCGACAAGAGACGCTATGTTGAAGATTCCTAGGTTTGTGCCGGCTCCATCAAACATCCCTAGAAAGAGGCATACGCCATGAGCCACGAGCGCAAGGCAGAGGAAAATGAAAGCGGAATTATTTACTGACCACGTCGAATTCAAACTCTTAGACACTAGGAATTTGTAAAGCGTAGCAAGATACAATATCACCGTGATGACGGTTATCATATTAGTTAGCATAAGATATGTTGTTGAGTCATTTGATCTGAGATAATGACATAATTAAGCTGTTTAATGAAGTATCTAGTTACTCGATTATTAAGACTATTGATTAGGGCATAAAAAACCATGGGATTTGAATCGTTAACGGGCCGTTTTTCGGCCATCGTGCGCAATTTACAAGGAAGAGGGAGGTTAACACCTAAAAATATTGCTGATTCTTTAAGAGACGTTCGCATAGCGTTGTTAGAAGCAGATGTTGGCTTGGATGTAGTGAAAGAGTTTATAGACAAGCTGTCTGTAACCGCTGAAGGTACTGCAGTGACTGGGTCTTTAACACCTGGTCAGGCGTTGATTAAGATTGTCCGTGATCAACTTACAGAGCTTATGGGGGAGGAGAGCAGTGGGCTTGATTTGTCTGCACAAGCCCCTGTCGTCATTCTTGTGGTCGGTCTTCAAGGAGCAGGCAAAACAACAACTGTGGCAAAACTTTCTAAATGGTTGATAGATAAGAAAAAAAAGAAGGTAGGTGTAGTTAGTTGTGATACCTACCGGCCCGCAGCAATAGAACAGCTACGTGTTTTGTCGTCTCAGGTTACAGCGAACTACTATCCTTCTACTAGCGCAGATCTCCCTATTGATATCGCACGTAGGGCTTACGAAGCATCGCGACGGGCACATGATGATGTCCTAATTGTTGATACTGCAGGTCGTCTTACCATTGATGCAGCAATGATGAAGGAAATATCGGGATTACATGAAGCTTTATCTCCGCATGAAACATTGTTTATTGTCGATAGTATGATGGGACAGGACGCGGTAATGACCGCTAAATCCTTTAATGACTCTTTGCCATTAACCGGGATTATCCTTACAAAAACAGACGGAGATTCTCGTGGAGGAGCGGCTTTATCGGTGAGGAAGGTCACTGGGAAACCCATTAAGTTCCTTGGCTCTGGAGAAAAAATGGACGGCCTTGAAAGTTTTCACCCTGATAGGATCGCGTCTCGTATTCTTGGAATGGGCGATGTGTTGTCTCTAATTGAGGAAGCTGAAGAGAAAGTCGATAAAGAGAAAGCCGCTGTAGTTGCCAAAAAAATCAAATCAGGGTCTGGGTTTGACTTGCAGGATTTTCGTGACCAACTTGATCAAATGAGTAAAATGGGAGGCGTAAAAGCAATGTTAGGGAAGTTGCCTGGTATGGGGAACGTTAACAATGCCGTCCAAGATCAAGTGAATGATGGGGCAATGGTTAAACTTGGGGCAATTATTGATTCGATGACTGTGAAAGAGAGGCAGTTTCCAGCGCTTATCAAAGGCTCAAGAAAAAAGCGGATTGCTTCCGGATCGGGAACGTTAATCCCTGACGTTAATAGGCTCCTGAAACAATTCGCTCAAATGCAGAAGATGATGAAGAAAATGTCCAAAAAAGGCGGGATGAAGAATTTAATGAGAGGTATGGGTGGGCAAGTTCCGCCGAATTTCCCCGGCTCATAGCCCTTCATGTTTGGAGTCTGTTTTTTTTTGAACCAGGAGAAGTAAGTGGCATATCGCAATCAATGAAAATGAAAAGAGAGACCACTCCGCAACAGAGAAGCTCAGGAAAACCCATTGTGTTTCCGCGCAATCTCCAGATCCCTTAAGTACTGTTTTTAAGACATCAAACAAAGGGTACACTTCTAAAAGGTACTCTAAGCCTGGCCCACATTCTGGGACTTTATCTATGGGGAGGTGTTGTAGCCACGTCTGACGGCCAGCAAGAGCACATCCAATTCCGGCAAAACTAAACGATGCTATTGAAAGTAGAGGTTTTGCTAGCGGAGAGGTGTTGCCTAATATATAGAATATATATATTAGGAAAATAATTGCGTAACATAATCTTTGAAAAATACATAAAGGGCATGGATTGAGCTGGTGATAAAATTCCAGATAGTAGCCGAATAAAAGTAAAGCAACACAGAACAAGGCAACTGCAAAGGCTGCATATTTTTTGAAGAGAATTCGTAAAAGCATGTTTGTACTTTTTAAAAATGTAATTTTAGTCGAAGATGGCTAAATGAGAAAGTATCCTGGATTCTAGCCAGTAAGCCAAGTTCCCCTTTTTGCCCCTCGATATAAAGCCAATATGTCCACCGTTTTCAGATAACTCCATAGTCGTCTTTGGTCCGAGCTCAGGTGCTTCTGGGATAGCTGAAATTGGTAGGAAAGGATCATCCTTTGAATGGAGTATCAGAGTAGAAGTCAGGTTGTCTTTCAAATACCGGCGGCAGCTAGATTGTGTATAGTATTCTTCTACCCCTTTGAAACCATGTAAAGGAGCGGTGATTAAGTTATCGAAGTCTCTAAAAGAAGTTAATTTACTTAAACATTTATCGGACAGAGAGCTGGGTTGACCCAAGAATTTTCCCCGATATTTTTTTTTCATAGCAGCGACTAGACTATGTTGGTAGATTTGTGAGAAGCCGGTACTCAGGAAATCGGCACTTGCAGATAAATCAAAAGGAGGCGACACAGCAATAGCGGTATTACTGATGTGATCTCTGTTTGACTCTCCTAGCCACTTCAGCATGACGTTAGCGCCTAAAGAGAATCCGACAATAGCTGTCAGATTTTTCTTTAAACGTTCGCGCAACAAAGTGGCTATGTAAGAAAGATCTCCAGTCTCCCCTGCATGGTAACTTCTCGCTAATCTATTCGGCCTTCCGGAACATCCACGAAATTGTAATAAGACAGATTGATAGCCTTCTTTATCGAGGGCTTTCATTATACCTTGGACGTAGTTTGAGCAGATACCACCCTCAAGACCATGGAGTAAAAGTATCGGTCCTTTGCGGTTTTTCGGCGACCATTCTAGATCTAAAAAATCACCATCAGGAAGCTCTATCTGCTCACTATAAGTATTAAGTTGTGCAGGTCGACGTACTTTCGCGGCCCAAATTGTTTGCAGGTGTGGATTTTTTAGAATTGCGGCGGGTTGAAATGAACTAATACGGACACTCTTCATGAGCTTGGGTCGCTCTTGTACTTTCAATTTTAAATATGCATAGGTGCCATCTCTAACACCGCGTCAGGCATACTTGGTAGAACAACTTGGTCGATCCCGCAGTTTAGAACCGCGAGAAGTTGATGAGTCCCTTTGCCGGTTGTGACTGATCTTAAGACAAGGCCCACGGACGTGTCAGATTTGCCAAATAAGCGGGCAGCTGAAGGAATTTCCTCAGCAGCAACAACAGAAATTTTGACGAGTTCTCGCTTAACTTTCCCTCGGTATTTTACACGAGCGATAATTTCTTGGCCAGGGTAGCAGCCTTTGCTGAAACTAAGGCCTTTTAACTCTTCTAAACCAATTTCTTGGGGTAGAAAGGTATCAGTTAATTTTTCTGTCAGATAGGGGATCCCATTCATTATTGAGTGAAACTCGATGACGTCTTCGTTGACTTGTTGTGCTGCAATTCCCTTCCAAATCTCTGGGGCCTTCCCGTTTGGCACTATCCACCAGCATCGACTATCTTGTCTTCCTATGGTTGCGAAGGAGGTGTCAGATTGATTAGAGTTAAGGGTTAGAAATAATTCATGATCAGTAGATAAGTCTGCGATTTGAACATCAGATCTGAGTACAAACATTTTCAGCTTTTTGACCATCCCGAGCATCTGTTCTTTAGGTATGAGGAGAAAAAATAAATCGCCGCTTCTTATAACATGAATAAGGTTTTGCACTCGTCCGTTAGGTGTGCACCAAGCCATCAAAAGCGAGTGTTCTGGCTCAATCGAGTTGCAATCGCCAGTCAGTTGTCCTTGTAGAAACACCGGGGCATCTGACCCTGAGACTTTTGTGATTGAATAATTCTGCGGTTTTATTTTGCAAGGAAGCTCAGCGCTGAGCTCGAGTTCTTTGAGAACAGAACGATCGGGTACTTGGTTTGTTGGATGTTTTTCGCTCATGGTTTGAATAACATTTTCTCAACTATTTTTTTAAATCGAATATCCCGAGGAATTGACCTTCTTGTGAGCCAACTGTACAAGTCCATATCCGAACAGTCGAGAAATAATTCAAATGTATTGATACTCTCATCGGACGATGTAGTGTCTTCCCGTTCTAGAAAGTCGACCAGCATCACATCCAGTTCACGCATTCCTCTTCTGCAGCGCCACCTTAGTTTATTGATCGGAGAGGGCTCCACTATTTCAGTTTCCTCGAGCCACCATCATCTTTTTGATTTCCGATATAGCTTTTGCTGGATTTAACCCTTTAGGACAACTATTTGTGCAATTCATTATGGTATGACATCTAAAGAGCTTGAACGGACCTTCCAACTCATCTAGCCGTTCATCCGTCGCGTCATCTCTGCTGTCTACCAACCATCGATATGATTGTAATAATGTTGCTGGCCCAAGGTATTTGTCGCTATTCCACCAATAGCTAGGGCAACTCGTTGAGCAGCATGCGCAAAGTATACATTCATAAAGACCGTCGACCTTCGCTCTTTCTTGCTTGCTCTGTAGCCGCTCTTTCTTCTCTGGGGCTTTGGTTTTAGATTGCAACCAAGGTTTTACAGAGGCATATTGCTTATAGAAATTATTAAGGTCTGGCACCAGGTCTTTGCGGACTTGCATATGAGGCAAAGGGTAAATGCTAATGTCCTTTTTCACGGACTTTATGGATTTTGTGCAGGCTAACGTATTTGTCCCATCAATATTCATTGCACATGATCCACATATTCCTTCTCTACAAGATCGCCGGAAAGTAAGTGAAGGATCTATTTCATTTTTAATATAAATTATTGCATCGAGCACCATCGGTCCGCATTTATCTAAATCGATCGTATACAAGTCAGTTCGAGGGTTCTCTCCACTATCTGGATCCCATCGGTAAACTTTAAATGTCTTTGCATTCTTAGTGCCGTCAGACACATCGATTGTTTTTCCTCGAGCAATTTTTGAGTTTTTTGGAAGTCTAAATTTAGCCATGATTATTCAACCGTTTTTAAATCTAATAAACCCGTTTTTTGGGTGGGACAACTTCTACATCATCCGTTAATGTGTACATGTGGACTGGCCTGTAGTCGAATTTTACTTTGCCTTCTGTATCCAACCAAGTAAGCGTATGCTTCATCCAGTTTTCATCGTCACGGTCAGGGAAATCCTCTCTAGCATGGGCTCCTCTGCTCTCTTCACGATTGGCTGCTGCTTTAATGCTTGTCATCGCGCTACCTAATAAATTTTCGAGCTCCAACGTTTCTACAAGATCGGTATTCCAAATCAGTGACCTATCGGTGACTTTGACGTGTTTGAAGGACTCCCATATCTCCTCGAGCTTTTCAATCCCTTCGTTCATTAATTCACCGGTTCTGAATACCGCAGCGTGCTTCTGCATTGTTTTCTGCATTTCAAGACGAATTTTCGCCACTGGCTCAGAGCCATCGGCATATCTCATGGCATCGAAATGAGATAGGACGCGGTCTGTAGACTCGTTATCAAGAGGCGCATGTTTTTCTCCGGGTTTTATAGTTGCTGCACAGTGTTGAGCAGCGGCTCTACCAAAGACTACTAAGTCAAGTAGTGAGTTTGAACCTAAGCGATTTGCCCCGTGCACAGATACACAGGCTGCTTCTCCGATGGACATTAGACCTGGCACCACACTATCAGGATTGCCGTCCTTGGTGGTCACTACTTCACCATGGATATTCGTAGGGATCCCTCCCATATTGTAGTGGACCGTCGGTAGAACGGGGATGGGCTCTTTTGTAACATCGACGCCAGCGAAAATTTCAGCTGACTCTGCTATGCCCGGAAGTCGTTCATTGATAACATCGGCTCCGAGGTGTTCAAGATGCAGAAATATGTGGTCGCCCTCTGCACCAACTCCTCTTCCTTCAGTTATTTCTACAGTCATTGAGCGAGATACGACGTCTCGCGAAGCAAGATCTTTTGCATTTGGTGCATAACGTTCCATGAATCGCTCACCATTTGCGTTCGTGAGATAACCACCTTCTCCTCGGACGCCCTCTGTAATGAGGCAACCTGCGCCATAAATCCCAGTTGGATGAAATTGAGTAAATTCCATGTCCTGAAGCGGCAGTCCAGCCCTTAAGATCATGCCATTGCCGTCTCCAGTACAGGTATGAGCAGAGGTGCACGAAAAATACGATCTACCATAGCCTCCAGTCGCAATGATGACTGAGTGGGCACGGAATAGATGCATAGTGCCATCTTCTAAATTCCAAGCTATTACCCCTCGACAGACTCCATCTTTATCCATAACAAGATCGACTGCGAAATATTCTATAAGAAATTCAGCATTGTGCTTGAGGGATTGTTGATAAAGAGTATGTAAAATGGCATGGCCAGTCCTATCAGCTGCCGCGCAAGTTCGTTGCGCAGTACCTTCACCATAGTTGGTTGTCATTCCGCCAAAAGGTCTCTGGTAAATCTCTCCAGATTCGGTTCGAGAAAACGGAACACCATAGTGTTCAAGCTCAATTACGGCTGGTATAGCTTCTTTACACATATACTCTATCGCGTCTTGGTCACCTAGCCAGTCCGATCCTTTGATAGTGTCATACATGTGCCACCGCCAGTCGTCCTCTCCCATATTGCCTAAGGCTGCGCTCATGCCGCCTTGTGCGGCAACAGTATGACTTCTTGTAGGAAAAACCTTTGTGATACATGCTGTCGACAGACCTTTTTCAGCCATGCCAAAAGTTGCGCGTAGTCCGGCTCCTCCGGCTCCTATAACAATAACGTCGTGTTGGTGTTCTATAAATTGATATTCGGAAGGCATAATTTTTCTCTTTAAGGGATTATGAACGAAATAACTATAATAGCTGAAACGCTTGCCAATCCTGCAAGGATCACACTTGCGTTGATGAAAAACAAAATAGTTTTCAATGTAGATGGGTCATGGATGTAGTCTTCAGCGATCACTTGCAGGCCAAATTTGGCATGATAGAACACTGTAACCATGAAAGATAATAGTAATACGGTGACTGGAATGCTTTTTATCCAGTTTGAGGCGGCCGCATGGTCGTCGTTAATGTGCCCCAAAACTGATACCACAAACCAGATAGATAGAGGGATCAGACATATAGCGGTGACTCTTTGCCACCACCAGTGATTCGTGCCTGTGTTTGCAGCGTTGGGCTTGCTTGGGAAACTAATACTCATGACACAGCCTTTTGGAGCACATATGCCCATGTGGAAATGCTCAGCAAAATTGAAAATATGAGTACGCCATAACCTGTTTTGTAAGCAGTTGGCAGATCGAGCCCCCAACCACTATCCCAAAGTAGGTGTCGGATACCATTTAATAGATGGTAGTAGAAGGCACCCGTCCACCCAAACAGAACGATTTTTGCAGGCAGAGACCCTAAAATCTGCTTGGCTTCAGAATAAGTATCAGCTCCGAGCGCGGTAGCTATGAGCCAATAAAGTATAATTGCTGTTCCGGCCACACTGAGTACCACGCCAGTAGCTCTGTGCGTTATTGATAGCACCGAGGTCAATTGAGGTCTGTAGACTTGCAGATGCGGCGATAGTGGGGTTTTGTCCATATGTGGTTAACCTTCCTAGAAATTATTTGACGGTGTTGACATTATTTTAATGTCATTAGAAGTCTATGCAGCGACCATTTTTTTCCCAATCACCGTAGCGAGTCGGCTCTAAACCTTTTGGACCTCCGGTTTCGGCCGGAAGGGTTTTACTTGGTAACTGCTTTTTGTTTTCTTTGCCAGTAATCTCTTGAGAATTTTTCTTATCGTCCATAGTCGTAGCCCCTTGGTTTTTCTTTAAATGGCATGTGCTAATTGTACCTTCGCATTTGATCTTTGTCATGGCTGTAAAAAGTGATGTCTTAACCCCAATTTTTTACTTTCCAAGCCAACCAGAGCTTCCGTATAGGGAGGAGCTCCATCCTGTTCTCCAATATGCAACAATTTTTTTTTAATGCTAAATCTAATACTTGCAGGTTTATTTCTGCCTGTGTGGCGAAAAACTTACCGCGTTTTCTCAGATTCCGGCTGAGTTGGGATAATGTGGAAATCAAGTCACTTTTCACTATGGTAATCTGACTCTCGAGGAATCGCTCAAGTTGTGAAGACGATCGGCTGCTACGAATACTTTGCGGAGTTAACCCGCAGGCTCCCATATCCAGCTCACAAAAATATAAAGTTGGCGAATTCCGGTGATCTCTAAGGCCAATTATCGCGTTTGAGCGCTCGATAGCGCACGTCAGATTTAGTATCAAGTCTATGTCATCACAAGAGTATATTTCAAATAATTGAGCCATCAGGGTCACCAAGTCCGAATTTAGATGGCGCAAATGCTTTGTTACTGCGCTGCGGTCAAAAAAGCTCTTCGCGGTGACGTCTTCAAAAGTGTCTGCGGTCAAGGCTATCAAAACGTCCATTAGATGAGCTCTAGACAGTTCATTTAAGGTTAAAGCTTTGGTTAATGGGTGTCGACTCAGGCGTTCCTTGGTGCGTTTAAATTCCTCGATCCACCAGGCTAACTTGGCACGGGCAATGTCAGGTTCGCTACAGGATTCTGGGATGTGACTAACTTCTCTCCGAAGCATCTCAATTGAGCATGCCTGACTGCGTATTTCTTTATTTAGGTAGAGAGCCGCGTAATAGAGATCGCTACCTTCTTTGAATTGAGCTCCGACCTTGTTAGCGATGGCACTACTCATCTGGTGATTCCGCTAGGTCAACTAAGAGATCGAGAGGAGAGTCGATGCTTCTGTCGGCTTTCCATAGAGACGGCTTGTCAGTGGGATCTATATATCCGTAGAGCGCAACTATTGCTTTCATTTGCGCTGCGTTGGCAGCGACAATATCTCGCTCGTCATCTCCAATGTATATGCACTCAGACCGTTCTGCCTGGAGGGTGTTCATCGCTGCATACAATGGCTCAGGATGAGGCTTATAGTGGGCCGTGGTATCTCCTGAAATAATGCATCCAGCTCTTTGCGAAAGTTTTAATTTTGCTAAAAGAGGGTTAGTTAACGAGGTGATTTTATTCGTTACAATTCCCCAAACCCTCTCGGTCGACTCGATTGCTTTTAAAACCTCCTCTATACCCGGGAACAGAGTGGTGTGGTTTCCAATATTTTCTTCATAGAGCTCCAAGAATTCTTGTCTTAGTAACTCGATCTCGCTGGCATTCGTAACATGAGGAAAGCCTAGCTCAATGATTTTTTTGCTACCCTTTGAGACTTGATTACGAACGATATCAGGCGGGAGCACTGAAAAACCATACCTTTCGCGTAAGTTATTAATACAGCGCTCGAGCTCTGGCGCTGTATCTAACAATGTCCCATCTAGGTCGAAAAGGATAACCCGTGGTAGCGCAGCCATCAGGTCTAGCTTTTTTCTTTTATAAAAGTAGCTAAGTAGTTGACTATGGGAGGCCCTCCAATCTTTGTCGAACGAGTCAGTGGGTTGTAGTAGAGGCCGCTGACATCTTGCAGCTCTAAATTGACGTGCCTTGCCCATTTTGCTATTTCTGAAGGTTTTAGGAATCGAGAATAGTCATGTGTCCCTATAGGAAGAAGCTTGAGGATGTATTCTGCAGCAACAATCCCTAGAGCATAGGAAACAGGATTCCTATTGAGCGTTGATATGACTAAGGTTCCTCCTGGCTTTAATAGTCTTTCACAATCGGCAATAAGTGCTTCCGGATCTGGAACATGTTCTATTAGCTCGAGACAAGTCACGAGGTCGAAGCTTTCCTCATGGCTAGTTGCGGTGGCATTAGATAGTTCAACCCTGTAGTCTATCGTTTGTCCATTATCTAGAGCATGCTTTTTTGCGATTTTGATTAGATTTTCCGCAGCATCGACTCCGCTAACGTGAGCTCCTTGATTCGCTAATCCTTCTGTAAGGATACCCCCACCGCACCCTATATCACAGGCGACACAGCCTTTTAGCTCGGTAAATTGTTTAATGTATCCTATTCTTTTGGGGTTGATGTCGTGTAGCGTTTTTAGTGGTCCTTCGGGATCCCACCAACTATGATCGAGACTATTGAATTTTTCTTTTTCTTGTTCGTCGAGATTAGTCATTGAATTCTTATTTTTAGTAATTTTCCACTGAGTTATAGTAATGATTACGATCGAGATACCGACTTGGATTAAAATTTTACTACTCTTTTGAGAATTAATCTTTTATTTCAGCCCGTTCATAGGCTATTAAACATTCCCCAAGTTACAATGTTAAACTACATTTTAGTTAGAACTGTTACGGACATGAATATGACTTTAAAAACGCTATACGATAAGATTTGGGATGGACATTTAGTTTGCTCCACTGATGACGGGGGGGCGCTAATTTACATTGACCGGCATCTGACGCACGAAGTGACTTCGCCTCAAGCCTTTGAGGGGTTAGAGTTAGCGGGCCGAGCTTTATGGCGTGTTCTTTCCCACAAAGCTGTGTCCGATCATAATGTCCCTACTGTTGATGTGACTAATATCACTGATCCCATTGCTCAGCTGCAGCTGGATACACTATCTAAAAATTGCGAGCAACATGGAATCCTTCATCATGATATCGGGGCGGCTCAACAAGGCATTGTGCATGTGACCGGTCCGGAGCAGGGTTGGTGCCTGCCTGGGATGACGATTGTTTGCGGAGATTCCCATACGTCAACCAATGGCGCTTTAGCAGCGTTGGCTTTTGGAATAGGGACTTCGGAGGTTGAGCATGTGATGGCGACTCAGTGCTTACGTCTTCGTAAGGCTAAAAATATGCGTATCACAGTGAATAATGAACTTTGTATCGGTGTCTCAGCGAAAGATCTCATTCTTCATATCATTGGCCTCCTTGGCACAGCTGGAGCGACGGGCTATACGATAGAGTATGCTGGTGAAGCTATTAGAATGCTTAGTATGGAAAGTCGGATGACTATTTGTAACATGTCCATAGAAGCTGGGGCCAGAGCAGGGTTAGTTGCGTTCGATAACACTACGATGGAGTATGTGAAAGGACGTCCGTTTGCCCCAATAGGCAACCAATGGCAGGATGCTTTAACTGCCTGGGGCAATCTGCACTCTGATGAAGGAGCTAGTTTTGATTTAGAGCTGGAGGTAGATGCAAAAGATGTAGAGCCGCAGGTTTCTTGGGGGACGTCCCCGGAGATGGTGACTTCAATCAATGGAAGTGTGCCTGATCCCGAGCACGTTGATGACAGTATGAAACAAGTAGGCATGAAAAACGCATTATCGTACATGGATTTAGTCCCAGGTACCCCTATTATAGAAATTCAGGTAGATAAAGTGTTTATCGGTTCTTGTACCAACTCGCGGATCGAAGATCTCCGGATTGCGGCTTCGGTAGCCAAAGGTCGGAAGCGTGCTGAAAATGTTAAAGCTGTGCTTGTTGTACCTGGATCGGGTCTGGTTAAAGCTCAAGCCGAGAAAGAAGGACTGGATGTTATTTTTAAGGATGCTGGCTTTGAATGGCGTGAGCCTGGTTGTTCCATGTGTCTTGGAATGAATGCCGATCAGCTAGACGAAGGAGAACGGTGTGCGAGCACGTCGAATAGGAATTTTGAAGGCAGACAAGGTCGGGGAGGGCGGACACATTTGGTCAGTCCGGCTATGGCTTCGGCGGCTGGTGTTTTCGGTCATTTTGTTGATGTGAGAGGTCTATAAACTATGGAAAAATTTACTCAGGTCAAACGTGTTGTTGTACCTATTGATAGGCCAAATGTTGACACTGATGCAATTATTCCTAAGCAGTTTTTGAAATCCATTAAGAGAACTGGCTTTGGGCCGAATTTATTTGATGAGTGGCGTTATCTCGATGCCGGTGTTCCGGGTGTGGATAACTCAGACAGACCATTGAATACGGCTTTTTCTTTAAATAAGTCGCGGTATGCTGACGCAGGGGTTTTGTTGGCTAGAGAGAATTTTGGGTGCGGATCTTCACGCGAACATGCACCTTGGGCCCTATACGACTATGGGATTAGGGCTATTATTGCACCTAGCTTTGCAGATATTTTTTTTAACAACTCCTGTAAAAACGGCTTATTGCCTATAGTCTTGGATTCTATGAAAGTAGATCAACTATTTCTCGAAGTTGAAGCTAACCCAGGATACGAACTTGAGATCGATCTTGAGGCGTGTTTGGTCACTACACCTGCGGGAGCGGAGTTACCGTTCGATTTTGACGATGGACTGAGGTTTCGGCTACTCAATGGCTTGGACGACATTGGAATTACCCTGCAAAACGAATCAGACATTCGAGATTATGAGGATCGCCGTATGAAAGAATGCCCCTGGCTTTTCTCGTAGCTCGTTAATCGTTAAAGGCTTCCCATGGCTTCAGCCTGTGCTCTTAATTTAAATTTTTGAATTTTTCCAGTTGACGTCTTGGGTAAATCGGTAAAAATCACGGTTTTGGGGGACTTAAATTTAGCTATTTTTTCTTTGCAGTAATTAATTATTTCCTGTTCTGTGGTTTTCACACTTGTGGTCTTAAGCGTCACAAAAGCGCAAGGAGTTTCTCCCCATTTGTCATCGGGTCTTGCGACAACTGCGGCTTCCAAGATAGACGGATGCTTATACAGCAATTCTTCTACTTCTATGGAAGAGATGTTTTCACCGCCAGATATAATGATGTCTTTAGAACGGTCTTTAATTTGAAGATAACCGTCTGGATGCATTACAGCTAGATCTCCGGAATGAAAATAACCACCGCGCAGAGATTCCTCTGTTGCACTTGGGTTTTTGAGATAGCCTCTCATCACAACATTGCCTTTAAACATAATTTCACCAATTGTTTCGCCATCCCGCGGCACCGGTATCATTGTTTCGGGATCCATGACATCTAGATCCTGAAGCACGGGATACCGCACCCCTTGGCGGATCAATGTCTCTGCATATTCATCTTCGTTAAGTGTCGCCCAGTCGTCTTGGGGAGCGTTGAAGACTGCTGGGCCATAGGTTTCGGTTAATCCATAGGTATGCGTAATGTGGAATCCTGCTTTTTCGGTCGCTTTTAGCACAGCGGCAGGAGGTGCTGCTCCGGCGGTCATTACTTCTACTAGATGAGGAAGTGGCTTTGTGTCCTTGGGATCAGCGTTGACAATGAAATTCAAGACAATCGGTGCACCACAAAAATGAGTTACCTCATGTTTCTCAATTGCATCATAAATGTTTTTCGCAGCAATTTTTCGTAGGCAAATATTTGTTCCCGCCAATGCGGCTATAGTCCATGGAAAAGTCCAGCCACAGCAGTGAAACATTGGGAGGGTCCATAGATAAGTTGGGTGGTGTGTCATATTCCATGCCGTTGCACAGCCGATAGCATTTAGGTAGGCTCCTCGGTGGTGATAAACAACTCCTTTCGGGTTCCCCGTAGTCCCTGATGTATAGCATAGCGCCATGGCTTGCCATTCATCTGTGGGTAGCGTCCATGGAGCTTCTGGGTCGCCTGTTGCTAGAAAATCTTCATACTCAATTTCACCTATCTTCTCGTGAGACATAGCTTCCGGATCTGAAATATCAATCACGTACGGCTTATTTTTGCATTTAGTGAGGGCTTCTTTCACGACATGAGAAAACTCGGTGTCGGTAATAAGAATCCTTGCTTCTCCATGGTCAAGAATGAATGCGATCGCATCGCTATCTAACCTTATATTGATAGGATTGATGACTGCTCCAGCTGCGGGTATACCGAAGAGGCACTCATAGAATGCTGGGATATTTGTGGCCAATACGGCGACCGCATCTCCTGTCTTTATTCCGTAATAAGACAGTGCTGACGATAATCTCCGGCACCTAGTAAAAGTTTCTTCCCACGTGTACTGAATATCTCCATGTACAACCGAAGTACGATTTGGATACACGGCAGCCGCTCTTTCAACCCAGCTAAGTGGAGAAAGTGCAGCGTAGTTTGCGGCATTTTTATCCAGATCTCGCTCGTAGATATGTCCTGAAGAAGTAGTCATATATATTTCCCTGAGTAAAATTTTGCTGTCTTGATAGTTTACTTATTGTCCCATTTTGGTGGACGCTTTTCCAAAAAAGCTGATAGACCTTCTTGTCCGTCCGTCGAAAGAAGGTTGCAGACTAAATCTTCAGACGTTTGTTCATAGGCGTCGGGGAGATTTTTTCCGATTTGTTCGTAGAAAGAGCGTTTACCTAGCCGTGAGGTGAAGCTCGATTTCCCAGCAATCTGTTCTGCAAGCGCAGACGTTTTACTATCCAATAGATCTTCGGCTACAACGGAGTTGATCAGACCAATTTCAGCGGCTCTTTGTGCAGAAATAAAACTTCCTGTAAGAAGCATTTCAAACGCGTGTTTTTTGGAAACTACGCGGCTTAAGGCAACAGCGGGAGTTGCGCAATAAAGCCCGTTAGAAATTCCATTCGTGGCAAATTGCGCGTTTCGGGATGCAACTGCGAGATCACAAGCTGCCACTAGCTGACAACCAGCCGCTGTGGTTATTCCTTGAACTTGGGCTATCACAGGTTGGGGGATTGTGTTGATTCTCAGCATCATCTTAGAGCAGTTAGTTAGAAGCACTCTAAAGTAGTTTTCATCATTGTTCGCGTGCATATCTTTGAGATCGTGCCCAGTAGAAAATGCTTTTCCGGTCGACTTGATTATTACTACGTGAATATCTTCACGTTGCGCAATGTCGTTTAGATTATCTGTAATTACTGCGATAACAGATTCAGTCAGTGTGTTGTATTTTTCAGGACGGTTCAGCGTTAGCTTAGCAACTCGTTCATCTACGTCTAACAGAACAGGCTGATCACCAGTCGACTTTAAGTTTTCTGCTAGCATGATATCGAGCTCCTTTTGAATGTGCGTTCTATTGTCAGTAAAACTTTTCTGCGGCGCAAGTTTTGCGGCAATAGCTTTCAGTCTGGGCAACTATAGAAAATAGAGCTATTAGCGTTGGCATGATGGCGCTTATAATTGGTTTATGAGTAACAAAGTATTCAAGCTATTAAATATTACCTCCTTAAAGCAGTTTATTCTGGTGAATCTTGTTTTTGCACTTACTGGCTCGTTATCGCTATTAGTAGCGGGCGGATTTATGGAAGTCATAGGTTTGCAACGCGACGAGATAAATACGTTCCCTTATTGGGGGATCCGGATTATCTTAGTGTTTTTCTTCTATCAGTGCCTACTATTGGCTGTATCCTTGCCGTTAGGCCAATTTTCTTACTTCAGTAAGATGCAAAAGAAAATGTTACGTCGAATTGGTATCAAAATATGAACACGGAGGTCTCGGTTCCTCAAACGAGAAAAAGAAGTTGGCCGCTCAAATAGAGTTAATGCAAGGCGATTGCCTTGAAATCATGGGTAAGCTTGACGCAGAGCGAGGTGCTTTCGTTGACCTGATATTTTGCGATCCCCCATACTTTCTTTCAAATGGGGGAATGACTTGTCAGAACGGAACAATGGTTAAAGTTGACAAAGGGGATTGGGATCGCTCTGAGGGATGTGAAAAAAATCTAGAGTTTAATCTCAGTTGGCTGAAAGCGTGTCAGAAATTGTTGAAGCCGGACGGCTCCATCATGGTATCTGGAACTTTTCATTCAATTTATTCCGTTGGTTTTGCAATGCAATCGCTGGGCATGAAGCTGTTGAATAACATCACGTGGCAGAAGCCGAATCCTCCCCCAAATCTATCATGCCGGTATTTCACCCATAGCACCGAGACGATCATCTGGGCAGCTAAGGATATTAATTCCAAATATAAGTTCAACTATAGCTTGATGCGAGAATTGAATAGTGGGAAGCAAATGAAAGATGTATGGGTAATGACCGCTCCAGGTAAAAAAGAGAAGGAGTATGGTAGGCATCCTACACAAAAGCCGCTTCAGCTTGTCGATCAGCTTATTCTTGCAGCAACTGACCCGAATGATCTGGTGCTGGATGCCTTTAATGGAAGTGGGACTACCGGAGTCTCTTGTATCAACAATCAACGTCGTTACGTAGGTATTGAGCTAGATCCCACCTATATTTCTTTAAGTAAAAAACGATTTAGAGCGGCAAAAAAATCTATAAAGACGGGATTAATATGAAACGTATAGTTGTTTATACCGTTCTTTTTGCTCTTGCATTTGCTTACTATTTTGCTTCAACGGAAAAGCTGGAGGAGATTGATACACGTCTTCTTAAGACAGTGCGAATGGAAAATGGTCTTGCATACGACTCCCGAGACGAGAAGATCTTGAGTGGTATTCTGGTTGAGCGCGATGGTGATGGCGCTGTGCTTGCACGAGTTTCTTACCTCTCTGGGGTACTTCATGGGACGAGTGAGTACTTTTATCGAAATGCTGGGCTGAAAGCCAGAGTGCATTATGAAAAAGGAGTTCCTGAAGGTCTTTGGGAATATTTTGATATGGATGGCGTAAAATTGAAAAGTATAAGGTACCAAAAGGGCGTCGAACTTCAGCAGCAGTGAGGTGCTTGGCAATGAAAAAAATTAATGTTTGAATAATTATGAGAATTATTACTATTAGTATCGTGAGCGCGGTGCGTAGAGAGAAGGACTATGAATGATAATGTAGAACACGTTGGCGGCTGTCTTTGTGGGGAAGTCAGATATAAAGCGCTTGGACAACCAAAAGTAAAAGGTGTTTGCCACTGCAGGTATTGCCAGCTAAGAAGCGGCAGTGCATTTGGTGTTCTAGTCTATTTTTTGGAAGAAAATTTTCTAATTACCGCTGGAACCTTGGGGAGTTATAAATTTAAAAGCGGGTCTGATAATAGTTGGAATAATGAGTTTTGTCAGAATTGTGGGACTACCATACTGAGCCGTTTAGAAATTTTTCCGGGAATGGTAGGAATCATGGGTGGGACATTCGATCCGCCTACTTTTTGGTATGACCTCGATAAAGAAGTATTTGTTCGCTCTAAAGCACATTTCGTGGGAGAGATCGAAGCGGTCGGCCACGAAGAAACATTTTTTAGCCATGATCCAAAACGTGCTGAAAGCAAGAGATTGGAAGGCTCAGAAATGACCAGCTAGTCGTGTTTATTGGGGTAACGAGAACTCTCTTTTGAGGTAATCGATTATCGCAGATGACTCGTATAGCCATTCGTCAGATCCTTCCTTATTTTCGATGCGCAGACATGGGACTTTATGGCGTTTCCCGCCTCGAATAAGTTCATCTTTGTGAATTCCGTCATCTTTAGCATTACGTAGTTCTATTTGAAGCGCATTTCGTTGCATAAATCTGCGAACTTTTACGCAGAACGGACAGGCTCGAAATTGGTAGAGACTCAACTGACTCGCTTTGTCATCCATTTTTTTTTGGTCCTCAGGCTCTCTTTTCACAGGGTGAGGAGGAGTCAGAAAATCTAGCGTTAAAATGACTCTACCAAGAGACCATCTGATTAATTTCAGCATATTAATACCTTAAGTTCCGACTAATTAATTAAATCCAACATAATTTACGACATTAGTTGTTTTTTCTCGCTCACTGACAAGTGTATTCTCAATTGCTGAAGTATCTTCATAACCTAGGCCCATTCCTGAAACAATAACTTGATCATTAGGGATACTGAGGTGTTCGAAGATGGGTTCTTGAAAGTTTATCCATGCCGCCTGAGGGCATGTATGAAGACCTTCTCCTCTCGCAGCAAGCATGACGGTCTGCATATAGAGCCCAACATCAGACCAGCTTCCTCGCCCTAAGTAGGCATCTGTTGTGAAAAACACTCCGATGGGGGCATCAAAAAAGCAATAGTTTCTTCGCGCCTGGATTGCCGTACGCTCGCGGTCTCCTTTTTTTATACCAACTAGACCATATAGATCCCAGCCGATTTTTCTCCTGCGTGCGGTATGAGTGTCATTCCACTTGTCTGGGTAATAGTCATATTCCGAGTAGCTTTTGGCTTCACCCTTATCAAAAAGTGCGCAAACATCTCTGACTATTGCATCTTTTGCTTCGCCTCTACAAACGTATGTATGCCATGGTTGGGTGTTCGTCCCACTTGGCGAACGCTGGGATAATTCGAATATTCGCGAAATTTTTTCTTGCTCAACTTCTTGATTAGTGAACGCGCGAATGGAACGGCGTGAGCGGATTGCTTCTTCGATATCCATGATTTTAGCCCTTTAGTCAGCTCATAATTTGCCGGTCCGATTATAACAGTTCTAATTTTTTTTGGACATTTCGAATCAAGTAATATTTGCGTGACTCAATTTAACTGATTGTATTAATGTAAACTGTGTTTATTGGCGCGGTCTTGGTAGACTTGACCTATGTCAAAAAAAAATCGAAAAGTAGCCTCTGTATCATCACAAGAAGTGTCTGATATATTAGGAGAATTGCGCAAACCGGTAAGGCTTGCGTCGATTTCGTCGAATGGATTCCCTTTGATCTCTACTTTGTGGTTCCTTTATGAAGACGAAAAATTTTGGTGTATAACGCAGGAAAAAACGATACTTCGTTCTAACTTATTCCGAAATCCAAGATGCGCATTTGAAATAGCGTTAGATAAAAGCCGATTTAAGCTATTAAGAGGTCAAGGCACTGCAGAACTCAAATTGAGCGAAGGGCCAAGGGTAACTGAGTTGATGATAGACCGATACATGGATGACAACGACGGACCAGTTGCAAAAGCCCTGCGTGCTCAAATTCCGACAGAATATGCCATTTGTATAACCCCTTTATGGATAAGAGGACAGGGTTAAAAAATATTATTTACCTTGGAATATAGGTTCTCGACGTTGAGATGCGGACTCGATGCCTTCTTTGTAATCTTTGGTTTCTCTAAGTGCATTTTGCTCTGCTAGTTCGTGGCCGGTTTGCATAGCAATACTGTCAGCTAATCCTATCCTAAGAGTACTGCGAGTTGACGCTACCGCCAGTGGGGCACAACTAGCGATCTCCTGAGCTATTTTCTGAGCTTCCAACCGAACGTCGCACAGAGGCACGCATAGATCAGCCAAACCCCATGTGGTTGCTTCTAGCCCATCTATGCGCCTACTCGTCAGGCACATTAGAGACGCACGTTGTTTTCCGATTAAGCTAGGTAAAGTAAGCGTTAGGCCGAAACCCGGGTGAAATCCTAACTTGGTGAAGTTAGCACTAAATCGACCTTCGGGACATGTGACTCTAAAATCAGCGGAGATTGCCAATCCCAGTCCGCCTCCGATCGCCGCGCCTTGTACCGCAGCAACTACAGGTTTTTTTGAGCGAAATATCCTAACCGCTTGTCGGTAAAGATCGTTTGATAAGCTACCTGTTGAGCTATCTTTTGCATTACCTACGTTAGACGCACCTAGGTTTGCGCCCGCGCAAAAATTTTTACCTTCCGCACAGAGTACGATAGCTCTAACATCGTTTCGGCTATCCATCTCGCTATACGTATCTGCTATTTGTGTAATAAGTTCCACGTCAAAAAAGTTATGAGGAGGACGTCGTATTTCAACGGTAGCAACGAAGTTAGTTATATCAACTGTTAGATCTTTGGTGTTATTCTCGCTCACAGAAAATATCCTTATATACCCATCATTCATATACGACGAAAATATCGTCTCGATATCATTTATTGGTCAAACATTAACACTGTTCTGGTGACTTCACCGGAGTTTATTGCTTCAAAAGCATCACTTACTTTTTCTAGTGGTTCATGCCGAGTCACCATACTATCCAAATCAAGTTTGCCTTGTCTGTAGAGCTCCAGATAGCGCGGTGTATCGAGCGTAAATCGATTAGAACCCATCATACAGCCAATAATACGTTTCTCGAGGAAGAAATGTCCCGCATTTACGGAGACGCTTTCTCCTACTGGGATAGCGCCTACCAATATGGCTGTACCATGAGGAGCTAGACAGTAAAATGCTTGTTGCAGAAGTTTTTGCATACCTACGACCTCGAAGGCAAACTCGGCGCCTCCTGATGTCATTTTCTTGATTGTTTTTACAGGATCCTGTTTATTGGAGTTGATGGTTTCTGTGGCACCGAACTTCTCTGCGATTTTGAGTTTATCGTCTAGGATGTCAACGGCAATAATTTGGCGCGCCCCGGCTATTTTTGCCCCCTGTATTACCGAGATTCCCACACCACCAGCACCAAAAACAACTACTGACGAACCAGGAGTCACTTTCGCAGTATTTAGGGCGGCTCCCACTCCTGTTGTAACGGCACAACCTACTAGGGCCGCTCGATCAAAGGGAATGTCCTTGTCAATTTTTACAACTGCCCGATTATGCACAAGCATAGCCTCGGCAAAGCCCCCAAGATCAGCAAATTGATGAATAATTTTTCCATTTTGCGTAACTCGTGGAGGTTCATCTTCATCACGTAGACAAGCCCCTCTATCAATACAAAGGTAGGGCCTACCCTGAATACATTGACTGCAGTTACCGCAATACATGGATGTGCAAGCAATAACGTGATCACCCGGAGCCACATTACGGACGCGGTCTCCGATTTCTATGACTATCCCAGCGGGCTCATGTCCCAGGATTGCTGGTAAATTAGACGGAATCGCACCATTGAGAGCATGCAGATCGCTATGGCAGACTCCGCATGCGATTGTTTTCACTAAGACTTCTTCAGGCCCAGGAGAGGCGATATCAACCTCTTCTATGGAGAGTGGATGATTCGTAGCACGATGTATAGCTGCCTTTACTCTCATATATCCCTACCCTTAGTTATTGCATGATCAATAAAGCATTCATTTAAATCATATACAAAAAAATGATTTCACGTGGATATAAATTGTTTTATTTTAAGCCTCTATATAGCCATCAACCTAGTTTATCATCTGCAATGTGATATTTGGGATCTTCGACTAGATTGACTTCTACCATGCTTTTTGCGGTATCGAGGATCTCCAGACAGTCGGGGCTAAGGTGTATTAGGTGCAATTTTTTCCCTAAAATTTTGTATTTGTTGGCTAAATTATCAATTGCCATAATTGCTGAGTGATCAGCTACTCGGGACCTTTTAAAGTCAATTACTATTTCTTTTGGATCCTTCTTTATAGAGAATAATTCGTGGAAATTTTGAGTGGAGGCGAAGAAAAGAGTCCCTTCAAGCTCATATGTTTTCCATCCTTTTTCGTTAAAGCTAGAACGGACTTGGATTCTCTTAGCATGATTCCATGCAAAAAATAGTGCTGAGACGATAACACCTAGTATCACTGCAATAGCTAAATCTGCAATAATGGTTACCCCGCCGACTAATAATCCTACAAAGATGTCCTCTTTGGGTATTTTCCCAAATAACCTTAAACTCCCCCATTCAAATGTTTTTTCTGCGACTACAAACATTACGCCAATAAGCGCTGCTAGTGGGATTAATTCAATCCATTCAGAAAGAAATAGAATAAAAGACGCTAAAAATACGGCAGTTGAAATTCCTGACAGCCTTTTAAGTGCCCCATTATTGATGTTGATCATGCTTTGCCCAATCATGGCGCACCCACCCATGCCCCCAAAGAAACCTGTGACGATGTTCGCAAATCCTTGAGCCATTGACTCCTTGTTAGGTCGGCCTCGTGTATCAGTCATGTCGTCAATCAAGTTCAGTGTTAATAAGGTCTCAATTAAACCAATGCAAGCTAATAGAAAAGCATATGGAAAAATGACTTTTAATGTCTCTAAATCATAAACAATATCTGGAATTCTAAATGAAGGGATATCTCCAGCAATCGATCCTAAGTCACCTACGGTTTTTGTGTCTAACTCGAAGAAAATAACCAGACTCGATACAATAAAAATAGAGGCCAATGAGGAAGGTATCGCCTTTGTGAGTTTCGGAAAAAGATAGATGATCGCAACGGTCAAGCCTGTTAACCCAAGCATCGTATAGAGAGAGGTGCCGGTCATCCATACCTTAATGCCTTCAGTATTCAATTCTTTGAAATGACCAAATTGTGCAACAAATATGACAATTGCTAAGCCGTTAACAAAACCTAGCATTACTGGGTAGGGGACCATTCGAATGTATTTGCCAAGTCGCAGCAATGCAAAGGCGGTTTGCAGACAACCCATTAACACAACAGTCGCAAATAGATATTCCACTCCATGTCGTGCGACTAAGGCCACCATGACTACTGCTAGTGCACCGGTGGCACCCGATATCATTCCTGGTCTTCCACCAAATAAAGATGTGATTAAACAGACAATAATCGCGGCATATAAGCCTGTAAGTGGAGAGACATGTGCGATTAATGCGAATGCTATAGCTTCCGGAACCATGGCTAAGGCGACGGTTAGCCCACTCAGTAAGTTGATCTTGATATCAGATAAGTTCATGGTAAACAACACAGGGTTAAATCTCGCCTTTCGGGAAATTTTGGATTGAAAGTAAAATAAGTTAGTCGTTACGGGCAGGTTAGATCCAAGTCCCATGCAATGAAGGAGGGCGAGAAATTCTCAGTTTGACCTCAAGTAGTTAAAAATCATGAGAATTCAGATGTGCTGGGAAAATTGACTATGACTAGTCTGACCCGTTCGATCACATTTTCAAGACGACTGTGAAGCACATTTCAACTTAGCTCAAAGAGCAGATGAGATGTTTTTGCGATAAATGCTTTTAATCGAGTTGCATTTTATACGCTTAGTAGTTGTTGCCAGAAGCGATTAATAGCAATCTGCTCTCAATCACTTCTAGCAGTATACAACCTAGATTTCCAGAGCTTTACGCTGCAGAAAGGTTTCCAGCGGCTAATTTGCCACGCTCTTCAACGACTTCGTAGCTGATTCGTTGTCCTTCGCTTAATTTGCCCATGCCTGCGCGTTCAACTGCGCTTACATGTACGAAAACATCTTTATCACCATTCTCAGGTGCGATGAATCCAAACCCTTTTTCTGTATTAAAAAATTTAACTGTTCCTATAGCCATATTAAGGCCTCCATATCAATAAAACATCACGCCAAAAATCGGGCGTGTTTTCGAACAACTTCATCGTAGTGGGCGGTCTTTGAAACGGAAGCCGAGGAGTACCCGGCAGGTAGCAAGAAGTGGACCAAAACGCTAGTCGTGGCATGATCATGCGTGATGCTCACGACAATTGCAAATTGTTGCTGCACTTTAGTGGTGATCTGTGGTGTGTCAACTCAGGTATTTTGACATCAAAGCCCTTTCCAGCAAGCATTTATCGGGTTTTCACGAAATTTCCATAATCGTTGGCTTCCCCCGAGCTACACTGCTGCCGGTAGCTTTCTAGCCCTCCGAGGTAGGAAAGAAGCGCTCGCGGCTTCCCGGGAATATTTGCCCCCATATACCAACTATTGGCTAAATGGAGCAGGCTGTCTTTCCCCACGTCATGCATATGTTGCATCCACGCATCTTCGGCTTCCAATGTGGGTACAATTTCAGCGCCTAGGCCAACACCGATTTCATTAATACACCGATCAACCCATTCGACTTGATGTTCTGAGAGAAGCATAGGGCTTACCAGCGCACCGTTAGCGCAAGGACCATCCAAAAAGAATAGATTTGGAAAGCCATTGCTCATGAGGCCCAAGTAGGCTCGAGGAGCTCCCTCCCAATGTTCATCCAAGCTTTCTCCTGCCACACCACGAACGTCGATATTTTTAATCGCTCCTGTAACAGCATCAAAGCCAGTTGCAAAAATAACACTGTCTACTTCGTACTCATGTCCGCCAACCACCACTCCTTTTTTAGTGAGCTTTTCTATTGGTGAGTCTTTTATCGAGACTAGGCTTACATTCTCACGATTATAGGTTTCGTAATAGTTGGTGTCAGCGCATAGCCGCTTAGCCATAATAGGGTAGTCTTTGGGTGCAAGCAGTTCCGCTGTTTCTGGATCTTTGACTTTCTCACGAATTTTATTCCGGACAAATTCCGCAAGAGTGTCGTTGGCTTTCTCATTAGTCAATAAATCGACAAATGAATTGTAGTAGCAAAGCCCTCCAGATTCCCATCTTGTTTCATAATCGATCAAACGCTCTTCATCGCTCACGTCAATAGCTGATTTATTATTTGGGGCAGTCGGTTGGAAGTTGAGAGCGATAAAACCAGCGCGAGATTCATAACGCTGTCTTCTGCGCCATTCTGGATAATCTGATTTGACTCGCTTCTCATATTCTCGATCCATAGGGCCATTTCTTGCCGGAATAGAAAATGATGGTGTTCTTTGGAATACAGTTAGATGATCAGCCTGCTTTGCTATAATCGGAATAGACTGCACTGCCGACGAGCCGGTACCAATGACTGCGACCTTTTGATCTTTAAAGTTAATATCTTCTTTTGGCCATTTAGATGTAAGGTAAGTATTCCCGTTGTAATCATTTAGCCCCTTAAAGTCTGGAACGCTGCCACTTGAAAGAAAACCCGTTGCTAGCACACAGTATTTTGCGCTGACTTCATCACCTTGGCTTGTAGTTATATGCCAGTTCAATTTCTCAGCATCGTACACAGCAGCGGTCACCTTGGTGTCACAACGCATATTTTCCCGTAGGCTAAATCGATCTGCAAAATAATTAGCATACCGCATTAATTCTGGCTGCGAGGCATACCTTTCTGACCAAGACCAGTCTTGTTGAAGGTCATCGTCAAAAGAGTATGAGTACTCAACACTTTCAACGTCTACTCGAGCTCCCGGATATCTATTCCAATACCATGTCCCCCCAACGCCGCTGCCCGCCTCGTAAAGACGCACTGAAAGTCCTCTCTGCTGGATCTTGTGCTGCATATACATACCAGCGAAACCAGCTCCAACAATTACTACATCAAACGTTTCTTGATTTTTTTTCAACTTACCTCTAACTCCTATCGTACTGTCATTCTTATCACTATTTACATAACGCAATAACATCGAAAAGATCCAAAGATCTCGCTCAAGTTTGTATCCCTGCGGGTAACTCTTCCATTCTTAATGCCGTGAATCGTCTAGATTGAAACTTCCACCCGACACTTGATAGCCGGTATTCATCCTCATAATATCCAGCACCCAGCCAGTCCATATTATGTTTAGCGCTACGTAAGTCAAGATAGCATCGACCTTTTGCATAGTCGTTCTTTAGCAGTTCAACCACATGATTATGAATATAAGGTCGTGGCATGAAGTCGGTCGCACTCAGGTAGAAGTCACGTAATTCATCGTGACCTGTTATGGTGGTTTCTATCCCACTAAAAAGACCCTGAAACGTTCCCTCTTTCTCGAAAAGAGAAACTAGACCTTCGATATCATCTCTCCATACGCAATCGCAATATTGGACTGGCAAGTCTCTAATGGCTTCTCGTGCGAGCAGCCCATAGACGTCATTTTCCAACATATTTCTCTCCTATCAATTAAGTCAGTTTCTGATTTAATCAGAGGCAGATAAGCAAATTACTGATTAATAGTATCTCCGTATAGGCTTATGTGAACTCAAGTAATTCATCTTGGGTGCCAGCCTTTCCACGGAGCATGTGATCTAGATAGTCTTCGTAAGTCTCCATCCACATCCCCGATGATCTTTCTGTTTCTAGGGACGCATCAGTTTTTGTGGTTTTTAGGTACCAGTTGTTGCAACGCAACCATACTTTTTCATTTGCGCTGGCAAGGCATAAATCACTCCAGTGTTTGACCGCATCTTTTAAAGGTTCGACTCTGCTATGGCCAGCCTGGTCCATTTTGCTTAGTAGCTCTGCAATATATTTAGCTTGCTCTTCACAAAGGAGAGTCACATTGGTTAGAGGGTTTAGGCTTTGAGGACCTATCATCATGTAAAAGTTTGGCATCTCGTCAACATGTATTCCCCAAAGAGATTGTGGACGCATCATTTGGAATCGGTTTGTTTCGTTTGCCCCGAATTTCTCAGCAAGGCTGATCCCGTTACGACCATAGATTGGGAAAGGTATAAAGTTACTATCAAACCCAGTCGCGTAAATGACGACATCGCATTCAAAGTGTTTCCCTTGAGCGATGGTAATCCCCGTTTCATCTACCTTTACCACGCCTCCGTCATCGTGAACCAGCGTCACGTTTTTTTTGTTAAAAGAAGTATAGTAGTCGTCTATAAACAAAACCCGTTTACACCAGAACGGGTAATCTGGAGTCAGTAGTTTTGCTATTTCAGGATCATCCACATCGTTTTGAATCAGCTGCGCCAATTCTGTGCAGACTGCGTCATTTTGTTCTTTGTCCTGTATGGCATCCCAATCAAGGAACTGCTCGCCTGGCGGGAATTCACCTTTTGTGGCAGCGATATACCTTAGCTCTTCGCCATACCCTCCTGCTTCGAATTGTTGCTTTAGCTCAGGCGAGGTAGGTTCATCATCTCTGCGTAGCACCCATGTTGGAGTCCGTTGAAAAACATGCAGACTTTCCACATCATCAGCGATTGACGTGATTACTTGAGCAGCGGAGGCTCCAGTTCCGATGATGGCTACTTTTTTACCTTTTAAATTCGCAGTCCCATCCCATTGTGCCGTGTGGAAGCTTTCGCCTTTGAACAATTCCATACCACCTAGCTCAGGCATCCTTGGACTAGAGAGCGGACCGTTCGCGCTAACTATATGGGTACACGATACAGTCTCTCCTGTCTGTCCAGTCTTAGTGTTTACTGTTCTGACTCGCCATTTATTCTGTTGGTCCCCAAGATATTTTAGTTCCGTGACTTTACGGTCAAAACTAATGTTTTCTCTAACTCCGATATGGTCGGTTAGCATTTCAGCGTACTCTGCAATTTCAGGTTGACTTACGTATTTTTTCGAGGGGATAAATCCAGTACGATCCAGAAAAGGCAGGTAGATATATGAGGGCACATCACACGCTGCCCCTGGGTAGGCGCCGACACCTTTCTTGCTCCAGACTCCTCCGACGGAGGAACCCATTTCAAGGATTTGAATATCATGTATGCCGGCTTCTTTTAAGTAGCTGGCACAGAGTAGTCCCGAAAAGCCGGCACCTATAATAACTACTCGACAGTGTTTATCGAAACCATCACTCGAGCTTTTATTGTTTGCTACAGTCACGTTGAAATTTTCTCCAAAAAAACTTGTCTGACCAAAGAGTATCACTAGTTATCCGATCTGACACTAACCGGGTGCCAATTTAGCAACAACCATTTTTCTGGCAGCAAAATGGATCATTTACCAATACAATGCTCCTCTTCAGCCAACCAATATTTTTTAGATACATTATGACAATAGCCACTCGATTTCCGCCCAGCCCAACAGGGGACCTGCATATTGGCAGTGTTCGCACAGCCTTGTACAACTATTTGTTTGCTCGTCAGCAAGAAGGACGTTTTGTATTTCGGCTTGAAGATACAGATAGAGAGCGCTCGACAGAGCAGGCGGTCCAAAATATCTTAGCAGGGATGAATTGGTTGGGGCTTGACTATGATGAAGGCCCTCACTATCAGACAGCGCGGTTTGCGCGATATGAGGAGAAGATCGCAGAACTCAAACACTCTGGCCATGCATACAAATGTTACTGCACGAAGCAACGCCTCGATTCGCTTAGAGACGAGCAGGTGGCGTCTCAACTTACTCCTAAATACGACGGCCATTGTCGAGGCAGTCAAGAAAATAACCATGACAAGTCTGGCTCTTTTGTGATGAGACTCAAAACGCCACTTGATGGTCATGTAATTGTTCGAGATGAGATTCGAGGAGACGTGAAAATTGAAAACAGCCAGCTTGATGATTTAATTATTGCAAGGTCAGATGGTACGCCGACTTATCATTTGACTGTAGTGGTGGATGATATTGACATGGAAATCTCGCATGTGATCCGAGGAGACGATCACCTCAGCAACACCGCACGCCAGATTCACATCATTAATGCACTAAACGCACAAATACCAGTATATGCTCATATCCCGATGATTAATGGAACAGATGGGAAGCGGCTTTCGAAGAGACATGGAGCAGTTAGTGTCTTGGAATATCGTGAAAATGGAATACTGCCTGAAGCACTTTTAAACTATTTGGCACGGCTAGGTTGGTCTCATGGAGATCAAGAAATTTTTTCGATGGATGAGATGCGTGAGCTCTTTAGTTTAAGTGCTGTCAACAAATCTGCGGCTGCGTTCGACCCCGACAAGTTACTCTGGGTCAACCAACAGTATATCCAGAGTATGGAAATAGATCAGTTAGCCAGTTACGCTGCGCCATTTTTTTTAGCTAGAGGGCTTGATATTGAGATGCGTGAGAAATTTGTTGCGGTAGTGGACGCCCAAAGGACTCGGGTGAAAGATCTGATGGAAATGGCAGACAAAAGTGCACCATTCTTCGGAAAATTTTCTGGCCACGAAGAATCTGCTGTGAAAAAGCACCTCAGAGGTGTTGTAGCTGAGCCTTTGCAGGCGCTTCGTGAACGTCTATCAGAATTAGAAGATTGGAGTCCAAATAAATTACAGGCAATAGTCGAGCAAGTGGCAGAGGAGCGAGAGCTCAAACTAGGAAAAATAGCACAACCGCTAAGAGTTGCGGTGACTGGTGGAAGCGCATCCCCAGGAATTGAGGTAACGCTATGGTTGGTTGGTAGGGAACAATGCCTAGAACGGCTCGATATAGCTCTCCAATTAATAAGAGATCGTGTGAGTTCGGCTTGACAGTTGTCGCTCGCTAGCTTACTCTGCGGCCGCTTAAGACGAGTTATTGATTGGGAAGTTTAAAGTCGCTTAATATAGTGACCGACTTCTGGAAATTCTGAACAGATGCTTCTACTTATAGGCAGATTCTGCAGTAATTAGGGGCCATAGCTCAGCTGGGAGAGCGCTGCAATGGCATTGCAGAGGTCGGCGGTTCGATCCCGCCTGGCTCCACCAAATACGTCCCCATCGTCTAGAGGCCTAGGACACTGCCCTTTCACGGCGGCAACAGGGGTTCGAATCCCCTTGGGGACGCCACTTTTTGGTGTTTTTAAGTAAAGTCATGGCTTGAAATAAAGCTGTGCTGCTAAAATCCGGCTATCTGTGCTCTACGAATCCGTCTCGGAGAACCACATCTCCTTTCTGAGACAAAACCTGGAACATTATCAGTTCCTCTTCCGTCTCTAATGTCTCGATTCTTAAATGGGTGGGCGCTATTACTGGTTTAGAAAATCTGCACCCTATCCGGCGGATTTTTTCTGGGTCAGAGTTGAGTGTGTTCTTTACTATTTCGGAAACAGCGAGCGCTAGTGTGGCAGTGCCATGCAGAAGAGGCTCTGCCATATTTCCTTGGTGAGCTGCTGATTTCTCAGTATGTATGGGATTCCAGATACGCGCGCATTCAGTGTATGTATGAGCGAGGCCTCCACTGATTTCTAGCGATGAAACCTGAGCTTCTACAACCTGAGCTTCTATAAGAGAGCTAGAAAATTTTGGTGTGGAGGGTGCTATTTGAGGGAACGCGCCACAGTCCTCAGTTTTCGCCCCGAGAAATAAGTTCCCTTGCCACGTTTCATTAACGACGATGTCGTCGCTATCAACTGTTTTAAGTTTCCACGTCAGATATATCCCAGGTGTTCGTTGTTCTAGTGAGATAACTTCTGCGGTTGTAAAGTAACTCTGCCCAAGGGATAACGGTTGGTAGATATGTAAATCATGGGTTGCATGGACCATTCTATGCATGGGTAAATTGTTCTCATGAAAAAAATCCAATAAAGCAGGCCATTCGCAACAGACGGGGAATAAAGGATGGATACCTAATTTAGGATGAGTCATATCGTCGAAATATATGGGAAGCAGATCGTTGAGACATGCCGCATAAGCCATTGTGTGACGTTTGGTTACATTGAGCTCAAAGACAGGTCCGATATAGCTCACTAGCTCGCTTGGCTTGAGGATCAAGTTGTTCTCCGGTGTTGTCTCTTTACGATAGGATAAGTGAAAAAAGAATATAGTCCAAAGACTAAGGGCACATTATTTCATGCTGGATGAAACTCGGGCCCAGTGAAGCAACTAGTCTTGATATAAAAAGCCTCGGACATTAGAGTTAGATAACGCTATAAAAATGAGTAGGGACAACAAACGGATGAATGTATTTGAAAAGCTAGGTGTGGACTTTGGAGAGCTGGGCTTTGACCCTGAACGATTACGGGCTAAGTACAGACAGGAGAGAGATAAGAGAGTTCGGGCCGACGGGAACAATCAATACCAACAAGTTGTTGGGGATTTTTCCCGATATGTTGACGACCCTTACGCGGCTTCAGACTCTGAGCGAGAGCCATTACATGATCACGTCGATGTTGCTGTCATCGGAGGTGGGTTTGGTGGACTTTTAGCGGGAGCAAGATTGCGCGAAACCGGAGTAGAAAGCATCAGGCTCATAGAAAAAGGAAGCGATTTTGGAGGGACATGGTATTGGAATCGTTACCCAGGTGCGATGTGCGATGTAGAGTCTTACATCTATTTGCCTCTACTAGAAGAGCTGAGTTATTTCCCTATCGAGAAATATACTCATGCCCCTGAAATACTAGCGCACTGCCGTCGGATAGCGGAGCATTTTGATTTATACAGCGACGCTTGTTTACAAACGGAGGTGACTGAGGTCCGCTGGGATGATTCGAATGAGCATTGGATTATCTCTACAAACAGAGACGATTTATTCAGCGCGAAGACCGTTATCATGTCGAACGGGCCGCTCAATCGTCCAAAGCTTCCCGCTATTGCCGGGATTAATAAGTTTAAAGGGCACACATTTCATACGTCACGGTGGGACTATAGTTATACCGGTGGAAATTCTAGCGGTTCGTTAGAAGGTTTGGCAGGCAAAAGAGTCGGCATCATCGGTACAGGTGCGACTGCGGTTCAATGTATACCCCATCTTGGAGAGGCTGCAGAAAAATTATTCGTTTTCCAACGAACGCCATCCTCTATTGATGTTCGTGGGAATAAACCGACTGACTCTGATTGGGCGGCAAGCCAGCAATCAGGTTGGCAAAAACATAGGATGGAAAATTTTACGAATCTGACTAGTGGTGGAATGGGCGCAGAGGATCTAGTAGGAGATGGATGGACTGAGATTTACCGGAATTTGACAGGAATGTTACCTCCGAAAGACTTTGAGGAGCTTTCTAAAGAAAACATGTCATTGGCAACTGAGCTGGCGGATTTCAAGAAAATGGAAAAAATCAGAGCGCGTGTAGATAGTATCGTTCATGACAAAAAGACTGCAGAGTCTTTGAAGCCGTACTATAGGCAGTTCTGCAAGAGACCATGTTTTCACGACGAGTATCTAGATACCTACAATAGGCCTAATGTGCATTTAGTCGATACCGAAGGGCGAGGGGTCAATGAGATTACTGAAACGGGTGTGATGGTTGATGGTGTTCATTACGAACTAGATTGCCTTATCTTTGCCACTGGATTTGAGGTAGGCACAGACTACACACGCAGATCTGGTTATGACGTCATTGGACGAGAGGGCCTCAGCTTGAGCTCCAAATGGGCGGACGGCCCTTCCACGTTTCATGGATACTGCACAAATGGTTTTCCTAATTGTTACTTTATGGGCATGGTACACAGCGCGTTAACTACCAATTTCTGCCACTTGTTAGATGAACAAAGTAAGCATCTTGCCCACCTAATCGCGTACGAGAAGGAAAACAGGGTCAATTTGGAAGCGACTGTCGCTGCTGAAGAGGAGTGGGGGGCTACGATCAAAAAGTTGGCTAGAGTGGGCGAACGATTCTTCGCTGAGTGCACCCCAGGGTACTATAACAGCGAAGGCAAAGTAGATAAGAAAAATGGGTTTTTATCTAACGTCTATGGTGGAGGGCCATTAGCCTTTTTCGAGATACTAAAGGAATGGCGAGAATCTGACGGCGCTGCTAGGTTAGTAAAAAAGTAGCAGATTTTAATATATTGGGCCTTTAGTTAATCCTACTTTTATAGGCTTTTAGCTGCTTGTGTGGCCGGAAAGAAATAGATTACAATAAAATAACTTGCCAAGCCTAACGTATCATCCTCATAGGGAGCTTTCTCGAGTGAAAAAATTTATAACTGTTTTGGTAGCGTCTTGTCTGCTTACATTTTCTTTTGTTTTATCAGCTGATGAGCCAGGAATGGCCTCGAGCGTCGGGAAGCAAATGGTAGGTTCAGCTTTATCTGGAAACGTCAATGAGATCTTGCAAAATGGTGCAAATTTGGTTGGGGATAAGTCTGCTAGTGTGGCGGAGAATGCGTTGAGGAATTTGTTTCCTACTGCGCAAGTAGAGCTAGAATGGTCTGACGAATACGGTTTAGAAGGCGAAGCATTAATCCTATCACCTTTGTTAGAGAGCGCAGACAACTCAAAATTAATTTTTACTCAAGCTAGTGTGGTAGCAGCTGAGCGTCGTACCACCGTTAATATTGGCTTAGGCGCTAGACATTTAGCGATGGGTGACAAGTTATTAATGGGAGTGAACGCTTTCTATGACCATGAATTCCCTTTAGATCATCAAAGAGTTTCCGTGGGAGCTGAATTTAGAACCACAATGGGTGAAATTAATACCAATTTCTACTGGGGCACCAGTGGTTGGAAGAAAGCCCGAAAAACTAATTTTTCTGAAAGAGCTATGGATGGATTTGACATAGAATACGGAATGCCTCTCCCTTATATGCCGAGAACTAAGTTTTACGGTGGTTACTTCAGGTGGCGTGCTCAGAATCAAGATGGAAAGAAAAAAGCAGATAACGGATGGTCAATGTCATTAGACTCTGAAATATTTAATGGGGTGTTTCTTGAGTTAGGCCATCGTTATTATAATAACAGCAGTGACGAAGTATTTGCTTCAGTTCAGGTCGATGTTGTCGGCTTGTTGACTAAGAAGCCAGCGAATACGAAGCCATTTTTCTCTAATGTTGCTTGGCAAGGACTTACCAGTATGAAAGAGAATCGATATGCGGAAGTTCGTCGCCAGAATCAGATAGTCAAGGAAACCAAGTCTGACGTGAGTGACTTTAGTGTGACAGTCAGCGGTTTCTAAAAAGAAGCCTAAGTGAGAAAACGGCCGTTTGGCCGTTTTTTTTTTGGCCGTTTAATACTGAGGACAATTCCCCAAGGCTTCTTCACAGACCGCAAGGTAGGAGAGGTAACCCAGCCAGAATTTCCTGGCTTCCAAGTCAACTGGTATTTCGTTTTCAGTATCGTAAGGTTCTACTCTCCAGCTTTTCTGGAGGAGATAGAAGTTTTTGTAACCGGAAATTCCACGCAATATGCTGAATTCGCCGAGTCCGTTTTGGGTGCTCGCACCGCAGAGTAGCATGACCGCTGCAGTTGGATACTGATGAGAGACTCCATTTAAAGCAATAGGTTTTACGTCAAAATCGGAGCATTGTCGAGATAAGTGATCGACGACTCGAGTAAGCATCAAGTCTAAGTCTGCGTCAGGCTGATCCAATAGCATTTGAACAGACAGCAGCTCCTTCCAATTTTTCTCATCTTGGCCCGCAGGTGCGTACTCTGTTGTGGACAAATTGTCTTGCCGATTAGAGAAAATTTCTTCCCAACCACTCGGTTCGATGAAAAGCAGCTGTTCTGCGCTTTCATTACTTGCCTCTTGAGAGAAGCTAGATGTAGCTAAAATAAGACTGCCTATAGTGGCAGCAGTTCTAAAAATTTTTTTCACTCAGTATCCTTTATGGTGAGAGTCAGACATAAATTAAAGTGATTAATGCCATTAAAGCTATATTGTACCGAATGGTAAAGTAATCCGCTCGACTCGAAAATAATTAGAAAAATGATATCAGTATCTGTTAAGTTAAGCTTGTAAGTCGCGCAGGCAAATTTACTTAGCCTTTGTGAACTAACCAAAATGGGTTTTTGCTAAGTTTTTTTGTTTCAATTTCAAATATGAATAAAGGAGAGAAATTATGTCTCTAGATCAAAGTACGGATGCACTGTTGAAGAATATCGCTGCAGGTGGAGGGCCAGCATTGCATGAGATGCCTTATGAAACGTGTCGTTCCGTTTTCTTACAATTGGTGCAAAACCTTCAGGGTGAGACTCTTCCTATCCACAGTAGTGTCGATAAGTCAGTTGCAGGGCCAAATGGGGAGATTCCAATCAGAGTGTATACTCCGAGGGCGATTGGAGATGAGAAATTGCCTGTTGTGGTTCTTTATCATGGAGGTGGATGGGTCATTGGTGATCTCGAAAGTCATGACAACCAGTGTCGTTATTTGGCTAATGAAGCAGACAGTATTGTCGTCGCTGTTGATTATCGGCTTGCGCCAGAACATATTTTTCCTGCCGGAGTAAAAGACTGTATCGCTGCTACGGAATGGGTGGTGGCTAATGCTGCGAGTATCGGGGGTGATAGCTCCCTCGTGGCAGTTACCGGTGACAGTGCTGGAGGCAACATGGCAGCTGTGGTCGCGCTGCAGCTAAGAGAGAAGATAGTATTCCAGCTTTTGGTTTACCCGGTCACTGATTTCTCTGATGCTGTCTACCCTTCTCGCGAAGAGTTCGGTGGAGGTGCGTATTTTCTATCTATGGAAGATATGGCTTGGTTTGGTGGTCTTTATACTAATAATGGCGAAGTGTCACTTTTGGACGAACACGCGACAGTGATGTCAGTGACCGACCTAGCTGGTGTTGCTCCCGCGTTGACTATTACAGCCGGATTTGATCCGCTTAGAGATGAAGGGAAGGCTTATGCTGAAAAGCTAAAAAAGGCTGGAATCAAGTCTGATTATAAGTGTTATGACGGGACTATTCACGGATTCACACTTTTCCCAGGCGCGTTAGAAGCCGGGAAAGAAGCTTTAGGGCTTATGGTGAGTTCATTGAAGACAGCCTTTGGTAAATAAAGCGCTTATAGTTCTAAATGCTAGGCCTCGATTAAGGCCTAGCATTTAGTTTCTCACGCGATGGTGTTCCAACTATTTCTCTTTGCGACAAGTCAGTCGGCTAATCACGGCCAGCTTGAATGATTTTGCTCGATAGAAGCTCCGGGTTCGAGAAACAAACTTCATGAGAACCACTTAACTGTACCAATCGAAAAGTTCCTAACTTTTCTGAAAGTCTTGGGTGCCAGCCGAGACTCTGGGGCAAAGCTGTATCCTCAGTTGCATTGATATAGGACTTTCCTATAGCCATTTCCGAGGGGTTGCTTGTAGTGTTCGATTTATCAACAAACGTTTTGTATGGGTGGGCATTTAATTGATCGTAGTATTTCTCGGCTACTTCTGACGAAACATCGTTAATGAAAGCTTCTCTCCAGAGTTCGTAAGGTAGTGCTACAGATCCGTCAGGTTTCAGGATCGAATCAAACAATTCTTTGTAGTGAGGAGGTGTCATATCTAGAAGCGACTCTCCATTATTCGGTACAAATGCATTCCAATATACAAGTCTTCGGACGCGCTTAGGCATCAGATCGGCAATCCCAGTAATGACCATACCGCCATAACTGTGACCTACTAGAACAAAGTCTGAAAGTTCTTTTTGCTGGATGTAATTCTCTAGCGAATTGATCACATCTGATAAGCCCACTAATTTGTCGTCGGAAGGACCATTGCCCTTTAAGGTGGGAAGGTGAACTGCATGACCGGCTTTGCGCATGCTTTTTGCGACCGGTTCCATAAGCTCGCCGTTATGCCAAGCACCGTGTACTAAAATAAAACATGCCACTCTATAGACTCCTTGATTCTCACGACTAGATGCTAAAAACCAATAATACAGTTTTTTGTCGAAAGAGGAGAAACAAATGAATGTGCATCTAAGTGATGAATTGATGAGTAATGATCAAATTTATTGTCTTTTTTTGACCGATTTTGGTTCTTTTTGGCTGTTCTTGCTATTTAGGTTGATTCAGAGCTATAAAGATTCATCTTTTGCCAATATAATGCCGCCGAATTCTTTATCAATAATGTTATAAGCGTATGCGTCTGAGAACAGGTGCCCAGTACGCTATTTCCAGAGGCCACACATGACAGACCTTACGCTTTACCGAAACATTGGGATTTTTGCGCACGTTGATGCAGGGAAAACCACTACCACTGAACGATTCTTAAAATTAACCGGGAAAATACATAAGATCGGTGAAGTACATGATGGTGCTGCGACTACTGATTTCATGGATCAAGAGCAAGAACGCGGAATTACGATTCAGTCCGCAGCCACCACTTGTTTCTGGAAAGATCACAGATTCAATATTATCGATACTCCGGGGCACGTTGACTTTACGATTGAAGTTTATCGCTCTCTAAAAGTTTTAGATGGTGGCGTGGGAGTATTTTGCGGCTCTGGAGGTGTGGAGCCACAATCAGAAACAAACTGGCGATATGCTAACGATTCCGAGGTTGCACGTATTATCTATGTAAACAAACTAGATAGAACTGGTGCAGATTTTTACCGTGTAGTTGACCAAGTGGAAAAAGTACTGGGAGCTCGTACGGTAGTTATGGTTCTGCCTATTGGTACTGAGGATGAATTTAAAGGAGTCGTGGATCTCCTAACCAGAAAATCTTGGATTTGGGATGATTCCGGCGACCCTGACAATTACACTATCGGCGACGTTCCAGAAGATATGGTAGAAAAAGTTGAAGAATATCGCGAAAAAATGATTGAAAGTGCTGTAGAAATGGATGATGTAGCTATGGAGCAGTATCTCGATGGTGTAGAGCCAGACATGGATACAATTAAAACGTGCATTCGTAAAGGGACAAGAGAACTCATTTTCTTCCCAACGTTTTGCGGCTCTGCTTTTAAAAACAAAGGCGTTCAACTGATTTTAAACGCAGTTATTGACTATCTTCCTAACCCTACTGAAGTTAAACCTCAGGCGGAGGTTGATCTCGAGGGCGTTGAGACTGGGGAGCTGGCGTTAGTCGATCCATCTGCGCCGTTTCGAGCATTGGCCTTTAAAATCATGGACGACCGTTATGGCGCTTTGACTTTTATTAGGATCTATTCTGGAACTATTAAGAAAGGAACTACAGTCCTTAATAGCTTTACCGGAAAGACTGAGCGAATAGGCAGAATCGTAGAAATGCATGCTGATTCACGAAATGACGTAGATGTAGCTCAGGCAGGTGATATTGTTGCGGTACTGGGTATGAAGAATGTGCAAACTGGCCATACTTTGTGCGATGAGAATAAGCCTGCCACTTTAGAGCCAATGATTTTTCCTGATCCGGTAATATCAATCGCAATTTCACCTACCGACAAAGCAGGTTCTGAAAAACTTGGTGTTGCGCTTGGAAAAATGATCCAAGAGGATCCGTCTTTTAGAGTCGAGACTGACCAAGAAAGTGGCGAGACTATTATTAAAGGGATGGGTGAATTACATCTTGATATCAAAGTTGATATCTTAAAGAGAACTCACGGTTGTGAGGTTACTGTTGGGGCACCTCAGGTAGCTTACCGTGAGACTATCACTGAGAAAACTAAAGACATTTATACTCATAAAAAACAAACGGGTGGTGCTGGTCAGTTCGCTAAAATTGATTACATCATCGAGCCAGGAGAAGTCGGTACTGGTTTCGAATTCATATCAAAAGTAACTGGAGGAAATGTGCCTCGTGAATTTTGGCCTGCAGTTCAAAAGGGGTTTGAAGGAAGTATCGTTGAAGGCGTGCTAGCTGGGTTTCCAATGCAGGATGTGAAAGTCACTTTAATGGATGGGGCATATCATGCGGTCGACTCTTCGGCTGTGGCATTTGAAACCGCCGCTCGAGCTGCTTACCGGCAGACAATGCCTAAAGCATCTCCCCAGTTACTCGAGCCTATCATGAATATTGACGTTTTCACTCCTGAGGATCACGTAGGCGATGTAATTGGAGATCTTAATCGACGTCGAGGAATGATTAAGGCTCAGGAAGCTCAGGTTAGCGGTGTGAGAATAAAGTCAGAAGCACCCTTGAGTGAGATGTTTGGATACATCGGAGATCTTCGCACGATGACTTCAGGTCGAGGTCAGTTTTCTATGGAGTTCTCTCATTATTCGTCGTGCCCTAAAAATATAGCAGAGGAAGTTATTAAGGTCGTTAGAGAGCTAAAAGCCGAGAAATAAGTTGAAAAGCCCTAGCTTAATTAAGCTAGGGCTCTACTGACTACTTCTCTAGTATCTTTTGACAGGTCAAGACTACCTTGGATGGCTGTTAAGGCATCTTTGGCAAGATGTTGACGCTTGTCGTCGAATTTTTTCCAACGATCAAATGAGCGCGCTAATCGGGCTGCAATTTGAGCATTGACTTTATCCAGCCGCATTATTTGCTCGGCTGCGAACTGGTATCCGCTTCCGTCTGAAGCATGGAATTGTGCGTGGTTTCCTTGGCAAAACGAGCTGATCAGAGAACGCACTCTGTTGGGGTTGGTTATGTCAAAGTCATCGTGATTTAAAAGGCCTTTCACTTCTTCTAGGGTGTTAGACAATACTGAAGTTGCTTGCACCGCAAACCATTTATCTATGACTAGTTGTTCCTGCTTCCATTTATTGTAGAACCAGTTAAGTGCCTCCAGTCGTTCAGGGCAGTCACAATTTGCCAGCGTAACCAGTGCAGCCATCCCATCGGTCATGTTATTAGCGTTTTTAACCTGGTCCAGAGACACCGTGCGTATCTTTTGGTCCCCGAGTTCCATTAAATAGCTAAGTGCAATATTTTTGATGCTTCTTATACCCGCTGATGTAGCGTCAGGACTGTAGTCTTTGTCTTCCTGAAAGTAGATGTAAGCTTCCGAAAACTCTGCTTCTAGGTTTTTAGCAAGATGCATTCTAAGTCCAGATCGGGCGATTAGTATTGCCTCTGGATCGACTATAGGCATTTGTTCTGCAATATAGCTGGCGCTAGGCAGCGTTAACACCTCCACCGCAAAGGCAGTGTCATTTTTAGCCATTTTCAGTGCTTTTCGAAAGGTATCAATGAGGCTATTGCCATAGTCTGGAAGTATTTTGCGCTGGATACGATCAATGTTTATTAAGATCGTTTTTAAAGCGAGTCTTTGAGAAGACTCCCAGCGGTTGAAGGGATCTGTATCGTAGGCAGATAGGACAGCAAGCTCACTGTCCTTATAGTCATAGTTGAGAATTACCGGCGCAGAGAAATTACGTAAAATAGACGGAATCGGCTTTTCTTTGATGTTTTGATAAGTAACGGTCTGTTGTTGGGAGGAAAGCAAAATAGTTTCTTCAGGCTCTCCTTCTTTATTTGAAAGCGGTACCTCATTACCATGAGCGTTAAATAGTGCTAGCTGAATGGGTATTAAAAACGGTTTCTGTTGGTCTTCATTGCTATAACTGGATTTTTGCGCAAAAGTGAGCGTATAGCTCTGATCTTCTTGATCATACATACTCGATACCTCAACGGTCGGTGTGCCTCTCTGGCTGTACCAAAGTGAGAATTGATCGAAATCAAAATCGGCAGCAGCACTCATTGCATTGACAAAGTCTTCTGTACAGACGGCCTGTCCATCATGGCGAGCAAAATATAGATCCATCCCTTTACGAAATTTTTCAGGTCCAATTAATGTGTGGATCATTCGGACGACTTCGGCTCCTTTGTTATATACAGTCGCCGTATAGAAGTTGCTGATTTCCATATAGGCTTCAGGCCGTACCGGATGAGCCATAGGACTTGCATCCTCAGGAAACTGGCTTGCACGCAAGGCTCTTACTTCCTGTATTCTTTGGACGGGGGCGCTGTAACGGTCTTCGCCATAGCGCTGATCTCTAAATACTGTCAGACCTTCTTTCAAACTGAGTTGGAACCAATCTCTACACGTGACACGGTTCCCTGTCCAATTGTGGAAGTATTCGTGGGCAATGACTCGATCTAGCATCATGAAATCATAGTCTGTCGCGGTGTCAGATCGGGCTAAGACATATTTAGTGTTAAATATATTGAGTCCTTTGTTTTCCATCGCCCCCATATTGAAATCACTTACAGCGACGATCATGTACTGATCTAGATCAAGCTCAAGACCAAACACTTCTTCATCCCATTTCATAGCGGATTTAAGACACTTTATTGCAAATTCACATTGGTCTAGCTTTCCAGGCTCTACATAGAAAATCAGATCTACTGACCGTTCGGAAGCTGTCACAAATTCGCTCGCAACGCGATCCAATTTCCCTGCTACCATTGCGAACAAGTAAGATGGTTTTGGGAAAGGATCGATCCAGCGAGCCCAATGGGTCCCATTATCAAGGGTGCCGCTTGCATCTAAGTTCCCGTTCGAAAGCAGCACTGGGTACTGTTCTTTATCTGCGATAATAGTGGTTGTATAAAGGCTCATTACATCCGGCCGATCGAGAAAATAAGTTATCCGACGAAAGCCTTCGGCTTCACACTGGGTAAATAAGCCGTCTTTAGATGCGTACAAACCTTCTAGCAAAGTATTTTCTTTAGGATTAATGTGCACGATAGTTTCGAGTTCAAAAGCTTCTGGAACATTTGGTATTGTTAGCGTGTCCTGGCTAATCGTTACAGCTGAGAAAGGAACGGTAACCCCGTCTAATGAGATTGAGACAAGGTCAAGGTTAAGACCGTTAAGCACAAGTGGGTCGACTTCATCTCGCGAGTCAGACTGCCTGTGAATCGTGAGATTGCCTTTAACTTCTGTATATTTCTCGTATATTGCAATCGTCAAGTTCGTGTGCGTGATCGCATAGGCAGGGGGGCGATAGTCTTTTAAATAAGTCGTAACTGGTGCTTTCATAAAATTTAATATATTCCTTAAAATAGACCTGCGATCTTTTTCATCTATGATAATCTAATTGACAGTATTTTTATGCACTCATTCAGAGATAGGGCATGCAACTGTGAAATTTTTTAAAGGCAAGATTTATGAGTTTTACTAAAATTTTATGCTTCGGCTTGTTCTATTTTGTCGGCGGGATTTCTTTAGCAGACGATTTGAGGCTGCTGAATCAACATGAAGATCATGCAAATTGGCTATCTTATGGTCAAGGATATTCAAATCAACGTTACAGCAACTTGAATCAGGTGACTCAGTCGAACGTTGAAAAATTGACTCCAGCTTGGATATATCAGACAGGGATATTAGGCACATTTCCGACAAACCCATTAGTAGTGGATGGGACTATGTTTATCACTACGCCTTTCAATCATGTGGTCGCTCTCAATGCGGTCACGGGTGAAGAAATGTGGAGATACAAGCATAAGCAATCTCAAGCCAGTCTATGTTGTGGATCTCACAATCGTGGTGTGGCCTGGGGATACGGGCAGTTGTTTATGATAACCGCTGATGCGCGCGTTATAGCCTTAAATGCGTCGACAGGAGCAATCACTTGGGACATCCCTATGGTGGATCCGATGAGCGGGGAACAAACCGATTTGGAGGACATAAGACAATATAATGACGAGACTAAACCCAGTTTCGACTCGATGACTAGATTTGCAGGGAATATGGCGCCTATTGTTTATGATGGAAAAGTTTTTGTGGGCGTCAGCGGCACAGGCTACAGTGCAAATTTAGAGGAGGCTGAATCTGGAGAAGAGGCTATAAAATCACTAGGAAGACCTGGTGTGCGTTCCGGCTTAAGAGCTTTTATGAGCGCTTATGACGTGAATAACGGTGACTTGTTGTGGCGTTGGTATGTTACGGCTTCCGAGGGCTGGGAAGGCGACTACAACACTGAAACAAGCTTTGGTGACCTCATGGAGCGAGATACTCTGGTCGAGCGAGAATATGAGTCTGAGTATAGTGATGCATGGCAGCGGGGAGGGGGTTCAATATATGGTTCTCCTTCGATAGATCCCGAGCTGGGTTTAATCTATGTTGGGACAGGCAACCCCTCTCCCACATACGCGGATCAGGAACGCCCAGGTGATAACTTGTACACATCGTCCGTGGTGGCCCTTGATATCAAGACTGGCGAGTTAAGATGGCATCATCAGGTCGTGCCCCATGATATATGGGGATACGATGTTGCGGCACCTCCAATTTTGTTCGATACAGTCAATGAGGATAGCAGCCCTAGAAAAGCAGTTGCTGTTATGTCTAAATCAGGGTGGTTATATGTCTTAGATAGGGAAAGTGGGGTTCCCATTTTAAGGTCGGAGGCGTTTGTTCCCCAGAGTGAAACGATGTTTCAACGTCCCACCGATGCAGGAGTAGAAATTTCTCCAGGTGCGGCTGGCGGCGCAAACTGGCCACCTGGTGCATACAGTCCCGAAACACAAACGATTTATGTTCTAGCCTCTCATCGGCCTACTATCTATCGTCGCGAGACCACTACTGAGGGGAAGGCACTCAATATCCTAGATTTCGCGCCACATCTTGAGAATTGGGGACAATTGAGCGCCATTAACTTGGACAGTGGTAAAATAACATGGAAGAGAAAAACCGAACACCCATTGATTTCTGGCGCTCTTACTACTGCCGGAAGATTACTTTTTCATGGGCAATCGAATGGGGAGTTCGTTGCCAGAGATGTTGGAGATGGCGAGATTAAATGGAAGTTTCGAACTGGTGCAGGGGTTAATGCACCTCCAATTACTTATAGCGTCGAGGGGAAGCAATATGTTGCGGTAGCTGCCGGTGGGCACGCACTTTTTGGATATCCTTTGGGAGATGCTGTGATTAGTTTTTCGCTACCAGATGATTAAGTTAAAATCCGACATACGAGCCTTCTCGCTTTTCTTTGAAAGCGTTAATCGCTTCAATGTGATCCGGGCCATTTTTAGCAATGGCAATATGAGATGAGATAAGATCTAGACTAGTTATTAGATCGCTGTTGGCTCCATCATCGACTGCCTGTTTGATGAGAGAAACCGATAGCGGAGGATTCCTTGCAATACTTGATGCGAGAAGACGGGTCTGGTCCACAAGTTCTGTATCTGGCCAGACGTGATTTATCAAACCAATACGCTTGGCTTCATCTGCATCAATGAATTTCCCCGAGAGAAGCATTTCTAGCGCCATCGACTTTCCTACTATCCTCGGTAAAAACCACGCTCCACCCCCTCCTGGTAAAAGGCCAATTTTGCAATATGTTTCAGCCATTTTGCAACTCTCCCCACCGACTCTAATATCACAAGCTAATGCAAGATCTAACCCCCCTCCTGCCGCCACTCCATTAATTGATGCTATAGTCGGTTTTTTACAGACTAACATTAGCTTTGGAAAGGCTTGGATGACGTCACTGATGTATTGTCGTGTGACATGCGGCCGGTTGTCGGCGACTTCTCCCATATTAGAGATATCTCCACCGGCCGAGAATGCTTTACCGGCACCAGTTAGAACAATCACTCTGACGTGGTCGTTGTTCTCACATTTATCAACGAGTTCTGATAGAAGGAAGAGCATATCATCGCTGAAAGCATTGAGCTTTTTAGGGTTATTGAGCGTCAGTGTCGCGATTCCGCTACTAATTTCAATTGTGACTGGATCAGGCATCAATTAACTCCATTTGTTAGTGCAGCATTTTCCGAACATTAGTTTAATATAGTAACAAATCCGATTGATCTTTAAATTAAGACTATTAGGCGTGGAAATATGAGTGTGAACAAAAATTTGCTGGATTTTATCAATAGATCTCCGACACCTTTTCATGCAGTTAAAAATATGCGTACAGAGCTTGTAAAGCATGGATTTAAGGAGTTACGTGAGAGTGAAAGGGAAAAATTGGCCCCCTCAGGGCAATATTTTGTAGTTAGGAATAACTCATCACTGGTTGCATTCCGTTTTTCAGACAAGGGTTCCATGGCCGGTGTGCGGATGGTTGGGGCTCATACTGATAGTCCTTGTCTTAAGCTTAAACCTAATGCAGTTGTGGAACATGACGGCTATGTACAACTGGGTGTTGAGCCGTATGGGGGCGTTTTAATGAATCCTTGGTTCGATAGGGACCTTTCACTGGCAGGAAGAGTCACCTTGATGTCTCCTGATAAGATTTTGTTCAGCAGACTCATAGATTTTGAAACTCCGATTGCTTTTATTCCGAGTCTGGCAATACATTTGGATCGAGAAGCTAATAGCGGGCGCAAAGTTAACCCCCAGACAATGCTTCCACCTGTCGTCGGGCTATCTGGGACAGATAAATTTAATCTAAAGCAGTTAATTCTTGATAAACTAGTAGACTCTCAATTGGCTAAAAAGACTGATGTCGTATCTGATTTTGAGCTATCCCTTTATGATACGAACCCCGCTGCGATAATTGGTTTGGATGAGGCATTTATCGCTGGGAGCCGGCTAGATAATTTAGTCAGTTGTTGGATTGGTCTTAAAGCACTGATAGATTCTAGCTCTGTGGACACGCAACTATTAATTTGTAATGACCATGAAGAAGTTGGCAGTGGATCGTTTGCAGGAGCGAGAAGCGATCTACTGGAGAGTGTCCTCATGCGCATGGTCGGCGACGCAGCAAAATTTTCCTCGGTAATGTCTAGGTCCCTTTTAGTATCTGCAGACAATGCTCATGGGCTTCATCCGAACTTCCTTGAGAAGCATGATCAATCACATGGCCCTGTTCTAAATGCTGGCCCCGTTTTAAAGTTCAATGCTAATCAAAGTTATGCGACCAATAGCGAGACTGCTGCGATACTTAATCTAGCCGCCGGTAATAAAAATATTCCAATGCAGTCTTTTGTTTCACGCTCGGACATGGGGTGCGGAAGTACTATTGGTCCATTAACAAGCACTCGTCTTGGCGTAAAAGCTTTGGATGTCGGCATACCAACGTTTGGGATGCATTCAATTAGAGAGCTGGCAGGAGCCCGAGACCTAGATGCACTCTATTCTTTGCTCTGCGGCTTATTTGAGCTACCCTCAATCGAAGTAGCGTAGTTTTTTAGCTTGGTGAGGCTCCGTCAATCTGGCCATGCAGTGGACCTTGATGCCAACAGATCAAAGACCATACTTCTTTGCGCTTTAACCAAGTTTGAGTGAATGTCATGAAGCGTTGTCGGAACCCGCAATCTTTGGGCTTGCCTCTGAAGGTCGAATAGCCAGAGACTATTCCTGTAGTTCCTCTCGTTTGGTAGCGCATTTCTCTAGGGATCCATTCGAAAGATTCCCAGTTTGGTACGTGGAAACCGATGTGGCTTTCAAAGTCATCTTTACTGAACCGCCAAGGGATATCTTCATCAAAAATCACCATGTCGTCATCCATCAGATCATAAAAAGCTTTTAATTCTCCAGCATTTAGTGCGTTAGTCCAGGTCTCAAATACAGTTTGTAAATTGTTACTCATTTTTTTCCCCTATTAACAAAGACTTTAAGTCGTTTCGTTTACCCAACCATCCAGATGTGCAGCATAAAATTGTGAGTCGACGACCAGTGATTTAAAAAGCCATTTTTCTCCAACTTTCACATACTCCTCTGCATAAGCAGAGAGTAACCAGCGAGACTCTGGAGTGCCATTTTCATCATTGACCGTGCAAGGCATGAGAAGTCGCCATTTCCCATTACCGCTTTCTCCATTCACGTTAATAATAGGATTCATGACTAGATGGGCCGCAAAAACTATGCTGCCGGACGCGCTAACAAAAAAATCATGGATGGCTTGCTTCCCTGTGTGTTTCCCAAACTCAGGTCCACCATCCCAAACTCCGTCTTCTACGAACAGGTTAGATAACCCTTTGGGATCATAGTTTGAGTCGCAGTAAGTGCAATAAGTGGCCTTTAGATTTTTTATGTCTTCTATCGCAATTAACCTAGCGACTTTCTGGCTTAGATCTTCTGTACTCATAGTGCATCTCCCTGTCTATATCTAATAATATGCGCCTGATTGCTCCACAAAGATAGGGTCAGGGTTTGAGACCAAACATGACAGTATCTTTGTAATGGAGAACTACGTCATTGTTTTGATTCAGCAATTTAAACATCCACGTTATGATGCCTCTGTCAGGTTTGCTTTTGGACACTCTAGATTCGAGACATTTTACGTGGAGCCGAATATCATCTCCTGGATAGACGGGTTCTAGAAATCTCATCTCGTCGAACCCGAGAGCTCCTATCACAGCAGGAGTCCAGTCGGCCTGATTAAGCATTAGTTGTTTTATACAAAGCGTATATTGTCCTGACGCAGTTAACCCTTTAAAGCCACGTTTTCGGGCCTCATCATCAGATAAATGAATTGGGAGAGGATCCCAGCGTTTGTTAAACGCTAGTAATTCTTCTTTTCCTACATGGTAAGGACCAAAGGTGCCTTCATCCCCTACTTTAATGTCGTCAAAGTAAATATCAGAGCCTTGGTCAAACACTAAATTAAATTCTCTTTAGTTAGCCCATTTTAAAAAAGACGATTTTATTTCCGTCTAAGTCTCGGATATATCCACCATAGAATGCTTCTGTTCGGTTTCCAGGTGCACCTTCGTCGCCAGCACCCAAACTAAGTGCTTTCGCATGAACTTTGTCTACCACGCTATGAGACTCACAGCTAATACCTAACATGGAGCCGTTACCAGCGGTAGCAGGCTCACCATTGAATGGTTTCAGGACGGCCACTGTGGGTTTATCGGCACCGGTGGACCACATAACCATACGTTCGTTTTCCATCACTCTGCTGCCGTTCATTTCGGATAGGAGCTCGTCATAAAATTTAGACGCTTGTTCCAAGTCATTTGTTCCTAGTGTTGTGTAACCGTTCATTTTTTCTCCGTTTTTTTTATTTAAAATACTACTGGTAGTTCTAGGTAGTTTTCATAGATATAGTCCCTATGTTCTTGCAGGCTGGGACTTAATGCCTTGAGAACTTCAGTTTCTCTGCATTCATAAAATGGACGAAAGTCTGTTGCTATAGGACACCGTTCTTGTTCCATAGGTTTGAATAGGCCGAAAAAGCATGCGTGGTAGATATCCAACGCGGTCAAGCAATCGCCAATTAAGTACTTAGACCCTTTTTCTTTTTGTATAGCTAATTGGACATCTAATTGATCGAAAACCTCCACTATTCTTCTATTTGCATTTTTTAAAGCACCATCGGAATAGCCATACTTCCCTCCTAATGTATCCGCAAACCCTGTATCATCATCATTTTCTTTTGCGACCTGATATGCAGTTTTTACCAGTATATGTCTTCCCATCCAAGCAGCGCCAAATTCACCCGCTAGCTCATTAATAAGGCCAAACATTAGGACTCTGTCGGCCGCATTTTTTGGGACTAGTCTTGGCTCAGGTTCTAACCTCTCGGCCAGGTTGATTTGGTCGATCCAACTGTACCTGGGTCTCTCATCCTGCCAAATGGCTACTGGTGCACTCGCTTGGCTAGTCCAAGATATGAGTTCGCTTTGCGAGCCATTCATTCCCAGTGCGAGATCAGATTCATTCCGATTAGCTGTCTTTACACAGGTATATGATAGACCTTTCACATAGAACAGTCCTTTGCAAGATTCTCGCCAAGGCCCAGGAACAGGATAAGCGCCTAGTACCATCCTCAACCCTGACATTTCGCGGGCATCCTCAACGGCTACATACTTATTTTTGATATCGGAAAGCTCAATTCTATCTGACATATATCTATTCTCCGTTAACGCTGAACGCGATGAGTGCATTTCCAGGAAGCCACATATTCCACATACCATACCCTGAGTTCACATAAAGGTGTCCTGCAGCAATAGCTGGGCCGGGACCGTTAAGGGAGCCACCCATGGCTTTAATACCGTTTACACTGTCATAAGTATTACGGGTGTCATATTCCCAGATTACCTTTCCACTAGTAGAGTCATAAGCACGTAAATAACCGTCCAAGCTACCTGAGAACACCGCGCCGTCTATTGCAGTCACGGCGGCTAGCTGACCCGTGTTACATCGCTCTTTGACTCTGGAACAACTGGTTTGCGAAGGGGGTGCTTTCCAAACAACTGCTCCAGTGTTGAGATCAATTGCACTTATTCCACCAGCTTCTCCAGGCCCAAGTTCCCAGGCACCGGCTATTGCGACATAAGCTTTAGACTTATCCACTGCGAAGCCCCACTCGATGCCACCGACAACTCCTCCAGGACCTACTTTTACTTTCCATTTTAGTGCACCTGATGAGGGTATAAGCGCATAGAGCCAGCCTGATTTTTGGCCTGCCAATAACAATCGCTCCCCGTCGGAGTTTGTGACGAGGATAGGAGAGCTGCCAAAATCAAGATCCGGTCCGTGGTTATCGGGGCAAGAGTCCATGGTCTCCGGAGAAAGGCAGGCAGTTGTGAACGCATCGCCTGCTAAGGTTTGTGTTGTCCATTTAATGTCACCAGTATCCATATCAAAGGCCATCACTGCATCTGATTCAGGTGCGGCAGGATGAGAGTAACTGTCTCCCGTGACCGCGTAGATTGTTCTCGTTTCAGGATCAAGTGTCGGAGCTGTCCAAATAGCCGCCCCATTTGGTGCCCAGATCTGTACGCCAAGTTTATTTTTGCCCTGTTTCGTTGGTTCAGCTACGGTGTATGTCTTCCAAATAGTCTCGCCAGTCTGCGCATCAACACTCAGTAAGCCGCCTCTAAATGTACAACATTCATAGTCAGGCATTGCTCCAGCGACTTCTTCTAGAGATGATAGCGGAACATAAAGTCGATTATCGTAATAAACGGGTGTTCCAGTAATGCGAGCGTGGTCGTGGTCATCTCCCTGAATCGCCCAATTTTTTTGTCCAGTATTCGGATTTATGGAGTAAACTTTTCCACTTAGATCTCCAAAAAACAAGCTGATAGACCCATCGCTGAGCTCCCCCAATGAGATTGCTGTTCTAATCCCGCTACCAGCTTCATACACCCAGAGGGCACAGCCAGATTCGGCATCGAGCGCAACGAGAAGACCCGACCAAGTACCAAAGAACAGTTTGCCATCTGCGATCGTTGGTTGTCCTGACATACTTGAAACTGCCGGAACGCCAAACGCCCATTTGTATTTGAGGTTAGGAACATCACTTGCGGTAAATCCCGCTTTTTCTTCTGTCTGAAAGCGTGTGTTAGCATTGTCATTGCCCCAGCTATTCCAGCCTGAGCTGGCATTTCTTACTGGGGATTTTGGCTGGTTAGCGCAATACGCTTCTTTGGGTATTGCTGCAGCTCCGGATGCGTAGTCGCCTAGTTTTTTACCTGTGACATACTCGCTCACGGAGCGTCTTTCATCCGGAGATAAATCTCTAGAGTAAGGAGCCATTATTCCGCTGGTGATGGCAGAATAAACTTCCTTTACGTCCCTTTCTAGAAGCTGATCTCGTGTCGGCATACGAGGTAGATTTTGGTTATGGCAGTATGCGCAGTTCGCCTGAAAAACATCAGCACCTTCGTCAGTTTCATGGTGGGCTGCTTGACCTTGAGTCAGAGCGCCAATTAAAAGAAATAGCGTAAAAATAACTCGCACGGATTTTCCCCTTTAGTCTAATAAAATCAGATTTAGCACAATAGTTACAAATTCTGCTGCAGCATGGAAGCTTTTTTGTAAGCGAAATAGTTAATCGGAGAAAAGGAGCATTTACGCGATGTTTTAGTCATCCATAGTAACTACTATCTTACCCATAGCTCGCCGTTCTGAGAGATCTTTTATAGCTTGGGACGATTCCGCCAGTGGGTATCGTGCTGAAACATATGGTCTAATCTTTTTGGCTTTAAATAACTCATAAAGCTCATGCACGTTTTGCGTATTTTCGACCGGTTGCCGTTCGCAAAAAGAGCCCCAGAATACGCCTGCAATCTGACATCCTTTTAATAACGGCAAATTCAATGGAATACTAGGAATTCCAGATGGAAAGCCTACGACTAAAAATCTTCCTTCCCAAGCGATGCTGCGCAGAGATGCTTCGGCATAAGACCCGCCAATAGCATCATATATTACGTTTGCTCCCTTACTACCAACGGCTTCCTTGAATAGCTTTGATAGTTCTTTTGTCTGGGCTTTGTCGAATGGTCCTTTGGGATATACGACTCCCTTGCTTGCTCCACGAGATACGGCTAAAGCAACTTTTTCTTCAGTCGAGGCCGCAGCAATGACATTAGCGCCCATAGCTTTCCCGAGTTCGACGGCAGCAAGTCCTACGCCTCCTGCGGCACCTAAAACTAATAACGTTTCGCCGGCCTGCAAATTACCACGCTGTTTTAGCGCATGATAAGAAGTTCCATAGGTGAACATAAAAGCAGCCGCTTCATAATCTTTCATCCCGTCAGGGATAGGCATGCATTTATCAGGTGTAGTGATTGCTTGTTCAGCCATCCCTCCCCATCCCAAATGACCAATCACTCGATCCCCCACTTTGTGACTTAGCACCTCACTGCCTATCGCATCGATTTCTCCGGCCACTTCTCCTCCCGGGGAAAAAGGTCGATCGGGTCTAAACTGATATTTGTCTTCAATAATTAGTGTGTCAGGGTAATTAACTCCACAGGCGCGTATTCTAATCCTAACTTCTTTAGGTCCTGGGATAGGAGCATCAATATCTTTAAGTTGGAGCGTATCTGGCCCGCCGGGGTTAATGCTTAGAATAGCTTTCATAGGATTCCTTTTTTAAGTACTTCTAGCGTTGAAGTCAGCTTCAAGCTATTGTTCGCGCACTGAAGTTATGACGAGTGCGCCAGTCTGCATTCTATAGAATGATACAATCAAGATTTTTAATTAGCTATTGCCGCTTATTCTTTTAATACTCAAGGCTGTCCTCATACCGTGAACCTTACAATAAAGCTGCTAAGTTTGATGAGTTTTCTCGTGGTCGCGGTAATGAATGTCACTGGGCCATTGTTACCAGTCATTGCGAAAGATTTTTCAATTCTAGTTGGAGAAGCTGGGATTGTCGTAGCTGCTTTTGCAGTCCCTTATGGTCTGGCGCAGCTCTTTTGCGGTCCTATAGCAGACAGAGTTGGAAAATTGCGTGTTATAGCAGGGTCGCTTACATTATCTGTTATTTTCGTTGTGGGCTCCGGATTCAGTCAATCACTAACACAACTTGTTGTTATGAGATTTCTTTCTGGCCTGTCTATGGCAGGTACTATCCCTCTAGCTATGGCGTATATAGCCGATGAAGTGCCTTATGAATCACGTCAGCTTGTTATTGGGAAGTACATAAATGGCATTATTTGGGGGAGTATTGGTGGTGCCTTTTTTGGTGGGATTGCTGTTGAGTATTTCGAATGGCGGCAGGTTTTCTTCTTTCTTGGGTTTTGGTGTTGTCTGTTGTGCATCTTTTTGTGGCGGCATGTCCAAAAAGAATTTTTGTCTGAAGAACCGTTAGCTGTAGGTCCTGTCATTCGGCTCTATGCTAGTCTTTTCCGCGAAGTGCCTTCTCGGACTGCTATGATTGCCGTCACATTAGAAGGTTTCTTCGTCTTTGGTCCCATGGCTTATTTTGGAGCATATTTACGCCAAGTTCATAATCTTGATTATAGTTTAATAGGGCTTACTTTGTCCGCTTATGGGGTAGGGGGGTTGTGTTACGTTGCTAGTGTTAACTGGCTAGTGCCGAAGCTTGGTGAACGCGGTCTGGCAACAGGTGGCGGATTAGTGATGGGCTTTGCCTTGTTGGTTCTGGCTTACGCTCCATCGTGGTGGATCGCTTTCGTTGCTTTTTTCTTTGCAGGCTTTGGTTTCTACTTGATCCACAATACGATGCAAACACGCGCAACAGAGCTGTCAATCCATGCTCGTGGGGCCGCTATGTCATTATGGGCATTCATGCTTTTCTTCGGACAAGGTATTGGTGTATTTGTGTTTGGCGTGCTTGTGGATGATTATGGTTACGACACACTATTTGTTGTGGCTAGCCTAGGAATGGTATCACTTGGGCTTTGGTTTCAAGCACGCATTAAAAAGCTAAGTTCCCAAATTATTTCGTAGAAAGTACACAGGCTGTTTTTTATAGCGACCTGCTTGTAAGTTAGTTTGCTCTTACAAGTATCGAACGAACCAATCTTTGGCAGCCGCGCTGGTCTCTTTGAATTTCTCTGTATAAGCGCCGTAATGATTGGATGAAATCACCTTGAGGTCTTTGGGACCTTGCACCATGTGATAAAGCTCTAGAGCGATATCAGACGGAGTAGTGGTGTCGACTTCCGATACGATCATCATTAACGGAGTTGGACTAATCATTTTCATATAGCCAGTGACGTCATACTCAACCATATATTCTAGAGACCTGATTGTAACTCTGTTTTCCCAGGTGCATTTGGGATCAGCATCCACGTATTGATGGATATAATTATAAGTTTCTTCTCCAGGGAAAACATGGGGTTCATTGGGATCAAGAGAGCACATTTTCACATACGCAGACTTTTTTCCAGAGACTCGTCGAATGCGATCTTCGTCCAGCATTTCATGGAATCCTTGAACTGATCCTATTGGAAGAAATTGCTGTAAATTTCTGTGTCCGTTCATGAATGGAACTTGGCTGACGACCGCTTTCACTCTTCGATCGAGCGCCGCTACCGCACACACGGTGCCTCCAGTATAGCTAGTTCCCCACACGCCAATTCTGTGCGAGTCGCACTCGGATTGTTGTTGAGCAAAAGTAATCGCGCTGCGATAGTCCCTCAGTTGCATAGTAGGGTCGATATCTTGTCGCGGTTGGCCTCCACTAGAGCCTAGACATCTGTTGTCATAAACCAAAACAGATAAGCCTGCTTTGGCGAACACTTCCGCATAGAGGTCTAAACCCATTTCTTTTATGCCAGAGAACCCGTGGGCCATAACGACTGTTGGAAATGGCTTTTTCCCTTTGTTAGGTTTGTATAGCCATCCGCGCAATTTAACCCCATCGGCATTGAATTCTATGTCGCGTCTCATTTCTTTCCCCTCTTAAGTGGTCCGCCTGAAAATTTCTTAGCTTTTGGCTAAGATATAGTATCTGTCGTAAAGTTTGGATATAAATCACTTATTATTTTTTAAAGAAGACCATTTTGGGCATCATGAATTGCTTGTTGAATTTCTTCTTTAGTATTCATCACGAAGGGCCCATAGCGAACAATGGGTTCGCTAAAGGGCTTTCCAGCGACGAGTATCAAGGAATCTTGGCTTGAAACAGAACAACCTTTCACCGTAATGTAATCGCCCTCGCTCAGAGACACCAGTTTCCCTTTTTCTACTAGATCACCAGAAATACAGACCTCTCCTTCATAACAATAAGCAAAAGCGCTATGCGTTGAAGGAATAGGTATTTCAAGCGACGTCGCATTACCAAGCCGTATGTCTAGGTAAAGTGGCTCGGCGTCTATTCCGTGGATTGGCCCCTCTACATTATTAAATTGTCCGGCTATGACGCGAATTAAAGCACCATCGAGTATTTCGACCTCAGGTATATTCTGGGGCGGAATGTCTTGGTATCTAGGTGGAATCATTTTAGATTTGGCGGGCAAGTTTATCCACAATTGAAACCCCCACATGAGGCCATTTTCCTGCTCAGGCATCTCAGAATGCACCAGTCCTTTTCCCGCCGTCATCCACTGAACACTTCCAGCTTCTAATAAACCGCTGTTACCACGATTATCTTGATGCCGCATTTTTCCTGCAAGCATATATGTGACTGTTTCGAAGCCCCGATGCGGATGGTCGGGGAATCCACCGATATAGTCGTTAGGGTCGTCTGAGAGAAACTCATCGAAGAGTAAAAATGGATCTTGTTCCGCGATAAGATTCCCGCCGATTAGTCGCTTGATCTTTACCCCGGCGCCGTCGCTCGTCATCTGTCCACTGATAGTTTGCAGCGCTGTTCTAAGCTGTAGGCTTTTCAATGTAGAGTTCCCTTTTCAGATTCCATCTAGAATTTCTGCAGAAATAATATGATTATGGCAAGATATTACTCTTGGTCCCTGAGCAAAGATAGGAAAAATACATGCGACTTACCGCGCCTAGAATTAAACCGAAAGAAAAAGAAAATTGGGATGAAGAAGACCACCGAATTATGAAGCCTTTTGTTGAGTCGAGGTCTGTTCACAATGTGTTTAAGACGTTACTCCAACATCCAAGCATGATGAAGCGTTGGATGGTTTTTGCGAACCATATTTTATTTAAATCGACGCTTAGTTTTCGCGATCGAGAATTAGTCATTTTGAGAGTCGGCTATTTATGTGAAGCTGGATACGAATGGGCGCAGCATGAAGTGATTGCTCGTAAAGCTGGACTTGATGACGCTGGGATTAATAGCGCTATAGTCGGACCGACCAGTCCTGATTTGTGTGAGCTCGATCGACTTCTTTTGACGGCGACTGACGAGCTTATTGCTGATACTTTCATACAAGGTGAAACATGGGATTCTTTACTTGTTCATTTAAATGAACAGCAAGTGGTCGATCTCATTTTTACTGTAGGGCAATACAACCTCGTTTCAATGGCACTAAATACTCTGGGTGTGCAGCTTGACGAAGGCTTATCTCGAGGGGGTTTTCGGAGACGGAGTACCCACTCATAGGCTAGGGAGAGTTTTTGCTCCGTTCATTTAAAGGTATTTGTAGAAGCTAGATCGCAGCATCATCTTAATGAACTGCGATCTAATTTCACAATCACTTTAGCTAATGCGTTCTAAGATCATTACAGGGATTTCACGGTCGCCTGCATTCACTTTGTAGTCAGCATAAGGGGGATATAACTCCACTGCTTTTTCCCAGATTGCTGCTCTTTCTTCGCCTGCAGCGACTCTGACTTCTGCTTGGAATTCATCATCTATGACTTGAACAGTGACTTCATCCTGCGCGACCATGTTGTGGTACCAACCCGGATGCTTCGGGTCGCCACCTTTAGAGGCGATCACTACCTGACTGCCATCATGTTCTATGTAGATAAGAGGCATCACTGACTTGGTGCCAGATTTTCTTCCTGTTGTGGTCAATAGTAGTGTCGGAATAGGACCCTTCCCGCCAGCAGGTTTCGAATCCCACATGTGTCCAGCCTGAGGGTCAGATAGATACTGTTCACGGTGGGAGGCTATCCATCCGCTTTCACTTGCTTCCTTAATTGGATCACCCATATCGTTGTAGCTCCTTTGGTTAATTTAAGTACTGAAATTAATTGATGTCCTGTATTATAGCGTCAGAATTGATTTTTTTACACTACGCTACGAGCTAGCACAGAGTTTCCTCTAGAGTACAGAGTTGAATACTAGGACCATGAATTGATTAATTATGATTTGCCATTACAGTCAGAATTTCAAGAATTTAAGCGCTTAAATCAGAGTTTCTTGGTGGGCGCGATACTACTTTCCCGGCTCATAAATGAGCGCACTGATACAGCTTGGGTGATGGAAGAAATAACTCGCTTGTCTTTGAAAGTGGGGATCAGTGATGCTCCTCAGTTTGAGATTTTAAGAGCGCTTCGCTCAGAAGGGTTCTGTGGCGCGACCGACTATTACACCTATTCTAATAGTGCGATTGAAACCGTTTTGAGAACAAAAAAAGGCATACCGATTAGTCTTGCTGTAGTCGTGATGGCGATCGGAGGCCAACTACAAATCGAATGTCACGGAATTAATTTCCCGGGGCACTTTCTTGTGAAAGTAAATGGACTGCTGATAGATCCATTTACAATGAAACCTCTTGATGTTGGTTTAATGCAAGACTGGTTACATCAGTCTGGCACCTCAGAAAAAGATGCATTCAAGGTTGCGAAGCCAATTGATCTACTTTTAAGAATGTTGAACAACTTACGAGCTCTGGCGGTCGCACAAGAAGATTTTAATAAGGCGCTCGATTTCTCAGCTTACCAGTTATTATTAGTAGATGAGCCTTTTGTGATTCACCTCGGAAGAATAGACCTTTGGGATAAGGCAGGCTTACCTTCAATGGGGAAGAAAGAAATCGAATTTGCACTCGCTCTGGCACCGTCACAGGAATATAAGGTCATGCTAAACCAAAGGCTAGCTGGCCTAGATATTGGAAATGCAAAGCTCCATTAGTTGGTTAGCGTTTTTTTAGTCTCGTTGTCCACAACAATTTGAGTATCAAGATATTCGACAAAGGGTCTCTTGCCCCAAGCTTTTGTCATAGAAGCAAACCATGCCTCGTTGAACCACGCCTCTGCAACAGCCCGAGACTCCCATAAGTAGATCCCACCAACTTGTGACTTTTCGTCGTTCCAAACATAATACTTGCGCGTCAATCCTTCTAACCCTTCGTATTTAACAGCAGAGGCAAGCATTTTCTTTTCCAGGGCAACGATATCTGCTCCCGCTTCAACATCAAATAAAACTCTTACTACAGTCGTTTTTTCATCTTTGGGCTTTCGGAATTTTAATGTCATCCGATCGCTTTCACCAATAGAGGCATATTTTTCCTTATCGGTGTCGCCTTTTTTGAAGTTCGGAGGTAGAGTCCAGACGCCATCGGAATAGTCTTTAGTGTCTTTAGGGTTGGCGTTTATCTCCGACTTCTCTACTAATTCTAAACCAGCATTTTTGGCAAGATTAATCGCTACACTTTCTGCTAGATAGCCAGTATAGCCTTTGTCAAAGTTAAGCATTTCATCCGTTCCTCTGTGTGCCACAAGACCTAATGTCCCGCCTGGCTTAAGCGCTTTGAAGAAGATCTCGAACATTTCTTCCGCCATATCGCCGTTAACCCAGTTATGCAAATTTCTAAAGGTGAGTATTAGATCAACACTGTTTTGAGGTACTGGTGTCACATCATTGGGAGGCATTAAACCTACCGTTTTTACTTGGTCGTAGACTTCGGGAGAAGCACTAAGTTTCCTTTGGAATTTGGCAGCAGCATTTTCGAAATATTGTACTCCAGTACTCCCGTTAAAGTTTGCGGCGTAAAATGTACCATTCTCACGCAAGTATGGAGCTAAAATTTCGCTGTACCATCCGCTGCTACCTGGCCAAACCTCCATGACGGTCATGGTGTCTTTCAGGCCAAAGAATTTTAGGGTCTCTATGCTATGTCTAGTTGCGTTCCTTGCGATATTGTCAGCTGAGCGATGGTTACCCGTCGCTGCATTTACTAATTTTTCATCTGGAGCTTCACTACAGCCTGACATTAAGAAAGAAAGGCTAACAGCTATATAAAGTGCGATTTTTAACATTGTTATTCTCCAGTTGTTTTTTTAGCTAGTCGTTATTATGAAAGACATATCGTGCAGTCAGCATTTAGTCAGATGTCACCCTCAGGCTAGCCAATACTGTTAAACAGTAAGTTCATGCATCATTTTTGTAAATAAGAAGACATTATGAGACAGTTTAATAAAAATTACTTAAAAAGGATATCCGGATGCTTCCCAAGATTCTGCCACACGAGTCTCTCCGGCACCCGGTTGTGGCTTCTAACTTGGTTGCCACATCTCAACCGCTTGCTGTTCAGGCTGGCCTTCAGGCGTTAAGACTTGGAGGAAATGCTGTAGATGCGGCGTTGAGCGCCGCAATTACTCTTACTGTAGTGGAGCCGACCGGGAATGGGGTTGGATCGGATGCTTTCGCCTTAGTATGGGATGGCAGCAGGCTTCATGGCATCAATGGATCCGGCCGGTCGCCGAAGGCGTGGACACCAAGCTATTTCTCTGATTACGACAGTATGCCTCAATTTGGTTGGGACTCTGTAACCGTGCCAGGTGCGGTGGACCTTTGGCGATGCCTATCGGCTCAATTTGGAAAACTGGAATTTGAGCAGCTTTTCGAATCCGCTATACATTATGCCGAAAAAGGATTTTTAGTTGGCTTTCGGACTGCTTTTGACTGGAACAATGGTCCAGCCAAGTGGTATCAAGATTTTCCAGAGTTTCGTAAAACTTTTTTGCCCGCACCTCAGGTAGGAGAGAGGTATTTTAGATCGGACCTTGTAAAGACACTGCGGACTCTTTCACGAGACCCGAGATCGATGTACGAAGGTACAATTGCTGAAAAGATCATTCAGTCATCGAAGCTAGAGAAAAGCGCCTTCAATTACGAAGATTTAGCGAGTCATGAAACTGAATGGGTAGCTCCAATTAGCATGCCATATAGAGATGTTGTTGTTCATGAGATACCTCCTAATGGTCAAGGATTGGCTGTTTTAGTTGCTCTAGGGATCCTGAACGAGCTTGAGGTCACGCCATGTGATTCGTTAGAAAGTGTGCACACGCAGATAGAAGCTATGAAAATTGCTTTGCACACTGCGGCTCGGTGGATTTCAGATCCGTCTCATATGAAAATTACTGTCAAAGCACTGCTAGATCCCGCTGGACTTCGAAATCTTGCAGGGAGCATTTGCGCTACCTCGTCTTGTATTCCTCCACTGTCGATGCCCGCAGGGTACGACACAGTTTATTTGTCCGCGGCGGATGATAATGGGATGATGGTTTCATTTATCCAATCTAATTATTTTGGGTTTGGATCAGGCATAGTGATACCTGACACAGGTATTACCATGCAGAATAGAGGGTGGGGGTTTACCTTAGAAGAAGGACATCCCAACGAAGTAGGACCTAAAAAAAAGCCATTTCATACAATTATTCCAGGCTTCATAACCCGCGATGGAAAGGCGTTGGCTAGTTTTGGAGTTATGGGCGGGCCCATGCAAGCTCAGGGACATGTTCAGATGGTTTCTCGGCTGATTGATTATAACCAGAATCCCCAAGCGGCAAGCGATGCTCCTCGATGGCAAGTCCTAGCAGATTACACTATTTCGCTAGAACCAGGATTCCCTGAAACAATCGCAAAGGGCTTGGTCGCAAAAGGACATGAGGTTGCATATGCTCCTGACAGCACTTCTTTTGGAGGGGCTCAGTTAATAGTTAGAACCGATCATGGATATGCAGGTGGATCGGATCATCGAAAAGAAGGTCAGGCGGCTGGATTTTAGTTTGCACTTGTCCCTAGACCAGTGATCGGGTTATCGTCAGCGTATGAAATTAGAAATCAATTAAAAGGAAGAAGATATGACCCAGCCTCTCTACACTATACGGCAGGTTGCATACGTGGTTCGCGATATGGATGCCGCGCTAAAATACTGGACTGAAACACTAAAGGTGGGGCCGTTTTTTTTAGCCGAACATTGCCCTTTAGAAAACCAAAAGTATAGAGGTGGAGAGTCTCATGCTGATGTTTCATTAGCACTTGGTAACTCTGGTGATGTACAGATTGAGCTTATTTACTGTGAAGATGATTCTCCATCGGTATACAAGGAATTTTTGGATGCGGGCCGAACTGGGGTTCATCACTTTGGAATGATGCCAGAAAATTTTGAGGAGACTTGTGCTCACTATAAAGCATTGGGCCACGAAGCAGCCTTCGAATGCACAGTGGGGGGATCTCCTTTAGTTTATTTTGATACAGTAGATACCATAGGCCATTTTATCGAACTCTGGGATAACTCTGACACCTACAAAGGACTTTTCCAAATGGTTGAAGATGCCGCGAAAGATTGGGACGGCTCTGATCCAGTGCGTATTTTAGATGTCTAAAGAGCTTCTTCTCCAGAGGCATGGCGAGCATGTCCTGATTCTCACTATGAATCGACCTGATCGGCATCATGCGCTAAATCATGAGCTCGCAACTGTTCTGGTGGAAGCGCTTGATAATGCTGAGTCAGATCCTAGTGTGCGTGTCGTCATTTTGACAGGAAGTGGGACACGTGCTTTTTGCGCAGGGCAAGATATGCTGGAGCAGAGTGGGCTAGAGGGGGAGCGAGGTGTGCCTAAATCAATAGCAGCCTACTTGGCCATAGACCGTTTTGGGAAATCACCGTTACCAATTATTGCTGCGATAAATGGGTATTGTTATGGAGGTGGCGCTGCTTTGGCAATTTCCTGTGATATAAGATATGCGTCAGATACTGCATCTTTTCGACTCCCGGGTGCTGAATATGGATTAGTAGTAGGGGCGGCAACGCTCCCTAGACTGGTCGGCGCGGCGCGGGCTAAAGAACTCATTTTCTCAGCGAAGAAATTTGATGCTCTAGAAGCTGAGAGGTGGAGTCTGGTAAATAAGGTTTGTGAAGACGATGACTTGCTATCGGAAGTCATCTTACTTGCAGAACAGATAGCAAAAAACTCAACGACAGCAGTAAAAGAGTCGAAGCGAGTTATTGATGCGGCGACAATTGATACAAATGTTGGCAAGTTAGAAGATGACATCAATCGAGGGCTAAGAGGGTCGCCCGATCAGACAGAACGTTTTTTAACGGCGACTCGACGAGTAACAGGCAGATAACATGATTTCATGTGTGCCGCTGTGGGTTTGACTTGATTATAGATGTTGCTCCTATTACGCTGAGCACTGTTTCCTACCGTTTGGCGGAATAGGATTGAGACAGCAATTAGAAAGGATAGAGATGACTCAATTAGTCAGAAGTGCAAAATTTGATATTGGTAGAGTTGTAAGGCACAGATTACACCCATTCAGAGGTGTTATTTACGATGTTGATCCAACCTTTAGCAATAGCGAAGAGTGGTGGTTGTCGATCCCTGAGGAGCTGCGCCCTGTAAAGGACCAGCCTTTTTATCACCTACTTGCGGAAAACGAAGAGCATAGCTATGTTGCTTATGTGTCTGAGCAAAATTTACTGGATGATACGAGCGGGATGCCGGTTAATCACCCCGAAATAGAAAACTACTTTTGTGATTTTCTCGGTGGGAACTACGCGTTGCGTGACAGTATCGGGCATTAGCTCGATTATAATTTAAGGAGGTGAAGAATGAATCCTGAAGAAGTAGTTGCCTCGTTTTGTGATGAGCTAAATAAAGGGGTCGTCGGCTCGCTGATATACCTCTCTGAAGACTGTATATATCAAAACATGCCTTTTCCCGCCGTTCACGGCCCCGAAGAAGTTAAAAATGTTTTAGAAGGTTTCTTCGCAGTTGTGGGTCCTGTTCGTATTGAGACGCTCAGAGTCGCTGCTACGGGGCAATTTGTAATGAATGAGCGTATCGATTATTTTTCACCACCAAACGGGAAGCCCTTCGGACTTCCTGTCTCAGGTGCTTTTGAAGTAGAACATGGCAAAATTGTTGCCTGGCGAGATTACTTCTGTATGAAACAGTTCAGTGAAGGTACTGGCCTTGATTTTTAACACCTCAGAAGAACTATTTGGGTTTAGGTAGCTTAGCTTCTTTGGGCTCGATTGGCCCTTCCGCTTTCACCCATGCGCCATAACCTCCCGCCATATGGGCGACTGGAGCCAATCCCATGTTATGTACAGTTTGAGCTGCCAAGGCAGATCGCAGTCCACCAGCACAGTAAAAAATGAACTTTTTTCCCGATGCGAAGTCTTCTCTATGATAGGGACTGTTTGGATCGACCCAAAACTCTAACATTCCTCTTGGTGCATGACTCGATCCAGGGATTGCACCGTCCCGCCATAATTCTCTAATGTCGCGAATGTCAACGAGCTGTACGTTTTCATCGTTCATCACCTTCATGACTTGCTCTACGTCCATGGTTTCTATTTCACGTTCTGCTTGTTCGCAAAGCTCTTTAATTCCTTTAGTGATCATTTCTTACCCTTACTGTATGTGAGGGAATATAATAGCCGCGCCTTTAGACAATTACTACGCGCTGTCTCCCCACTGGAAATGGTTCCTAGCGTCTAAATTTTAAAGCATGTGTTAAGGCCGTCTTTATTTAAATGCTTGTCGCTTACGAGGAGTACTATTTTTGGAGCTACACAATAAAACAACTAATAACATGACTTCTTATCTCATGTTGACAGGCGTAATGATGCTTTGGTCGTTGGGAATTATTGTTGCAAAAGCGGTGTATGAGTCGGTCAACCCTATTGGTTTTTCTTTTTTGCGCTGGGTTGCGGCAGCTTTTTTACTTACCCCTGTTTTAGTCCCTCAGCTGAGATCGCAGTGGGGTTTTATGCAATCCCACTTATCACATTTATTACTCCTCGGTATTTTTATGGCCGGAGGAAGCACCATGCTGATGTTTGCGGTACAGCATACTACTGCGACTAATGCTGCATTGTTCAGCGCTAGCCAACCGATAGTTACGGTATTTATGGCGTGGATTTTTTTACGCGACGAGCCCAGCCGGTTACAAATTCTGGGTATGCTGGCAGCTCTTGGAGGAATTTTTGCTATGGCCACTCGTCTGGATCTAGAGGTGCTCCAGTCATTAACTTTTAACGCGGGTGACCTTTTGGTATTACTTGCTGTTTTATTTTACTCACTGTATTCCATCAATTTACATCGCTGGTTGTCTGGGGTCAGACCCTTCCTAATGATGCTTGTGACAATTTATGCCGGGATTCTAATATTGCTTCCATTTTACGCATGGGAGTTGCTCGCGCTGGGGCAATTCGAGATGACTCCAGAAGTGCTCTGGGCTATATTCTTTATGGCTGTCATCCCCACCATTGTGGCCACTACAATGTGGAACATAAGCGTTGGCCGAGTTGGAGCTAAGCAAGCCTCGATATTTCTAAATTTACTTCCACTTTTTGGCATTGGCTTGGCAGTGACTTTTTTAGGAGAAACACTTCACCACTATCATTTAGTCGGAGCACTATTGATCTGCATCGGTATCACTGCTGTGGTTTGGCCAACTAGAGAGTAGGCCAACGATTTAGCTTTTATGTGCCTGGTCCACCACCATTTACGTAGATGATTTGTCCTGTTACGAAGCTTGCAACGTCAGAGGTTAGCATAGCCACCATCTTAGCTATCTCATCGGCAGTACCCATACGTTTCATTGGCATTGATTCTACAAAAGACTTCGCTCGTTGAGCCCCCATCTCCTTTAAAAGCTTTTCTAGCATATCTGTTTTTATTGGACCTGGTGCCACAGCATTTACCCGTATTCCATTAGCGGCTTCTTCTTTTGCAACAATCTGAGTCATGGTTTCAAGAGCGGCTTTAGATACCGCATAGGCTCCAAAAGTTGGGGCTAGGCGTTTGGTTATATTTGAAGAGAGGTTGACGATGTTCCCTTTTTTCTGATGTCGCATCTGAGGGACTACAGCCCTTAGCATCCTAAAGACTCCATGCAAATTTACATCAATGATTTCGTTCCATTCAAGGTCGGCAGTATCGGCTATCAGACTTTTGTTCGAAGAAACTCCAGCGTTGTTTATGAGGACATCGATGCGCCCGAAATGTTCCATTGTTGCTCTCGTGATGTTAGTAGCACTATCAGCCAAGCTAAGATCTGCCCGAATCATTTCAGCCGCACCTCCACTCTTTTGTATGTGAGAAACTACTTCAGCGGCTGCTTTTTCATCTTTCTTGAATGAAAGAACAATGTTGAACCCTTGAGTAGAGAGATACAGCGCGATGGCTTTCCCGATCCCTCTTGAGCCACCGGTTACAATAGCTGTTTGATGCTTTAACACCATTTAAGCAATCCTTTCCCAAAAATAGTCCATTTCAATTTAACCCTCTGGCCCGCCGCCGTTGACATAGATGATTTGACCCGTCACATAGCTTGAAACATTTGAGGCCAGAACGACAACCATGTCAGCAATTTCGCTTGGCATTCCTAGTCTTTTTAGTGGGATACTGTGTAACAGTGCCTCCGCTTTTTCGATACCTACTTCATCAAAGGCAGTTTGGAGTAAGTCAGTGTCTACAAATCCCGGGGCGATCGCATTTACCCTGATCCCATTCCCAGCTTCCTCTTTAGCAAGGACTTGGGTTAGCGCCTCTAGCCCCGCCTTAGAAACCGCATAAGGACCAAAATTTGGTGCTAGACGCCGTGTCACGTTGGAACTGATATTTACTATGTTGCCTGTTTTTCGAGAGCGCATATGAGGGACAATAGCTTTTATAGTACGAAAGATGCCGTTTAGGTTAGTATTTATAGTTCTATACCAATCAGTTTCTTCTGAGTCGACGATGAACCGCTTAGGAGAACCTATTCCGGCATTGTTTATTAAGATGTCTATTTTTCCAAATTCTTTTAGAGCGTGGCTACATATTGTTACTCCGGCCGTCGGATCTGACATTTCTACCTGTAAGGACACCGCCTTTTTTCCGAGAGACTTGAGAGTATCAACCGTCTCGTCTGCCGACACCTTGTCTTGTTGGTAGGTGATCAACACATCACAATTTTCTTTAGCAAGCTTAATCGCGATAGCTTTCCCTATTCCGCGCGAGCCGCCAGTGACTACAGCAACCCTATTTTCATCTTTCATTCGTCACTCTCTGTTTACTTCGTGAATATAATTTAAGCGCTGGTAGCCAGTTTGCGTTGATTCTTCAGGAGGAGCAAGCCAATTAACATTGTTGCTGTTCCGAGCGCTATATAGGCCGTCTCAAATGAATGAGTTAAATTGATAATCAAACCAAATATAGGGGGCGCTACAACCACGCCAAAAAAAGTAACGAAAAGACCACCACCTGTTGCTCTGGAAACATCTTCAGCGGCGACATGACGTGTTATTTCTGCCAGGTAAATACCATTCCAAGCTGCACCGGTCGCTCCAAAAACACCGCATAAGATAAAAATTGAGATAGAGGACCATTCCGGAGTAATTAATCCAGTCAAGAGGGTGACTGTGGCCATCGCAAATGCTAAGACCATTATAAGCAGTTGACTTCGCCCTGTTGCATCAGCAACAGCACCCCAGATGATGCGACCTAAGACTGCAGAGGCGCCAAGTATCGCTAGAGCAATGCCGGCTTTTTGATTATCCCAACCAATATTACTCTCTAAAAAAGTAACCAAGAAGTAGATGTAGCATTGCTGCGTGGCGGAGAAGAAGAAAGTAGCAATAGCTATTAGTTTTAATTGCGGGTGAGATAGAACTAACCTTAATGAGCTGAAGAAATTACCACGGAAAAGGTTTGCCTTCGGTTCCAGCTGAACGTCGAATTGCTTCCTACATAACTGTAGGATGAGGCTAGCCACGATGACACTAGTAGCAATTACGAGCATAGAGTTTTGCCAGCTATGCCGTATAAGTAACCAAGGGACGACAAGACCCGCGAGTATTCCACCTAAAGGGACTCCTGTTTGCTTAATTGAGAAGCCTAATGATAGATAACGGGTAGGCAGGTGCCTAGATAAGAGCTGGCTACTGGCAGGAGTTGCCGGTCCGTATCCAAGACCACATATAAAAGCGGAAATTAGAAACCAGATCCAGTGGCCATTGATACATAGAAGCAACCCGAGGGAACAAATGACCATGAGCCCTTGGCTTATTCGTATAGCCCCGTAGCGTAAAACAAATCCTCCCGAAAGAAGAGAGCCTATCATCGCTCCTATATAGCTCATGGACGCGTAGAGGCCTATAGTTCCCACGCTCACGTTTAATTCTCGCGCTAACGTCGGCGCCATCACAGATACAGTAAGCGAGATCATTGTGACTAGGGCTTGTACAGAGGTGGTAGAACCGAGCACAACTATTAGATTTCGGATGAGAGTTTTGTCCATTTTAAATTAGTCCGCACCCATATTGTGAAAGTCTAAACTCGATGATTCGGGCGCAAAATGAATCTGGAAATTGGATTTTTGTAGGAAACCAGCTTCCAGTGCAGTAATCTGCAGATGTTACAGAGGGTATAAAGCGCGCGTGTCTTATACCGCTTGGTTGGCTCAGGCATAGGAACCTTAGTTAAGCGTGCATCATAACAAATATCCTAAATATTTTATGCTTTGTTAGGCCCTGTATCGAGGGCATCAGAAATGTGATACACATATACTATATTTTTATAAATATATGTAATATATTAACCGCTAGGACTATTGGCAACAAATGGTGGATGTGATGAGCTTTACTGACGAGCAGTGTCAATTTGACGCAATTATCGAGGCAGAGGAAAAGATTGAGCCTCGGGATTGGATGCCAGAAAAATATAGGCTCAATCTTGTTCGGCAGATGTCCCAGCACGCACACTCTGAAGTAGTGGGGCAGCTGCCTGAGGGGAACTGGATTGGGCGCGCGCCAACGTTACGCCGAAAGGCTATCCTGTTAGCAAAAGTTCAAGATGAGGCAGGACATGGGCTCTATCTTTATAGCGCTGCAGAAACACTGGGTGTCTCACGTGAAGAAATGATGAACGACCTTTTGATTGGGAAAGCAAAGTACGCTTCGATCTTTAATTATCCGACTTTGACCTGGGCTGATGTAGGAGCGATAGGTTGGTTGGTGGATGGCGCAGCCATTGTGAATCAAATCTCTCTTTGCCGGACTTCGTATGGCCCCTATGCGCGCGCTATGGTCAAAATCTGTAAAGAAGAAAGTTTTCATATGAGGCAAGGGTACGAAATCATGCAAGTGCTTGCCGAAGGCGCAGCTGCTCAAAAAGCTATGGCGCAAGATGCACTCAATCGATGGTGGTGGCCAACATTGATGATGTTTGGGCCACATGATAGTGAGTCTGCCAATTCTCAACAATCTATGAAATGGAAAATCAAACGGCAGTCAAATGATGAGTTAAGACAAAAATTTGTAGATCAGACGGTGAAGCAAGCCGATCATCTTGGACTTGCTATTCCAGACCAAGATCTCAAATGGAATGAAGAGCGAGGACATTACGACTTCGGGCCTATTGATTGGGAAGAGTTTGCACGAGTGGTCAAGGGTGGAGGTTTATGTAACGACGCTCGTTTAGAGGCCCGAAGAAAGGCAAATAATGAAGGACAATGGGTGAAAGACGCACTCATGGCATACGCCGAAAAACACTCAAGATCTGATGTTGATCAGGTGGCATGAAGGAGTATTCAATGTTGAAAGGTCATTTTCCTTTATGGGAAGTATTTGTTCGAGGGCGACGAGGCTTAGATCATAAGCATATAGGCAGCCTACATGCGTCAGATGCAGATCAGGCTATGAAGTCCGCCCGCGACACTTATACTCGGCGCCAAGAAGGGGTGAGCATTTGGGTTGTGAGAGCAGAAGATATTCATGCCAGTCAGTTTGAAAATGATGCTTCCTTTTTCGATCCAGCCGAGGATAAGGTTTACCGGCATCCAACATTTTATGAGGTGCCGGAAGAATTGAAATTATGACTAAGAACCACTATAGATACGTTTTACGATTAGGTGATAACGCCTTAATTCTTGGGCAGAGAATGACTGAATGGTGTGGTCACAGTCCTCTCCTCGAGGAAGATATCGCTATGGCGAACTGTGCTCTCGATCATGTTGGTCGGGCAAGACTATTGTTGAGCTATGCGGCTGAGTTAGAGGGAGAGGGTCGTTCGGAGGATGATTTGGCGTTTGTTCGGAGCGATCGTGAGTTTGAAAATTTTCTACTTTGTGAGCTGCCTATAGGAGACTATGCGTTCACGATGGCCCGTCAGTATCTTTTGGATACTTACCATTATCATTTATTCACTGAGTTAGTATCTTCTTCTGATGAAACACTGAGTGCTATTGCTAAAAAAGCGATAAAGGAAACAACGTACCATATGGATAGGAGCCGTGACTGGGTATTGCGTCTGGGGGACGGCACCGAAGAGAGTCATGAGAGGATGCAAGTCGCGCTGGAAGGAATGTGGAATTATACGGAAGAGTTGTTTGAGAGAGATCCAGTCGATGTTCAAATGATAGCTGAAGCTGTTGGTCCAGATCCAGAGTGGCTACATTCAAAGTGGCAAGCTGATATCAATGCCACTATAAAAGAAGCAACTCTTAGCGTACCTGAAAAAAAATGGTCCTTGTCTGGTGGGCGAAATGGAATACACACCGAGGCTATGGGGCATTTGCTATCCGAGATGCAATATCTGCAAAGAACTTATCCAGGGTTGAATTGGTAGTGAGTGATTCTTTCGTAAATGATTCCGTTGAAGCGAGTGCAAGTAAGTCTCGGATTTTGGGGCTACTAGAAAAAGTTTGCGACCCTGAAATTCCGACACTAAGCATCTTGGATCTTGGGATCTTAAGAGATGTAGTCTGTCATCCAAAGCATTTGGAAGTGGTTATTACTCCAACTTACTGCGGTTGTCCCGCGATGAAAACCATAGAATTTGACGTCATAAGAGCCCTTGACGAGGCAGGGTATAAGGAGGTCAAAGTAACAATGCAGTTAGCACCACCATGGACGACAGATTGGATCTCTAAGCGCGGTCGGGCGATGCTTTTAAAAGAAGGTATTGCACCGCCGGTGGAGAGTAGAGATAGTTTTGGTCAGGGTATTAAGTGTCCCAGGTGCGCGTCACATGATGTTTCGTTAATTAGTGTGTTTGGGTCTACTGCCTGCAAGTCCCTTTATCGTTGCGGTAGTTGTCTTGAGCCGTTTGATTATTTCAAATGTCACTAGGAGCTTTTAATAAACTGCCCGTTGTTGCTATTCATCGCGAGATTGAGGATGCGGTGACTGTCGATCTGAGAATACCAGACTCGCTGCGTGGGAAGTATCGCTTTAAGCCTGGCCAGTACCTGACTCTGAGGCGCGACATAAAGGGTGAAGATGTACGGCGATGCTATTCGATCTGCAGCACGGATAATGATGAATATATTTCTGTTGCGGTAAAAAAGTTAAAGAATGGGGTCTTTTCTTCTTGGGTCAATGAGGCATTAAAGATCGGCGATAGTATTGAGGTGAGTCCTCCTGCTGGGAAATTCATTTACGAGCAAGGTAACAAAGATATGAAGCGATATCTTTGTGTAGCTGCGGGAAGCGGCATCACTCCTATCATGTCAATTATTAGATCTATTCTTGATGGAGAGCGACAGAGCACCGTTACCTTAGTCTATGGCAACCAACGGGTCTCAAGTATTCTGTTCAGGAATAAGCTAGAACAACTTAAGAATCAATATCTAGAACGGTTGCAGTTAGTCCATATATTAAGCCAGGAGTCGAGAGAAATCTCTCTGCTACACGGACGTATTAATTATCAAAAATTGAGTTCTATGACGCCTGCCCTTTTTGACATCGCTGCTATGGATGAAGTTTTTCTTTGTGGTCCAGAGACGATGACTAATCAGTTGTTAGAAGATCTTGTGTCTGATGGTATCCCTAAGGAGAAAATTAAACTTGAATTATTCGTCTCTAGTTCAACTCGTCTAGAGGATAACGTGCATCCTGTTGGCTCTAATGTCTTCGGAGAAGAAAGTATTTCACGAGTAGCGATCACTTTAGATGGGCGAAAAGTGAAGTTCGATATGAATAGAAACGGACGAAGCGTTCTTGACCAAGCTCTTCTAGAAGGCGTCGATCTTCCTTTCGCATGTAAAGGAGGGGTCTGTGGTACTTGTCGTGCCAAACTTGTCAAAGGAGAGGTGAGTATGGCAGCGCATCATGCGCTATTACCCGAAGAAATAGCTGATGGTTATATTCTCTCCTGTCAGGCTCAACCAGTTTCCGAGGATGTGCAGATTGATTTTGATCGTGCGCTATAAAGCCGTGGATGAATAAAGCGACGCCGACTTCAGTACAGTCCTTCCTAAAGACTCGGGTGTTGAGAGCAGGATCTCTTGCGATCACAGTTTTTGGCGACTGCATATCTCAACATGGGGGATCGGTCTGGATGGGCAGTTTGATTCAGGTGCTAGAGAAATTTGGATTAAATGCGCGGCAAGTTAGGACAGCTGTTTCTCGATTAAGTCGAAATAATTGGTTGCAGTCTGAGCGAATAGGACGACGAAGCTTCTACACACTAAGTACAGCCGGAGAGCAGGACTATAATAAAGCGTCTCGTCAAATATATTCCTCTGGTGAACCGTCATGGGACAAGTCGTGGACAATTCTTATTTGCAAGAAAGAGAACTTCTTCGCGTATGAAGAGTTTGTGCGACAGCTCAAATGGCTTGGCTTTGGAGTACTAGTAAATGGCGCGTTTGCGCACCCAAGGACAGACACAGCGGCACTGAAAAATCTAATACAGGAATTTAAGGCGGCTAGATATGTGACACATTGGCAGGCTAGTCTACAAGATGATTTGATTCCTAAAAAGCTAGTTAAGAGCGCGTGGCAATTAGATAAGGTGTCGATAGGCTATAACTCATTCATACAGGATTTCTCGAGTCTTTCTAACAGTATTTCTAATCCTAGGGATCTCACTCCTGAAGATTCTTTTATTTGTCGGATTTTACTGATACATGAGTACCGACGGATTCTGCTTAAAGTCGCCGATTTGCCGCACGAAATTCTACCAAGAGCTTGGCCTGGGCATCTTGCTATGACTATAACAGGTGAACTCTACAGGCAGTTAAGTGAAAATAGCCTCGAGTATATCCAAGAACAATTTGTGCATTATGAGGGAAGGTTCTCCAGGCCCAGTGGAGTTTTTTTTCAACGCTTTGGAGGACTGTGAGCTTTTGTTTAATTAAGAATGACAAACTTTTAATTATATTCATATCAGTATGCGCTTATGATGTAGGCAGTTAGAACTGCTTTGCTTGCTCGACAGTTCAATAACTTTTAATTGACCGAGTACTATAGTTATTTTAGAGGAATTACTTATGAAATTTATTGTCACAACGATGTTTCTGATTGTGTCTTGGGCTGTCAATGCGACTCCTGCTATGACTGTATACACCATTAACACTGCAGACCATGTCGCCTACCACGATTGGGTAAGAGATAGCGGACCTGTCGTTGGAAAATCTCTTGGAGCGCATGTTGTCGGAGTGTGCACGCCTCATGTTGGCGCGGTAAAAGATAAGGATCTTTATGTTTATATGCTCACTGATACTTTGGCATCTGCATTGGATGGCCTACCAGGGAACAAGACGCTTAAGACAGAGTTAGCGAAGTTAAAGTCGGGTCGAGAGGTTAGAAATAAGCAATTATTCAGTGCTGTGAAAACGCAGTCGACTCTGGTATTAAAAGCTGGAGAAAAGCACGCTATATGGAGTACGTTGGTAAGGACTAAAAACATGCGCGCATTTGTGCGAGCTATTAGCGGCCTGGAACAGGCTTTTCATAACAATGGTTTTGGGGATATCGGAATTAGCGTGTTTCGAGGACATTCAGGTGATACGACTGGAATGGGTATGGTATCAGTTGTTGCTCCCAACTCCAGAAGGCTTGGAGAGACTTTTGATGCGCTTACAGAAGAACGGTGGGCTAAAAGCGCCTACCGATCAGTTAAGTCTGAGAGAAAACTCGTCCGGTCGGTGGGCGGAGCGTGTGAAACGGTATACGTTAAGTAACGAGTTTTTATTGTTGAGTAAGCCCAGTTCAGGGGATTTTGAACTGGGTTATCCGTGTTTCTAAGTTCTCACTTGGTAAAGTTAAAGCCTCGGTAACCGTCGTCTGCACAGTTTCTGAACTCTTCTAAGTATGCGGGCAATCCACCGGGGTACATCAACATTTCTTTGGGTTTCCCAGGCACGTTAGCGCCCATATACCAGGAGTCCGCCTTCGGGAAAAGTGTCCCGGCAGCAAGCTCTAATACCTGGTTACGCCAGCTTTCTTCAGCATCTTTATCCGCTTCAACCCGAGCGTAGTCGTTTTCTCGAATATGGCAGAGCATTTCTATGATGCATTCACCTTGATACTCGGCGCTTGATGGCCCATTACAGAAACCAGTCGGTGCCTGAGGACCATAGCTGATTAGGACGTTTGGAAAAGATGCTGTGGCCAGACCTAGGTGGGTTCTGACTCCCATGGCCCATTTTTCTTTCAGCGAGATTCCATTTGTACCGGTCAGATTAATTGAGGTAAGTCCGCCAGTAACGGCATCGAATCCTGTTGCAAAAGCGATAATATCGAAATCATAAGATGCTTCTTGTGTTTCGACTCCAGCTTCGGTTATTTTGCTCAGAGGCTCTTCTTTTAGTGAGACTAAGGTCGCATTGTCGTGATTGAAAATATCAAAATACCATTGCTCTAGCGATGGTCTCTTGACTCCATAAGGATGTGGCGGCTCAGTAGGAGCAAGTTTTTTTGCTAAAACCGGATCAGTGATACGTGCTCTGGTCTTTTTTAGCCAGAAATCATAAGCAGTCCTGTTGACAGTTTCATTAGAGAAAATGTCGTGGTAGGTTCCCAGCCAAAAATTAAATCCACCAGCTTCCCACAATCTTTCGTATGTCTCTTCTCGTTCTTCATCGCTTACGTCCAAGCCAGAAACAGGTATTAGATCCATGTCGAAGCCCCCAAACGTCTCACTCCTTTTCTTAAAGCGGGCGGGAAGTTCTTCCTTCATGGCAACATTGTCGGCTTCGGAATAGGAAGCTTGTCCCATAGGTAGATACAAATTCGGGGTACGTTGGAAAACTGTAACGTGAGAGGCTACCTTTGACGCCTCCTGAGCAACTTGAATTCCACTCGCTCCAGTTCCGATTACGCCTACTCTTTTCCCCGTAAAGTCGATCCCTTTCTGCGGCCAAGCTGCGGTATGATGCAGTTCTCCTTTAAAAGTGTCTATTCCTTGTACATCTGGCATATAAGGTTTTGACGCAAAACCTGTGCATAGAACAACAAATTTTGAGCGGTAAACACCTCCTACATCGGTTTTGAGTGACCATTCGTTTGTGATTTCGTTGAATTCTGCGCCAGTAACTCGAGTATTCAGATCGACATCTTTACTTAGATCAAGTTTTTCATCTACGTAATCGAAATATCGCCTCATTTCTTCCCAACCGGGGAACCGCTCGCTCCAGCTCCAATCATTCCAGAGCTCTTTTTTAGAGAATTGATAGATCTGGCAATGAGTATCTACTCGCGCGCCTGGATAACAATTCCAATGCCAGATACCGCCAATTCCAGCTCCGGCTTCAACCAAGCGCACGTTGAACCCTTCTTCTCGCAAACGGTAGAGTTGATACACTCCAGAAAATCCAGCTCCAACGATGACTATTTCGAATTCTTTTTCTTTAGATGTATCAGACATATTATTTTTGTCCTAGTCAGGCACACTTATAAGTGGCAGCGTACTTCCTGGCTTGTTAATAGTTTATTACCGCTTCACTCGTAGCGATTATCTCAGTTATTGAGAATAATCACTCGGTACGACTGGTGATCTCTAGGAGATGGAAACCAAACTGTGTTTGAACTGGGCCATGGACCTCTCCTATCGCACCACTAAAAACCACTGCATCAAACTCTGGGACCATCATTCCTGGTCCGAAAGATCCTAGATCTCCACCTTGGGCAGACGACGGACAACTAGAGTTAGCTTTAGCAACATCAGCAAAGTCACTGCCGTTAGTTATTTCTTCTTTAAGAGCAGTGCATTTTTCAACACTGTCCACGAGGATATGTCTTGCAGTAGCTTGTGCCATGAATGAATCCTTAAAAAATTTTTAATTTAAATGAACGTTTATTTTACTTAATCTATTGCTAATGTCGAGTGCACCGTTGAATATAAAAGTTCACTTAAATAAGGTGATGGATGCTTTCTAGCCAGAAATATGTTGTGTTTGAACAGTGGCTAAGTTACAAAAGATATTGAAAAAATAAAAAATATTTTGGGGAGTTTTCATGAGAAGTAAAAAGGCTGAAGCGATAGAAGTGCTTTTTGACAGTTTTGTAGCGAGAATGTCAGAAAAACCTGATATGGAACTTGATGAGTTGCGAGATTTAATTGAAGAATGTGGTGATCTTGCGAGAGATCCTGGTGGGGTTGATTACTTGGACGTCAATGTAGACGGGACGCCAAGCCTTTGGTTAGTGCCTCATGGTTGTAGTGATGATCATGTTCTTTTATGTTTCCATGGGGGCGGCTGCGTGACAGGTACCCGTTTTTCTCATCGCAAAATGTTTGCTCATATTGCTAAGGCTGTTGGATGTCGTGCTCTTGTAATAGAGTATGCGCGTGCGCCAGAGCACACGCATCCTTCTCAGATTAACGAAGGCTTGAAAGCTTATAAGTGGCTTTTACAACAAGGTATAGATGCAAGTTCGATCGCAACAGTGGGAGATTCCGCCGGTGGAAATTTGTGTACGGCTGTCGTCCTGCATGCCCGCGATAGCGGAGTTGAGTTGCCTGCCGCAGTTATTCCGCTCAGCCCTTGGTATGACATGGAAGCGACCGGAAAATCATTTGAGAGCAATGCTGAGGTTGAGCGTCTAATAAGTCGAGAAGTCTCTTTGTCTATGAGTCAGATGTATATTGGAGATTGTTCCCCTAGAGACCCGTTAGTCAATCCGATCCACGCCGACTTTACAGATTTCCCTCCTACATATATACAAGTCGGTGGCTATGAAGCCATTTTAGATGATTCTTTACGAATCGCTAAGAAGCTAGAAGAGTCTGGAGTTGAGTGTCGCTGTGATGTTTTCCCTGAGATGCAGCATGTATTTCAGTTTATGGCAGGAAATGCCCCTGAGGCCGATGAGGCTATTTCTCGTCTTGCAGAATGGGTGCGTCCAAAATTGGGTCTTACCTAAACTTGCAGGTGTGAAAAAAGAGAGCCGTTGCAGTGAGCTTTTCAGCAGCCTTCGCTATTGAAAAGTGTTTATTACGAATGAATAAACCCTTTTAGCTACCTCTCTTTTTTTTCATCTCATCATCATGGCGTTGCCGAAAATCGTTTATCGCTTCTTGTTGGGCCTGAGCTAGCGGGGCTCTGACCTGACGCATGCTTGCTTCGCTGGCTTTCATTCTAACGTTGGTGCGTTTGAAGTGAGGAATGACATACTCAGAAAATAACTCGTAATGATGCTTCTTGTTTGCGAAGTTGCTCCAGTTGTGGTCAAACAATAAGTAATTTCCGAAGCCTCCGTTGGACAGCTCAACAAGGCTTTCAATATGTTCTATAGCATCTTTATACGTGCCTATTACTGCCGATCCAGTATTGGTTATCCAGTCTATATAACCATCAAAGTCGTCCCCTGAGACTTGTATTTGAGGTGCGGCCGCTGTGTTTTGTAGATAATCACACCATTCTCTAAAACCATGTCGGATATCCTCAAATGCTTTTTCACGTGTCTCGGCTAAGTGCATCAAGCCTACTACACGCCAATCATCACGACTGACGGTTTGGCCAAACTCTTTGGCTCGCTCTTCCACTACGTCCCAATGCATGGCAAGCACGTCTACCCCAGCTTTCATGGTGGCTCCAACAGAAATTAATCCAGTCCCGTGCTTTCCGGCTATCCTTGGTCC
>CALKCL010000012.1 GCA_938082545.1 uncultured Gammaproteobacteria bacterium
TTTTTGAAAAAGTATGATCACTAGAGTCTCCATGCTGAGAACTGTGTGCGGGCTGCAAGATGCGATTCCGTAAAGTAAGATCCCCGAGCTTTAAAGGCTCCCAGACTTTATTCAGCTGACTAGCTTTTCCTTGGTTCATAATGTTCCTCCCAAAACAATTACTAAACAAGATTTCGAAAACAAGTATTGCTTATTAAAGCAGATGTTTTAATAATTAACGAGTACAAAATTTCGCATTAATTTACTATATTTAGGGGAAATAACGTGGAACAACTCTACAGAATATTTGGGTCTGAAATGTCGCCTTATTCAGTGAAAGTAAGGTCCTATTTTCGCTATAAAAAAATTGCTCATGAATGGATAGTTAGAACCACTGCGAATCAAGCAGAGTTTTCTCGATACGCACGATTACCTCTTGTGCCTCTAGTAGTCACACCATCTGAAGATGTGCTTCAAGATTCGACTCCTACCATTGAAGCACTCGAAAAAATATACCCTGACTCGTCTATTCATCCCGCCGATTCAACCTTGGCTTTTCTATCCTCATTGATAGAAGAATATGGCGATGAATGGGGGAATAAAATCATGTTCCACTTTCGCTGGTGGCATGAAGACGACCAAAGAGCCGCAGCTAGAGTCCTTGCCCATAGCCGAGTAATGAGCAACAACGACTCTGAAATAGCATACGAGGCAAAAAATATCAGAGAGAGAATGATAGGAAGGAGATACTTCACTGGTTCTAGCGCAGCAAATGCAGATCTCATCAAAACCTACAGAGATGACTTAATCGCCATCCTCGAAAAGCATTTAGTAGACAGACCTTATCTTTTCGGGCAACGGCCAGCATTCGCAGATTTTGGTTTGGCTCCCGAGCTATATGAATTAGCAACAGATCCTACGGGAGGTGGGGTAATAAAAACTAAAGCGCCCTTAACGCTAGCCTGGTGCCAGCGTATGCTTGAACCTAAAAATGATGGTGGCTTCGAGGAATGGGCAACTTTAGCGCCAACTCTTATGGCGCTACTTGAAAACATAGGCAGATTTTTTTTACCTTGGAGCCATGCCAACACAACGGCTCTCTTGAAACAGCAAGATAATTTCAAAGTCGAGTTGGATGGAAACTTTTATGAACAACAACCCCAAAAATACCATGCAAAATCTTTGCACAAGCTTCGCCTTCGCTTTGAAGCAATAGAAGACCGATCGGCTCTAGACAAAATTCTTTTAGAAGCAGGGTGTCTGAGATGGTTATCGTTATGAGGTATGGCACCCTCTTAATTGACGCTATAGTCTAAGCCTCTTCCCCGAAAAGTCGGGCCAAATGTTTGTCACTTGGCCTTTGTGTGAACAACGAAACGATCACTACCCCAATGACCGATGAAAGTGCCGCGATTGTTGAACAAGAAAATGCATTTGAATGCTGAGACAACAACCACATAGCGGGTACTTCGACCAAGGTATTCTCAAACCAAATAGATGGTAAAAGTTGTGCCTTCAAAACTATAAAGACAATGCCGCCTGCCAGAAAGCCAAAGATAGCGCCCTCTTTCGTGGCACCCCTCCACAGAATGCCCGCATAAATAGGGCCACAGATGGCTCCAAGCATACCTCCGACACCTGAGACGATTAAAAGGGCCACGTTCATTCCTTGAAACTCCCAAGCTAACCAAACAGAACCCACCATCACTAAGGCCATAGCAATTCTGCTAAGCTTTAATGCCATAGAATCAACATCCTCATCGGAAGGCTGCACTTTTAAACGTGGGACTATAGTCCGTCGATATATGTCATTTGCAAAAATCTGAGAGGTTGATAGCACCAGACCATCGGCTGTAGACATGATAGCTGCGAGTACTCCAGCTCCGATAAGTGCTGCCAACCATGCAGGTAACGTAGCAATAAAAAGAGCAGGAATCGCATAATTTGCACTGGTACCTTCAGCCAAGAGAGAGTCTCCTAATACCGCTCTGGCGAGCAACCCACCTAATGCCAGGCATGGTAAAATCATGCCAAAAACGAATGCAAAAACCACAAATTTAACTTGATCTCGATTTCCTTTTAAGGCCCATAGCTTATTTCCAATATGAGGTAACAATCCTAAGGGAGCATGAGCCACAAAAACCGCAAAAACATCCCACCACGAATTCAGAACAGGATGGGTAGGGTGCAAAGTTTTGACTAAGTTTGGATCAAGCGCTTCCAAGGTTTCCACCATACCCGAATAGCCCCCAACCACTCCAAAGCCAGTTAAAAACATATATCCAACAAAAACTGCAAGCAAAAGCATTAAAGCGCCTTGAACACCATCCGTTAATATATCTGCATGCGCTCCGCCCATTAAGAGGTAGAGTATAATAATTGTCGACGTGAGAAGCAGCGCCGTCATAACGTCAACACCCATCATTTCATTGAACATAACTGCACCCGCCAAAAGCTGCCCGGCTAGGTAAAAGAGTAATAGCATCGAAAATACTGCGACCAACACCCGCAAAGTATCAGATTCAAACCGGTCCCCAAGATATTCTGGAATAGATCGATTGCCAAAAGAATCACCAGCCCTACGGATCCCCTTAAGACAAACTATGATGCCAATGTATACCGCCACTGGATAAACAAAGGCATACCATAATGCAGAAAAACCCGCCTGATAAGCCAACGCCGGCAATCCAATAAAAGTGCCCCCACTAGCTGTTGTTGCCACTACAGCAAAAGCTAGAAAAATAGGCCCATAAGATCCTCTGGCTGTAGCGAAATCATCGCTATTCGCAACACGACTCATCCCAAGATATCCAAAGCCAAGCATTGCAAGTAGGTAAATACTTAAGAAAAACCAACTCCAAAAATGTAAATCAAAATCAATCATGCTCTCTCTTTTCCTTTTCGTTTCCCAAACGCTATTAGGAAATTTTACTCTTTTAATTTTTTCCTTTTGTCCTTAACAGCTGACTAGGGCTAGCCTCATTCAAATACCCAAGAAGGTTATTTACTACCCAATAGCCGATCAGCTTTTGCAGGGGGCGAGGCAAGTGCTTTGCTAATGCAGGCGGCACACCTAAAAATTGATTTTCTTGTTGGCGCAACCAAGCCCGACAATAAAGTACCGTCAGACCCATCCTAGAATTTACCGTCTGATTATGTCCTCCGGCGTGGAAAAGCGATCCATCATAAATCACCACGGAACCAGCTGGCATTAGCGCTTTCACAGTCTTATGCCCAGAAACAGGTTGGTCGCTGGCACTCACATGAGAATTAGGAACTAGAAGAGTTGCTCCATTCTCTTCCGTGAAATCATCTATTGCCCACATAGCGTTAACATTCAACGGCATATGCGGTCTTGGTAAAGGGTAGTAGGCGTCATCTCGATGAAAACTCTGGGCAGACTGGCCAGGCAAAAGATTCACACTACTGACAATCGATAGCTGAATCTGATCATCCAAGTGAGACTCCACGATGGCAAGTAATTCAGGGAGCAAATACAGTTCATCTAAAGCCCTAGTGCGAGCAACCAAGTTGTATACTCGTTCCGTTTCAAAGCCTCCAAAGTGGCTTGTACCCTTAGGGGCTTCTTCATGCAGGGATTTAAGCTCAGTTCTAATCTTCCGCAGCTTTTCTTCAGCTAATCTGTCTTTGAGAATGACATAACCATTCTCTTTTAACTCTTGTGCATCGCTATGTACTTTCTTTCTGTCATCTTCTGAAGAAAATCTTTTAGTCTGTTCCATTGATTGTGCTTCCGGAGAAAATGGATTGAGATCGATAGCTGATAGTTTTTTTGACCCCATGCTCCCCCCTTTTTCTCCTATCCCATATTAGCAGAAACAATGTCGCGCTCTTATAGAACGTAGCAATTGGTCTCCTCGAAATCCAACAGCTAAGTCTTTCATTGACCCGTTTGCTAAGCCAATCAAAACCAGTCAGGTAAAACCGGTACGATCAAGCTAGTAAAAGAACTCAACCTAATAAGTGATGTAGTAGCGTAGCAGCACTATCGAAAACAATCTATTGATTCGCTAATTTTGAATTATAATAGAGTTACCAAAAACCAATACAAATGTATATGAAATGACGCAAGCACTTGATGACCTAGCAAACATACTCACCTTGGAACAAATCGACCTCCTAAAATTTTCCGGATCAGGTTCAATTAATGACGGTGCTCAGGCGACATTTGGAGGACATTTCTTAGGGCAAGCGACTGCGGCGGCTTATGCGACAGTAAAGCCAGACTTTGTAATCCACTCATTACACGGTTACTTCTTAAGTGCTGGGATTCCAAGACAACCGATCGTTTACCAAGTGGATAATCTGCGCGATGGCCGCACTTTCTGCAGTCGACAGGTCACTGCACATCAAGCAGAAAAAGAAAAATTTCGTCTAACTGCCTCATTCACTATCCCTGAAATCGGGAAGTCTTTCGATGCTATGGCACCTAAACAGTTTGATCAGCTTCCTAAACCAGAGTCAATCGAGCCTTACCATGAGCTAATGGCTCGTCAAAATCCACTGCCTCTTCCTGAAGAATGGGCGTTGCGCGAACATGGCATCGATGTGAGAGTCGTGCATGCGCCTTGGGTTGATGCTGGCCTGTCGGAGAATATGGGAATCTGTATGTGGATAAAAGCAAATGGAAACGCCCCTATTAACCCGAAGCTGCATTCAGCAATGATGGCGTATCAGAGCGACGAATCGATAGCAGACAATATCCTGATTCCTTTTGGCTTAACTTGGGGCTCTCCCGACTTGCTATTTGTTAGCCTTGACCATGCTTTATGGTTCCATCAGCAGATCGATCTCAATGAGTGGCACTTTGTGGAACAGGCACCATTAGTTGTCGCCAATGGGCGAGGGCTTGCGACCGCAAAAGTTTGGTCTCAAGAAAAAAAATTAGTCGCATCGTTTACGCAAGAAGCCTTAATGCGTGAAGCCTAGAGAGACTTTTAATGGGACAAACTACTAGAAAACACCTGCGTCCCGCATAGTATCCTGCTCACTAATGCTATAGCCCAACTGGGATAAAATCTCTCGAGTGTGTTGCCCCACTTCTGCGTATTTAAATTTTAGTTCTCCAGGCTCCCCGAGAAACTTCATAGGCATGCCTATGTGCTCTAACCCGTTTGAATCCTCTACTATCATCTCTCGATGTCTGATCTGAATATCATCAGCCGCCTCGCGTAAGTTTTTCACAGGCGCGAACGCAGCGTTCACGTCTTCAAATTGTTCCACCCAATAGCTTTGTTCCTTGCCTTTGAATGTTTCAGTCAAAAACTGCTTCACGAGGTCTTGCTGAGGCCCAGGTTGAGATTTACAAAGGTCTAAAAGATCAGGGCGGCCTAGCTTATTAAGGATGGCCTCAGCAAAATGTATCTCAGAACCACCCAAAGCAATATGCCGGTGATCAAGCGTTTCATAAATCTGGTACATGGCATAGCCACCTAATGCTCTCTCATTACTGAGCACAGGAGGTGTCTTGTCAGCAAAAACACTACCCATATTATTCGGCACTGCAGCAATCAGACTATCGGCCATAGAAACATCAATATAGTCCCCAAGTCCTGTAGTCGTGCGCCGATAAAGCGCCATTAAGAGGGCGCTCAAGGTCATCATTGAAGACAACATATCTGCGCCAGCGATACCTGGAATTGCAGGTTTTTTATCAGATCCTTGATTGATACTCAAGATTCCAGCTATCGCTTCGCAGGCCAAATCATGAGCCGGCTTTTGTGCGTAAGGACCATCTTGACCCCAAGCTGACATAGAGCAGTAGACAATACGCGGATTAATAGCTCGAACTGCCTCGTACCCGACACCTAATCGTGTTACCACCCCTGGGCGAAAGGCCTCTATCATGACATCACAAGTAGCTGCGAGCTCTAAAGCCGCCTTACGCCCCTCTTCGGTTTTTAAATTTAACTGTATGCTTTTTTTATTCCGATGTGTGTTTGCAAAATAAACAGTCATTCCATCTCGTTTCGG
>CALKCL010000013.1 GCA_938082545.1 uncultured Gammaproteobacteria bacterium
CGTCCCGGTTGCATCAGTTGGAATTGATAATTCTGAGAATGCTGCACTGCTTGCAGCACAGATTGTTGCGTTCAAGCTTCCAGGTTTGTCTGAAAAACTCTTGGAGCATAAGGCTGCAATGGAAGAGAAAGTAAGCAAGGCTTCGTCTGAAACAGCTTTCCGAGGATAGCCTACATTAAGTTTACTGTGTAGGCATGATTGGTTGCAGTGGAGATGTTTAAAAAGGCGTGGCTATGGGGATGATAAAGAAAGGTGTCGATCCTCGAGGGATATTGTCTTCTGGAAATCTAGGAGTCTAAAGCATGGGTAGCTCAAGTGACGGATTGGCCGCTGGAAAAACAAATAGTAAGTGGGCAGAATTTCCACCAGTTGCTAGAAATAGCACAAAAACTATGCAGATAAATCTAGGCTATCGATGCAATCAGTCATGTTCACACTGTCATGTCGATGCAGGGCCAAACCGAACTGAAGAAATGCAGTCTGAGACAATTGATTTGGTCTTCGAATACGTTGATCTGTGGCGTATTAGAACTCTTGACTTAACTGGTGGAGCACCAGAGCTGCACCCTCTTTTTAAGCAAATAGTGAGGAGAGCCCGCCAGCGTGATCTGCATGTAATTGATAGATGTAATCTAACAGTTTTAATGGAAGAGGGCCAAGAGACGACCGCACATTTTCTGGCCGAGAATGAAGTTCACATTATTGCTTCTTTACCTTGTTATTCGCCAAAAAATGTTGATGCGCAAAGAGGTAAGGGAGTCTATCTGAGAAGTATAGAAGGAATGATGCAATTGAATAGACGGGGTTACGGGCGAGATGGGAGTGCTTTATCTCTTGACCTTGTTTATAACCCTCAGGGTATAGATCTGCCCCCTGACTCGAAAATACTAGAGCGCGACTACAAGCGGGAGCTTGCTCATCAAGGAGTTTTTTTTAATCAGCTACTTACCATGGTGAATATGCCCATTAAACGCTTTAAGCATGCATTACAGAGGGATGGACTTCTTGACGGTTATATGGAAAAACTGGTCAGTAATTTCGACTCTCGCAATCTCGAGCGTCTAATGTGCCGCGATTTACTAAGTATTGATTACAGAGGTTATGTGTATGACTGTGACTTTAATCAGATGCTGGGGCTGGGTGGTATTCATTTGCGAGATCTGCTTCTTGGATCTGCGTCAGACATGGAAATTAAAGTGGGAGCGCATTGCTATGGTTGCGCCGCTGGCCGTGGTAGTAGTTGCGGGGGTGCTCTGCAATCCTAGGCAGCACACCTAACTAATGCCATCTATCTCTATCATTGTTCCTGTATTAAATGAAGCGACGTGCTTGAATAGCTTGTTGGTTCAACTAGAAGACTGGAGAAATGATAAAGATGAGGTGATTTTTGTTGATGGCGGAAGCGAAGATGAAAGTCGCAACATGATTCTCGCCTCCGGCTTTCGTTTAATTAAAAGTGAACTCGGTCGTGCGAAGCAGTTAAATCAAGGAGCGATGTCAGCCAAAGGAGATGTTTTATGGTTCCTGCATGCTGATAGCGACATATCAGAAATAAGTAGAGACTCTTTGCTTTCGCAGGCCCACGATGAATCATTTTGGGGCTTCTTTAAGATAAAGATATCTGACAGAGCACTAATTTTTCGTATTATAGCTTTCTGTATCAACTGTCGTACTCGTTGCACTAGAGTCGCCACTGGAGATCTAGGGATTTTTGTTAGCAAGTCCCTTTTTATGAAGGTAGGAGCTTATCCGGATATTAAGCTAATGGAGGATATCGAGCTAAGTTGTTCGCTCAAGCACAGAGCAGCGCCAATAATTTTGCGGGGGCCTATTAACACATCAGCTCGGAGATGGCGTGCAAATGGAGTAGTCCAAACGATTCTCTTAATGTGGGTCTTGCGAATGGGGTGGTTTTTGGGTTGCTCCGACCGGACGATTCGAAGGCTTTATGATGGTTGGTAGCCTGCCATTTAGAAAAGAACCAACATTAATTGTTTTTGCTCGAAAACCTCTGAAAGGGAAGGTTAAAAGACGACTCGTAAAAGTAATCGGTTGCTATAGGGCGACGGAGGTTTATAGGTCTTTGTTGATCAGTACACTTCGCGAATTACAGATAATAAGAGGAGTCCGAAAAATATTAATGGTAGCAGATCCTTTAGATATCCCGTGGTTTCGTCGTCAGTTATTTTGTAGAGGTTGGATTGTACGACCTCAAACCGCGGGCAATCTTGGACGTAGAATGCAACAAGCATTTAGCTACGAACTCAGAAGATCAGGTTCGGTAGTTCTTGTAGGGAGTGATATTAAGGCGATACAAGCTAAAGATGTAATCCAGACTTTCACCTTACTTGGGCAAGACGTTAAAACAGTTATTGGCCCAGCACTAGATGGAGGTTACTGGTTGCTTGGTAGAAGTAATTGTGATGCTGATATTTTTAACGATATTAAGTGGGGTACTTCGCAGGTGTTCTCTAAAACTAAAAAAAAGTTAGAAAATGCGGGAAGCTCTTACTGCGAAATTAGCCAACGTAAAGATATTGACAGTAGTAGCGATCTTGATTGGTGCTTCTTGAATCGCCTTAGATTACGATAAATTTTACACGCTTGGGAGGCAAATCCGATATAATTGAACCATCAATTAGTTATGTTCTCGGAGAGGTGGCTGAGTGGCTGAAGGCGCACGCTTGGAAAGCGTGTATACGTTAATTCGTATCGAGGGTTCGAATCCCTCTCTCTCCGCCATGCATAGAATTAGAATAGACTGATTTTTTCATGGTCACAAACAACTAGGCTTCCACTGCGTTAACTAGACCTAAGTTAGGTTAATCAGTGCCAAACAAGTCACGGCTATAAACTTTGTCTACCACATCAAGAATTTCCTCAGTAATTCTATTAGCTACGACAACATCTGCATCACGCTTGAATGACTCTAAATCGTTGACTACACGTGAATTGTAGCACTCCTCTTCTTTTATGGATGGTTCGTAGACAATGACCTCTATTCCTTTCGCCTTGATTCGTTTCATAATGCCTTGGATACTTGATGCACGGAAATTATCCGATCCTGTTTTCATAATCAGGCGATAGATCCCAACAACTTTTGGCTGCCGCATGATTATGGAGCTAGCAATAAAGTCTTTTCGTGTACTGTTGGCTTCGACAATCGCGTGAATGAGGCTTTGTGGCACGTCCTGGTAGTTTGCAAGAAGTTGCTTGGTGTCTTTTGGCAGACAATACCCACCATAGCCGAATGATGGATTGTTGTAGTGCTCGCCGATGCGAGGATCAAGACAGACTCCGTTGATTATTTGCTTACTATCTAGGTCATGTGTCTCTGCATATGTGTCCAGTTCGTTGAAATAGGCAACGCGCATGGCAAGATAAGTGTTGGCAAATAACTTGATGGCTTCAGCCTCGGTGGAACTAGTGAATAAGACTTTAATATCCTTTTTTACAGCACCTTCCTGGAGGAGGTTGGCGAAAATTTCAGCACGTGCTGAACGTTCGCCAATGATAATGCGCGAAGGATAGAGATTGTCATAGAGTGCACGACCTTCTCTTAGGAACTCGGGCGAGAAAATAAGGTTCATGCATTTGAACTGTTCTCTAACCTTGGCGGTGTAGCCAACCGGAACCGTGGACTTTATGACCATGACAGCTTGCGGGTTTATCGTCATGACGTCTTGAATTACTGACTCGACCGATTGAGTATTGAAGTAGTTTGTCTCTGGATCGTAATCGGTAGATGTTGCGATGATGACGAAGTCGGCATTGGTGTAGGCATCATGCTTATCTAGCGTTGCTCGTAAATCTAGAGGCTTGTTAAGAAGATAGTCTTCGATATCCTTATCTTCTATAGGCGACTCCTTGCGGTTAAGCATCGCTATTTTGTCTGGGATTATGTCGAGTGCAATGACTTCGTTGTTCTGTGCTAGCAAAATGGCATTGGATAGTCCCACGTAGCCGGTACCGGTAATAGCGATCTTCATGTCATACCTTGTATATTATTTCAAACAGCATGTGTAGGGGGGTGATGCCGTGCCGGAACCGCCAGCGACCATGTGATAGATTCCGGACGGGGTTAGAGAATTATATCGCAGCCGAGAAAGAACACGTCTGATGACACCGTCAGTAACTAGCAAGCTCACAAGACCGCCTCTTCAGGAAAAGGAAAGTAGAAGATGGTTCTAATAAAGCGAGCGTTGTTTAGATGGCCTAAGGAAACAGAGGCCCTTTGTCTCAAGTCGAACTCACTCTGGTAGTTCGTATCTGAACTAAAGCCGTTTTTTCTCGAACTAGCCGTATCAAATGTAATCGTGGTTTTTCCAAATGGATTCTCCAACCCGCTTCTATAAATGTCCCACTACAACACTCTATAGGCACAACATTTAAAGTGTTGTACTGCGCAGGGACATGCCAGCACCTTAATGCACTTACAATCTGTCTGGAATTGTAACATTTGGTTACGTTTGTAGGTGTTTTAAATTTTTGTAATGCGCTGCTAACCAAATGATGAACAATGTTTTATTTACTGAATACCTCGCTATCATCTTTCGAAAAACTGATCTCCGATCATAGGAGCAGTTGCAGGGCCTACTAGATTTTTGACAGCATTCAAATCTATAGGCCAATAAATGTATATAAATTATGTGCATCATGTGGTGCGTTGGTATTAAAAATGTCCTATATTCCATTATGTTTGTGATATTCGTTCTACTGCTAGCAAAATAGCTCTTACACAAATCAAATATTTAAGGTGTCTTTATGAAGTTAGAAGGTTTGAGAGTTCTTGATTTATCTTTGTTCTTACCGGGTCCTCTGTTGACGCAAATGATGGCGGATCATGGTGCAGAGGTTATAAAACTTGAACCGATAGGTGCCGGCGAGCCAAATCGAGAAATCGGTCCGAAACGAGATGGAATGACTGTTTATTTTGCAAACACACATCGGAATAAAAAAAGCATACAGTTAAATTTAAAAACCGAAGAGGGGCGTAAGGCGGCTTTAGAGCTCGCAGCTACTTGTGATGTCATGATAGAGGCCTTT
>CALKCL010000014.1 GCA_938082545.1 uncultured Gammaproteobacteria bacterium
GCAAAGACATTAGGTATAAATAGAGGAACGCTGAGAACGCGTCTCCAAAAATATGGTTTGAAAAATAAATGAGTAAGACTAATCGGAATTGGGCGTTGATCAGTGTTTCTGACAAAACGGGGATTGAAGAATTTGCACGAATTTTAGTTGATTGCGGAATAGGTATTCTGTCAACTGGGGGTACAGCTACTGCGCTGAGAAATGTTGGCATAGCCGTTACGGATGTGTCAGAAAGAACCGGTTTTCCTGAATTAATGGAGGGGCGTTTAAAAACACTGCATCCGATAATCCATGGTGGAATTTTAGGAAGAAGAGGGGTTGATGAAGATGCTATGCGTGATCATCAAATAGAACCAATTGATCTGGTAGTGGTGAACTTATACCCTTTCGAATCGACAGTTTCCAGAGCAGACTGCTCTCTTGCGGATGCTATTGAGAACATTGATATTGGCGGGCCTACGATGTTGCGCGCCGCTGCAAAAAACCACCAATCGGTGACTGTTGTCTGTGATCCGAAAGACTATTTTGAGGTTGCGCAACAACTTGAGAATAATGGTAGCGTGACGGAAGAATATCGCTATAAGTTGGCTGCTAAGGTTTATAACCATACGGCTCAGTACGATAGTACAATCGCCGAATATTTGTCTGGTGCAAACACCGCCGCGCAAGAAAAATTTCCGCAAAAGCTAACACTTAGTTTGACGCGAAAGCAGGTTTTACGATATGGGGAAAACCCTCATCAGACAGCAGCTTTCTATGGCGAAGAAGATCTAACGAATGGAACGGTTGTTGGTGCAGCTCAACTGCAGGGGAAGAAGCTGTCTTATAACAATATCGCAGATACTGACGCAGCGCTAGATGCAGTGCGGACATTTACAGAACCGGCGTGTTGTATTGTCAAACATGCCAACCCTTGCGGTGTTGCTGAGGCTGGTAGTTTGTCCTTAGCCTATGATTTAGCATTTGCGACAGATCCGACATCAGCATTTGGAGGTATTTTAGCCTTTAATCGAATGGTTGATGCAGACTTGGCAAGAACTATTGTTGAGCGGCAATTTGTAGAAGTCATTATTGCACCTGAAATTTCAGCTGATGCACGTGACGTATTCAAAGCAAAAGAAAATATTCGAGTTTTAGAGACAGGATTTTGGTCCGAAGAACCATTCAACCAAATAGAGTACAAGCGAGTGATGGGTGGCTTGCTTGTCCAAGAAAGAGACTATTGTGCCCAACTAATGACTGAATCGGGATTGAAGTTAGTTACTCAAAGAGCGCCTACTCCATTGGAAGTCAAAGACCTTCTTTTTGCCTGGAAAGTAGTGGCTAGCGTAAAATCAAATGCAATTATCTATGCGCGGGACAGGCAAACACTAGGCATTGGTGCGGGACAGATGAGTCGAGTTTATAGTGCACGGATCGCTGCAATAAAAGCCAAAGATGAAGGGCTGAATATTGTTGGTGCAGCTATGGCGTCCGATGCATTTTTCCCATTTAGAGATGGTATCGATGCCGCAGCGGAGAATGGCATTCTGTCTATCATTCAGCCTGGCGGCTCAATACGGGACAACGAGATTATTGAGGCCGCTGATGAGCACGGTATTGCAATGGTTTTTACTGGAGAGAGGCATTTTCGTCATTAGGAAATACATACTATTGGAATATAAGATATGAAAGTATTGATTATCGGCGGCGGCGGAAGAGAGCATGCCCTGTCATGGAAGTGCGCGCAATCACCGTTAGTAGAGGTCGTTTTTTGTGCTCCCGGTAATCCTGGGACTGGTTATGAAAATCTGGTTAAGAATGTTGCAATTGAAGCAGATGAAACTAGTTTGCTCGTGGATTTTGCGCGGACCGAAAAGATAGACCTTACTATCGTTGGTCCTGAGGGGCCCTTGGCGGCTGGGGTCGTAGACGCCTTTGAAGCGGCAGGTCTACTTTGTTTCGGGCCAACGAAACAGGCAGCGATTTTAGAAGCCTCTAAATCTTACACCAAGGATTTTTTAAAACGCTATGGGATCCCATCTGGGGACTACGAAGTGTTTGTTGATATAGATAGTGCCGTAGATTACATAAATAGCGTTCCTATTCCTGTCGTTGTGAAGGCTGATGGCTTGGCCGCTGGCAAAGGAGTAGTGGTGGCTACCACCAGAGACCAGGCTCTTAAGGCTGCTCATGATATGTTGGAGGAAAATGCTTTCGGAGATGCGGGCGCGAAAATCGTTGTAGAGGAATTTCTGACAGGGGAAGAAGCCAGTTTCATTTGTATGACTGACGGCATTACGGCTATTCCTTTTGCATCTTCACAAGATCATAAGGCACGAGATGAAGGCGACAAAGGCCCCAATACCGGAGGGATGGGGGCGTATTCTCCGGCACCGATTATTGACGATGAGATGGAGCAAGAAATAATTCGTACTGTCGTTCTACCTACACTAAAAGGAATGCAGCAGGATGGTCGTCCCTATAAAGGGTTCTTGTATGCCGGCCTTATGATTGGTGCTGACAAAGTACCAAAGGTACTAGAATTTAATTGCCGTTTTGGCGATCCTGAAACACAACCAATCATGTGCCGGTTGGTCTCAGACCTTGTAGAGTCTTGCCTGCAAGTGTTACAAGGTGATGCCGACAAGGTTGAATTAGAATGGGATTCTCGAGCTGCTTTAGGTGTGGTTATGGCGGCAGGCGGTTATCCTTTTGACTATTCGCAAGGAGACGTTATTTCGGGATTAGAGAACGAAACACCTAATACAAAAGTTTTTCATGCGGGCACCAAACTCAAAGAAGCGGGATGTGTTACTTCGGGAGGTAGAGTCTTGTGTGTCGTTGGCTTGGGCTCTTCTGTTGAGGCTGCTCAGAAGGTAGCTTACGTTCGAGCCGGTAATATAGATTGGTCTGGAAAATTTTTCCGCAAAGACATCGGTTATCGAGCGGTGCTAAGAGAACAGAATAAGAGTTAGCAGCTCCCGTTCCAAGTTACAAAGTTCTTTAACAGTGTTAGTCCAAATACAGCACTTTTTTCTGGATGGAATTGAGTCGCGAAAACATTGTTTTTTGCAATGGCAGACGTGAAGTCTAGAATGTGTTCGGTTTTGCTTGCCACCAATGCTTTGTCTTGGACTTCTACAAAGTAACTATGCACGAAGTAAAAGCGACTGCTCGTGGGAATGCCTGCCGTCAAAGGGTGAGGTCTAGTCCATTGCACTTGATTCCACCCCATGTGTGGAATTTTTTCTCGCGGCGTAGTTCTTTTGCGGTTGATTTCTTGATGATGGAAACGTTTTACAATGCCATCGTATATTCCTAGGCAGGGGGTATTGTCATTTTCTTCGCTTGTTAGCATTAATGACTGCAGACCAAGGCAAATCCCTAGGAAAGGTTTTTCGGCGATAGCTTCTTTTACGGCGTCAATGAGATCAAGTTTCTGCAGCTGGCTCATGCAATTTGCGATAGCGCCTTGTCCGGGGAAAACAACACGATCAGCAGCAGCGATGACTGCAGGATCATTCGTGACCTCGACTTTCTGCTGACTTACTGCGACTTTTTCCAGCGCTTTAAACACAGAGCGAAGATTGCTACTTCCATAATCGATGATGGCAATTTTTGACATAGACGAATTAAGCAATACTTATAGTACGCCCTTAGTAGAAGGCATTTTTCCTGCCATACGTGGATCTAATTGAACAGCCATCCGTAATGCGCGTCCGAAGGCTTTGAACACTGTTTCGATTATGTGGTGCGCATTTCGACCTCTAATGTTATCAATATGGACTGTACAATTCGCATGATTAACAAACCCTTGAAAAAACTCGAAGAACAGGTCAACGTCAAAATCACCAATTAAGGCACGGGGGAATTTAACTTCGTAGGTTAATCCAGGGCGGCCAGACAAGTCTATGACGACGCGCGACAGTGCTTCATCTAGTGGAACGTAAGCATGGCCATATCTTGTGATTGCTTTTTTATCACTTAGAGCTTTGTTAACTGCTTGTCCCAAGGTTATGCCCACATCCTCTACAGTATGATGACCATCGATTTCTAGATCTCCAATAGCAGTGATATCCAAATCAATTAGGCCATGTCGCGAAATCTGGTCAAGCATGTGCTCGAGAAGAGGGATCCCTGTTTGAAATTTGCCATTCCCAACCCCGTCGATATCTATACTGATTTTGATATCGGTCTCGTTGGTTTTTCTCTCAACACTAGCAGTGCGTTTGTTTGTCATTTTTTAGATATACTGAATTGGTTGACTATGGAGCGTACATTAACAGGTCGCGCTCCATTTGATAAGTAAAAGAAGTGAAAAAGTGAGATGACGCAATGTCTAAATCTATAGGAAGCGATGATCTCGAAAGAGTAGAAAACTGGTTTATAGGCTTTCAGGATAAAGTCTGTCTGTCCTTAGAAACATTAGATGGGACCGGAGTTTTTATAGAAGATAAGTGGGAACGTGGTGGCTTGGGCGCCGGTAGTACGAGAATTCTGACTGAAGGTGAAATTTTTGAGCAAGCCGGAGTAAATTTTTCCGCCGTTAGAGGCGATGCTTTACCGCCTGCGGCTACTGCAAAGCGGCCTGAGTTAGTGGGTCGAAATTTCCAGGCTATGGGCGTATCTATAGTGGTACATCCAAAAAATCCATATGTACCTACTACGCATGCGAACTTGCGATTTATAAAAGCAGACAAGCAGGGCGAAGAACCGGTGTGGTGGTTTGGCGGTGGTTTCGATTTAACGCCTTATTATGGGTTTGAAGAGGATGCGATTTCTTGGCATAAATTGGCGAGAGCGGCATGTGTCAAATATGGAGATGACGTCTACCCCCTGTTCAAAAAATGGTGCGATGATTATTTTTACCTTAAGCATCGAAATGAACAGAGAGGCATCGGAGGGCTATTTTTCGATGATTTGAATCAATGGTCTTTTGAAGAATGCTTAGATTTTATTCAAGGAGTCGGCACCAATTTCCTAGATGCGTACCGCCCTATTGTAGAGCGCCGGAAAGACCTCCCATATTCAACAAAGGAGCGTGATTTTCAGCTTTATCGGCGGGGACGGTATGTGGAATTTAATCTAGTCTATGACCGAGGGACTCTTTTTGGACTGCAATCAGGTGGGCGGACTGAATCAATTCTAATGTCACTCCCTCCGTTGGTTCGATGGGAGTATGACTATATTCCTGAGCCGGGGAGTGCCGAGGCGAAATTACATGAGTGCTTTCTTAAGCCTAAGGACTGGATCTAGTTGATCGGCTAACCTTTTTAAGGTGGTGTTAGTTGCCTTTTCTCACCATGAGTGAGATGGAGTAACCGTAACGAGATATCCATTAGCCATAAATGTATGCTTTCTCTTATCTAATACCATTTTCAATCAGGACTTTTCTTAACCCTTTGATAGCTGGAAAGACTTCATTATTAGAATCGCAATCGTGCTCGTCAAAGGCTTTTTGCTCTAACTCACAGATAACTCTGTCTTCGGCAAAAATCCCGTTAGTGAACCAAATAATAAATGGCCAAAACATATCCAGTAGGAAACCCATTTTTGGCCGTTTGATCATCATTAGACCAAAGGTGTGATTTTTTCTATTACCCTTATCAACTGGAACATAAATATTCCAGAGATCAAGCGCCGGTTCTTTGCTGCCTGCGGTCCAAAATTTGAGAGTTTGATAAGGGTATTCGGTTCTGATAGTCATCAGATCTCGCTCGCCTGCAGCAGCCTTGGGCCTGTCACCTAGCATGAACTTTTCACCGAGCGGTTGTGAGCCACTTGCTCGGGTGAAGGTGTAGTCTGCTTCGAACCAATTTTTTCCTTCTCGCATACCTAAGAACATCGTTTTTATTCCACCCATGAGCTTTCTATGAAGAAACTGGTGGTTCATATCCATTAGATTTTCATGCATAAAAGTATAGTGGCAGTCGACTTTTCTATCCAGGTATCGCGTTTTATATTTCGGGTTGTCCGCAGAAGGGAGATTGGGGAAGATTGTGTCTTCCATTTTTTCAGGATCACCTGGAAATATAAAAAGTAGCCCGTAAGCCTCGCGAGAGGGATAATGGCGCACTTGGTTACGTTTTGTTTTACTGCTATCAAGATATGGAATACTTATACATTTTCCTTGCGCATCGTATACCCATCCGTGATAGCCGCATTTTAGAGTACACCCCGCCACTTTTCCTATATTGAGTGGGACTTGGCGGTGAGCGCAACGATTTTCAAGCGCAAAGACCGCACCACTTTTTGGACGGACGAGCACAATAGGATCCCCGGAAAAAGTCACCGCAAGTGTTTTCCCTAATTTAAGATCTTTTGAGCGTGCTACCGGATACCAAAAGTTTGGATCAATGCCTGTTTTGCGTATATCGGCTATCTCACTGCCAAAGTCTACTTCGGTGACTCCGGAAGACTCTTTAATTTGAGGGGATGGTTCAATAGACATATGGTGACCTTGCTGCGGCTCGGAGCCTTTGTGTGAGTGCTTTTTATTTAGTACGTTAATATAGCCCTAATGCTAGCCCTTCCGATAGCGTCATGCCCAATTCTCTGCAGTTTTCTAGTGTATCTTCTGTTATTCCATTTCTGGAAATGATTGGTTCGGCGACAGCTTTCCATCCTAGACCCTTTATAATTCGCTCTATTGAGGAGATGGCACCATTACCATCGTTGCCTGCTGCAACAAACAGGGCGTATGCAAGACCTCTCGATGAGTCTAGGCATTCATAATAGATTTCTTCGAAAAAGAATTTAATAGCGCCCGACATATACCCGAAGTTTTCTGGAGTTCCTATGATAATTGCATCAGCTTTTTTTACCGTTTTTATTGAAGCGCGCAGCGGGTCTAATGTTTCAACGTGGACACTCTCGCAGATATTGGCTCCGGCAATAACGGCCTCGGCCATTCTTTGCACGGTACCGGAACGAGAATGGTGCACAATCAGAAGGTTTTTTAGCTTGGTTGCCATCAGTATATAATGACATTATTGAAATGGGATTACATAAGGAATGTAAATGATCTTAAAAAAGCAGATGATCAACGTTGCGGTTGCAGGAGGGGAACTTGCCGTAGCGAGATGGCCAAATAATGGCCCTACTATTGTTTTAGTGCATGGAATTTCATCGTCTCATTTGGCTTGGGGATCTATTGCCGAAAATCTGAGTAGTGCGGGTTTCGATGTCATTGCACCTGACTTGAGAGGACGTGGAGCTAGTAATAGCTTGCAGGGACGATACGGCTTGCCTGCGCATCAAGAGGACTTGTGTAGAGTGATTGAGCAGTTAAGTCAAAAACCAGTCTTTTTAGCCGGACACTCAATGGGGGCTTATGTTGGTGTAGAGTTTGGAGTTCGTTTCCCTGATTATTTGGAGCGGCTGATATTAGTGGATGGAGGGCTGGCACTGCCAAGGCCGTCAAGTGTGGAGCCAGAAGAGTATTTAAGGAAAACATTAGGTCCAGCAGTTGATCGTCTTTCATTAGAGTTCAAAAGTATAGAGGATTATCTAGATTTTTGGCACAAGCACCCCGCTTTTTTGGATGCTATAAACTGGAATGATGATATAGAGCGTTTTTTCACTTACGATCTGGAAGAAATATCGGGCGGCTATAAGAGCCGTGTTGTTAAAGAAGCCGTCTTTGCGGACGGTAAAGGACTGATGGCTCCATCGATGGTAACCATGATTGATCGGGTGACAGCCCCGATGTTGCTAATGACAGCTGAGCGTGGCTTGCTGAATCAGCCAAAGCCTATGCTGCCCGTGCAGGCGGCTGAAGAGAAGTCTATTGCAATAGAGCACTTAACTTGGATCGAAATCCCTGCTACTAACCATTACTCAATAACACTTTCGACTGGAGTCGGTCCTGTCACAAAAGCGATTGAAGCGTTCTGTAGGCTAGAAAGCTAGAACTATAAATAAACTAACTCGCTTCTGCTTTATCAGATGAGCGCTGTGTGCGCTTCCTCTCGTTTTCAGTGAGTTGCCGCTTCCTCAACCTTATGGCTTTGGGGGTTACTTCTACTAATTCATCGTCCGCAATAAACTCAAGAGCTCGTTCAAGATCAAAGACTATAGGTGGAGAGAGAATTAAATTTTCATCGGTGCCCGCTGCGCGAATATTGTTAAGTTGTTTAGCCTTCAGTGGGTTCACGACTAAGTCATTGTCGCGTGAATGTTGTCCAATAATCATTCCTTCAAAAATTTCGTCACCGTGGCCTGTAAATAAGCGGCCTCTCTCCTGAAGATTGAACAGCGCGAAAGCCAAAGCTTTTCCATTTCCGTTTGAAATAAGAACTCCCTTGTTGCGAGCTCCGATCAAACCCGTTTCGAGTGGGCGATAGCCGTCAAAACTTGAGAAAATTAACCCATTTCCTGCGGTTGCAGTCATGAATTCAGTTCGAAAGCCAATTAGGCCTCTAGCTGGAATAGTGTATTCTAATCGCACACGGCCAGTTCCATCAGGCTGCATATTTTGAAGGCTGCCCCGTCTAGTACCTAAGCGCTCCATGACCGCACCCTGGAACTCTTCTGGAACGTCAACGACTACTTGTTCAAACGGTTCAGATTTTACGCCATCAACTTCTTTCACTATGACTTGTGGCCGTCCAACACAAAAAGCGAAGCCTTCTCGTCTCATATTTTCAATTAAGATTGAAATATGAAGCTCTCCTCTACCTGACACTATAAGGATCTTAGGGTCTTCTGTTTTCTCTACACGTAACGCCACGTTAGCAATCAGCTCTTGTTCCAATCTTTCCAGGATTTGGCGACTTGTGACAAATTTGCCTTCTTTACCAGCGAAAGGTGAATCTGATACTTCGAAAGTCATACTAACTGTTGGCTCATCCACGGAGAGAGGGGCCATCGGATCTGGGTGATCTGGGTCGCACAAGGTGTCTGATATTCGCAGCTTATCTATGCCTGTGATGGCTATGATATCGCCTGCTTCAGCTGAATCTCTGACTTCCCTTTCGAGCCCTTGAAACCCTAGAACCTCCAAAACTTTACCACGTCTGGATATACCGTCTCGATCAATAATGACCAGAGCTTGATTGGTCTTAATAGTTCCTCGTGTAATCCGTCCTATCCCTATAGCGCCTACATAGCTTGAGTAGTCCAGAGAGCTGATTTGCATTTGCAAAGGACCATCTAGATTGACCGGTGGCGGTGGGATATATTTCACGATCGCTTCGAACAGCGAATCCATAGTAGTTTCTGTTCCATTCTCATCAATTCGTGCATAGCCCTGAAGAGCTGACGCATATATGACAGGAAAGTCCAACTGCTCGTCCGTAGCGCCAAGTTTATCAAAGAGATCAAATGTGCGGTCTAAAACCCAGCTTGGTCTAGCGCCATCTCTATCACATTTGTTAATCACGACGAGTGGCTTTAATCCATGCGCGAAAGCTTTCTGCGTGACAAAGCGTGTTTGTGGCATTGGGCCGTCTACAGCGTCTACGAGCAGTAAGACAGAGTCTACCATTGATAGAATCCGCTCTACTTCTCCGCCGAAATCAGCATGTCCAGGAGTGTCGACGATATTTATTCGATAGTCTTTCCACTTCAAAGAGGTGTTTTTAGCGAGGATGGTGATCCCTCTTTCTTGTTCGATGTCATTACTATCCATCACACGAATATTGGCGTTTCCTCTTCGATGATCGAGTGTTCCTGTTTGCTTAAGGAGCTCGTCCACTAGAGTAGTCTTGCCGTGGTCGACGTGCGCCACAATGGCAAGATTGCGAAGTTTTTCAGTTGACATATATTAGGACCGCTGTTTGACAGTTGTTAAGATTAGCCTTGTCTCCACGGTAATCCGTGAAATTTCCAGCCATTCACTTTGCCTCGATGGTTATGGTCATCCTTATCGCCTTCGAAGCCTTCATCTATGTTAAAAAGAGTTGTGTAGCCGGCCTCCTCGAGTTTGAGCGCAGCATCCATTGAGCGAGCACCGCTTCTGCAAATCAGTAGGATCGGTCTATCTTGATGGATAGCCGTCTCACTTCTAGCTAGTTCCTCAACTTCCTGTACAAAATTTTCGTTAATTCCCCAGCCTGGGTAATCTTTCCACACTATGTTTTTTGCTACCAAGGGATGACCGATGTAGCTATATTCAAGCGTCGAGCGCACATCGATGAGGATGGACGAAGAGTTTTTCTCTAGGAAATCGTTAGCCTCGATTGGGTTAAAGGAGTGTACCAAGGTCGCTTACCACTGCCGCTTAAGTAAATCGGCGCGATTATACACATATAATTCATAAACAAGTGACTATAATTAAGCTTTAGTAGATGAGACTTGAAAATTGCCTAACGAAAAAGATAAGTTCAAGGAGACTGAGAAGGCCAGTATGGCAGTCAAAGCCGATCGTTATAAGCTCTATGAGTCATCTGTGCAGTGTGCGGAGACAGAGGTTGATTTTGTTGAATACGAATTTAAAAAATTGAGAGGCCGTCGGCCTGCTCTTTTGCGTGAAGATTTTTGTGGGACTGCAGCAGTGTGCTTTGAATGGGCCAGTCGTGGACAACAAAATACTGCAATTGGCGTTGATATAGACGGTGAAGTTCTTAATTGGGCCAACGAGAACCATCTTCCTACGCTAAAGGCTACCGTCCGCTCTAATGTAAAACTAATTAGAGGAGATGTGTTGAAGGTCTCAACGCCTCAGCAGGATGTCATTCTGGCGATGAACTTTAGCTACTGGTTGTTTAAGGAACGGAAACTACTATTAGCTTATTTTAGAAAGGTGCGAAAAAATCTTGAGTTAGATGGAATTTTTTTCTTGGACTGCTTCGGTGGAAGTGATGCCTATCGAGAGTTAAAAGAACGAACTAAGCTTGATGGGTTTACTTATGTTTGGGATCAAGCGGCTTATAATCCGGTTAACAGCGATATTAGTTGCCATATACATTTTCATTTTCCTGATAAGTCTAAATTGGAAAGAGCATTCACTTATGACTGGCGATTATGGACTCTTCCTGAGATACGAGAACTATTGCTAGATGCAGGATTTTCTGAAGTCATTATTTATGCTCAAGCCGTCGACCCAATCACTGAAGAGCCATCTCAGATGGAGCCAGTTTTAAATATGGATGCAGATCTAGGTTGGATCGCATACGTTGGGGCATTAAATTAAACTCTGGCTTCCGTTGTCATATAACTGTCATATAACTGTCATATGATTTTTTAGTTTAGTTATTAAGTCTTTAGCTACATATTGAAAATGTTGTTTCTTTAGTCAGGGCTATATTCTTTTTCCGCATATAGTTAACCAACAGCCTTAGGGTTAGTGAGATCAATTTCGTAATCATGTCTTCGATAACTTCCTCAGGAAAGAACCGTGCCCATGAACGGCGCCGTTTAGTAAAAGATCGCGTATTCGCTTGGGTAATGAGTGTAGGCGGAGTGATTGTGATTGCGGCTATCGCGCTTATCTTTCTTTTTCTTTTCTACTCCGTTGCGCCGTTATTTCAAGCGGCGAAAGTGGGGGCAGTTACCCAATTTGATGTTGATTATGCAGAGGCTCCGCTGTACGTCTCTCTGGAAGAATATAAAGAGGTAGGTTTGCAGATATCTGTCGGAGGCAGTTATCAGTTTTTTTCTACAGATAGTGGGAGAATTATAGAATCTAGCTCTCTGAATTTTCTGTCAGGGACGAAAATGTCTTCTTTCGCAGCAGGAGCTCTGACCAGTAACGTCATAATTACAGGCTCCGATGATGGCCGTGCCGACGTCTTTAAGGCTAATTACACAATTTCGTATCCCAATGATAAGAGGCTCGTGAGCCCATCGCTAACAAGACCTTTAGAAGGCCAAGAGCTCGTTTTAGATGAGAAAGGTGTGGCCATCCGATTAATAACTGGCCAGTCGACTGAAGATGAGGTCACTGTTCTGGGCGTCTCGGAAGACGGAAGCGTTAACCTTGTTGGTGCAGTTAAAGAGTCTTCATTTTTGGATGACACAGGCGAATGGGTCTTAGAGCGCTCCACGCTGAGCTTAGAGGGCAACCAAATTAGTCATTTAGCCATGAATGTCGACCAGAGAGAGGCGTATCTCCTATCCCGTGACGGAACGCTCGAGCTTTATGATATTACCAGTAAAACATCTCCTCGATTGATTGATCGCGTTAAAGTTGTTGAGGGTTCTGTTAGACCTACAGCACTAAAGTATTTGAGCGGGGGGTTGTCAGTTATAGTTGGAGATAGTCAAGGAAATTTATCTCACTGGTTTCCTGTGCGCGGTCCCGGGAATATTGCAAGTTTGCGAAAAATTCGTTCTTTTATCCCGATGAATAGTGGGGTTGTTGATATTGCAGCTGAGTACGACCGCAAAGCCTTTGGCGCGATTGATCGGAAAGGTAACTTCTCTCTCTATCATGCGACGGCAGAACGACGTGTTTTTTCTGGTACTTTAGGAACTCAAGCACTATCTGAGGGGATTAAGTTTTCTCCTAGAGCCGATGCCATCACTTTTCGATCTGAAAATGGCAGTATTGGGATGGTTGAAGTACATAACGAGCACCCTGAAGTTTCATTTTCGGCTTTGTGGCAGGAAGTATGGTATGAAAGTCGCGATAAACCTCTATATGTCTGGCAATCTTCAGCTTCTAATAATGATTTCGAACCTAAGTTTAGCCTAACTCCCCTAGCTTACGGTACATTAAAGGCTACTTTCTATTCTATGTTATTTGCTATCCCGCTGGCGGTATTGGGTGCTATTTACACGGCATACTTCATGTCAGCCGGAATGCGCAAGATTGTTAAGCCTTCCATAGAGATCATGGCTGCATTACCTACTGTTATTTTAGGGTTTTTAGCTGGACTTTGGCTGGCTCCATTAATTGAGCGTTATTTGCCAGGTTTTACAATGTCTCTACTGGTTATGCCCATGATGGTATTGCTGGCTGCTTTTACCTGGGCTTGGCTCCCTTCAAGATGGAAAATTATAGATATGGATGGGCGGGAAGGACTATTTTTGGTGCCTATTCTCTTAATTGGTGCTTATTTGAGCTTTATTCTTGGAGAGTTTATCCAGATCTACTTTTTTGACGGTAGCTTAACGCATTGGATGGCGACAGCTTGGGGTGTTACTTATGATCAACGTAATTCTCTTGTGGTCGGGATAGCGATAGGTTTTGCGGTGATTCCGACAATATTTTCTATAAGCGAGGATGCTGTTTTTGGTGTTCCTCACTCTCTGACGCAAGGGTCTTTGGCTCTAGGGGCAACGCGATGGCAAACGGCTCTAAGAGTGATCCTGTTGACGGCGAGCCCAGGTATTTTTTCCGCCATAATGATCGGTATGGGTAGAGCAGTTGGCGAAACAATGATTGTGTTGATGGCCACTGGTAATACACCGATCATGGATCTCAATATTTTTGAAGGATTTAGAGCCTTGTCGGCAAATATTGCAGTTGAAATGCCTGAAGCAGAGGTAGCAAGCACCCACTACCGAATTCTTTTTCTTGCGGCACTTGTTTTGTTTTTGGTGACCTTCATGGTTAATACTGTTGCTGAAGTAGTGCGCCAGAGACTAAGACAGAAGTATTCGAGCTTATAACCAAGTGCAGGAAAAATGAAGAAAAATTCATCTATAAAGCTTTGGCTAAACAGTGGTGCTCCAGGAATTTGGATGACAGCCGCAACGGTTAGCTTCTGTCTTATTATGGTCTTTGGGCTTCTTGGTTTGATTATGTTTGAGGGCTTGGGACATTTTTGGCCAAAGAATAGCGTGATGTTAGAGATGAAAAGCGCTAACTCTGAGATAGGCTACGAGTTGGGGGAGATAGTAGATAGAGAGACGGTGCCCGCTGAACAGGTTCGTGCTTTGGGGATTTTTGTTCCAGAGGGGCAAGTCGCAGTCGATCGAATTTTACTAAAAACAGGGAATCGAGATGTTGCTGGGTTTGATTTTCATTGGTATGCAACGACGCAATTTATCCGTCTTGAATACCCGTTAGCCGCTTTCACTGCCGAACGAGAGGAATGGGGAAATTTCTATGGATTTGCTAAAGATCTAGAGCAGGACGGCCAAAAGCTTAACTTAGGAGATCAACTCTGGCCTGAGATAGAACGTCGATTGGATAGGAAAAACGAGTTGAAGGATAGGATTAATCATCTCCAGAAAAAAGAAATGGGGAAAGTGAATCATAATATTGAACGATTGAGGCTAAGGAGCAAGAAACTTGATTTAGCGCAAGTGGGTCTGAACGATTCTCGATATTCTGAAATTACAGAGGAACGTCTAACATGGGACAAACGCTATCAAGCCCTTAACCACGAATTAGCAGAATTGTATTCCGAAATGTCTCGAGACACACTGGTCGCGTCCACTGCGGCTGGACAAACGTTAAAACTGCCATTTAGCACCCTCATTAATGTCTTTCAACCGAACCGCATGAGTGTGCTTGAGAAGTTGGGACATTATTTCATGAAGGTTGGGGAATTTGTCTTCGATGACCCTCGGGAGGCAAATACGGAAGGAGGAGTGTTTCCCGCAATCTTCGGAACAGTGATGATGGTGATGCTGATGTCGGTAATTGTGACCCCATTTGGTGTTGTCGCTGCAATTTATTTGCATGAGTATGCTCACCAAGGTCGGTGGACACAGATTATTCGTATTGCCGTGAACAATTTGGCAGGGGTCCCGTCAATTGTTTACGGTGTTTTTGGTTTAGGTTTTTTTGTGTATATAGTGGGTGGTTCAATAGACAAGCTACTATTCCCCGCTTTACTGCCTGCACCTACTTTTGGCACCCCAGGTTTGCTATGGTCGTCTCTGACACTTGCATTGCTCACTGTACCGGTAGTTATAGTTGCTACGGAAGAAGGGCTGTCGAGGATTCCGCGAAACATTCGCGAGGGAAGCTTAGCCTTAGGTGCTACAAAAGCTGAGACTCTTTGGAGGACAGTTCTCCCTATGGCGACACCTGCGATGATTACAGGGTTGATTCTCGCAGTCGCAAGGGCGGCAGGGGAAGTGGCGCCTTTAATGATGGTTGGAGTCGTGAAGATGGCCCCTGCTCTTCCGCTGGATACGAATTTCCCCTACTTGCATTTAGACCAAAAATTCATGCATTTAGGATTTCATATATATGATGTGGGATTTCAGAGCCCAAATGTTGAGGCTGCCAGGCCGCTTGTATATGCAACCTCGCTTTTATTAGTAGTAATAATTATTGCATTAAACTTAACAGCAATAATTGTACGAAACAGGCTGCGTGAAAAATATGATAGTGCCGAATCATAAGGATTAATATGGTTACAAATAATCAAGTCAAACCAACAAGCGCATTAGATTCGATAAAGATAGATGTAGACCGCGCCGGCCCGACGATTAAGCCTCAGACATGCTTGCATGTAGACGGCTTGGACTTATTTTATGGAGATTCACAGGCATTAAACAACATTAAAATGTCTATTGCAGAGAAGAAGGTGACGGCGTTTATAGGTCCTTCTGGATGCGGGAAATCTACTCTTTTAAGATGCTTCAATCGAATGAATGATTTGATAAGTTCTGTGCGAATAACAGGGAAAGTGCACCTTAAGGAACAAGATATATATGCTAAAGAGGTAAATGTTGCGTTACTGAGGCAAAGGGTAGGGATGGTTTTCCAAAAGCCTAATCCTTTCCCTAAATCGATTTATGATAATGTTGCTTACGGCCTCCGCATTCAAGGTATTAAAGGAAGGAAGATACTAGACGAGGCGGTGGAGAGAGCATTACGTTCAGCCGCCTTATGGGAGGAGGTTAAGGACAGGTTGACTGAGTCGGCATTGGGGCTCTCGGGTGGACAACAACAACGCCTCGTAATTGCCCGTGCGATAGCAATTGAGCCGGAAGTTTTGTTACTAGATGAACCAGCGTCGGCGCTGGACCCTATTTCGACCTTGAAAATCGAAGAATTAATTTATGAGCTAAAGAACGATTACACGATTGTAATCGTGACGCACAATATGCAACAAGCCGCTAGAGTTTCTGATTACACTGCTTTCATGTATCTTGGCGACCTTATTGAGTTTGGAGATACAACAACTATTTTTACGAGGCCAGCGGAGAAAAAAACCGAAGATTACATCACAGGCCGGTACGGATGAATTATTCGCATGCCCGCTTTGTTTTGGGTATAGTCATTTCAATCGATCTGGGAGCGATAATATGAGTACTAGTAGGCTGCCTAATCATATATCTCAACAATTTGACAATGAGCTCCAAGATATACGCTCGAAAGTCCTGTCCATGGGAGGACTGGTCGAGCAGCACCTGGAGAAAGTGCTGTCTTTCTTTTCCAAAGGTGAATTAGAAGGCGCAGAGTATGTCGCTGTTAGCGATCACCTGATTAATGCCCTTGAAGTTGAGATTGACCAAGATTGCAGTGATGTTTTGGTGAGGAGACAGCCTGCTGCCATGGATTTGAGGCTAGTCTTAGCTGTGAGTAAGACAATCACTGATTTAGAGCGCATGGGCGATGAGATTGAAAAGATTGCTCGACTGATTACCCACGAACCAACAGTCTTATCCGATAATTCATATTACCATTCTGCTTCTACTCTAGGAAAACATGTCGCTCTAATGGTCAGGAACTCTTTAGACACTTTTGCTCGTATGGATTCTGGTGGGGCATTGCAAGTTGCTATGGCCGACAGAGAGATCGATGTAGAAACTAGCGCTATCTTGCGCGAATTAATGACGTACATGATAGAAGATCCAAGAAAAATTTCTCCAGTTCTAGATGTGATTCTTGCGGTTAGGGCACTCGAGCGCGTTGGGGATCACGCGAAAAATGTTGCAGAGAATGTAATTTATTTAGTCGAAGGTAGGAATGTGCGTCACGTATCTTTGGAGCAGATTCAAAAAGAGTTAGAGGAGCGAGACTAGTCGGTGCAATCACTCTTTTTCTTGAAGGGCTTCCTCCAATGGGAAGTCGATACTGAAGCAGCTACCAACCCCCACTTTGCTGACGATCCGTAAGGACGCGCCATGCCGTCTGGCAATATGTTTAACTATGGCAAGCCCTAGGCCGTTTCCTGCGCCATCTGAGAGTCGAGAACGTGACCCATCGATCTTATAAAATCGCTCAGTGACTCTATTTAGGTGCTCTGGAGCGATTCCAATTCCATTATCTTCCACTTCAAATGAGATGCACTTGGCTTTCTTGCCCCAGCGAACGACAACTGTACCGCCATCAGGAGTATAGTGGATGGCATTAAATATAAGGTTCGAAAAAGCGCTATATAGCTCTTGTTTACTTCCTAAAATTGTTGTGTTTTGGTCGATTTGGATTTGAAGGCCTAGATTTTTGTTTGCTGCTAGCGCCTGTCCTGCTGAGCAGGCAGCGGTGATGGTTTTTTCACCGTCCACTTTCTCGATTTGGGACAAAGGCCGGCCTGCATCGAGCCGAGAGAGCTCTAAAAGTGAGTTGACTAGTTCTGACATCTGGTTGGCATGAACTTTCATATGTTCTAAAGCAGGCAGCCATTCCATTGGGGCTTTGTCATGCTGTTCGGTTAGCATTTCGGCATATCCTTTGAGCACAGTCAGAGGCGTTTTGAGTTCATGAGATACATTTGCCACGAAATCGCTACGCGCTTGGTTCGCTTGGCGAATAAGTGTGGTATCTCTCGCTAGTAATACTCGATGGGTATCGTTAAAAGGGCCTAGCAGAAGCGATAAATAGGCGTTTGATTTGGTGGGGCTCGCTATATCTAGTATTTCTTCTTCTGTGTGGTTTTCTTCGATGAAAGCTCTGACTAACGGGAGTCTGACTAAGTTTGTTATCCGTTGTTTTTTATCCTCAGGCCAACGAACATCTAAGTATTTTTTCGCTGCAGGGTTAGCCCACTCAACTTCGTCTGAAAAGTTTAGTATCACTATTGCATCCGGCCATGCGCTGGTCGCTGCTTCAAATTGTCTTAAGACTCCGGAGAGCTTTTTCCGACGTCTTTGATGGCTAAGAAAAAGCTGGTTTAGAGAGTAGGATAAGTCCTCAAAGATCCCAGATCTCCCAGATAGTTCCGAGCCACTTCGCCCACCGATCCATTTAGAGAGAAGGTGCAGATCAAAGTGGATTCTCGCGATATAGAGGAGGAGGGCTAATATTAAGCTGAACGTTAAGGAGTCTAATAACAGTCCGCACATCGATCCAATGAGCAGGAAACTTACTAAGCGCCAGAAGTCTCCTATTTTCATTTAATTATCCGTATATGATGTTGCGACTAGAGAGTATCACTTGTTTTTAGCCCCCCGTCAGCCGAATGTTTCGCTAAACAAGTATCCAGAACCTCTGACGGTTTGAATCAGGTTGTCTGACTTATACGGCTCAAGAATTTTTCGAAGCCTTCGTATATGGACGTCTACGGTACGATCTTCGATGAAAGTATTGGTTCCCCAGACTTGATCGAGCAACTGATTTCGCGAATATACTCGATCAGGGTGACTCATAAAGAAATGTAGTAATTTGAATTCGAGAGGGCTAAGTATTAATCGCTCATCACCACAAAAAGCTCGTCGAGATTTCAATTCTAAACGAAGTGTTGCTATTTTTAGGGTATCCGATGCCTCAGAATCTGGGTCCGAGCGCCGAAGAAGAGCTCGGATTCTAGCAATTAGCTCGGGCGTAGAGAATGGCTTCGTTATGTAATCATCTGCGCCCGCATCAAGTGCAGTAACTTTGTCCTCTTCTTCGCTTTTTGCAGTTAAAAGAATAATTGGTATTGATCTGGTGTTTGGAGTTTTCTTCAATCTACGGGTGAATTCTAAGCCGCTTAGGCCGGGCATCATCCAGTCTAGAAGAATTAAGTCAGGGGTAAGGTTTTCTAGTATTTCAAATGCTGCGCCCACATTAGCAACCTCTAAGCTATTATAGCCTTCTTGGGTGAGCACCATAGACAACATTTGTCGAATCGCGGCTTCATCTTCTACTATTAGTATTTTTGCTGCCATAATTTAATTACATGAGGGTGTCAGTAATGACTATTATTATAGCAACGAAATCATTACAGGTTTGTTACCTTTTCTATTAGACCTCGCAGAAGGGATTTAGCTCTATGGAAGTCCGCGACTTTTCAGTAAACCTTTTACGAATTAGGCCAATATTTAAAATATGAAAGCAGTTTGTTTTGCCTGAACATGCAGCGATCCTGTATGCTCTTGATCGTAACAGTCAAGACTCCTTTTTAAGATTAACTATATTCTACAGAGCGGCCGGAGAAGTAAATTTTCGGGTTGCTGGAGAGATGTTTGAAATGCAGGATTTCCTGAAAGATCGCTATGACCCGCAGAAAATAGAGCTGGCAGTCCAGAAAGATTGGCATGATAGAGAGGTTTTCAAGGTACAGGAAGATTCTTCTCGTGAAAAATTTTATTGCCTTTCTATGTTCCCCTATCCTAGTGGTCGCTTGCATATGGGGCATGTGCGTAATTATACAATTGGTGATGTAATTTCCCGTTATCAACGGATGAATGGGAAAAATGTAATGCAACCAATGGGTTGGGATGCATTCGGCTTGCCTGCGGAGAATGCCGCTATTGAAAATGGGACCCATCCCGCCGCATGGACCAAAGAAAACATCGCCTATATGCGTGATCAACTAAAGAGATTGGGTTTTGGCTATGACTGGTCACGCGAGCTCGCAACGTGTGAGCCTGACTATTATCGTTGGGAGCAATGGTTTTTTACTAAGCTTTACGAGCAAGGGCTAGTCTATAGAAAAACGGCCGCCGTCAATTGGGATCCGGTTGATCAGACTGTGCTGGCAAACGAACAGGTCATTGATGGGCGTGGCTGGAGATCCGGTGCGTTGGTTGAGCGGAAGGAAATCCCACAGTGGTTTTTGAAAATCACAGAGTATGCTGAGGAGTTGCTTAGTGAGCTAGACACGATGGATGAATGGCCGGCTGCCGTGAAAACCATGCAGAGAAATTGGATTGGTAAGTCAGAAGGTTTGGCCTTGAAGTTTTCAATTGAAAATGAACAGGGAGAGCTTGAAGTCTTTACTACTAGGCCGGATACGATTTTTGGGGTTAGTTATATGGCTGTTGCGCCAGAGCACCCTATAGCAGTCCAAGCAGCTAAAAATAATTCTGACTTAGTGACATTTCTAGAAGTATGTAAAAGTCAGGGAACTTCGGAAGCGGTTGTGGAAAAAATGGAAAAAAAAGGCATGCCGTTAGACCTGTATGCGATTCATCCCATGACAGGAGAGCGGATCCCTATATGGGTCGCTAATTTCGTGCTAATGACATACGGAACTGGCGCTGTTATGGCGGTGCCTGCACACGATCAAAGAGACTGGGAATTTGCTAAGAAGTACAGATTACCAATACGTCAAGTGATCCAAACAGAAGATGACTCTGCTCTAGCAAATGACTTAGGAGCAGTTTCGGGGTATGGCGTTACTGTAAATAGCGGGGAATACTCAGGTCTCGCGTTCGATAAAGCCTGTGAATCAATCTGTTCACATCTAGAACTCAAGAAACTAGGGCATCGCCAGGTGCAGTATCGATTGCGGGATTGGCTAGTGTCGCGGCAACGCTATTGGGGCTGCCCTATCCCAATTATGTATGACGACGAAGGGAAAGAAATAGCGGTTGCGGGAGACGCCTTACCTGTTTTGTTACCGAAAGACTTAAATCTAGATGGGTCGCCATCCCCTCTTTCAAAGGCATCTGATTTTCTCAATGTGACTTTGCCTGATGGGCGGATGGTTCGGCGTGAGACCGATACGTTTGATACTTTTTTTGAATCATCGTGGTATTTCTCACGTTTCTGTTGTCCTGATCAATCTACGAAGATGCTTGACGACCGAGCGAATTACTGGATGCCGGTAGATATTTATATTGGGGGAATTGAGCACGCAGTTTTACATCTTCTTTACGCACGTTTTTTTCACAAAGTAATGCGTGATGCTGGCTTGGTTACATCCAGTGAACCTTTTAAGCGACTTCTTACGCAAGGGATGGTATGCAAAGAGACCTATTTTAGGGATGGAGAGAATGGAAGGAAGAAATACTTCAGTCCCGAGCAGGTAGAAGTCGAGCTTGACTCTAAGGGGCGACCGGTCAGTGCTCTACTCAGAGAGGACCAATTAGCTGTGAATATTGGCCCAGTTGAAAAAATGTCAAAATCGAAAAACAATGGAGTCGACCCACAAGCACTTATAGATACCTATGGGGCAGATACAGTCAGGTTGTATACTATGTTTGCAGCTCCTCCTGAACATACATTGGAGTGGTCAGATTCTGCCGTAGAGGGCTCTTCACGATTTTTAAAATCACTATGGAGGTTGATTTTAGACCATAAAGCGGAGAACTCATTTTCTATAACTAAGCCGCCAGCTATCACTTCTGACGAGTTATTAGGCTTGAGGCGACATATTCATCAGGCTATTGTTAAAGTAACAGATGATATTGCAAGACGTTATAAGTTCAATACTGCGATCGCAGCTATCATGGAGCTGGTGAATCACTTGGCTCGGTTTGACTCGCATGAGTCTGAGGCTCATGCTGTTCGTCAGGAGGGGTTTGACGTAGTTGTTAGACTCCTCGCACCGTTTGTGCCTCATGTTTCACAAATACTATGGAATGGGCTTGGTCAAAGTGGTGATTTGATAGATGTGTCATGGCCCGTTGAGGATAAATCGGCTTTGGAGCTCAATATACTAGAGCTAGTAGTACAAGTTAATGGACGAAAGAGAGCATTAGTGAAAGTGCCTGTTGCAGCGACAAAAAAAGAGTGTGAAGAGGTAGGGCTGGCTGATGAGAATGTGCGGCGCTTTACTATTGGCCAAACGGTTAAGAAAATAATTGTAGTGCCCGGGAAACTTATTAACATAGTAGTTGGTGACTAGAGATGGTAAGGCTTGGGGTAATATTATTTACGTCTTTTTTGGGATTGACCATGGCTGGCTGTGGCGGTTGGCAATTGAGAGGGTCAGGTCAAAACACTGTTGCTGATATTACAATCTATGCTGTGGAAAAAAATGCTCGGTCTGTGGGGCGAGCTTTTCGCGGGCACTGGACTTCTCTGGGAGGAGATTTAGTCGCTATTGGAGAAGCAGACTTCACCTTAGTCATCGAGAAAGAAGATTACGTGCGTAGCCTTCTTTCTGTTTCACCTGAGACAGGGAAAGCTCGTGAAATTAATCTTAAGCTGGATGTGACATTTAGCATGCGCTCTAAGGACGGAACACTTTTAATAGCCGAACAAGTCTTTAGTGTCGAAAGAGACTTTATATTTGATGAGACTTCTGTTTACGGCTCTAATGAAAATAGTGCAGTTTTGAGAGAGGCACTAGCCAAATTAGTCGCTATTGAGATAGCCGTGAGAGCGTCATCTTCGGCTTTTGCTTATCGAGAGAAATAAGACGAGTCAGTGAAAGTTTCGATTGATAGGTTCAGTGATCAGTTAGCAAAAGTTGAAGCTTGCAGCCTGTTTTTTTTCTACGGGACAGAGCCCCTGCAGTTGTCAGAGTGTCGCGATAAGGTTCGAGAACGACTTTCGTCCCTTGCCGTTGGCGATCGTCTTTCTTTTGATATGAAAGATAAAGATGCTTGGGCAAGCTTGGGGGCTGAGCTAAATGCACAATCTCTGTTTGCGTCTACACGACTCATCGAAGTTTTTTTAGATGGCAAAAGCATAGACAAGGACGGTTTATCGATACTTGAAAAAATAATAAACTCGTCGAGTCAGGATGATTATTTTGTTTTTACGGTTCCTATTGCGTCCTCTTTGAAGAAAGCCAAATGGTTTAGCCTCCTTGAGAATGCTGCACTATCAGTCGAATGTCGAGAACTTCAGAGTCGGGAGGCCGCAGCCTGGATTGGTCGCCGTGCACAACAGTTATTCGGCAAGAAGATCGATTTATCGGTTTGCGAGTTGGTTGCCGACTATTCAGAAGGCAACTTACTTGGGGCAGCTCAGGCATTAGAGAAAATTTCTCTAATAGTTGAATCCGAGATAGTAACACTTTCTGATGCTTTGCAAGCTTTGTCAGACAATGCTCGTTTTGATAGTTACCAATTAATTGATGCTCTTTTAAAAGGTGATTTCCCTAGGGCGATACGTGTCTTAAGAGGATTAAAAGGAATTGGTTCGGAGCCTGTTTTAATTGTGTGGGCTCTAAGTAGGGAGCTGCGCCAATTAGTTTTGATGAGTGAAAAAATAGTTGAGGGCGCTTCTGTTTTGCAAGTGATCGATCAATTTCGGATTTGGGGAAATCGGAAGGTAGCCGCTGAGAAAATTTTAAGCCGTAAGTCTCTTGAGGAGTTGCGTGTTCTTCTTATTCGGTTACATTATTTTGATACGATAGTAAAAGGTGCGCGTGCTGGGAGTGTTTGGGACGAAATTGAAATATTCTCAATGGAAATTTGCGATATCATTGATATGAATCATTATGCGACAGAATTGTTTAAGGCTTGAGTGTATGGAATATAAAAAAGTAATTAGTCCAGATGTAGAAGGTTACGTTTTAAGTGCCGCTAAATCTGCTTTTGAAGTGAAGCGAGAGTTTTCTCAAGCTACGACAGCAATGAAAAACAACGCCCTTCGCTTAATGGCTGCAGCCATAGGCGATCGGAAAAATGAAATTTTAGATGCGAATAGAACCGATTTGGCAAATGCGGACACCATTGAGCCTGCCTTGTTAGAGCGGTTAGAGCTGACAGAAAAAAGAGTATCCCAAATGATGAATGGAATTTTATCTGTTGTGGAATTAGCTGATCCAGTTGGTGCGATATCTCGTTTGGAGAGACGTCCGTCCGGCATAGAAGTTGGCCGCATGCGAGTGCCTTTAGGCATGATAGGTGTTATTTATGAGGCCCGTCCTGCGGTGACTGCAGACGTTTCGGCATTGGCTATAAAGTCCGGCAATGTAGCATTATTGAAGGGAGGGTCAGAGGCTCAATTTTCTAACCAAGTTATAGCGCATTGTGTTCAGGCAGGACTCTCGGCTTCAGGACTTCCTGCGTCTGGGATCATGTCTCTTGATACAACTGATCGTCGAGCTGTTGGTGCAATGTTGACACTCAATCAATACATTGATGTGATTGTGCCTCGAGGAGGTAAAGGTTTGTGTCAGAGAGTGGCTACGGAAGCGACGATGCCTTCCATTCAGCACTTGGATGGCGTCTGCCACGTTTACTTAGACGACTCTGCAGAAATAGACAAAGCAATTGCGATTGCGATAAATGCTAAGACGCAACGGTATGGGACTTGTAACACTATGGAGACATTGTTGGCAACTCCTGCCGCGGCTTCTAGAATTTTCCCTAAACTTTTAGAAGAATTTATATTAAGAGAAGTGGAATTACGAGGCTGTTCGCGTACTAGAGAATTTTCGGAAGCAGTGATCGAAGCGACTGAAGAGGACTGGTATACGGAATATTTAGCGCCAATTTTGTCTGTCAAGATAGTAGATAACATAGATGAAGCGATGGCACACATTGCGAAGTATGGCTCTGGGCATTCCGAGGCTATTGTTACGGAAAGTATATCTTTGGCCAGGAAGTTTCTGAACGAAGTAGACTCAAGTTCGGTAATAGTAAATGCTTCAACTCGTTTTGCGGACGGTTTCGAGTACGGTTTAGGCGCTGAGATGGGCATTAGCACGAGCAAATTTCATGCCAGAGGTCCGGTCGGCTTAGAAGGCTTGACGTCAGAAAAATGGGTAGTCATTGGTAACGGCCAGATTCGAGAGTAAGGATTCATGTTTTTGATTTATTCAGCTGGGGCTTCGTGATAATTGGTCCCCCAATAGGGGTGTTAGGAGGCAGCTTTGACCCCGTACATTGCGGGCACCTTCACATAGCTAAGGAAGCCTATAACGCAGCTGGTTTATCAGAAGTTCGATTTGTACCTTTAAACCTCCCAGCCCATAAGCAATCTTCGGCGACAGGTACTGCTGATAAATGTGCTATGTTGCGGGCCGCGATGGCTCCGCCTTTCGTATTAGATTTAGTTGAGATCGAGCGAGGTGGAGTCAGTTACACTATAGATACTTTAAAGCAATTGAGATCTACTTTTCCTGGTAGGCCGCTTTGCTTGGTTCTGGGTAAAGATGCTTTTATTCATCTGGCTTCTTGGAAAGACTATCTAAAGCTGCTTGATTTCTGCCATCTAGTGGTGGTGTCTCGGGCTGAAGTTGAAGCAAAAATTCCTGATGAGGTAGCATTAATTATTAAGGATATCGTTGTCGATGAGAGTGACGACCTGCACAATAACCTTTCAGGTAAGGTTTTCTTTGTAGACGCCCCGTTGGTAGAGATATCATCCAGCTCCGTCCGAGAGAAATTATTTAAGAAACAGTCTATCTATGGGTTAGTACCGGATTCAGTGTTAGATATTATTAATAACAAGGGTTTATATCGAGGATGAAAAATACTGAGAAAACTGCAGATAGCTTGAAAGATTTGATGTCACAAGGCTTGCTAGATGGAAAGGCCTTGGATGTGAAATCGTTTGACGTGCGGGGACTATCTAGCATCGCAGATTTTATGTTGATCGCGTCGGGCCAGTCGACTAGGCAGGTAAAAGCACTAAGTGAGCGCGTTTGTATGGATGCCAAGGCCGCGGGGTATAGTATCCTCGGGACGGAAGGCGAGAACACCTGCCAATGGGTTTTGGTTGATGCAGGGGATGTGCTTGTCCACATAATGCACCCGGATGCGAGAGAGTTTTATCAATTGGAACGCTTGTGGTCGGATTATTCCGCTGGCCACTAGGGACTGGTTGGTTGCGAGATGATATTCACCGTCTACTGTGTTTCTCACCGCCCGTCTTCTTGGGTAAAGCTAGCTATTGCAGATTATAAGAAAAGGCTACCTAGGAACTTCACGTTTGAACTTGTTTACGTTTCCCCCTCTTCTCATAGCTCTAACTCTGAAGTACGTATGCGCGAAGAAGGGGAACGTCTGTTAAAGGCAATCCCAAAGCAGACTTACTTAGTTTCTCTTGAAGTGTCCGGAAAGCCATTATCAACAGAGGCGCTAGTCAAAAAAATGACCTATTTTCAAGAGGAATGGCCAAAAGTAGCTATAGCTATAGGTGGTGCGGATGGCCTATCGTCAAATGTTGTAGATAGGAGCAAGGAGTCATGGTCTTTGTCGGCGTTAACATTACCCCATCAAGTGGTTCAAGTTGTGCTGGCAGAGCAGGTTTATCGAGGGTGGAGTATCTTACAAAGACATCCCTATCATAGGGCATGACGGGATGCTGGTATTAGCCTCTAACTCCGAAAGACGCAGAGACTTTATGACACTGCTTGGGGTGAAATTTACTATTCATAGCCCTGATGTGGACGAAACTGTAAACGTAAGAGAAACCCCTAAAGATTACGTGTTGCGAGTTGCATTAGCCAAGGCAAAAGCAGTCAAAGGTAAATCAAAATCCAATACTAAAGTTTTAGCTGCCGATACTGCGGTTTGCTTGGATGGAAAAATTCTTGGTAAGCCTGTAGGGAAAGCCCATGCATTAGAGATGTACCAGCGTTTGGCTGGCCGGTGGCATGATGTTCATACCGGCGTTGCTTTTATTGGCTCGCAGGGACAGATAGAAACTTTCGTGGTGACGTCTCAAGTAGAAATTGCTTGCATGGACAGTGCCGTCTGGGAGGCTTATTGGGATTCGGGTGAGCCGCAAGGAAAAGCGGGAGGCTATGCGATACAAGGTCTGGGAGGTGCTTTTGTTAGGAAGGTATCAGGAAGTTATTCTTCAGTGGTGGGGCTACCCTTAGTAGAGACGGTGGAGCTGTTCAATAGAATGGGGATCCCTCATAAATTTAGCGGTGGCTGAATTTATGAGAGATCCCTAATAACTTAGCTGTTAGACCTACAGTAGAGGGATCATTAATAAAGCGACGATGTTAATGATCTTAATCAGCGGGTTAATAGCTGGCCCTGCTGTGTCCTTGTAAGGATCGCCTACGGTATCGCCAGTAACAGCCGCTTTGTGAGCTTCTGATCCCTTTCCGCCGCAGTTTCCATCTTCTATGTATTTTTTCGCATTATCCCAAGCGCCACCGCCGGTGGTCATTGAGATAGCTAAGAAAAGTCCTGTGACTATAGTTCCTATCAGGAGACCTCCAAGTGCCTTGGGCCCAAGTATTAGTCCCACAAGCACTGGGAGTACTACTGGAAGCAACGAAGGGACGATCATTTCTTTGATAGCCGCTTTGGTGAGTAGATCAACCGCCCGTGAGTAATCTGGCTTCCCAGTACCTTCCATAATCCCTGGAATTTCTTTGAATTGTCTTCTTACCTCATGCACGACTGATGCAGCGGCTCGGCCTACTGCTTCCATTCCCATGGCTGCAAAAAGAAACGGGATCATTCCGCCCAAAAATAGTCCGATAATTACTTCGTGGTCAGATAAAAGAAACTGGACTCCTTTTCCAGCCGCCTCAAGCCCAGCAGTATAGTCAGCAAATAAGACCAAGGCCGCCAAGGCAGCTGAGCCAATCGCATAGCCTTTAGTAACAGCTTTAGTAGTGTTACCTACAGCATCAAGCTTATCTGTGATCACGCGAATTTCACTTGGGAGGTCAGACATTTCGGCAATACCGCCGGCATTGTCTGTAATAGGACCAAATGCGTCTAGAGCGACGATAATTCCTGTCATTGACAGCATCGACGTTGCGGCTATCGCAATACCATAAAGTCCTGCCCATGCATGAGCATAGTAAATACTGGCGCAGATAACTATGACCGGAACAGCACAAGCTTTCATAGAAACACCGAGACCCGCAATCATATTGGTAGCGTGACCGGTTTCAGATGCTTTCGCTATATGTTTCACGGGAGCGTATTCAGTTCCAGTGTAGTACTCAGTTATTAATACAAGAGCCGCTGTTAAGAGGAGACCTATTATGGCGCAGGCGAATAATCCGTTAGCTTGGGCCGGCATTAATTCTTGAGTAATTGGATAAAACGCTGCACCCGCTATGACCGCGGCAGCAATTAAACCTTTATAAAGCGCGCCCATTACGCTGCCGTCTTCTTTAGATCTGACGAAGAAACACCCAATAATTGAAGCTAAGATAGATACGCCACCAAGCACCAACGGATAGATTACAGCATTGGTTCCCAATGTATCGATCATAAGGTGGCCTAACAGCATTGTAGCTATTACTGTCACCGCATAGGTTTCGAAGAGATCTGCAGCCATACCTGCGCAATCCCCAACATTATCTCCAACATTATCCGCTATGACAGCCGGGTTTCTTGGGTCGTCTTCTGGGATACCCGCTTCAACCTTCCCGACGAGATCTGCTCCAACATCAGCACCTTTGGTGAAAATTCCACCGCCGAGTCGGGCAAAAATTGAAATGAGTGAACCGCCGAACGCAAGACCAATTAGTGGGTGGATGTCTCCCTCAGCTCCGCCTAGGTAGGCGTAGTATCCTGCGACGCCAAGCAATCCCAAGCCAACCACGAGTAGACCTGTGATTGCGCCTCCACGAAATGCGACCTGCAGGGCAGCATTCATGCCAGTTTTAGCGGCTTCAGCCGTTCTGAGGTTAGAGCGAACTGAGATATTCATACCAATGTAGCCTGCAACGCCGGATAAAACAGCACCGACTAGAAATCCGATTGCTGTGGGTCCTCCTATAGCGAGCCATAGGGCAACAAACAAAACTACCCCGACAACACTGATGGCCATATATTGGCGATTTAGGTATGCGTTAGCTCCTTCCTGAATAGCCGCTGCAATTTCTCGCATACGGTCGTTACCTTGCGGTTGAGCAAGTATCCAGCGTACGGAGATAGCACCGTAAACTAGGGCTGCTACACCGCAAAGAATAGAAAATGATAAAGCGTTGTCGGATATGTGCGTTAAAAGTGCATCCATTGATAGAGGCCCCTGACGTTATGGTGGTTTAAAAAACGAGTAAATATTATTGAATATGGCACGAATGCCAGTTCAGGTTTTACTTGAGCGGCGATATTGTACTTTTATTCCCGCCCAGATCAAAATCCTCTTTGATTTTTTTTGCTACGGGTTTGTTTTGGAGCCTCACGTAGTCTGGGAGGCCATCTGTATATGGTGGGTAATCTTCGCCCATGATCAGCGGACTTAGGTAGTCTTTGCATGCAGTAGTAATTCCAAACCCGTCTTCTGTGATGTAATGCCTAGGTAGTTTTTTCTCGATATTTGCAACGTTCACGAGCTCAGTGTGGCTAATAGACCAACTATAAGGTTTGGACGAAGCTCTCACTATAATAGGCATGACCGCATTCTTTCCTGCTAGCGCCATCTCGACCGCAGCAGCGCCGAGTGCATACGCTTGCTCCACATCTGTTTTAGACGCTATGTGCCTGGCTGCTCTTTGCAGATAGTCAGCAACTGCCCAATGGTATTTTAAACCTAGATTTTTCTGGATTAAAGTCGCGATTACTGGAGCAGCCCCACCTAGCTGAGAATGTCCAAATGCATCAGTTAGCCCAGAGTCAGCTAAAAACGCTCCATTTTTTCGCCTCACCCCCTCAGATACGACAACCGCGCAATATCCGTATTCGTTGACGCAATGATCAACTTTTGCAAGGAATTTCTTCTCATCAAATTCTATTTCGGGAAAAAGTATGATGTGAGGAGCATCACCATCTTGATTAGAAGCAAGCCCACCGGCTGCTGCGATCCAGCCAGCATGACGTCCCATTACTTCAAGGACAAACACTTTTGTGGATGTTCTAGACATGGATGCAACATCAAAACCTGCCTCCTTAATAGAGACAGCGACATATTTAGCTACAGAGCCAAATCCAGGGCAGTTATCGGTAATAGGCAAGTCATTATCGACAGTTTTAGGAATGCCGATGCATGTCAGAGGGTAGTCATTTTCTAGACTAAAAGTAGCAACCTTATTAGTTGTGTCCTGTGAATCCCCTCCCCCATTATAGAAAAAATACTTTATATTGTGAGCCTTGAATACCTCAATTAGTCTCGCGTATTCAGTAGAATTTTCTTTTGGATCTTTTAGCTTGTGGCGACACGATCCGAAAGCACCGGCAGGAGTATGCCTAAGTGCGGCTATTGCTGAAGAGCTTTCAAAAGATGTATCAATTAAGTCTTCTGTTAAAGCACCAATAATGCCATTTCGCCCTGCAAATACCTTTCCTATTTCTTGGTTTTCTCTGCAAGCTTCGATGACACCACAGGCAGAAGCATTTATTACAGCGGTTACCCCTCCTGACTGAGCATAAAAGGCATTTGGTTTTTCTTCAGTCATAAATTTGCTCGCACTCCGGGTATTTTTTGTATAAATGTAGGTTACAGACTCCTAGCTATCGGTATAGGGCTTCTATTTCGATCAGGTTACAATATTTTAAGCTAATTTTCCTGCTCTAAGTGTTAACCTTACGTCTTGCGGATAAAAATGTTGGGAACATGAATATGGTGCGTTCGTTAAAGGGTTTTGTGCTGGTAGCGATGTTTGTGTTTTGCAATTTTGTTAGTAGCCAAGAGAATATTGATTTACCTGACTTTGGTGATTCTGCTGGGGCAATAATTTCGCCAGCTCAGGAGCGTAAACTTGGGGAAAATTTCGTACGTCAAATGAGAAAGCTCATGCCTCTCGTAGTTGATGAGGAAATTGAGGACTACATTCGAGGCCTTGGGGAAAATTTAGCTGAAAATGCTGGCTATTATGGTGACTTTCAGTTTTTTGTTATTGATAGCCCTGTTATAAACGCATTTGCTGTACCAGGCGGATTTGTAGCCTTTCACACGGGTTTGATATTAGAAACCGAGCATGAAGCTGAGCTCGCATCTGTCATGGGACACGAAATTGCGCACGTAACACAACGGCACGGAGCTCGAATGATAGAAGCGGGCGCACGAATGAATATGCCGTCTATTGCGGCTATGTTCGCTGCGATAGCTTTAACGGCGGTAAATCCTGAGGCAGGGATGGCAGCTTTAATGGCGACGCAGGCTGCGGCGCAACAATACCAAATAAATTTCACCAGAGAGAATGAGCAAGAAGCAGATTCCATAGGAATTCGACTAATGGCAGATGCTGGTTACGACACATCAAAAATGTCAACGTTTTTTGACAAAATGATGAGAGCAAATCGCTATAGTGATCCGCATTATATTCCCGAATATCTGCGGACTCACCCTATCACGATCAACCGAATATCTGCGGCATTTAGTCGCGCAAAAACTGTGCGACCTGAGATAGCGAGGGAAGATAGTTATAGCTATCACTTGGTAAAAGCTAAGCTACAGGTGCGTGGTGCCCCTGATCCTGCTCAAGCTGTTAGAGCTTTTGAGTCTATCTTGAAGGATCGCAGATATATTTATGAGGAAGTGGCGCGTTACGGCTATGCCTTGGCACTAACAGAAGCTGGTAATTTCCCTAAGGCTAGGGTGGAGATTGAAAACTTAATGGGACAGTTTCCGACAGTGGTATCGTATCGGATCGCAGCGGGTGCGCTCGAAAAAAGAGCTCGTGATTACCCTAGATCAGCTGCTACTTTCAAGGGCGCTTACGAGCTAGAGCCGGAGAACCGCGCGGCTGTTTACGGCTATGTTGACGCATTAAATACACTAGGCCGAGCAGAGCATGCAAAGACCATTCTTAGTGAGTACGGGCTGTCTGATAGGAGGGATCCAAGGTATTTTAACCTCTTAGCTCAAGCAGAACATTTATTAGGGCAGAAGGTTAAAGAGCATTCAGCGTTGGCCGAGTATTACCTTAGTGTCGGTCAGTTCCCCCATGCCGCAGAGCAGCTCCGGCTGGCTCGTCGGACCAAGGGCTTAAGTAATTATCAGCGGCAAAAGCTTCTCTATAGACTAGATGAGGTAGAGCAGATTATTTTGGATTTAGAAACACCTCGGCGATAGTTTTTGTATGCTTTAAAAAGATTCTCAATAAACTCCAAGAGAAGATAAAAATCTGACCTCACAGCAATGACATATAAGCATCTGTTTTAATTGCTATTGATTTTATAATGGGTTAGTTAACTGCGGGGTCAAATTTAGGCTGTGGTGGATTTTGGCTCATGTCATGATCGCAAGCCGTCAGTTCACTGATCTTTTCTTTCAGCTCACAGAGATGGTTTTCGTATAATCCGCGGGGAGTTGTTTCTAAGTCGATGCAGAGCTTGGCTGCTGCTGCTGCTGCCACACCATGCTGTGCCCCATTACCCATATGCTTAGTTGCGGATCCTGCAACGTGCGTCACGCTTATATGCTTACCTGCAGCCATCAGATTGTTTATGTTAGCGGAGTAGAGGCATCTAAATGGTATGGTGTAGGGCTGTTCATCTCGATTGTCCCAGATCCAATCCTTGAGTCGAAAATCATACTTCCCTTCACCGTCTTCCCAGGCGCAATGTACACAAAATGCACCATCGTTGGCTATGACTGCGTCATCGAACGTACGGTGTTCTGTGATATCGACTTCGCTTAATACATAGTCCCCTTTATATCGACAAAACTCACCTTGTGCTGCGACGTGAGCCATCCATTCGAATCTTAAGTTGGCATGCGCCTTGGGCTCAAGTCCCTTGACGTTAGAAAATGTGCCATAAAGTGCTCGCATGAGATAATCACGCACCATTTCCCCTGATGTATACGGGTCAAGCCATTGCCCATATTCCCAAAAATGAGTTGCAGGGAAAGTATCGTTTTTACTACCAAAACGAAACTCCGGAGTGGGTGGATTGTTGCCAGCCACTGGGCCTCGACCATTTTCTACTCCTGGCTTGACGAGTTGACCACTCAAATTTGCATAATCTTTGGAGATCTCTGTCGCCCAAGGCACCTCAGGGAATGGTACTGGTTTATCCGCCATACTTGTCCGAAAAAATAGTGTATTCCCATGATGCATATGATCCGCATCTTTCGGTGCATAGTTTTCTCCATATTCTGACTGAGCCTCTCGACCGAACATGGTCTGAGCTCCGCTTAGAATAGCTAGCTGTGCGACCCCCGAGGCGTCGATGAAAACTTTACCTGAAATCCGAATTTCGACTCCACCTCGGGCTGCCACCGCATCCACACTTATAATTTTGTTGTTTTCCATCTCGGCATGGAAAACGCGTTGCTCAAGAAAAATCGTGGCGTTGCTCTCGCCCTGGAGAATTTGCAGAGCCATTAAATCTCCGTCTGGAGTGCGCTTGCCTATCTCCTGTAGAACTGAACCTTGGGTACCGCGAGGCATTAGACCGATTTCTTTACTGGCATTTCCTCCTAGAACTGGTCTGTCATGAATAAGTGCAACGCTTAAACCCAATCTTGCAGCTGATAGAGCCGCTGCGCAACCTGATATTCCTCCCCCGACTACGACTACATCAAAACTACCTGCCTCTTTAGGCGAGGGTGACAGTCCGCGTAGTTTCTTACGCCATTGGCGAGCATTTTCATCAACCATAACCGGCGGTGAAATGTCATCAGCACTGAAGTAGATCGCGTCGCATCGTCCGTCGAAACCGGTCAAATCATGCAGAGTAAGCTTCACTTTGCCCGTCGGCAAGTCCACGTGGCCTGCAGCTTCCCACGACCAATCCTTGCCGTTTGCAGCAAATTCATGATCGACTGGGACATCATTAATAAAAAGCTGGAAGCGGCCTGGAGCATGACCGGGGACCCAGTCTTTAGCGCGGACAAAAAGTTTATATTGACCGCCTATTTCAACTTCAATAGTTGTCGTAGCATCCGCTACTGGACGTCCTAGTCCATGAGCCAAAAGATAGGGAGAGCCCATTATTGCTTCAAATTGCGAGTCGATTGTCCAGCCACCGATATCGTCGAAATCCTCTGCCTCAACAAGAATATTTGCAGATTGCATTTTTTTACCCATGATTTTTGTTTGCTTCTCCTGATGTGCGAAAATTATGAGCGAAACTAAAATAGAATAATTAGATTGTGACTGATATTGTCTAGAAGAGCACTTAATTTTTAAGTAGAGATTATTGAGCTCCAGCACTAAAGCATGGAAAAATCCGAATGCAAAAGGATGCAAGAAAGTTATTTCAAATTAGATAATGTGTTAGAGACGCTGAAAGACTAAAACCCTTATTTATTGCGGGTTTTAGGAGATATGCTTGAAATTTAAGGAATTTAATTGAAGAGTAATGGTGGGCCGTGTAGGATTTGAACCTACGACCATCGGATTAAAAGTCCGGTGCTCTACCAACTGAGCTAACGGCCCTTCAATTAAAAGTGATCATATAAAAGCAACTTGATATAGTATTCCATCTTATGAAATAAGCCTAAGCCTGCTATAGCTATTTTCATTAGACGCAATTTTACATCCGCGTTGGTGCGCATTCTATTGCACTTTCCTAAGTAGGCCAAGTGGATTTTATCGAAGCAGGCCAAGTAGATTTCTCAGAGAAGTTTTTCTAGAACGGCTTCCAGTATTTTATGTTGCAAACACAGTAGGGATAAGTAATGCCAATTTATGAATATCAATGCCAAGCATGTGGTAATAAGTGTGAAATTATGCACCGGATGAGTGAGGGGCCGTCAAAAGATTGTGGCGAGTGCGGTTCGGCGAACTTGAAAAAATTGATCTCTGCTGTAGGGTTTAAATTGAAAGGGACTGGATGGTATGAGACCGACTTTAAGCACAGCGGAAGCGATAAAAGCAAAGACGAGGGGAGTAAAACCTCAGGGAAAGAAAATTCTTCCTCTGAAGACAAGAAATCTAGTGGGACAAAAAATGAGACTACAGTCAAGTCCGCGAGCGTTAAATCCAGTAGTACCACAAAGTCGTCCGAATAAGACTTGAATTTATGGTGTCTCATTGCACCAGACTCAAGGAGTACGTATCATGCACCGACTCTTAAGCCCTCAAATTTTTAGTGTTATTTAGCCCATGAGAACTCACTACTGCGGTACTATAAACGAAACATTGATCGATCAAGAAGTTGTACTGTGCGGCTGGGTGCATCGCAGGCGCGACCATGGTGGAGTAATCTTTATAGACTTAAGAGATCGAACCGGAATAGCGCAGGTGGTCATTGATCCTGATACTCCTGATAGTTTTAAATTGGCTGAATCGGTTAGAGGTGAATATGTTTTGTCTATCTCAGGCAAAATTAGGAACCGACCGTCGGGTACCACAAATCAAGACATGCCAACAGGGATGGTGGAGGTTTTAGTTTCCTCCCTTACTGTTTTAAACCAATCAAAAACCCCTCCTTTTCAACTTGATGATGAAAACGTTCATGATGATGTCAGGTTAAAATATCGATATATAGACCTACGAACTGAACGGATGCAGAAAAACTTGATGCTGCGGGCTAAGTTGAGTCGGACATTTCGGAGTTACCTTGACGAAACGGGTTTTCTAGAAGTTGAGACGCCCATTTTAACGAAAGCGACCCCGGAAGGTGCGCGTGATTATCTGGTTCCAAGCCGGACACATCCAGGTCAATTTTTTGCTTTACCGCAGTCGCCGCAGCTCTTTAAGCAGTTGTTGATGATGTCAGGACTGGATAGATATTATCAAATTGTAAGGTGTTTCAGGGATGAGGACCTGCGTGCTGATAGGCAGCCGGAGTTCACACAAGTAGATATCGAGGTCTCATTCACCGACGAGCTTTCCATTATGACGATGATGGAGACTATGGTTTGTAAAATCTTCAGCTCGATTTTGGATGTTCAGATACCAGCTCCTTTTTTGCGTATGACATATGCTGAGGCGATGAGTGACTATGGTTCTGATAAACCTGATCTCAGAAACCCTTTGAGGTTGACTGAAGTCGGAGATCTGTTGGTAGATACTGATTTCAAAGTATTTTCAGGCCCAGCAAAGAGTAAAAGTGGTCGCGTGGCTGCAATGCGCATCCCTAATGGCTGTGGGCTTACTAGAAAGCAGTTAGATGAATACGCTACCTTTGTTGCCCGTTATGGAGCAAAAGGCCTTGCCTATATCAAAGTGAATGATATCGACACTGGTTCAGAGGGTCTGCAATCCCCCATCGTAAAATTTTTGGATCCGAAAATTATAAGTGATTTACTGAAAAGAGTAGGCTGCGTTAGTGGCGATCTGGTTTTTTTTGGAGCAGATGAAGAGACGATTGTTAATGCTTCACTAGGTGCGTTGAGAGATAAAGTTGCGGGTGACATGTCCCTGTTAGAAGACGACTGGCGGTTCCTCTGGGTTGTGGACTTTCCTATGTTCGATTGGGATGTCGCCTCGAAGAGATGGAGCGCGCTTCATCATCCCTTTACCGCTCCGAAGACTGACATCAATGAAGTAGTTCGAGAACCTAGTAAGGCAATTTCTCGCGCCTACGATATGATACTGAATGGATGCGAAATTGGAGGAGGATCAATTAGAATCCACCAATCTGAAGTTCAGAGTAAAGTATTTGACCTGCTAGGGATGAGCGAAAAAGAGGCCGAAGAAAAATTTGGATTTCTTACCGATGCCTTGCAATATGGGTGCCCGCCACATGGAGGAATTGCGTTCGGATTGGATCGGTTGGCGATGTTAATGGCTGGAGAACAATCAATTAGAGAGATGATTGCCTTCCCTAAAACGCAGTCTGCTGGTTGTTTGCTTACGTCAGCTCCTAGTGAAGTCAGCATAAAGCAGCTTGAAGAGCTCTCTATCAGGGTCAGGAAGCCTGTTAAGCTAGACTGACGTTTTTTTAATAGACTGTTTTTTCCCCACAAGCTTGGCATCAATGCTGCTATACGTTGTAGACTGATGAGATTGAGATAGCTGGGTACGAGAGACCGAATGCGAACTAATGAAACTAATATCGTCGACTACTTATCTGATTTGCCCCCTGTTCATCACGAAGTTCTTAACAAGGATCGACAAGAACAGCTAACGAGTGAGATTGGAGAGCTGTTGTTGGAGCGAGACGCTGTCTTGGTAGCTCATTATTACACTGACGGCACAATTCAGTCTTTGGCGGACAGCTCCGGCGGTTATGTTTCTGACTCGCTGGATATGGCGCGGTTTGGTCGTGAGCATGAAGCGAAGACGTTAGTGGTCGCGGGAGTGAGGTTTATGGGAGAGACCGCAAAAATCCTGAGTCCGGATAAAACTATTCTTACCCCTGATTTGAATGCGAACTGCTCGTTAGATTTAGGCTGCGACCCGGACGAATTTTCTGCTTTTTGCGATCAACACCCTGATCGCACTATAGTGGTATATGCAAATACCAGCGCTCGAGTGAAGGCGCGTGCAGACTGGATGGTAACTTCTGGCAGCGCACTGGATGTGGTTAATTTCCTCCATGAAAAAGGGGATAAAATTTTATGGGCTCCAGATAGGCATTTAGGTAATTATATCGAGTCTCAGACTGGAGCCGATATGCTTCTTTGGAATGCCTCTTGTGTTGTGCATGATGAGTTCAAAGGGGATGAGCTTGCTAACATGCGACTTGAGTATCCGGATGCGCGCGTTCTCGTCCACCCTGAGTCTCCTGCAAGCGTTATTGCTCAAGCTGATTATGTCGGATCTACCTCTGGCTTGATAAGTGAGGTGCGAGAGTCGAGCGCCAAAACCTTTATTATCGCTACCGATAAAGGGATTTTTCATAAAATGCGAGCGGCCGCACCTACTAAGATACTTTTGGAGGCTCCTACGGCAGGGAAAGGTGCGACATGTCGTAGCTGTGCTGAGTGTCCTTGGATGGCGATGAACAGTTTGGTAAAAATTCGAGATGTCTTACGAGATGGCTCAAATGAAATCGTTGTGCCTTTTGACATAGCCCAGCAAGCTCGCATCCCTATTGAGCGCTTGTTAGAATTTTCTAAGAAGAGAAAGATAGTTGTTATCGGGAATAATGATGCGTGAAGAAGCCGTGCCATCAGTTTTGCTTTCAAATTATTTTATTACATACGTTTTCTAGGAGCGATCGACAGAATCATGGCAGGTCATAGCAAGTGGGCAAATATTCAGCACAAGAAAGGTAAAACTGATGCTAAGCGTGGGAAATTGTTTACTCGACTTATTAGAGAAGTTACGGTCGCTGCTCGTCTAGGCGGAGCGGATGTAAAGGCTAACCCTAGATTGCGGTCAGCTATTGAGACAGCGTTGTCGGCGAACATGGCGAAAGACACTGTAGAGCGTGCTGCGGCTAGAGGTGCTGGAGATCTCGCTAGCGATAGCTATGAAGAACTCCGATATGAAGGCTATGGACCTCACGGTGTCGCCGTAGTTGTGGATTGTATGACTGATAATCGCAATAGGACCGTTGCCGAGATTAGGCATGCCTTTTCGAAGTGCGGCGGAAAGCTAGGTACGGATGGATCCGTTTCGTATTTGTTTCAAAAAATCGGATATCTTTCATTTGGGTCTGAGACAGATCAAGATGCTCTAATGGATGCTGCGATAGAAGCTGGAGCCGATGATGTATTAGTAGGGGATGACGGAAGCCAGGAAATTTTGATTAAGCCTGACGACTTTCACACTGTTGCAAGTCATATTTTAGCTACTGGATACGTTCCAGAGACACAAGAAATAACTTTACGAGCCGATAACACTGTTGAGTTAGAGTTAGAGCAAGCTGAAAAAATGATGCATTTTATCGACATGCTTGAAGAGCTAGATGATGTGCAAAAAGTTTATTCTAATGCAGAGATATCAAATCAGGTCTTAGATGCTCTTGGAGCTTCTTAGTGTGTTAGGCCTTTTGTGTCATTAATTCTTGGAATTGACCCGGGTTCGCGAATTACGGGATATGGGCTAGTAGAAGCGCTTAGTGGGAAGGTTCGTTGCGTTGATTACGGTTGCATTAAGCTCGGAACTGGGAGAGTGGAGCTTCGCTTGGCGACACTCTTTCAAGAGCTATTAGATCTCGGCGCCAAGTACCATCTCGTTGAAGTTGCCATAGAAAAAGTTTTTGTAGGTAAAAGTGTTTCTTCTGCACTGAAGCTTGGCCAAGCTCGCGGAGTCGCGCTAATGTTTGCAGGTAGAGAAGGGCTTCCGACTTTTGAGTATTCTCCCACTGAAATAAAAAAAGCTACAGTGGGCCGAGGACATGCCGATAAGGCACAGGTACAGCATATGATGAAAGTACTTTTAGGCTTGCAGTCTATCCCACCTCCGGACGCTGCTGATGCACTTGCAGTAGCGATCTGTCACGCTCATACTTCTAGTTTCACCGGTCGATTATCTGATTTTGGAGCGGAGCAGTGATAGGGCGTATCTCAGGGGTTTTACTTGAAAAAGCCGCACAAAAAATTGTCATTGATTGTCTTGGGTTAGGCTATGAACTCGAGACTTCTCTTACCACGTTTTTAAAGCTACCTGACCTGGGGCAGAAAGTTTCATTGTACACGCACCTCACTATTAGGGATGATGCACATCTTCTCTATGGGTTTTCCAATGAGAGTGAGAGAGGACTCTTTCGGAGTTTGCTGAAAGTAAATGGGGTGGGGACTAAAGTTGCCTTAGTAATTTTGTCTGGTATGGATGCTTTGTCGTTTGCGAATTGTGTTCATAACGAAGATGTAGCGCGTTTGAGTTTATTACCTGGTTTAGGGAAAAAAACTTCAGAAAGACTAATTGTTGAAATGCGAGACCGAGTATCTGACTTTGTAGGTGAAGAAACCGATGGAGCTGGTTCTGCGCTCGCCAGAGACTGCTCAGCTGACGCGATTAGTGGATTAGTTGCGCTAGGTTATAAAGCTCAAGAAGCTAGTAAATACGTTCACGCAATTGATGCCGGTGATTTGACGAGCGAAAATATTATCCGTGAAGTGTTGAAAAAATTGGTAAAAAAATGATATTTGGTAATGACGATGTCCGAATCTGAGCGCTTGATCACCGGAGCACCTATGCTGGACGATCGTGAGATGGAGCCATCTATTCGTCCTCAACTATTGATGGACTACATAGGTCAGACTAGCGTCCATGAGCAAATGGAAGTTTTTATTGGAGCTGCGAAGAAGCGGAATGAGGCGTTAGATCATGTCTTGATTTCTGGGCCACCCGGCTTGGGGAAGACTACTCTGGCGAACATTATCGCTAATGAAATGGGAGTTCAGCTGCGTCAGACTTCGGGGCCAGTATTGGAAAAGGCAGGTGATCTAGCCGCTCTATTGACTAACCTAGAACCCCATGATGTTTTGTTTATTGACGAGATTCATAGGCTCAACCCTTTGGTGGAAGAGGTTCTCTACCCCGCGATGGAAGACTACCAGCTAGATATCATGATTGGGGAGGGTCCCTCTGCAAGGGCGATAAAGCTAGATTTACCAAAATTCACACTGATTGGTGCAACTACTAGAGCGGGACTATTAACGTCTCCGTTCAGAGATAGGTTTGGTATTTCACAGCGATTAGAGTTTTATTCTCCTCAGGATCTAGCCTTAATTATTCATAGATCGGCTGGGATTTTAAATGTGAACATAGATCCGGAAGCAAAAGTAGAGCTGGCTAGACGTTCGCGGGGGACGCCCCGTATTGCTAACCGGCTGCTTAGAAGGGCTAGAGACTTTGCTGAGATGAAAGGAGATGGAAAGCTAACTGGCGACGTCGCTAATAAGGCGTTGTACATGTTAAATGTTGATGCTAATGGATTGGATACTATGGATCGTAATCTGTTACTTGCAGTCATGGAGAAGTTTGACGGGGGACCAGTTGGAATCGATAGTCTTGCTGCCGCGATAAGTGAAGAGAAAGGCACTATAGAAGATGTGATAGAGCCCTACCTGATACAACAGGGGTTCTTAATGCGTACTCCTCGTGGCCGTGTTGTGACGTCACAGACGTGGCAGCACTTCGGAATAACACCCTCACAGCACAGTAATACTTTTAGAGACGAAGAACTTTCGTAGATGTGTGGTAAGAATGAAGGGTGAATCTATTTTTAGGGTTTATTATGAGGATACCGATGCGGGTGGTATTGTTTATCACGCTAATTATCTGCGATTTATGGAGCGTGGAAGGGCAGAATGGCTCAGATCTTTGGGGCTTGATCAAAACATCTTGAAAACGGATTACAGTATCTTATTTGTTGTGATGAAGTCCGAGATATATTACAAAAGTCCCGCCCGACTTGACGATCAGATAAAGGTTTTTACGGAGGTAAAACAGTTGAAAAGAGCGAGTGTTATTTTTGCGCAAAGGATCGAGAATTCTCCAGTTCAGCTATGCTTGGCTAATAATGTCTTGGCTTGTGTCGATTCTGAGAGTCTTTTGCCGAAGCGAATTCCAGCTCAGTTATTAGGTATCTTTGCGAATGGAGACTGATCTATCGATTCTTAGTTTGATTTGGGGGGCTAGCTCATTAGTAAAAGTAGTGATGCTTTTGTTGTTAGGAGCCTCTTTTGTCTCATGGGCTATTATTTTTGCTAAACGACATTTGATTCAGCAGGTTAGAGAAGACATGTTGATTTTCGAGGCTGAGTTTTGGGGTACCGAGGATCTTACGGAGTTGTACAATACTGTTTCCCAGGACTCCTCCGGCAAAGGTAATGTGATGCAATCTGTGTTCGAAGCTGGCTTTAGCGAGTTTATGCGACTTCGGGAACAGCAAGGGTTGTTGCCATCCGAAATACTTAGTGGTTCGGAGAGGGCCATGAAAGTAGCATTAGGGCGAAGCCTTGAAGCCTTGGAGACGGACTTACCAAAGTTAGCCACTATCGGGTCAGTAAGCCCTTATATAGGACTTTTTGGCACAGTCTGGGGGATCATGAATTCTTTCCAATCCTTAGGCAACGTCAACCAAGCAACTCTTGCGATGGTAGCTCCAGGGATATCAGAGGCTCTTGTCGCAACAGCGATGGGTCTTTTTGCTGCTATTCCGGCTGTTATCGGGTTCAATAGTTTCTCCACTAAAATTGACCATATTTATGGCAGATCAGAACTTTTTATTGAGGAATTTTTGGCAATATTGCAGCGACAGGCTAAAAGTTAAGGAAGCGCTTTGAAAACAAGACAGCAGAATCGGCAGCAGCTAATGTCTGATATTAACGTTGTACCTTATATCGACGTGATGTTGGTTTTGTTAGTCATCTTTATGGTCACTGCCCCGCTAGTCACTCAAGGAGTAAAAATCACACTTCCGCAGGTGCCTTCAAAAATAATACCTTCCGAGCAGAGCGAACCGATAATTGTTACGGTCGACTCCGAAGGGAGCTTGTATGTTGATGTAGGAGAAAGCGCTGAGACGGTTATCTCAGAAGAAATGCTGATTACTCGCGTGGCAGCTATTATTAAATACCGTCCAGGTTCACAGTTTTTACTGAGGGGTGATGAAGCTGTAGATTACGGGCGGATAGTCCGTGTGATGGCATTAATTCAGAGCGCTGGCGTTGAGAGCGTTGGCCTCATTACGCAGTCACCAAATTAGGATTGCTTTGAAAATTTTCCTTTGGTTGAAAACATACGTGATTACGTCTCCTCTATTATATTCGACTGGGGTCCATCTATTAATGTTGTTGCTGGTGATAACCAGTTTTCGCTTTGATGCAGAAGAAAAAATGACTGATAGTCCGCCTGAAAAAATTGTGCGAGCAGTGGCTATCAATGCTGAAATTTTAGATCAAGAGATTGATAAAATAAGAAAAGCTGAGAACAGGCAAGAGGCGGAAAAAAAACAACGACTAAGGGAGCTTGAAAGAGAGACGGCTGCGCTTCTAGAAAAACGTGATTCCTCACAAAAACGACTAACTAAATTGGCAGCGGAAAATAAACGACTCAAAAATGAAGAAAAAAAAGCAACGCAAAAAAAATTACTAGCAGACAGAAAAGCTAAAGTTGCACAGAAAAAAGCTAAAGAAGCTGATTTAAAATTGGTTGAAGTAGAAAAAATGCGTCGTGCAGCACAGGCTCAATATAAGGAAACAGAGTTAGCGCGCAAACAGGCCGCGTCTTTTGCCGAAAAAGAGGCGGAGTCAGCTGAGATTGAACGCTATACGACTGCTATTCACGGGCGGGTCCGGAGGTTTTTTAATGTGTTGCCTAACTTTGAGGGATTGGTTTGTGTCCTAGATATCAGGCTGTTGCCGGACGGTAATGTGGCCACTGTGTCCGTACAGAAAAGCAGTGGTAACGAATTATTTGATCGCCATGCTGAGAATGCTGTGAGAAAATCCGCGCCATTGCCTGTTCCGGATGAGCCACAGATTTTCAAGAAAATGAGAAGAATATCCTTTGTTTTTGATCCAAAGTTCTAGAATCAAATCTCAATTTTACAGAGCCGCTTTGGTTGTCTGCTTGATTGCAGGTCCTGTATTAACATCTGCTGGCAATCTTGTTATAAAAATCGAAAAAGGAGTGGTCAAGCCTCTGCTCATTAGCGTGATTCCTTTCAAGACGGGTGATGAGGCGTTACCATTTCAATTTTCAAAAATAATCAGTCGTAATTTAGAAAGAACAGGATTGTTCTCTTCTATCCCATTAAAAGATATGCCGCAAACCTCGCTATTTCATAGTGTCAATTTCAAAAGTTGGACAGCATTGGGTGTAGAAAATCTTGTCACGGGAGAGGTCAAAAGAAAGGGAGTTGAGCAGTACGAGGTTGAGTTTCGGTTGCTTGATACATATAAAAAATCAACATTGCTGGGGTATCGGATTCCCTTTGATCCTAGTAATTCTCGGTTCGTGGCGCATAAAGCTACCGATTTCATCTATCACAAGCTGCTAGGAAAGCAGGGGGCATTTACAAGCTTGTTAGCCTATATAACTGTTGTGAAAAATTCTGAAAAAAGGAAGGTATACCGACTAATAGTGGCTGACTCAGATGGCTATAATCCCAGAACGATTGTGAAATCATATGAACCTCTCATGTCGCCTGCATGGTCCCACGATGGAAAACAGCTGGCGTACGTTTCCTTCGAAAGTAAAAATTCTGCAATTTATTTACAAAATTTAAGTGATGGAAAGAGACAGCTATTAGTTTCCGGAAAAGGTATAAACAGCGCACCCTCATTTTCTCCCGATGGGACTCGTATAGCGATGACATTATCGAGGGATGGAAACCCCGAGATTTACCTTTATTATTTAGCAACAGAACAGTTGGAAAGAATAACTCGGCACGGGGCGATTGATACAGAACCATCCTGGTCTCCGGATGGAGATACATTAATTTTTACGTCCGACCGAGGTGCAGGAGCACAGATTTACTCTTATAAGTTTGATGGTAAGGCGCCGCAAAGAGTTACCTATAATATGGGGACATATAATGTAAGAGGAAGGTATTCTCCAGATGGTAGAAAAATTGCCGTCGTACATGGGGGCGGAGATGGGTACCAGATTGGGGTGCTTGATTTGAAAAGTAATATTTATGAAATGCTCACCACAGGAATACTTGATGAATCACCAAGTTTCGCTCCTAATGGAAGTATGATTATCTATTCCACAATGACTGATAAAGGTAGTCAGCTAGCCGCCGCATCGGTTGACGGCTTTATGCAACAAACATTGGAGCAGCAAATAGGAGAGGTACGTGAGCCTGTGTGGGGGCCTTTGATCCGTTAAGTGGATTCTTAAAGCGTTATTAATTATGGAGAAACAGATGAAATATAAATTTTTAAGAGTATTGCCCGTTATCTTGTTATCAATACCTCTTTGCTCTTGTGGGACTTCTTTTATGAAGAAAGACGAAAAGATCAAAACAGTAACAGTTTCGTCAGTGGTTGTGGCTGACCCTGTTGTGACCACTAAGGGTATGGGCTCTAGGGACTATCAGGCGACAGCGATAAATAGCAATGCCAGAGCATCTGATGCAGAAGTTAGTTTAGAAGAAAAAATTATTTACTTTGATTATGACAGCTCTAAGATTCCTGAGAAATTTCTTAACTTGGTTCGTTTGCATGCATCTAACCTAGTCAGTGAGCCTGGTATATCGGTTACTTTGGAGGGACACAGCGATGAGCGCGGCTCTCGAGAGTATAATTTAGCACTGGGTGAGCGGCGGGCAATGTCGGTCCGTCAACAGCTTGTTCTACTTGGCGTATCCGCAGGTCAATTAACTGTTGTTAGTTACGGCGAGGAGCGACCAGCGGATGATGGCCATAATGATGCTGCATATGGGATAAATCGCAGGGTAGAGTTAAGGTACTAAACAATGCAATTGTTTGGGTGTAACTGTGTTTGCAGGCTTATGATCTTCGCCGTTTTGTTTGCCTGTGGTATTTACGCTGCCGTTTTAAGTTCTGAGGAGATTAAGCTGCCGCGGCGTAGTCATGAGGTCGATGGCGAGATTATTGCTACATTATTGCAGCGAGTTGAAAATCTGGAAAATGAGATCAAGGTTTTGCGTGCAGAGCTTGAAGACAAGACTTTCTCCTTAGAGCGTTCTCTGAGAGAGGTTCAGCTGCACGTGTCCAATTTTTCTGACGTGATGGAGGGTGCTAAAAACATTACACCCTCGAATGTTGTAAACTCTTCTAGTACTGAGAGTTTTCCCGAGAAAATTGAGCCCGACCGTCAAATTCTTGACAAGGAGCGGCTTGTATCTTCTCAGGTTTCGGAGAAGCCATTTTTGTTGGAACAAGAGCCGATGGCTTTAGATCCAGATACTCTTTATCGGAAGGGTGCCGATTTTTTCAAAACAGGGTTCTATTTGGAGGCAATTGAAGCTTACAGCAGCTTCATAAAAGATCATCCTACACACACACGGGCGGGTGGTGCGACATATCGCTTGGGTGAAGCCTACTATGAGTTGCGATTCTTTCAAAAAGCGATACTACAGTATGAGCGTTTGATCGAAGTCTTCCCGGAAAATGCTGTTAAACCACATGCGATGCTGAAACTAGCCTATTGTTACTATGAGATAGGAGAGCCTGAAGAGTCGCTTGCCATCCTTGAGAGAATTAAGCTGTTCTTTCCTGGGTCCAAGGCTGCTGAGCTTTCCGAGGGACGGCTAAAGAGATTAATGTTTGAATCCCCATAGAAGTTGAGAGAAGGTTCTATCGGAGCGCGTTCAGTAGATGAACTTTCTTACGCGCATCTGCCAACCTCGACCTGGTGCCTATATCGAACCACTGTCCACCATAAATTGTACCTTGTAGTAATTTCTTATTTGCTGCGGTAAAAAGCATAGGTCCTAATGGTTGACGTTCACTAGTGGGGTGAGAAAAAAATGATGGAGGGTAAATACCAACTCCTGAATAGGTGTAAAGATTTTTATCGGCTTTCATAACCCACGGTCCATTGATACTGAAATCACCCTCCGAGCTGTATTTGGGGTTCGGCACCAAAATGAGATGAGGGTAGTTAGTGCTTGTTTTCAATTGGCTAAAGCTCATGTCAGTCCAAATATCAGCATTTATCAGTAGAAAAGGCTTTTGCCCTAGCAAAGGGAGAGCTTTAACGACACCGCCGGCAGTTTCAAGTGGAGGAGTCGGCTCTCTAGAATATGCAATGGCCAACCCATACCTCTCTCCCTGACCAATGGTTTCTTCTATCATGTCGCCTAAATAAGAAGTATTGATAACCACCTCGGAAAAGCCTGATAGTCTTAGACGCTTCAAGTGTCGCTCTAATAGACTTTCACCGTTAATTTTTATCAAAGGTTTGGGAAGTTTCTCTGTCAAGGGCATGAGTCGTTCCCCACGGCCCGCTGCTAATATCATTGCTTTCAAAGTTGTTCATCCAGAATTTGTTAATACCAGAGGCACTGTAAGGGTACCCAAAGTTCCTCTACAATGTAATCCTCTTGCCGAGAACGGCTATATGAAGCTTATAAATATGTGTTTTGATCAGTCTTGTTAGTTATTGTTGCGTCTATTCTTTTTGGGTTAGTCATACTGGTTTGGGGGGCTGACAAGTTTGTAGATGGGGCAGTTTCTCTTTCTGCGGGTCTTGGTATCTCAGAGCTTCTATGTGGCATTCTGATTGTAGGTTTAGCGACCTCTGCCCCCGAGTTATTTGTGTCTGCTGGGGCTGCGCTGGAAAGTAAGCCACTTCTAGGCATTGCAAATGCTTTGGGATCGAATATCGCGAATATTGGATTGGTGCTAGGCCTCACAATAATGCTTAGCCCAAAGCTTTTAGAAGTGCCCAAAACATTGAGTAACACTGCTTTAATGGTTGTCTCTATGGTGGTGGCTTTTTTTGCACTTTACGACCTCAGATTAGCCGTGATTGATGGAGTCCTTCTTTTATCTGTCTTGGCGTTAAGTTTAGTGTTGTCGATTCGTTTTGCGCGAGCTCATGAAATGGGCGAATCCCGATCCTCACTCCCTGATTACTCCCGTCCTGTGAATTTATATAAAGCGATTTTCGTTTTGTTTCTTGGTTTAGGAATGTTACTTGCTGGTGCGAAGATGCTTGTTTGGGGAGCCGTTGATTTAGCCAGAGTTTTAGGTGTAAGCGAGACAGTAATTGGATTAACTATAGTTGCAGTTGGAACGAGTCTTCCCGAACTCGCCGCTTCGTTGATTGGAGTTTTTAAAAGAAAATCTGATATTGCGATAGGCAATATTATTGGCTCTAATGTTTTTAATAGCTTGGCTGTTCTAGCGATGCCAGCCTTTCTCGCACCTACAGACATTTCGAAAGAGATTTTCTTCAGAGATGTTTGTTATATGCTTGGTGTAGGGTTAATGTTGTTATTAGTCGTCTTAATGAAAAGAGAAAAAGGCTATTTTTCGCGGACGTCTGGAGGAGTTATGCTGGTCAGTTTTATCTCATATCAGTTTATAGTTTATTTGAGTATTTAATGCCAAGGGATACTATGGCATCTTCGCGAAGGTATAGATAATGAATCGAGAAAAAATGAGTGAGCCAAAAAAAATTAGTCGGTCTGACTTGAAGAAAATGTGTGAAAAAGTTTTGGAGATAGAAGCTCGTGTTTTGACTTCTATCTCAAGAGGGCTAGACGATTCATTCGCTGTTGCTATAGAGCATTTACTCGCCTGCACCGGCCGTGTAGTTGTTCTCGGCGTAGGGAAATCAGGGCATATTGGTGGTAAAATTGCGGCCACCCTTGCTAGTACAGGAACTCCTGCATTTTTTGTACATGCTGGCGAAGCCAGTCATGGTGATATGGGTATGATCGTTTCTGCTGATTTAGTTGTGGCAATTTCTAATTCTGGGGAAACCTCCGAGCTGACAGTCTTACTGCCAATGATTAAGCGACTCGGCGTGAAAATTATCAGTATGACTGGCAGTGAATCTTCTTCATTAGCGAAAGCGTCGACTGTTCATTTACATGTGAAAGTATCAGAGGAAGCTTGTCCGCTTGGGCTCGCGCCAACCTCGAGTACTACAGCAGCCTTAGCAATTGGAGACGCGCTTGCTGTGACGCTTTTACAAGCTCGCGGTTTCACTGAATCTGATTTTGCTAAAGCCCACCCTGGAGGTGCTTTAGGACGACGACTCCTTATAAAGGTAGAGGATATTATGCATTCGGGCGCCCAAATGCCGGTTGTTATGAGCGGGGTCTTCGTTAGCGAAGTGCTTAGAGAAATTAGTAGAGCAGGATTGGGAGTGGCGGCCGTTTTATCGGCATCGGGGAATATTGTTGGAGTTTTTACAGACGGGGATTTGAGGCGCATGTTAGATGCTGGACACGATTTACGGATCGCGCCCGTTGAAAACTTCATGACAAAGGATTGCAAAATGGTTGCCGCAGATATTCTGGCTGCAGAGGCCCTCAATATAATGCAGGATAAAAAAATCAATGCTCTTTTAGTAATTGATTCCCAAGGAGAGCTAGCCGGCATCTTGAACATGCATGATTTATTATTAGCAAAAGTATTCTGAAATGCCTGACATTATAAAAGCTTGGGGATTCCCTCTTTTTGCCAGTTTTGCTGCCATTGCTAGTTTTTGGTTACTGTTGGATTCAGATAATGATGTTTCTTATGAGACGAAAGAAGACTTTCGAGCGCCGGACTATTCTTTCGAAGAAATGAATCGGAGAACCGGAAGCGAGCTTGGGGGATTGAAAAATGTACTTGATGCCGATTTGGTGGAACACTTTCCTAAAGATGACTCTATGGAGTTGGTCCGGCCTTATTTGAAAATTTATAACGATTCTGCTGAGCCATGGCATATTAAGTCTGAAACAGGCTGGGTGAGCTCAGGAAACGAGGTAATTCTTCTACATGGTGAAGTAGAAATATGGAAAAATGGGAAGAATAGGGAGCGCATCTTACAGGCACTTACAACTGAGCTTCGTATTTTACCCAACCAAGAGTACGCTGAAACTGATAATACAGCGATTATCATCGGTCCCTCTTCCGTAACTCATGCTTTAGGCTTCAGGGCTAATTTTTCTCTCAACCATCTGGAATTGATTGAGCGCGTAAGGACCAAATATAGCAAAAAAAGTTTGAGGGTCAAATTGTGACTATTACCTGGTTTTTTAGGATTAAGTATTCCGCTTTGGCAAGTTTATTTTGCCTCGTGCTATTCAGCCATGCTTATGGGTTATCAAGTGACTTTGAGCAACCGATTGAGATCGAGGCAGATTTTGCAGAACTCGATGACGAGAAAGGAGTTACTGTGTACATTGGTGAGGTCATCGTTGTGCAGGGGTCTATAGTAATGACAGGTGACCGTTTGACTGCACGTTTCACATCAGAACGAGAGCTAGAAGATGCAGTATTGGAGGGACGGCTTGCAACGTTTAAACAGACTCCCGATTTGGGAGGGCTGGATATAGAAGGGGAGGCTGAGATAGTAGAAATGCATGCATTTGAAAATATTTTTTATTTAACGGGGAAAGCCAAGGTCACCCAAGGAAAAAGATTAACGCAGGGGCATCGCATTAGTTATGATACTGAGAGAAGCCTTGCTACGGTAAGAGCTTCAAAGGGTAACGGTCGTGGAGGAAAGTTGGATCCTAGAGAAGGCGGGCGAGTGAGAATAATTATTCCTCCTAAAGAGAGCGTCAAGTCTTCTTTGTTAGAAAAGGACTAAGTAAAGAGATGTGTTGGATATATTCTTTTCAGGCTCGTATTTGTTGTGTTAGTCATTGTCACCGGAGTAGCTAATAGATGAGTGTGCTCGCAGTTAAAAAGTTATCCAAGACATTTAAATCCAGAATGGTTGTGAAAGACGTAACCTTAGATTTAGAAAGCGGTGAAGTAGTTGGATTGTTGGGCCCCAATGGTGCTGGAAAAACAACCAGTTTCTATATGATAGTTGGATTAATAAAAAGCGATTATGGGTCAATCATGCTTGACCAAGAAGAGATAAGCTTCTTATCTATGGACGCTCGTGCTCGGAAAGGTATTGGATACCTTCCGCAAGAAGCATCTGTGTTCAGAAAATTAACGGTTGAAGATAATATAATGGGAGTTTTGGAGATCAGAAAAAACCTGTCTTTAGAGCAGAGAAGAAAGAAGCTCGAGTCCTTGCTAAAAGAGTTCCATATTGATCACATTCGTAATAGTGTTGGAATGTCCCTTTCCGGAGGGGAGCGCAGACGGGTAGAAATCGCGAGAGCGTTAGCAAGTGAGCCACGTTTTATTTTGCTCGATGAGCCCTTTGCGGGAGTTGATCCGATTTCTGTTGGAGATATACAACAGATAGTGTCGCACCTAAGGGGTTTGGGGATAGGAGTGTTGATTACTGACCATAACGTTCAGGAGACGCTAAAAATTTGCGATCGTGCATATATTGTAAATGAAGGAACGATAATAGCCTCAGGAAAACCTGAGAAGATTCTAGAAAATAAAATGGTTCGTCAAGTATATTTGGGAGAACATTTCTCGATTACTTAATGAGTTAATTTGCTTTATTGTTTGTTGACTTCCTAAATCAGGTTTCACTTACCTGCTAAAAATATTAATTTTATTATGAAATCATCACTGCAATTAAAAATTGGACAAAGTCTTACTATGACGCCGCAGTTGCAGCAGGCGATACGGTTGCTCCAGCTTTCTGCCAGTGAATTACATCAAGAAATACAAGACTGTATAGAGACGAACATAATGCTAGAGCTTGTCGAAGATGAGTTTCCCAATGTCACCGCCAGCAACCAGATACACGACGAGGGTCAGCTTAAACAGCAAGTTGTCTCTGAAACGCGTACTCAGAATTCAGACTGGCAAGAGCCTGCTTATGAAGGTCACTCAACGGATCTAGATCAGATTCCTGAAACGGAGACACTCTCTTTACGAGCACATTTGTTGTGGCAATTAAATTTACTGCCCATTAGTGAATCTGATGTAGTCATTGGCGTTGCTATCATAGATGCAATAGATTCAAATGGCAGATTAGGTGCAAGCGCTAAAGAGATCCAGGCTTCCTTAAAAAAGCCCGGCCAAGAGGTGCCACACGAGGATGAGATTTCTTCAGTTCTGAAAGTCGTACAGACATTCGAACCAACAGGCGTAGCTGCTAGAACACTTTCTGAGTGCCTATTGATTCAACTCCGCGAACTTTCTTCAGAAGTTCCTTTTTTGGAAGTTACAAAAACATGTGTCAGAGATTTTTTGGAGATGGTCGCAGGACGAGAGTACCAGAAAGCATCTAGAAGTTTAGGAGTCTCGCCTGATGACTTTCAGAAAGTTCTGGAGTTAATTAGATCACTAAATCCCAGGCCGGGTAGTGAATACGGAACAGATAAGATTGATTACGTGATCCCTGATGTTTTTGTGTCCTGTGAGAAAGGCCGATGGATCGTTGAGCTTAATGAGCAAGTTGTACCTAAGCTTAGAGTTAATAAATCTTATTCTAATGTGCTGCAAGGAGAAAGAGGTAGTGCTGTAGAAAAAACCTTGAGGAGACATTTGCAAGAAGCTCGTTTTCTAATAAAAAGCTTAGCAAGTAGAAATGATACGCTACTAGCTGCGGCAACAGCAATAGTCGAGCGACAGAAAGGGTTTTTGGCTTTTGGAGATCAAGCAATGAAGCCGCTTGTAATGCATGAAATTGCTGAAGTGATTAGTATGCATGAGTCGACAGTATCCCGAGTCACTTCACATAAATATATGCATACTCCTCGAGGTGTTTTTGAATTGAAGTATTTCTTTTCAAGTCAGTTGAGCAGTGATCTGGGCATAGTATCCTCCGTGGCAATTCGCGCGGTAATTAAAAAATTAGTAGCTGCTGAAAACAAATTAAAGCCTTTAAGTGATAACAAATTATCCGAAGCTTTGTCCTCTCATGGGATACAAGTTGCTCGACGAACCGTAGCTAAGTATAGAGAGCTTCTTTCGATACCAGCTTCGTCGGAGAGACGAAAGTTTAATTAACGAGACGAATGTCTTTGCAACGATCAAGGTACCGGAGGAAAAAATCTTGTGCAAGGTTTGCATGTGTCTCCTCTAGTTGACGGATTTATAGACGAGCCGCTGGATTCTAAAAAACTATATCAGGAGAGTAATTAAGCATTTACGAGAACAGAAGTGCTGCTCGGCTTACGTTTATAGGGATCACTACTATGCAGAGGCTAAGAATTAGACCTCTAGACTTTGGGTGGGCACCTCTGATGCTCAAATTAATGGAAAGGCTTTCTTTTTTCGCAGCGTTTATTCGAATATATAAGCCGACTAATACTGACACTTCCGATAATATGCTGGTAGATTCATCTTTGTAGTCAAAATTGTTTGGAAAACTCCAGAAAAAGCGCGAGTATAGTACAAGCATTTGGTGGAGAGGTAATCAAGTTCTAAAGAGTGGTTATTCCTTTCATGGCCATAGTAGTGTTTTGCACTACTGATAGATAATAAAAGCTTATAACTACTTTAGTGTTATAAACATAAACACGTGCGAAAGCATAGATGGCCTCAATTTTAGGTAATAATCTTCGTGTCTAAAAATAATCGTAATCAAGAGCTGCTGAGAGATATCCAAATATTGCTGGAATCCAATGAGATTCAAGGATTAAGAGATCTGTTGGTCACTATTCATCCCTCTGAAATAGCTGATGTCCTCGAATCCTCCGCAAAGGCCGATCGTCATCAAATATGGGCATATATTGATCCAAATGTTGAGGGTGAGATACTTTCATACGCTAATACATCAGTTAGGAACAGCCTTGTTCAGCAAATGGAGCCTGCTGAGGTTGCTAGCGCAACCAATTTCCTCGATTCTGATGATGTGGCAGATATTCTGCAAGATCTCCCAGAAGATATGGCAGATGAAATTTTGTTGTCCATGGATGACCAGAATCGTCAGAGAGTAAGCGTCGTGCTCAACTTCCCTCCTGATACGGCAGGTGGTTTGATGAACATTGACACTGTTACTGTTAGGTCTGACGTTGATGCGGATGTAGTCCTGAGATATATGCGCAGGCTTAAAGAAATGCCTGATAATTTTGATCAGCTTTTTGTGGTGGATCGTAGAGATGTGTTTTTGGGTGTCCTTCCATTGACTACTCTTGTCCTAGCTCAACCACACGCAAAAGTAAAAGATATCATGGCGATAGATCAACCAGTTATTTGGGCTGATAGTGATATCAGTGAAGTCGTGACTATTTTTGAACAGCGAGATCTGATTTCGTCTCCTGTGACTGATAGAAGTGGTAAATTATTAGGCCGGATTACCATTGATGATGTGGTTGATGTTATCAGAGAGCAGAGCGATCACTCCCTCATGCTGGCTGCGGGTTTAGACGACGAGGCAGATGTTTTTGCTCCGATCCTGACCACAACGCGGCAGCGATCTCTTTGGTTAGCGGTTAATCTTGGCACTGCCTTATCCGCTGCCTGGGTAATAGGCCTTTTTGAGGCGACGATTAAAGAGTTAGTTGCCTTAGCCGTTTTAATGCCAATTGTTGCAAGCATGGGTGGAATTGCTGGAAATCAAAGCTTAACCATTGTGTTGAGAGGGTTAGTTTTGGGCCATGTGGGTGACACTAATGCCCGAGCAGTGATTTGGCATGAAGTTGGGGTAGGGCTTTTAAATGGCTTTATTTGGGCGATTGTTGTCGCTGTTATAGCAGCGCTATGGTTTGACAACTTTGGCTTGGGAGTAGTGATAGGATGTGCCATGATTCTGAACCTGGTGACCGCTGGGCTTTTTGGAGCATCTATACCCTTATTGCTTAAAAAAATAAATATAGATCCAGCCTTAGCAGGAGGGGTAGTCCTGACGACTGTGACAGACATTGTTGGCTTTTTGGCTTTCTTAGGACTCGCGTCGCGATTTCTGGTGTAGAGAGAATAAAACTAGGAATATAGTATTTATGTGTTAATATGTTTGATGCAGACGTTATGTTGTAAAAATGAGACAACAGCGTCGGCTAAAGTTAATAATGTTTCATTTATGGAAAGAAGCAGGGAGCTTTTGCAACGACTGGGTTGTTGTTAATCTATAATGTGAATAGAAGCCAAATATAAGGCAAAAATTTAAAGTTCGTGGGAGACCTACAAAATGTACAAAATTTCAAAGTTGTCAGCAGTTCTTATAGTCGGTTTGCTCTTAGGAGGCTGTGCTAACAGCGACCTAAAGCCTGCTGATATTCTATGCCCACTTCTTGGCGGGACATTAGGCGCTGGTGTGGTCGCTGGTGGTCTCGATGGGGACGATAAGGGTGCGATGATGCTTGGAGCGGCAGTAGGTGCTGGTTTAGGTCATTTTCTATGCACTGCAGGTGACGAATAAAATCATTCAAGTTTAGAGTGGGCGGAGAACGCCCGCTCTTTTCTAAAATCTAAGTTACCAATAACGACTGATTTCGCTAAGCTCTATGAGCTGTGCGAAATTCGTGTGCCCGCAACTCATGCCAGACTTGGCTGTGGTCTCTATGACTGTATTACCAGCTGAATATAAGCCACTGGTTGACTATAGGCTCAACTTTGCCATCCAGTTTCGTTTCAAGTAACCCATCCCCATCATGGTCAAGAAAGTAATAAGACGGTCCGACGCTAGGGGTAATCTTAACCATATAAAGTCTGCCGTTTATACGGTATTCCTCATGAGTCGCCCCCTTTTTTTGGACAATAGTGATGTCCGGCTCAATCGCTTCATTTATATACGCATCGTCTGGCACCAAAACTATAGGTGGTGGTGGTGCGTCCGTAAACTCTTTCGCAGCCAACAATGCCCCGTAGCTAATGGTTGCCAGCATTATCCAAATTGACCAAACTAGTCCCGTAAATTTTTTCATCCGAGCATTCTCTCTCTAAGTAGATTTAGCTGTTACTATTGTGTAGAAGAATAGCACTGAAACTACTTATAAGACATTAACCTTTGAAAAAACATAACTGAACTTTTGGTCAAAAAAATGGATGAGAATCTTTTAATCCTTGTTGATGGCTCTTCATATCTTTACCGAGCATTTCATGGACTTCCGGCATTAACTAACTCACAAGGCCATCCCACTGGTGCCATTCACGGTGTGCTAAATATGCTTGGACGACTGAAGTCTGACTACCCTACGGCATTTTTTGGCGTCGTGTTCGATCCCAAAGGCAAAACTCTTAGAGATGAATATTTTCCTAACTATAAAGCGCAGCGACCTCGAATGCCTGAAGAGCTTTCAATGCAGATTTTACCCTTATTTGATATCATCCGAGCTCTTGGCTACCCTCTTGTCCAAGTCCCTGGGGTGGAGGCAGATGATGTAATCGGCACCTTAGCTGATAAGGCAGCTAATAAAGGAATGCGAGTAGTCATTTCAACTGGCGACAAAGATTTCGCGCAGCTCGTCAATGAAAAAATTTCACTCGTCAACACAATGGATAAAAGCACCCTTAATGAAGAAGGAGTGATGAATAAATTTGGCGTTCGTCCCAATCAGATAATCGACTACCTCTCGTTGATGGGTGATAGCGCCGACAATATACCAGGAGTGCCAAAAGTTGGTCCGAAGACAGCTGTAAAATGGCTTAAACAATATGACTCCCTCGAGAATATTATTACAAATGCTAGGGAAATCTCAGGAAAAGTAGGAGAGAATTTAAGAGAATCTATTGAGCAATTACCCCTTTCTCGCCGTCTAGTGACTATTGTTAAAGATATTGATGTCGGCATTCAAGTTGAAGATATTTGTCTTTCAGGCTCTGATAATTCGTTGTTACGCGAACTTTATACCAAGTATGAGCTGAAGTCAGCTTTAGCCTCGTTAGACTGTGAAAACGTTATCACATCCCAGCAGGATGTAGGGCATACCGTAGCAGGAGATATAGAGAGGGCTCACTCAAAGTCTAGCGAGAAGAAAGAGGATGTAGTTAATTATGAGACGATATTGGAACTTCCCGCTCTTGAAGAGTGGATAGCCAAGCTCTCTTCCCAAGCGCACTTTTCGTTTGATACTGAGACAACCAGCCTGGACTATCTGGAGGCTGAATTAGTGGGAGTGTCTTTTTGTTTTGAAAGTGGACATGCTGCATATTTACCATTGATGCATAGCTATCCAGACGTCCCCAGTCAGATACCGATTGAGGTCGCGCTGGGCAAATTAAAACCCATACTTGAAGATGAGAAAATTGGGAAACTAGGGCATAACCTCAAGTACGATCGTCATATTTTACTAAATCATGGGATATCACTGAAGGGCAAGTTAGACGACTCTATGCTGGAGTCTTATGTCCTCAATAGTACCTCAACTCGGCACAATCTTGATGCACTTGCCTTGAAATACTTGGGTGTGAAAACGACTCACTATGAAGAAGTCGCTGGGAAAGGGGCTAAGCAAATTAACTTTTCTCAAGTGTCTATAGATGTGGCGACTCCCTATGCCGCAGAAGATGCAGATGTTTGCTGGCGATTACATAAAATTTTCAGTCAAATGCTCAGCGAACAACCAAGGTTGGCGCAGGTTTATAGAGACCTAGAGTTACCATTGTTGAGTGTCTTAGGTAACATTGAAAGAGAAGGAGTTAATATTGATTCTGGGATGCTAGCCCATCAAAGTTCCGAACTTTCAATCACCTTAGATGAGCTGGAGATCCAGGCACATAATTTGGCTGGAGAAGTCTTTAATATTGGATCGCCCAAACAAATACAGGCTATTCTTTTTGAAAAAATGGAGCTTCCAGTTCTATCGAAGACCCCAAAAGGACAGCCTTCTACTGCGGAGTCAGTACTCCAAGAGCTTTCCCACGACTATCCTTTACCTGGAGTTATTTTGCAGTACCGATCGATTAGTAAGCTAAAGTCGACGTACACCGATAAATTACCAATGCAGATTAATCAAACCACCAAAAGAGTGCACACTAGTTATCATCAGGCCGTCACGGCTACAGGCCGTCTTAGTTCATCAGACCCTAATTTGCAAAATATCCCCATACGTTCCCTAGAGGGTCGTCGGATTAGGAAAGCTTTTCGAGCACCATCTGGGACAACTATTATTGCTGCTGACTATTCTCAAATAGAGCTGAGAATAATGGCGCACCTTTCCTCAGATGAGGGCCTTTGCACGGCTTTTAACGAAGGGTTAGATGTTCATCGTGCGACTGCTTCGGAGGTTTTTTCCGAGGAAATTTCACTGGTTACGAGTGATCAGAGAAGAGCCGCTAAGGCTATCAATTTTGGTTTGATTTACGGAATGTCAGCTTTCGGGTTGGCGAAACAATTAGGGGTTGATCGGGCTAGTGCTCAAAGGTATATCGAGACTTATTTCTCTAGGTATCCAAAAGTGTTGCAGTTTATGGAAGAGACTAAAGCTTCTGCTCGTGAAAAAGAATTTGTAGAAACTGTTTATGGGCGCAGGTTATATTTGCCAGACATCAATGCTCGACGAGCCCAGGTCCGCCAATATGCGGAGCGCACGGCAATCAATGCACCGATGCAAGGGACTGCAGCAGACATCATTAAGTTAGCTATGATAGGAGTTTCCGATTGGATGCAGAGCTCTGGCGCCCAGGCAAAGATTATAATGCAAGTCCATGATGAATTAGTTATCGAAGCGGAGACTTCATCTTTGCAGAGTACCATCGACTCTGTTCGGAACATCATGGAGTCCGTGGCCAGCCTTGATGTGCCTCTTTTGGTAGATGTAGGGCACGGAGAAAATTGGGAAGAAGCACACTGAAGAAGGATAGAGACGTGATTCTTTCATGAAAAACGTCGTGTTACTATTCAAGTTCATATTGCAGCTAAGTATGGGGAACCCTGCTTTGTAATCTTTTAATTTAAAGTAAATTGATGAGGTAGTTTATGATTTTAATCCCCGCTATCGATTTAAAGGGCGGCAAATGCGTGCGCTTAGTGCAGGGAGATATGACAAAGGATACGGTTTATTCTGATGATCCCGTAGCAATGGCCGCCCGATGGGTAGATGAAGGTGCGAAAAGGTTGCATGTCGTTGACTTGGATGGCGCATTTGGTGGCGCACCGGCCAACCGACAGGTTATTCATGAGATCGCGAGCTCGTTCCCAGAGGTGGAAATACAAGTGGGCGGAGGTATCCGTGATGAAGACACGATACAGTCATATCTTGATGCTGGCGTTAGCTATGTAATTATAGGAACCAAAGCGGTTACAGCACCTCATTTCGTTTCTGATGTCTGTATAGAGTTTCCAAATCATATTATTGTTGGCTTAGATGTGAGAGATGGGAAAGTAGCAATCGACGGTTGGTCGAAGCTTTCCAGACACAATGCCCTAGATCTTGCCTTACAATTTGAAAATGATGGCGTTGAGGCAATTATTTACACAGATATTGGTAGAGATGGGATGATGATAGGGTTAAACATAGAATCTACTGCGACCTTGGCCCGGGCGCTTAAAATACCCGTTATTGCCTCGGGTGGCGTCACCAATCTCGAAGATATTCGGGCGCTGGCTAAAGTTGAAGATGATGGAGTTGGTGGCGCGATCACAGGGAAAGCAATTTATGAGGGGGCTTTGGACTTCGCGGAAGCCCAAAAGCTAGCTGACGAGCTTACAGGCTAGGGAAATGGCAGTTTCAACGCGTATTATTCCTTGTTTAGACGTTGATGCTGGTCGCGTTGTCAAAGGCGTTAAGTTTGTTGACATCAGAGATGCCGGAGACCCTGTTGAAATAGCTCGACGGTACGATGTGCAAGGTGCGGACGAAATAACTTTTCTGGATATTACCGCCAGTAAAGACAACCGCAATACGATGGTGAAAGTTGTAGAGGACGTGGCGTCGGAAGTATTTATACCTCTGACAGTCGGAGGTGGCATAAGAACAGTTGATGATGTCAGGCGGATGCTAATTGCTGGGGCGGATAAGGTTTCTATAAATACCGCCGCAATAGAAAACCCCAAGTTAATTGAAGCTGCCGCTAATTATTTTGGTTCTCAATGTATCGTAGTGGCGCTCGATGCTCGTCGCTCGACGAGTAAGCCTCACTGTTGGGAGATCTATACCCATGGAGGGAGGAAGCCGACCGGCCTGGATGCTGTCGACTGGGCTTGTCAAATGGCCTCGGCGGGTGCCGGCGAAATACTGTTGACGAGCATGGATCGAGATGGCACACGGGATGGTTATGACATTGAGTTAACGAGACTGATAGCTGACGCAGTCGAAATCCCAGTTATAGCCTCTGGTGGAGTGGGTAGTCTAAACGATCTCGTTGAAGGTGTTACGGAAGGACGTGCGAGCGCGGTTCTAGCAGCAAGTATTTTTCATTTTGGAGAGTATACTGTGTCTGACGCTAAGGAATTGATGCGCGAGTTTGGTTTGGAGGTACGCTTGTGAACGTTTTGGATGAAGTGAAATGGAATGGCGATGGTCTTATTCCTGCGATTGCTCAGGACTTTGAGTCGTTGAAAGTACTTACTTTAGCTTGGATGAATAAAGAGGCTCTCGCAGCTACAATTAAAGAAGGCCGTGTAGTCTACTGGTCTAGATCAAGGAAAAAATTGTGGCGTAAAGGGGAGGAGTCTGGCTTTGTACAAAAAATAAAAGAAATAAGAATCGATTGTGATCAAGATACGGTTCTTTTGAAAGTGCAGCAATTTGGAAATGTGGCGTGCCATACCGGAAGAGAAGTATGTTTTTATAAACGCTACCATGACGAACAATGGATAGATTCAGAGCCTGTTTTGGCAGATGCCGATGTCATTTACTCCTCCGGCAGCAGAGTAAAGGATTAACCTAGTGTCAGATGTGTTAGGAAAATTAAGTAAAGTCATTGAAGAGCGCTCCCGGCTGGATTCAAAAGAATCATATGTGGCGAGCCTATTCGAGTCTGGCTTGGATCAAATTTTAAAGAAGGTTGGTGAAGAGGCTGTCGAAGTTGTGCTGGCTGGAAAAAATGAGGATGACTACCAAGTAGTATACGAGACTGCTGATTTGTGGTTTCATTCGATGGTTCTTCTGAAATATAGAGGTATTGAACCTTCAGATGTCCTTTCTGAGCTAGAAAGACGTTTTGAACGCTCGGGGCTAGAAGAAAAAGCGAGCAGAAAAAGTTAATATGTAGTTATAGAGAACTAATTAGCTTATATATTGGAGATTGAGATGGGTTTTGGAATAAAAGAGCTGGTAGTTGTTTTGGTAATCGTTGCCTTAGTGTTCGGTACTAAGAAAATAAAAGGTGTAGGTAGCGACGTAGGAGGCTGGATCCGTGATTTTAAAAAAGCGATGAAAGAAGAGCCCGCTAGCCCAATCGAAGAACACAGTGAAGCAAGAACTATAGATGGCGAGGCCGTTATAGATAGCGAGGCTGTTGTTGAAAAAGAACGAGTCTGATACCTAGACACTATGTTTGATATTGGTTTTTGGGAGCTTGGCATTATTTTTGTGATTGCTCTCATCGTGGTCGGGCCGGAAAAAATGCCTGGGTTAATAAAGGGTGCCGGTCAATGGATTGGTAAAATTCAAAGAACAGTCCGCAGCATGCGTTATGAGATAGAAAAGGAAGCGCAAACGGCCGAATATAGACAACTTAATAAGGAATTTTTGGAAGAAGATAAGCAGCTTAAAGACTTGGCTCGCGAACCTTTAAATGACGGCGTTTCTTCTCAGGACCAGCCTTCACAGTCTCCTGATGAAAAACTCGCTAACGACAAATAAATTTCACTTACTCGTTTAAAGAAGTTTTCGGCTTTTACCCATGTTTTTTAGAAAAAATAAAAATAAACAAGATGCCTCTTCAGCTGAAAGTGATAGCCAATCTTCCACTAAGGAGCAAACTTTTGTATCTCACCTAGTAGAGATGAGAGATAGGCTGCTAAAAGCAATTGCGTGCGTCTTCGTAGTTTTACTGTGCCTGTTTCCTTTTTCTAATTTCCTTTATGGCTTGATTGCCGAGCCGCTATTAGTCCATTTAAGTGGATCGAGCACAATGATAGCTACCCAAGTAGCCTCTCCATTCTTAGCTCCTTTCAAACTAACAGCTTTCGTCGCAGTAGTGATTTCTGTTCCGTATATTTTTTTTCAAGCTTGGTCTTTTGTAGCTCCAGGGCTATATATGAAGGAGCGCCGGTTAGCTTTGCCCCTAATTGTTTCAAGTACTATTCTTTTTTATCTTGGAATAGCGTTCGCTTATTACGCCGTTTTTCCTTTAGTTTTTGGTTTCTTTACTTCAGTGGCTCCAGAAGGAGTCACTATTATGACGGACATTTCGCATTATCTTGATTTTGTATTGAAGATTTTTTTGGCATTCGGTGCGGCTTTCGAGGTACCTGTTGCCACTTATTTAATTGTTAGGAGCGGACTATCAACTGTTGAGTCGCTTGGAAAGAAAAGACCATACATCATAGTAGGTTCTTTTGTCTTAGGTATGATTCTAACTCCACCGGATGTGATATCTCAGACAATGTTAGCGCTACCGATTTGGGTTCTTTATGAAATTGGTTTGTTAATGTGTAGGTGGACTATTCCAGTCGAAGGATCTGGCGATGAGCAATAAAAAGCTCATACCGATCTTTTTATAGTATTTATTTTTCCACTATCTGCAATTAATAAAATATCCGCTGGCCTCTGAGCAAATATTCCATTCGTCACTACTCCTGTAATTTGGTTAAGTTGGGTTTCTAGATCTACAGGTGCATTTATTTTTATATTATGTATGTCTAAAATATAATTACCGTTATCCGTCAGAAAGTTTTCTCTCCATCTTGGAGTTCCTCCCAGTTTAGCGATTTCTCTCGCAACATAACTCCTGGCCATCGGGATAACTTCAACAGGAAGAGGAAAACTACCCAGTTGGCTAACTAGCTTCGTGTCGTCAGCGATACAGACAAAGAGCTTGCTCGCCGCCGCCGTAATTTTCTCTCTTGTAAGTGCTCCACCCCCGCCCTTTATCAGATGCCTATGGTTGGTTGCCTCGTCGGCTCCATCTATATAGACATCTAATTGTGTTACAGAATCTAAAGGAATGATTGGGATACCTAGTTCTCGTAATTTTTTTTCGGTAGCATCAGAACTAGCAACAGCTCCTTGGATTCTTGATTTTATTTTACCTAATTCTGCTATAAAACAGTCTGCAGTACTGCCTGTTCCAACACCTACAAAAAAATCATCTTCTATATATTTGATGGCCTCTTTTGCAACAGCTTCTTTCTTTTCAATTTGAGTAGTCATACTCCGTCCCTGATAATAAAAAAAATATTTGGCTAAAGGAAATGTTATCTTATTACGATGAAAAATAACTATCCAGACTTGATTCGCAAAGCTTCAGTATACGACGTTGCCACAAAGACGCCATTAGACTTTGCCCCTTTGATTTCTAAGCGCACAGGTTCTCAGATATGGTTTAAGCGAGAGGATTTACAGCCAGTTTTCTCTTACAAAATAAGGGGCGCTTATAATTTAATGTCATCGCTTTCGGATGAGATGATGCGTTCGGGAGTAGTGGCGGCTTCAGCTGGCAATCATGCGCAAGGTGTCGCTCTATCAGCTAAGAAGCTTGGAGTGAAAGCAACTATTGTGATGCCTAAAACGACTCCAGAGATTAAAGTGGAAGCGGTTGTTCGTTTAGACGGGCATGTGATCTTGCACGGGAATAGCTACGATGATGCTAGTGAATATGCTCAGAAATTTGCGCTAGAGAAAAACATGCCTTACATTCCCCCGTATGATCATCCATTGGTTATTGCGGGGCAAGGAACGGTTGGCTTAGAAATACTAGAACAATCTACAACCTTACCTGATGCTATTTTTGTGCCAGTGGGTGGAGGTGGTTTAATTAGCGGAGTAGCGGCGTACGTAAAATCGGTTGCGCCTACTGTTAAAATCATAGGGGTCGAGCCTGCCGAAGCGGCCAGTATGAGCGCTGCTTTATCATCCGGGCAGAGAGTAACTCTCGATCACATTGGAATCTTTGCGGACGGCGCCGCGGTAAAGCAAGTTGGAGAGGAGAATTTCCGCCTAGCGAAAGAGTATGTCGATGAAATGCTGACTGTCTCTATAGATGAAATGTGCGCTGCAGTTAAGGATATTTTCGAAGAAACGAGGTCCATAGCAGAGCCGGCGGGAGCCTTGGCTCTGGCCGGAGCAAAGCAGTACATTACAAAACACCCTAATATCATAACTAATTCCGTTGCTATATTGAGTGGGGCGAACGTCAATTTTGATAGGCTAAGGCACATAGCGGAATTAGCCGAGCTTGGCGAACAGCGTGAGATCTTAATTGGCGCGACTCTGCCTGAAGTAGCAGGAACCTTTAGGGATTTTTGTCATGCTCTCGGTCCACGTCTTATTACAGAGTTTAACTATAGAATGTCGAACGAAAATACAGCGGCTGTTTTTGCTGGGGTGAAGGTTAAAAATAGAGATAAAGAGCGTGAGATTCTAATAGATAATCTTACTGATAAGGGTTATCTACCGATTGATATGACCGATGATGAAGTTGCGAAAATGCACCTTCGGTTCATGGTTGGTGGCCGTAGCAGCGTTCCTATAGAAGATGAGCGACTACTGAGGTTCGAATTCCCTGAAAGAGCTGGGGCGTTGCTCCATTTCCTTTCACACTTAGGTGATAAATGGAATATAAGTTTATTTCACTATCGTAATCATGGTGCAGCATATGGACGAGTTTTGATGGGGATCCAAGTCCCTGAGTCTGATTTTGCCGATTTTGAAAATACCCTTTCTAGTCTTGGATTCCCCTACGAAAATGAGACAATGAATCCGGCTTATCGTTTGTTTTTGAATTGATTTAAAACACTGAGTTGTTGTTATCAATGTTATTGAGCTATGCTCTTCATGAGAGCTGTTGCTATATAAGGAGGTTGGAAAATTCAAGACGATCCGCTTAGTGAATTTACAAGTCGTCCTTATTTCAAGGCGTCTTTCCTCGTGTTCGATCTAAAAGCGACCCATGAATTTTATACAGAGATTCTAGGGTGCCGTGTTATCGTAGAGACGGACACTCTTTTAGAAATGGATTTCTTTGGAAATCGTATAGTTGCTAGACTTGCAAGCAGTAGACTTTTAAAATCTGAGAGCCGTATTGGTTTGGGAGAACAATCCTTTCCTGTGTTTGGATTGGTGATGAGCTGGAAGGATTGGCATAGAGCTGTTGATCACATGAATTATATCGGTGTTGATTTTAAAGTCGCGCCTTATACAACTAGCAAAGGCACCAAGGAAGAAAGTGCTATTTTTTGTCTTTACGACCCTTCTGATAACATATTAGAGTTCAGAGCATATAGAAACATCTAATCTGCAGTCGATTCTGCGCTAAATATTTTAGAGAGTTGTTTGCCTGGGTCAGGAGCTTTCATAAACGCTTCCCCTACCAGGAATGAGTTAATCCCCCCATCTAGCAGCATTCGCACGTTACTGGGAGAATGTATACCAGATTCGGATACCACCAGTCGCTCTTTTCCGATGGTCCTACATAAGGTTAGACTCGTACGAAGGTCAGTTTCAAAGGTTTTTAGGTTACGATTGTTTATTCCAATGATAGCCTCCGAAATGGGTTCTGCTCGTGCTAGTTCATCAGCTGTATGTACCTCAATGAGAACATCCATACCTAGTTGCATTGCCTCTTCAGAGAGCTCTTTAAGCTGCTCATCTGACAGGCACGCGACTATGAGTAAGACGCAGTCTGCACCAAGTAGGCGCGATTCAGATATCTGATAGCTGTCTATCATGAAGTCTTTTCTTAATATAGGGAGATTACAAGAATTTTTCACTGATATTAAATCAGCATCACTGCCTTGAAAAAAAGGTACATCAGTTAGAACGGAGAGACAGCTCGCTCCTGCAGCTTCATAGGATCTAGCGATCTCTGCGGGATTATAGTTCGAACAAATGACCCCTTTGCTCGGCGATGCTTTTTTGCACTCGGCGATTATTGCAGGTCGCTTCTTTTGTATAGTAGAAATGAGCTTGGTTTTAAAGCCACGAGATTTGACCACACCAGAAATTTCGGCATTAATTTCAACGTGAGATTTTTTCTGCTTCCGTTCTAGTATTTCAAGTCTTTTAGACTCTATTATTTGAGTAAGTATATCTTTCATAGTGTTGCATTTACTGTTTAAAGGTGTGCGTGTAGTTAATGAAGTCTGAAAACTTTTTAGCAGCTTTACCCTCAATGAGAGCATTTGAAGCCATTTGAACACCTGAGCCAAGATCCGAGACAAGGCCGCCTACATATAGTGCCGCTCCTGCATTTAACGCGACTACATTGTGGGCGGGACCTCTCTCTCCCCTAAATATCTGATTGATTATGAATAAGCTTTCGCTAGGGCTTGTCGCCAATAAGGCTTGGTTATTTTCTTCTTGCTGTATATTGAAGTCATCGGGCTTTATTTGGAAATGCTTGACGACTCCGTCCTTTACCTCGGCTACTGTTGTTGAGGCTGAAATGCTTATCTCATCCATACCATCGGCAGCACAAACTATAAGCGTATGCTTCGTTCCTAGTGTCTTTAATACATCAGCGATTTTTGGGACCCACATCGGTGAGAATACTCCTATCACTTGCCGATCAGCACTTGCAGGATTAGTCATCGGACCTAAGATATTAAATAAGGTTCGAGCTCCAATTTGTTTTCTTACTCTCCCTGCATGCCTTGTAGCCCCATGATGGGCGGGCGCGAACATAAAACCGATCCCATTAACATGCATACATTTAACTACTTGTTCGGGAGATAATGCTATAAGCGCACCTGCTGCCTCCAGCACATCTGCGCTGCCACTTGTGCTGCTAGCTGCCCTATTCCCATGTTTTGCTACGAGCCCGCCACATGCTGCAGTAACGAAAGCTGCAGCGGTAGATATATTGAAGCTGCTACTGCCATCTCCGCCAGTACCACAGGTGTCTATTAAAGGTGCAAGGCCAACATCTACTTTTGTAGCAAATTTACGCATCACCGTGACAGCTGCTGAGATCTCATCAGTGGTTTCTTCTTTCATTTTTAATGCTATTAAAAATGCGGCTATTTGTACGTCAGAAATCGCACCGGACATCATTTCGGTCATTATTGTAGTCATTTCATCGTAGGAGAGATCATCACCGTCAGCTACTTGCTTTATATTTCTGCTAATGTCCACTTAGCCTACCTTATCGTTTTAAAAAATTTTCGAGCAACAGATGACCATGCTCAGTTAAGATTGATTCAGGATGAAATTGTATACCAAACAAAGGTAAGTTGAGATGCCTAATACCCATAATTTCGTCTATTTCTCCATTTGGAAGCTTTGTCCATGCAGTGATCTTAAAGCACTCAGGCAGTGATTTTTGGTCTATGATTAATGAGTGATAACGCGTCGCTGTATAAGGGCTTGGAAGGTTCTCGAAAAGGTCTTTTTTATTATGGTGGATTAATGAAGTCTTCCCATGCATAACTTGACGTGCATGTGTAATTTTTCCGCCAAAGGCTTGCCCTAAACTTTGGTGGCCAAGACACACGCCAAGTATAGGCATGACTTTACTGAACTTTATTATAGTATCAATCGATATCCCCGCTTCATTTGGGGAGCAGGGGCCTGGTGATATGACAATGTGAGTCGGTGCAATTTTGCTAATGTCCGAAGTTTTTATTTCATCGTTCCTTACAACTCTAACGTCTTCTCCTAATTCCCCCAAATATTGAACTAAGTTATAAGTAAAAGAGTCATAGTTGTCTATCATTAGGATCATGTTAATTTATCAACTTTTTTTCTAATTCATCTAGATCGCCACAGAGTTTTTTTATTAATGAAGGGAGCAAATCTAGACTGTCAATCATAAAGCTCGGGTCATACTTTTTTAGATCAATACCACCGTGGTATCCATAACTAACGCATATCGAATAAACATCAGCATTTTTCGCAGCTCGCAGATCTGTAATCGAATCTCCGACCATCACGGTATTATTGCGATCGCTGTTTGTTTGCTCGATTGCATGGATAATTGGTAGAGGACTAGGTTTTTTTTCTTTGAGGCTATTTCCTCCAAGAAGGATGTCAAACAGTTGGGCTAACCCCGCTTTTTCTAATAATGGCAATGCATACTCATAAGGTTTGTTAGTGATGCACCCTAGTTTAAAGCCTGCAGACTTTAACTCATCCAAAGATTCTAGAGCTCCTGAATATATTACAGAATCGACGAATAAATTTTCGCTATAGTACTTGGAAAAGTCCTTGTAGACCTTTGAGAAATAATTTTCCGGTGCCACGCCATCCATTTCTTTTGTAATCGCTCTATGCATTAATTTAGCTGAACCTTCACCAATATAGGTGCGCGCAGTGAGCTCTGATAACGGTGCGATGTTAGCAGCCTTTAGACCGTTATTAACTGCGGAGCAGATATCGGGGGCAGTATCGATTAGAGTGCCATCGAGATCAAATAGGACTAATTTCTCAGACATTTTAGGAATTAGTGTCTAGTTTTTTTCTAAGCTCGGAGATGGCTTTCTTATAGTTAGATTGATTGAATATGGCTGACCCAGCAACAAAAGTATCTGCTCCAGCTAAGCCGATGTCTCCAATATTATCTACATTAATTCCACCGTCAACTTCAAGTCGTATGGGACAGCATGAATCGTCGATTAGCTTTCTCACAGCACTTATTTTAGTCAAGGTGCTTTTAATGAAGGACTGGCCGCCAAACCCAGGGTTTACCGACATTAAGAGTATAATATCCAGCTTATCCATAACATGTTCAAGGTAGCTTAGAGATGTGGCGGGGTTTAGTACTAGGCCGGCTTTACAACCACCGTCTCTGATTTGCTGAAGATTTCTGTCCACATGCTCGCTCGCCTCCGGGTGAAACGTGATGCTGCTAGCTCCGCTTTCGATGAAATCGTCTATCAGTCTATCTACTGGCTTCACCATGAGATGGACATCAATGGGCGTCGAAATACCATGCGCCCGTAATGCTTTGCAAACCATTGGTCCGATTGTTAAATTTGGCACGTAATGGTTATCCATTACATCAAAGTGGATCCAGTTGGCTCCCGCGTTTACGACCGCTTCCACTTCCTCGCCCAGTCTGGCGAAGTCAGCAGACAGGATGGATGGTGCTATGATTGGAGAAAACTTCATTTTTAACCCTAGTTCCGGCTACGATATTTTTGATTTTATCAGTACCCAAGTTTTAATTTTTTGTGAAAGCCATCGTATCAGTAATGATACTCTACTGAATTGACAAAATTAATCACTAATTCTCTTCAAGAAGAGTGTGATGATTGGCCTATGAAGGCAGCTTAGTTCTTTTTATGCTCCAGTATGGCCCAATTTACGTGTTCAACAACCATTTCGTCTGGGAAAGTTAGTCTTTTCTCGAGCGCTTGTAGTACTTCTGGTGATGTTGGGGCATTTCCTAGAGCTATTGCAAGATTACGTATCCATTGGGGATAACTTACTCGTCTTATAGCAGATCCTATTGTTATCTTTTCAAACTCGTCTTCGTCGAGAAGAAACAGATCTGTGAGTTTGGTCTTTTCGAGACCATGCCGGGGTGTAAAATCCGTCACAGCAGTTAATTTCGCATACTTGTTCCAGGGACAAAACAATTGACAGTCGTCGCAACCGAATATTCGATTTCCAATAGATTTTCTAAACTCAATGGGGATCGATTTTTTTGATTCTATAGTTAAGTAGGAAATGCAACGGTTAGCATCAAGTCGGTAAGGGGCGATGATTGCTTTTGTTGGACAAACATCAATACACTCCCTACAGGTTCCACAATGGTTTTTAGGCTCGACTTTTGAAGGTTCTAACGGGATATCAGTGAAAATTTCTCCTAGAAAAAACATGGAACCATCTTTTTTACTTATCAGATTAGTATTTTTCCCGATCCAGCCTAGGCCGCTATTTCGGGCTAGCGCTCGTTCTAATACGGGCGCACTATCAGTAAATACGCGATAACCAAGAGAACCGACGTGATCTTGGATACTATTTGCAAGTTTCTTCAATTTGGATCTTAAAACTTTGTGATAGTCGCGACCCAATGCGTAACGCGAGACATAAGCGATATCAGCTTTTTCGAGAGCCTTAATTGAATCGTCAAGGTCCACACTGAGATAGTCGCACCGAACGGATATGACAGATAATGTCCCAGGTATTAGTTTTTTGGGATCATATCTTTTTGGAGCATTCTGTTCCAAGTATGCCATTGAGCCGTGGTACCCCTTATCTAACCAAGATTCGAGGTAACTAATGTCCGAATTCAACTCGAGGCTTGCGATTCCAACATCCTGAAAGCCCAGTTCAGACGCCCAAGTTTCGAGCTTCGAAACCATGTCTTCTTGGGAAAATTTTACTGGTAATACTATAGGTTCCATGTATTAAAATAAGTATTTCTACTTTCCCTTGGGAGCTAGAATTTATTTTTTATGTGCCCAACACATAGTTATTAATATATCCTACTCGATATTGTCTAAGTTTTTATAATACGCTGTAGCTAATAAGTGGGTGAAAATATGATTGAGCTATTCAGAACCTGGTATGACCGTTATTTCTCAGACCCTCAAGCGGCATTATTAGTAACTGTACTGTTATTGTCATTTGGATGCTTGGCATTTTTTGGTGAAATGCTGGCGCCTTGTCTTGCCTCTGTGGTGATAGCTTATCTGCTCGAAACTTCTGTTTGTTCCCTTCAGAGACTCGGTTTTGGAAGGAATTTAGCTGCAGGAGTTATATTTACGGTATTCATCTTAGCTTTGATTCTTCTTGTTGGCGGTTTAGTTCCACTTTTATCGTCGCAGTTAACTAGTTTTGTGCGTGATTTGCCTGGCACCATTAACGTTTGGCGAGAGGCTTTATTGCAACTGCCAGAAACCTATCCAAATTTCTTGTCTGCTGAGCAGATAGATGCTTTAACAGGCAGCGTCCGGACAAAAATTAGCAGTTTGGGGCAGAATGCACTTACTTTCTCTATTGCATCTATCCCCGCAATGGTGACTTTGCTGGTTTACTTAGTGCTAGGGCCGGTCTTGGTCTTTTTTCTCTTAAAAGATAAAACACAAATCTTAGCTTGGTTGTTGAGTTATCTTCCGCAAGACCGAATGGTGCTATCTTCTGTTTGGAGAGACGTTGATCGACAGATAGGTAACTATGTCCGTGGAAAGTTTTACGAGATTTTAATAGTAGGACTAGTTTCTTATGTTTGCTTTGCGTCTTTAGGTCTTTCATATGCGCCGCTTCTTGCAGTTTTGACTGGAGTATCCGTGATCGTCCCTTACATTGGAGCGGTTGTGGTAACGGTGCCGATTGCGGTCGCGGCCTATAGTCAATTTGGTTTAGTAGGCGATCAGTTTTTCTGGACGATGGTCGTTTATGGCATTATTCAAGCTTTAGATGGGAACTTATTAGTGCCCTTACTCTTTTCAGATGTTGTTAATCTTCATCCTATAGCAATAATAATATCCATTCTGGTTTTTGGCGGACTTTGGGGGTTCTGGGGAGTTTTTTTTGCTATTCCTTTGGCGACGTTGGTTCACTCCCTCCTCAATGCTTGGCCTAGAACTTAATTTTTGCGATAAAGGTCTATTATTACAAACATGTAAGGCCCTCTTAGCGGTCTAGCCTTGTTCTAATATGCTCTAGAAGTTAATATCACTGTTTTATTCGATTAGCTCTTTATATGATTTCTATTCAAGGCAGTATCGTTGCAATTGTGACTCCCATGAAGTCAGGTTGTGGACCCGAGACAGAAATTGACTTTTCTAGGCTTGATGAGTTAATTGATTTTCATGTGGAGAACCAGACGGATGGCATAGTTGTCGCTGGTACTACAGGGGAATCTGCTACGTTAACTGAGCAAGAGCATTGTGATTTGATCGCGCGCGCAGTTAAGCTTGCCAAGGGACGTATTCCGGTGATTGCGGGTACGGGCGCAAATTCCACTCACGAGGCTATCCGGCTTACTGATTTTGCCAAAGAAGCCGGGGCGGATGCTTGTTTGCTGGTGACCCCTTACTACAATAAACCGACGCAAGAAGGGCTCTATCTGCATCACAAGATGATCGCTGAGTCAGTTGCGATACCACAAATTTTATACAATGTACCAGGTAGAACTGCTTGTGACATGCTTCCTGATACTGTTGGTCGGTTGTCGGGTGTTGCTAATATTATCGGGGTTAAGGAAGCTACTGGTGATTTGTCACGCGTAGCTGCTATTAAGTCAAAGTGTCGGAAAGGCTTTTTGTTATTTAGCGGGGATGATGAGACTGCCTGTGATTTTATGCTTGAAGGAGGCGATGGAGTGATATCTGTTACCACTAATGTGGCGCCTAAGAAAATGTATGATCTTTGCATTGCGGCTAGATCTGGTCAGATTGATCGTGCCAAGGAGATCGATAGGCAATTAAATGCGTTACACAAAAATTTGTTTTTAGAAGCCAACCCGATTGCAGTGAAATGGGCTTTAGCCGAAATGGGTTTGGTTGATCAAGGTATCAGACTGCCGTTAACTTGGCTTTCAAGTGCCTACCATGAGCAGGTTCGAGACGCATTACGCCAAGCGGAAGTTTAGTTTTTACATCGGTTTAGAGTTTAATTTGAGTAGCTGTTTTTAGGCTACCAGCACAAAGGAAGTTATTTTATGTCTAGAATTCTACTGGCAATAATGGTTACGGTATTACTACTAACCGTGGGTTGCAGTAAGATCGTTCAAAGTTTGGATCAAGTGAGGACAGACAATAAAAAATCTTACGAGAGGGCAAAAACTTTGCCTGATCTTGAGATTCCTCCTGGCTTAAGTACGGAAGCCATTAATGACCGAATGGTTGTACCTGAAGGAGGCGAGGTAGCGCGTTATTCCACCTATCAAGAAAGGAACAGCCCATTATCTGACATCCAGTCAGCAAACGAGAACGAAAATCGTGATATTAAACTCCTAGATAATGAGCACTCATTGACGCTATCCTCAAGTCTTATTTCGGCATGGCCAATATTGAAAAATTTTATCGAGGGGGAGGGCTATGCTCTTGATCTGGATGACGTAGAACTGGGTATTATGGAAACAGCATGGAAGTTTGGTTCGAAAATAAAAAGAGAAAAGATAAAAATATTTGGAGAGGATGGGCTAAATTCTGCAACTCTTTTTATTGCACTTGAGACTGAAGAGCTTGAGAGTCAAGGAGATGACCTCGAGTGGCGGCGGCAACCAAGAAAAGTGCAAAGTGAGCGTGAATTCGTAGATAAGCTTTTTACGTATATACGACCTGAGTCAGGTTTAGATTCTCAAGAGCCTGTGCTCCTGGAAAGTCCAGCGAATGATTCGACCGCGGCGGCACGCCTGCCTAATACTGATTTGACGCCCATTCCCAGAGAAACGGGTGTTAGCCAGCTGATTAACGTGGGCGCGGGAAAGGTTTATTTGGCACTGAAGCAGGGCTATGATGCTTCTTGGAAAACGATAGGTGCTGCTCTTGAAGATGGAGATATAAAAGTAAAAACCGCAGATAAGAGCCGAGGCGTCTATGTCATTTCCAGAAACCCTCGGATGGGCTCAGACCAGAAAGAAAAATCCGGGGTATGGCGAAAAATGAAGTTTTGGAAAAAAGGCAAGCAGAAGGAATTACAAATAAGTCTCACCGGAGTGGCTGATAAAACTGAAGTGGTTGTTCTTGATTCTAGTGGTAGATGGGTAACAGGAGCGGAGTCCGATAATCTGTTACAAATGCTGCATGATACGGTAAATCGGAGCAGCCGCTAGCTTTACAGATGCGTTTTTGTGTTGTAGGTAGTGGCAGTAAGGGTAACTGTTTACTTGTGCAGGAATCCGATACTTCGATACTAATAGATTGTGGATTTTCTTTAAAAAAGCTTGCGCGGCTTTTGGAGCCTAGAGGTTTTCATCTAGATCGCCTTGATGCGATATTTATCACCCACGAGCATAACGATCATGTTGGGGGCGTAAGAAGCGTTGCCAAAGGCCTTAATATTCCTGTTTATGGGACATCTGGGACGATACGTTCCTCGGAGCAAGCTCTTCAAGGTTTGACAGAAGTCTTAGAGCTTTCCCCATCAAGTTCTGTTTTGATCGGCGATCTGGAAATTGAGTCGGTAATCGTTCCCCACGATGCTAGACAGCCATGTCAGTATATCGTAAACGGGTCTAATCAGAGGCTCGGTATGCTCACAGACATTGGTCACATCACTCCATTTGTCATAGAGCAGTATAAAAATTTAGATGGGTTTGTTTTAGAGTTCAACCACGATACTGCTTTAATGAAGAAAAGCGCTTACCCCCCTGTTCTTCAGGAGCGGATAGCGGGTGCATATGGTCATCTTAGCAATAGTCAGTCGGAAAATTTCCTTGAAAACTTAGATCTAACCCAGCTACGATTTTTGGTTGCGGCACATTTGAGCCAACAAAATAACTCACCGGAACATGTCAGGCAGTGTCTAGATAGAGTTTTATCTTCGGAAGTAGTTCAACATATCGCTAGTCAAGAAGAGGCCTCGCCGTGGTTCGACTTGCATATTGGGGCAACAGCTTAATTTAACGCTTTTTTACGAATCGCATTAGCCTTTTTTTCTTCACCAGTTGCCGTTTGGTAAGCTGGTTTTTTCGTCCAGAATATGGGTTCTCTCCCTTGAGGAAGAAAAATTTTATCGGAGTGCCGACTAGATTTAACTCCTGCCTAAAAAAATTTTCTAGAAATTTTTTATAGCTCTCTGGCAGCTTGTCTCCTTGATTTCCATGTATGATTATTTTGGGCGGATTGCTCCCACCCATATGCGCGAACCTTAGTTTTATTCTTCTACCTTGGACCATTGGAGGTTGGTGCGTATCGAGCGCCTTAATTAAAAGTTTTGTTAGGTCGTTTGTCTTATGTTTTTGAATTGACGCAGCTGCTGCTCTGTTTATTGAGTCAAACATCGCTTTAAGACCAGTGCCACGGAGAGCAGAAATGAAGCATATTTCGGCGTAGCGAGCAAACTTTAGTCTCCTATCTAGGGCTTTGCGGCAGTCATCACGAACCTCTTCAGATAGGTTATCCCATTTATTTACTGCGATCACAATTGATCGCCCACTATCTATAGCTAGGCCTAAAAGATTTAGATCTTGATCTGTTATCGGTTCACGTGCGTCAATAACTAAGAGAGCAATATTGGCGAGATCCAAAGCTTGTAACGTTTGCATCACGCTGAATTTTTCTGCAATACCGTCAGTTTTCCCTTTTCTTCTTACACCAGCGGTATCAACAATTATGTAGGACTGTTCATCTCTAGTGAAGTCAAACTCAACGCTATCTCTTGTAGTACCAGGGATGTCGCTGGTGATCATTTTTTCGTCACCCAGAACGCGATTAACGAGTGTTGACTTGCCCACGTTCGGCCTTCCAAGCACAGCTATTCTAATCTGGTCCAAGTCCTCAGCTTCGGTTTCATAGTAGGAAGCTGTCTCCCATTGACTTGTTGCCAGCTCGATTAGAGAGATTAGACCTTCTCCATGTGCCGCAGAAATTGGGGTAATAGGTCCAATCTGGAGGTGGCTAAATTCCGAGAGAACTAGATCGAAATCCAGACCTTCAGTCTTATTCACGGCCACTGTAATAGGAATATTGAACTTTCTGAGCTCATCAGCGAGCATGATATCCGAAGCGTTTGAACCAGCTCTACCATCTACTACAAGGATTATTGCGGCACATTCTTTGGCCACTTGAAGTGCTTTAGATGCTGCCGCAGCGCTGAGCTCGTCTCCATCGACGCTGTCAATTCCTCCGGTATCTACGACTATGTATCCAGCATCACCAATCTTACCGATTCCGACTTTAGGATCTCGCGTTAGTCCCGAAATATTTGCTACTAGCGCGCTCCTAGTACGCGTTACCCTATTGAATAGTGTGGATTTTCCAACGTTGGGTCTGCCGATTATCGCAATAGTCGGTTTGAGTTCAATACTTTCATCCTTAGGGGGTAACATGGGAAGTTCTAGTAGTACTAGGTTTATGGCGCACGGGTTGCAGTTACCCGGCCTTGTGATGAAAAGATAATAGCCATGTCTGAAGCATTAAGAGCCTTGCTCAAAACTCTACTTTTGTCAAAGCGTTGTTTGCTAATGAAATCGCCGTTTTTCGCATCCATCCAATAGGTATAGCCTTCATAATCAGATATTATAACTTTCCCATTATAGTAAGTAGGTCCAGTTGGGTACCTCTCTTCTAAGGTTTCTTTTCTCCAAACTGAAGCCCCGGTGGCTGTGTTTAGAGCCCAAATAGCACCGTCAGCATCAGTTACATAAACTAAATTTCCACCGACTGAGATCCCTGCGAAAGATGATATCTCTCTCGTCCATTTTATAGTGCCATCTAGGATAGATATTGCAGATATACCACCGTTAAAGCTTGCGGCAAACACAGTATCTCTTAGGACTGTCGGTTCTGAGTCCACGTCCACCATCCGCTCAAGATCAGAACGGCCACTGGCAATAGCGAGTGGACTATCCCATTTAGCTTGTCCCGTTTTTAGGTCCAACGCCACAAATCGACCACTATCAAAGCCAGCATAAACATTATTCCCACTGATAACGGGCGCTGCATTTCCTCGTAAAGTAAGGGAAGGAACTGTACGGTCGTAATTCCAGAGTTGTTCTCCTGTCTCAGAGCGTAGACCATATAATTTTCCATCTCCGGTTCGCGTAACGGTTACATTATTAAATGCTTGTGGCGCAGCAAGGACTTCACTTGACACACGTGCAACCCATCTTAGCTTCCCTGTTTTTGCATTTCTGGCAATTACGCGCCCATCGCCAGTTCCCATTAGAACCATTCCATCTCCGCTACCGGGGGCGCTTGTGTAAGTGATGTTTTTATCGTGTATTTCCCAGATGGTTGAGCCGTTGGATGTATCTATAGCCGCAAGTTGGCCATCTTTTGATGCGACGTACAGGTAGGCTCCTATAATTGTCGGTTTAAGGTTTAAGTAAAGATTGTCAGCTCCTTTACCTATTTTTTTCGACCAGATAGTCTCGATTGTAGTCTTCGGACTATATGAAGTACTTAATATCCCAGTATCCTCTGGAGTTTTTCCGGAAAATTTTCCGGAAACAAAGTCTTTTAATGAAGCGCTTTCTTTAAATTTAGAAATGGTTCCACAAGAAATGAGTGATAGAGAAATCAAGAAGACGCCACAACATCTTGCTAAATTTGATGTCACTGCTTAGTCCCCACTAAATTATTTTCAATATCATTGAGCTTTAGGCTTAGATTGTTCGAGTCCTGTCCGTTAATGATATTCTTGGCGAGTGCTTTTTGATAGAAAGAGAGTGCACTTTGCAGATCCCCTCTAGCTTTCATTATGTCGCCTTGAAGTTCTAACAAATGGTTTGTCAGGTCCATTGATTTAGATTCCTCAAGAACTTTTTGAGAGTCATCAGCTTTATCTTCGCTTAACAGAATTCTTGCTAGTCTTTCCCGTGCAACGTTACCGGTGTTTAAGTCAGAGCTGGACTCAATGAGCGTTATTAATATGTTTTTAGCAACATCATAATCTCCCTTTTCAAAAGAAATTTTTGCCAAGAACAAGCTTGATAGTTCTGCATAGCTGGATTGGGTATCTGTCTTTATAATTTCTGACCCTATTTCAAAGGCATCTTCAAACCTCTTCTGATCGACTGCGAGTAGTAGTTGAGAATAGTTAAGCGAAGAGTTTTCAGCTGAGTCATTTTTATAAGACATCCACAGGTTTCGTCCTCCGAATGAGCCTGCGACTAGTATGGAAAGGATGACTATAAACTTACCATATTGTCCCCATAGTTGGCGGATGCGATCTAGCGCTTCATCTTCAGTGGTGTAATCGTTCACTTTTTAATTTCCATTTTTTTATAGTCTAGAAACTGATTGTCAGGGTGAAATTATAGCGTTATTCAGCACTCGTGTGGGAATCCCTTTTAAGGTGTTTGGTCTTACAGAAACCGCCCTAACACCTCTTCGAGTTCACTAATGCTACAAGTGGTTTGTTCAGCCCGTGTGCGCAAGGGTTTTACGGTCACTTGATTTTCTCTTATTTCGTCCTCACCTATTAAGATCGCAACCCTAGCACCGCTACGGTCAGCTTTTTTTAGGCGCGCTTTCAGTTTCCCTTCAGAGGCATGTAGCTGGATGGATAGGTGCGGATAAGAGTCTCTTAATAGTTCAGCGAACTTTAGCGCTTCATCGTCTAAGTCATTTTCAGTAGCACAAATATAAAGATCTGTTGTTAATGGAGCATCAAGTGGATTTTGAAGGCTTTGAAGTTCGAGAAGCCGCTCTAAACCCATAGCAAGTCCAATAGCAGGGACAGCCGATCCGCCCATGAGTTCTACTAAGTTGTCGTAACGTCCACCTGCACAGACTGTACCTTGAGAGCCCAGCTCCTCGGTAATCCATTCAAAGACGGTTCCATTATAGTAGTCTAGCCCTCGCACTAGCCGAGGGTTTACTACAGCATTAATTCCATATTTTTCTAAGATATTCTGGAATTTTTCAAAGTGCAGTCGAGATTGTTCATCAAGAGAATCAATTAAGGAAGGTGCTCTACTGATAATGTATCTGAGGGACGGATTTTTACTATCAAGTATTCTAAGAGGATTCTTTTGCAGACGTAAAACACTCTCTTCGTCAAGTTTGTCTAAATGCCTACTAAAATAACTAACCAGTTTTTCTTTGTACTGCTTTCGGCTATTAGCATCACCTAATGAATTGATTTCTAGGCGTAAGTCTCGAATGCCTAACTCGCTCCAAAGTCTTCTCGTCAGTAAAATCAACTCAGCGTCAGCTTCCGGCGCCCCAGAACCAAAAAACTCCACACCCACTTGATGAAATTGTCTTTGTCTTCCTCTTTGTGGTCGTTCGTGGCGGAACATTGGGCCCATATACCATAGCCTTTGAGGGATCTGTTGAAGCAAGCTATTTTCTAAGGCTGCCCTTACACATCCAGCTGTGCCTTCGGGGCGGAGAGTAATAAAATCTCCATTTTTATCCGCAAAAGAATACATCTCTTTTTGGACTATATCAGTTTGGTCTCCGATAGATCTTTGGAACACATCTGCTTTTTCAACTATGGGTAGTCTAATTTCTCGGTAGGCATAAAGGTTTAAAACAGAAGCAATACTGTGTTCGAGTTTCGTCCAGCTAGAGGACTGTTGCGGCAGTATGTCACTCATTCCTCTTATTGCTTTCAGTGTTTTTTTCAACAGCATTCCTTTTTTATGTAAAAATGCAATGCTCGACCGGCATTACTTTTCTATAGACTAGCATAACGTTATATAGTTATGCTCTTTAAGCGGAGGCTAAAATTAAGAGCTCAGTCTACCCTTTTGTTAGCGGCTAGACTGCGCTTCTTAGAGGTGACGTCCCCCACTAATTGACCGCAAGCGGCATCAATATCACTACCTCTGGTTTTGCGTGTAATAGTAATAATTCCTGATGCGGATAATCGCTCTCGGAAAGCATCTATGTCGCTTTCAGAAGATCTGGCGAAATGGTTGCCCTTAAATGTGTTGAAAGGAATTAAGTTGACTTTTGCCGGAATTCCGCCGAGTAACTGTGCAAGACGACGCGCTTCCGAAACACTATCATTGACATCTTTTAACATAACATACTCGAAAGTTATTGTGCCATCGTTAGTCGCTCTACTATATTCTTTACAAGCTTGGATAAGCTCTGCGATGGGATATTTTCGGTTGATTGGTACCAGCTTGTTTCTAAGCTCATCGTTAGTAGCGTGTAGGGAGATTGCTAAGCTGACAGGGCACTCATCTGCAAGTCGTTTTATCCCCGGAATTACTCCTGCAGTGCTCAAAGTAACGCGACGCTTACTAAGTCCGTAGGCATTATCGTCCATCATTAGCTTCATTGAAGCTACAGCGTTGTCGAAATTAAGCAGGGGCTCTCCCATCCCCATCATTACAACATTCGTGATTTTTCTAGTCGACGCGGAACTCTGCCCAAGCTTTCTCGCGGCCAACCAAACTTGACCGATTATTTCTCCGACAGACAAATTACGACTGAATCCTTGAGTAGCTGTGGCGCAAAATTGGCAATTCAAAGGACAACCAACTTGTGATGACACACACAAAGTGCCCCGGTCTCCCTCGGGGATGAATACAGTTTCAACACAATTAAAGGGGTCCGTCCGCACTAGCCATTTACGTGTCCCGTCTTCAGATATTTGTTCATCATCTATTGTTGGGGGTCGTAATTCAGTGTTGTTTTGTAGTTTTTCTCGAAGATTCTTACTTAGGTTTGTCATGGAGCTATAATCTATCACCCCATGTTGGTGTACCCATTTGATGATTTGAGTCGATCTAAATCCATTCTCGCCTATTCCATCAAAATAATCTGTGAGAGCAGGGGATCCCAAGTTCATGAGATTAATTTGGGGCGTTTCTCCCATCTTATCAGTATCAGCCTGAGTTGATTTCACTCGCTGAGAAGAAAATTTTGATTTCTTCCTCTGCGGTGTCCGGAGCATCCGATCCGTGAACAGCATTTGCAGTCATGCTTGTAGCAAACTCAGCCCTAATCGTTCCGGGTTCTGCATCTGCAGGGTTTGTCGCTCCCATGATATCGCGATTTTTTTGTATCGCGTTGTCCCCTTGAAGTACTTGCGCCACAATTGGTCCAGAAACCATAGAGGAGACTAGTTCATCAAAAAAAGGCTTTCCCTTATGGACGGCATAAAATAACTCTGCTTTTTCTCTCGTTAAAAGTAGCATTTTGGCAGCCACTACTTTTAGTCCACCTTTTTCAAATTTTGAGATTATTGCGCCGATATGATTATCTGCGACAGCACTAGGTTTAATTAATGATAAAGTTCTTTCTATCGACATAACTCTTTGTTCTCCGCAAGCATTAGTAGAGTGTTGAATTTGGTGGAGCATTATAACGAGGTTCTCTGATATGGCTACCACTGGCCCGCAAATCAAGCCTAACTAGAGTCATCGCAAGTTTTAGTAAAGCCCAGTTTCCAATCGCGCCGCTTCCGACATCATCTCTTGGCTCCATGGCGGGTCAAATACTAGTTCCACATCGACCAATGACACATTTGGGACTTGTCGGACCTTTGACACTATATCATCGACTAAAAATGGCCCCATGCCGCATCCGGGAGCTGTGAGGGTTAGATCTATTTCTACTCTATTACCTGTTCCTTCATAGAACACGTCGCATCGATAAACCAAACCTAGTTCGACTATATTAATAGGGATTTCGGGATCGTAACATGTGCTGAGTTGTTCCCAAATAATTTCATCGTCAATCAAGCCAGAGTTCTCCGTGTCAGAGGTATATTGCTTGAGTTCCGGAGGCTTCATTCCAAGTGCGGTTGTGTTTTGCTCACTAATCCTAGCAAGATTTCCATTTACATTGACCGTAATAGAACCGCCTAAAGCTTGGGTTATAAAGACTGCCATTCCTTTTTCAAGAGTTATTTTCGCCCCTTCTGGAATCAATATCGCCTCGCAGTCATGCAATAGTTCGATAGGATTTCGATAGTCCGGCACCTGTATATCATCCATTATTACTAACCTCTAAGCATCGGTATTATTTTTTCTATTGCATTAAAGATACTTTTGATCTCATCTAAAGTATTGTAGAAAGCAAAGGATACTCTAGCTGTCCCAGAGACCCCTAGTCTGCGCATTACAGGCATCGCACAATGGTGACCTGTTCTTATGGCAATACCCTGGTGATCTAACAAAGTTCCTAGATCCTGGGGATGTACCCCCTCGATATTAAAGGAAATCACGGATGCTTTATTACTCGCGTTCCCAACGATAGAAAGGCCAGGTATTGCTAGTGCTCTTTCAGTGGCAAGGTTGAGCAACGCTTTCTCATGAGACATGACGGCTTGTAAATTTAGGTTTGAAAAGTAAGATAAGGCTGCCCCTAGGCCTATACCCCCAGCAATATTTGGAGTGCCGGCTTCGAATTTGTACGGAAGGACATTATATTCAGTCTTTTCAAAGCTCACCGTTTTTATCATATCTCCGCCGCCCTGCCATGGTGGCATTTCGTCGAGTAGCTCGGCTTTACCATAGAGAACACCGATCCCAGTCGGACCAAGTGCTTTATGCCCAGAGAAAGCATAAAAATCACAGTCGATTTGAGTTACGTCTATATGTTCATGAATGCTCGCCTGAGCCCCATCAACCAGCACCACAGCATTTACAGCATGCCCTAAACCGATAATATGTTTAATATCGTTAATAGTTCCAAGAGCATTCGATACATGACCGATGGCAATTATTTTTGTGTTCGACGTGATGAACGAAGCAAATTGCTCCATTAGTATTTCGCCGTCATCGTTGATAGGTCCGACTTTTAACTGTGCGCCAGTTTGTTCGCAAACCATTTGCCAAGGCACAATGTTAGAATGATGTTCGAGCGCGCTGATTAGGATTTCATCGCCTACCTTCAACTTACTTCGGGCATAGCTTTGGGCCACCAAGTTGATAGCTTCAGTTGTCCCGCTCGTGAAAATAATCTCTTGAACAGAATCCGCGTTTAGAAATTTTCTCACTCCTTCTCTAGCCGCCTCAAAAGCTTCAGTTGCTTCTTCGCTAAGAGAGTGTACACCGCGATGTATATTCGCATTTTCTTGTTCGTAGTAATCTGAAACCCGCTTGATAACAGAGGTCGGTTTCTGTGTTGTTGCAGCATTATCGACATAAATTAACTTTTTCCCATTGATTGTCCTTGAAAGGATTGGGAAGTCTTCCCGTATCGTTTCTACGTCGAAATTACTGCCTATTTCTTTATTTCGATTACCTGCCATATTCATGGCTAAAGTGCCTCACTTTTTAATTCGCTCATTTGATTGTGCCCAATAAATCTACGCTCTAGATCACTTCGGAGATTGTCTACTGGAATTGTTTTTATGATTTCTTCAGCAAAGGCAAAGATTAGTAGAGCTCGAGCTTTTTGCTCACTTATTCCTCTCGAGCGCAAGTAAAACAGTGCTGCTGAGTCTAGCTGCCCTATGGTTGCACCATGAGCGCACTTCACATCGTCCGCATAGATCTGTAGTTCAGGTTTAGTATCAATTTCAGCCGTTCTAGAAAGAAGTAAATTATTACTTGCCTGCTTAGCTGTGATTTTCTGAGCGTCTTTTTCAACTATGACTTTCCCGTTAAAAACTCCCCGGCTTTTATCATCTAAGATACCTCGATAGAGCTCTTCACTGTGAGTGTCGCCTACTTGATGTCTTACAGTGGTATGGTGATCAATATGCTGTTCTCCTGAGCCCGAGAATAGTCCATTCAATCTACATGTAGCCAGCTCCCCTGTAAGGGCCACATCTATCTCTAGTCGCGTAAGTTGCCCACCAAGAACTATCGAATCGGAATTGTAGCTAGCATTCGCTTCGACTGAGGCTACTATTTTTGCAATTTGACTGCTAGATATGGCCTCGTTTTGTAATCTATGGTGATTTAGCCTGGCACCTTCTTGAAGTACTATGTTCGTGCTCACGTTAGTTAGCCCGAAATCACTAAATCCACTTCTATATTCCTCAATCAATCGTAGTTGCGCATTTTGACCTAATTGGATGATATTTTTAATATTTCGTAAAAGAGGGTCTCTATGCTCACCTATGAATACCAACCGAATAGTTTCTGAAATAATTGCATTATCATCAACTTCGATGGAAATACCATCGGAAAAGCCAGCTAGGTTGAGGGCAGCAAAAGCATCATTACTATAGCTTGAAATACATTCTTGATTCTTTTCTAGCATATTACTGTTGTTGTAGAGCGGCTCGATTTTGATGCCAGCGACAGTATTTTTATAAGAGCCTAAGTCTTCCCTGAAAAAGCCGTTGATGAAGATTACAGTTTTCTCTTTTGAGTTGTTGATTTCGAGCTTAGGCATTACTGTAGTATCGGCTGTCGAATCGGCGATTTCAGCGGGTCTGAAGTCAACCTTCTTCAAACGGTGTAGGCTGGTATATTTCCATGTTTCGATTCCTGAGTTAGGAAATCCAAGCTTTTTAACAGCCTGTCCTGCTTCTTGCCTCTTCTCATGCAGCCAATCAGGCTCAGCAAGAGAGTGTCGACTTTCGCAGGGAGGTAAGAGCTCTGAGAGGACATCGGTCAAACTAGATTCTCCTCGGCTAGCCAATCATATCCCCTTTCTTCTAAAGTCAGAGCGAGTTCTTTGTCTCCGGTTCTTACTATTTTCCCTTTAGATAGCACATGTACAAAGTCAGGTACTATATGGTCTAGCAAGCGCTGATAATGAGTTACTACAATGAACGATCGAGTGGCAATCCTCAGTTTATTTACCCCATCGGCAACAGCTTTTAATGCATCTATATCTAGTCCTGAATCGGTCTCGTCTAGCACTGCTAGAGTTGGTTCCAAGACACTTAGTTGAAAGATTTCATTTTTCTTTTTTTCACCACCAGAAAAGCCTGAATTGACCTGTCTATTAAGTAACCCCTCATCTAGACCAACAGCTTTTACTTTATCTTTTACCATTTTCAAGAATTGTACAGATGAGAGTTCTGGCTCGCCTCTGTAAGCTCTAATTCCATTAAGTGCTGCTTTAAGCATATAAACATTATTGACGCCCGCTATTTCGATTGGATATTGAAAAGCAAGAAACACGCCTTCTCCTGCCCTTTCTTCGGGCTCCAGATCTAAGAGTGATTTCTCTTTGAAAAGTATTGAACCTTTTGTAACTTCGTAGCCTTCCTTTCCAGCAAGGACATGAGATAAGGTACTTTTCCCCGAACCGTTCGGCCCCATAACTGCATGTACTTCCCCTGCGTTAACGGTTAGATTTATTCCAGACAGGATCTCTTTTCCTTCTACTGCAACATGTAGGTTTTTTATTTCAAGCATTATTCTTTTCTCGTTATCTTTAGAACTTTAACCGACTGAACCTTCTAGGCTTATACCTAAAAGCTTTTGAGCTTCTACGGCAAACTCCATAGGAAGCTCCTTGAGGACTTCTTTGCAGAACCCATTAACAATCATGTTGATGGCATCCTCTTGTTGTATCCCTCTACTTCTCAGATAGAACAACTGATCTTCACTTATTTTTGACGTTGATGCTTCGTGCTCTATTTGAGCTGTAGGGTTTTTACATTCAATGTAAGGGAACGTGTGTGCTGCGGACCGGTCACCTAATAGCAAAGAATCACACTGAGTGTAGTTGCGGGCATTTTCTGCGCTCCCTCCCACACGAACTAGACCTCGGTATGCATTCTCGCTTTTCCCGGCCGATATTCCTTTTGAGATAATAGTGGACTTAGTCTCTTTCCCTAAATGCACCATCTTTGTGCCAGTATCCGCTTGCTGCAGATTGTTTGTCAGTGCGACAGAATAGAACTCGCCTATTGAATAGTCCCCCCGAAGTATGCAGCTGGGATATTTCCATGTTATCGCAGAGCCAGTCTCTACCTGGGTCCAGGATACTTTCGATCTTTTTCCTCGACAGTCTGCTCTTTTAGTTACAAAATTATATATTCCCCCTTTGCCGTCTTCGTCGCCAGGGTACCAATTTTGAACTGTGGAATATTTGATTTCAGCATCATCCATAGTCACTAATTCTACAACCGCTGCATGGAGTTGATTTTCGTCGCGCATTGGAGCAGTGCAGCCTTCCAGGTAGCTAACATAGCTTCCTTCATCTGCGATAATAAGTGTTCTCTCAAATTGGCCGCTATTTTCTGCATTCATCCTGAAGTATGTTGATAGCTCCATGGGGCATCTAGTATTTTTCGGTATATAGACAAATGAACCGTCAGAGAAAACGGCGGAGTTGAGCGCGGAGAAGTAGTTGTCTCTTGCAGGGACAACAGTACCTAAGTATTTACGAACTAAGTCTGGATATTCCCTGACGGCATCTGAGAACGAACAGAAAATTACGCCTACTTCTGCAAGTTTTTCTCGGAATGTCGTATGCACGGATACGCTATCGAAAACGATATCCACCGCTATCCCAGCTAATACCTTTTGCTCCTGCAGGGGAATTCCTAGTTTTTCATATGTTTCTAAAATTTTCGGATCTATTTCATCTAAGCTTTTTGGGCGGTCTTCATCTCTTTTAGGCGCCGCGTAATAACTTATAGTTTGCAAGTCAATACTAGGATAAGTGACATTCGCCCAGACGGGTTCTGTCATAGAAAGAAATTGTTGGTAGCATTTGAGGCGCCACTCTAAAAGCCATTCCGGTTCATTTTTTTTAGCTGATATGAACCTTATCGTGGCTTCATTTAATCCAGGCGGTAACATTTCCTGCTCAATGTCTGTATAAAACCCAGCCTCGTAACTTTGACCAACTAGATTGTCTATATTTTCGGCGTTGCTTGCCATTATCTATCCTTGAATTAGGTTCTTTTAGGGAACCTTAAATACTAAAGCTTTCACCGCACCCACAGGTTGCAGCCGCGTTTGGATTGTTGAATCTGAACCCTTCATTCAACCCTTCTTTTGTAAAATCTATTTCGGTACCCTTGAGATACTTTAGACTTTCAGAGTCGATACCAATCTTGATTCCGTATGAATTAAAAACTTCGTCTTGACTATTAAAGTTATCAGATAACTCAACTACATACATGAACCCAGAGCATCCGGTAGTTTTAATTCCAACTCGGACCCCAATTGATTTGTCTTCTGAAGCCATAAAGTTTTTAACATGATCCGCCGCACGTTTTGTTAAACTTATGTCCATTACAGGCACTCCGCTAAAAAGGTTACTTGTTTGATATTATGTTCGCTTATCATCTCAGGCGAATTTTTAAGCCTTGCATTTCTTTTGGCATCAGTCGCCAATTGCTCGAGGCTCACTTCCCCAAGGAATCTTTGGATCTGGCAGCTGAGCTCTTGCCAGAGATTATGGGTCAGGCACCTCGTTTCTCCCTTACAATTCTCATGTCCGCCACACAGTGTCGCATCAACTGTTTCGTCAACAGCTGCTATTATATCGCCAACCGATATCTGGTTTATTGGCCTTCCAAAGCTGTAGCCTCCTCCTGGTCCGCGACGGCCATCGACTAGTCCGCCCTTGCGAAGTTTCGAGAAAAGTTGCTCTAAATACGATTGAGACAGACCTTGTCTTTCGGCAATCGCAGCCAATGACACCGGTTTTCCTTCGACATGCAAGGCAAGATCAACCATCGCAGTTACTGCGTATCTGCCACGAGTAGTTAGCCGCATAGTAAATAACTCCAGAGGTTAGCTAGTATTCACAGAGATATTTTCCTATAACCTAGTAATTTAGTCAACAATTAATAAGATAGGGTGTCTCGTTCGCTTACTTTTTATCTGTCTTAGCTTCTATAATTTCGATTCTTTCCCTTAGAAAATCTAGTTTAGCAACTATTTCCTCGGTTCGCTGATCAATGCTCTCAGTGTTACTATTTCTTGATCCGGCCAGGCCTGAGACTTCCGCATAAGGTTGAAATTCCCCGCTGGAGTTGAGGATGCTTTCTTGCTTGAAATCGCCGTCTTTCTGCTCAATTGGTCGGCCTGGGACCCCTACAACAGTTGCGCCAGAGCTCACGTTATTGACGACCACTGCATTAGACCCAATTCTAGCATTTTCACCAATGTGAATTGGTCCGAGTACCTTAGCCCCTGCCCCTATAATAATATTGTTTCCCAAGGTTGGATGGCGCTTCCCTTTTTCCCAGCTGGTTCCTCCTAAAGTGACGCCATGGTAGAGAGTGCAGTCATCGCCTATTTCAGAGGTTTCTCCTATGACGACCCCTATACCGTGATCTATGAAAAACCTACGTCCTATCTTAGCGCCCGGATGTATTTCTATTCCAGTTAGAAAGCGGCCTAGATTGGACAATAATCTGGCTATCCATTTTAGTTTTAGATTCCATAACCTGTGACTTAGTCTGTGAAGGAGGAGGGCATGGACACCTGGATAACAGGTAATTATTTCTAAGGTGTGGCGCGCTGCTGGGTCTCGTTCGAAGACGCACTTGATATCTTCTCTGAGTCTGAGGAAAGTCATTTTCATGAGTTACTCACTTATTTTCATTAACAGTCTAAAGCGCTAGTCCGGTGCATTATGACAATACTATACTCGTTGGATAATTTTTCCGAGCTGGGTTCTTATATTCTTGAGGGGGTGTATTTGAGAAAATAAGCGACTACCTCAGGGTTATGTGATAATTAACGACACGATCAAAGATTTTAGTCGCTATTTGCGGTATTTTAAGGGCTTTCTATAATTTCACAATCTGCGCTTGTAGTTTTACAATTGCACTAGCAGAATTCTCCAACCTGGCTCGCATCTCCTCCACGACTTTCGCTGGAGCTTTTTCTATAAATGACTGATTTTCAAGATTTTTTTCAGTCTGTCTTGCTACTTTCTCCGCTTTTTCTAGCTCCTTCTGTAATCGAATCCTTTCTGCATTTTTGTCTATTAATCTATCAAATGGGATGTAAAGAGTGAGTTCTCCAACAAGAGAGGTTGCGGCTTCTGTTAGTGGCTCTTTAGCCAGACTTATATTCCCTACACGACCCACAGTCATGATGACATCATCATTTTGTTGGAGCCAGCCTAGTTGTTCTTCGTTGTTTCCGAAAACAGATATAGAAATCACCTTTTTAGGTTCGATGTTATAGTCTGCCCTTATACGCCTTATGCCTAAGACAAAATCTTTTAGCCATTCAAAAATTTCAACGGCTTTCGCATCATCATGTCTCTCCGGGGCAGGGTAAGACTCTAGCATTATAGACTCCCCTCTTGCTGGGAGTATTGGTCTCAGCTTGAGCCAGATTTCTTCTGTTATAAAAGGCATTATGGGGTGTAGTGCTTTTAATAAGTCTTCTAGCATTTCTATGAGAACAGAGCAGATGCCATCTTTGACTTGTTGAGATGTTCCCTCTCGATACAACCTAACTTTTGACACCTCGATATACCAGTCACAATAATCGTCCCATACAAACTCATAAAGCGATTGTGCTGATCGATCAAACCGGTATTCATTAAAGCCTTTTACGACTTGAGCAATAGACGCTCTAAAACGCTCCCTTATCCATTGCTCGGGAACGCCGATTATCAAATCTTTCTCTGCTGTCGGACCTTTATGTTGCTCAACTACCAACAAGACAAATCGAGCTGCATTCCATACCTTGTTGCAAAAATTTTTATATCCGTTGATTCGTGTAAGTTCGAACCTTATATCACGCCCTTGAGTAGCCATAATCGCAAAGGTGAAGCGGAGCGCGTCTGTCCCGAAACTTTCAATGCCTTTTGGGAATTCACTACGCGTTTCCAGTTCTATCTTATCGGCATCCCCCGATTTCATCACTCCTGCACGTCGCTTGTTCACCAGATCACTTAAGTCGATTCCTTCGATAAGGTCTAAGGGATCTAAAATATTTCCTTTAGATTTAGACATCTTTTGGCCTTTTGCATCGCGCACAAGACCATGTATATAGACTTCTTTAAAGGGGACGGAACCAGTAAATTTAAGACCCATCATAATCATCCGGGCAACCCAAAAGAAAATAATATCAAATCCCGTCACCAGTACATCAGTCGGATAATGTTGCTTAAACTCCGGTGTTTTTTCAGGCCACCCTAATGTCGAAAACGGCCATAGGGCTGATGAAAACCAAGTGTCTAAGACGTCTTCATCTTGACGCAATACAACAGACTCAGGAACTCCTCCGTGTTCTCGAGCATCAGCCTCATCTGCGCCAACATAAATGACTCCTTCTTCGTCATACCAGGCTGGTATTCTGTGCCCCCACCAAAGTTGTCGTGATATACACCAGTCTTGTATGTTGTGCATCCAGTCAAAGTAAGTTTTAGACCAATTTTCAGGGACGAATTTTACATCGCCTTGTTCAACTGCCTCAATTGCGGGTTTGGCTAGTTCGGCAACCTGTACGAACCATTGATCTGTTAAATATGGCTCGATAACTGTTCGAGTTCGGTCTCCACGAGGAACCATCAGAGTATGGTCATCGATTTTCTCGAGGAGTCCTAGGCTTTGCATTTCTTTTACAATTAGGGCCCGTGCTATAAAGCGGTCTAGCCCGCGATACTTTTCAGGAACGTTCTCGTTTAGTGTGGCGTCGTCTTCAAAAATATTAATTAATGGCAAATTGTGCCGTTGGCCCATCAAATAGTCATTGAAATCGTGCGCCGGTGTAATTTTCACGCAACCCGAGCCAAACTCTTGGTCGACATAGTCATCCGCGATTACTGGTATCAGCCTATTAGTAATTGGTAACTTAACACTGGAGCCTATTAAGTGCTTATAACGAACGTCCTCAGGGTGAACAGCAATCGCCGTATCCCCGAGCATGGTTTCTGGACGCGTAGTTGCAACAATAATTTTCTCTTGTGTACCTTCCATCTCGTAGCACATGTGCCAGAGGCTTCCTTTTTCTTCCTCGGAAACCACCTCAAGATCGGAAATAGCTGTTTTTAAAACGGGATCCCAGTTTACTAAGCGTTTCCCTCTATATATTAGACCTTCTCGATAAAGCGATACAAATACTTGCTTTACTGTGTTCGATAGCTCGTCATCAAGGGTAAATTTTTCTCGACTCCAATCCATAGAGCTACCCATCCTCCGAAGCTGTTCAGTGATGGTGCCTCCAGATTCGGCCTTCCAACGCCACGCTTCTTCTAAGAACGCCTTCCTGCCTATATCCTGGCGCGCGATTCCTTTTTGCGTTAATTGACGTTCGACTACTATTTGTGTCGCGATTCCTGCGTGATCAGTTCCACACTGCCAAAGTGCGTCTTTTCCACGCATTCGGTTAAATCTGATTAGGGCATCCATCAGTGTGTCTTGAAACGCATGTCCCATATGCAAGCTGCCGGTGACATTTGGCGGTGGAAGCATAATACAGTAGCTGTCCTTCTCTACTGTTCCCGACTCAAAGTAGCCATTTCCCTCCCAAGTGCTATAAAGCTTCTGTTCTATGTTCTTGGGGTCGTAGCTTTTCTCCATATTCATTAGTTTTTTCTTTTTATACGTTGAACAAGTTTTTTTTATTTTTACCAATTTCATGGGTAAATATCGGGTATCCGCGGTCTTTGTAGTATTTATATTTTTTGCGTGCATCTTCTCGCATTGCCTTGTTGTAACCCGTAGATTCAATAACACGGATAAATTTACCAGCATGTTCTGGAACATCAGTAGTTAAATTTATCAACACTTCATAGTTCCTCAGTGTCTTCCTCTCGGAACTGAGAAGGACTACTTTCCCATCACCATCACCATCACCATCACATATTGGTGAGTGGGGGATGAAGCTTGTCGCACTGAATGTCCAGAGCAGTTCGTCGAACCTATCTAACTGCTCAGTATTTGAGCAGAGTAGGAAAATTTCATGTTGGTTTTGCCATGCTTTTTCGGTAATTTTGCATATGAGACGTTCATAAGCTGTCTGGCTAGCTTGATTTTGGACGTAAAAATCAATCCTCGTCACAGTTTCTATCCAAAGCCTTTGACTGAATGTAGTCGACTAGCATAGGGACAGGCCTTCCTGTTGCTCCTTTTTGGATTCCTGATTTCCAGGCAGTTCCCGCAATATCGAGGTGGGCCCATGCCATGTTTTTGGTGAATTTAGATAAAAAGCAGGCTGCGGTTATCGTTCCTGCAGCCCGTCCTCCTACATTAGCCATGTCTGCAAAAGGGCTTTCAATTTGTTTATGGTATTCTGGCCATAAAGGCAGACGCCAAGCTCTATCCCCAGATCTAGTCCCCGAAGTGAGCAAATCATTAGATAGGTTGTCGTCATTAGAAAGAAGCCCTGTAGCATGCTCTCCTAACGCGACGACGCAAGCGCCTGTTAGAGTAGCTATATCGATTATAGCTTCGGGATCAAACTGTTCTGCATACGCGAGCGCATCGCATAGAATCATCCTCCCTTCTGCATCGGTGTTGAGTATTTCGATAGTCTGTCCTGACATGCTAGTGACGATATCGCCAGGTTTACTAGCATTGCCATCTGGTAGATTTTCTGTAGCAGGTATGACTCCAATCACATCGATCTCAGGTCGGATGATAGAGACAGCAAGCATAGAGCCGAGGACCGCCGCGGCTCCGCCCATATCATATTTCATTTCATCCATCCCGGCCCCGCCTTTAAGAGAAATGCCTCCTGAGTCGAAAGTCACTCCTTTTCCGACTAAGACTATAGGTTTCGCTTGGCTAGGGTTCTCCGCAGCATATTTTATAATGATGAACTTTGCGGGCTCTCGAGAGCCTTTTGACACTGAGAGCAATGCTCCCATTTTGAGTTTTTCCATATCGAGCTCTTCAAGTACTTGCGTTGTTAAATTATCATTTGACTCAGCAAGCGATATAGAAACTTCTGCTAAATGTGTCGGCGTGCAGATATTTGCCGGTCTGTTGGCAAGGTTTTTAGCCAAGTCTATTCCTTGGATTAGCCCAGATGTTTCTTTACACGCTGCATTCATTTTCTTTCCCTCGCTAGTGTCATTAACTAGAAAGGTAAGTTTATTAAATCCCTGGTTTTTACTTTTACTGGTTTTGAATTCATTGAATTGATACGCTGCCGCAGAAACTTCCTGCGCTATAGTTTTGATTTTCCATGATAATCCGTCGCGATCGGTAACGTGAGTCCTATGCATAGTATCTATGGCAGTTTTTATATCCAGGGATTTTAATCTTTTTGCTACGCCGGCTACTATCTTTCGAAACTCACTTTCAGTGGCACCTTTGCTACTGCCACCGTTAACCAATAGAAGTCTGCTGGCAGCGACACCTGGACAATTATTAATAAGTAACGTTTCTCCGATCTCGTCTCGCAGATCGCCTCTTTTTACCAGGGCGGAAATCAATCCGTTGGTATTTTTGTCTAGTATCTGAGCTGCTTCGCTTAATACTTTTTTATGATGTACGACAGCGATGATACAGGGTGTGCGTTGTTCACTCGGAGACCCAATTTTTGAAGCTATTTGCATTTTTTATTACGCTTGTATGAATACATGGTGGACTTTAACATGTTCTAATTCGCTACGCACGGGCGTTTGGTGTCTTACACACCATCTATATGCTTGGGTGTAGTGGCTAAGACCACTGATAAAAATACTGCAACCGTAAAGCGTAATATGAAAATTTTAGATACTTATATAAGCAAATCCGTGCTCATGAGCTCATTTATTGTTTTGTTTGCATTAGTTGGGATTTTTACTTTTTTTGCATTTATTGGTGATCTTTCTGGTTCGCAAGGGGCAAATACTAAAATTACGGACATCATTTTGACTTCCACTCTAGGTATCCCTGAGCTTGCTTATCAAGTGATGCCTCTAGCTGCGTTAATAGGTAGCTTGCTAGCACTCGGGGGTATGATGGAAGCGCATGAGCTAGTAGTTATCAGGGCTGCTGGGGCGACAAAAACTCGTGTTCTTCAGGTAGTGATTAAAACTTCGTTTTTGCTAATGCTGGCCGCTTTGCTTCTTGGGGAGTTTGTAGCGCCCTTGGCGCAGGTAAAGATTCATGAACTTAGCTTCAAATCAGACCGTGACATGGGAACTACTAATAAAATTTGGATACAGGATTTGAACGCTTTTGTAAGTATTAACGCTATTTTACCTGATTGTAAGATGTTAGGGGTTAACATATTGGAGCTTGGGGGCGATGGCAAGTTAAGTGAGTCTATCTATGCTGATGAGGCAAGTTGCTCATCGGAAGGATGGATCCTTAAAAGGGTAAAGCGGACTAGCTTTAAGGGTGATGCTTATGATAGCTCATACGTCAAATCTCTGGTGTGGCCAACTGAAATGGACTTTAACCTTTTAGCTCTAGTGGGCTTAGAGCCTCAAAAACTTACGTTAAAGGAGTTGTCCTTATATCTGCGTTTTGCTGACGAGGATGCTGGGGATTTTCAGCAATGGTCTCAAGCTTTCTGGACACGTATAGTGCACCCTTTGAGTATCATGCTTATGACATTCCTCTCTTTCACGGTTGCTCTAAGTGTATCTCGCAGTTCTTCTGTCGGCGGTAGTGTTCTTGCGGGGGGCGCAATAGGCTTGGTGTTCTATGTCTTGAACGAGTTAGTAGGCAATTTTAGTTTAGTTTTCAATATGAATTCTGCCTTAGCAGCAGTATTACCGAGTTTATTAGTTCTATTCTTGGCTGGATGGCTGTTCAGGAGAATCCCTTAGCTTTGTATAGTTACTAAGCGCGTATCAGAGAGTTTATCGTGCCAAGTATTGTTATTCCTGTCTACAAGTGCGTAGAGATAGCCCAGCCCCATAAGAGCAGAAGATATCCATGCTCCGATGAAGCGGACAAAACACGCTTTGGAGCTTGGATTTCCACCGGAAGAATTTACTATGCTCACCCCCCACGCTAACATTCCCAGCGTCTTGCCTCTGCGCCAACAAATTGTATAGTAAGTAAGGCTAATCAAGGTCAGATAGGACTGCAGAAATACGTTCTCAGGCTTAATAGCATCACCTACAGCTAGAGTTGGAATAAATGCTGCAAAGAATAAGATTGCGGCAAGTGCGACCGAATCATAGACTAAGCAGCCTATGCGGCGGGCAAAGGTTATTTTTTTCATATTTAGGACAGTTTTTTCCATCATGTGCTCTTTGAATATTTCGCTTGTGAGAAGAAGACGTGAGCCATGTTCGATTTAGGGCGCTCCCTAGGGGAATCGAACCCCTGTTTTCGCCGTGAGAGGGCAACGTCCTGACCGCTAGACGAAGGGAGCCATCCTGATTAGGATGTTATCATAACTAAGGGATTGGGTAAAAAAAATGACAAGAGCTTTAAGGTATGATCAGTTGAATGCGAATGAGTGAAATAGACAAATCCAATTATTCTGCTGAGCCTCTTATTTACGGAAGGGATGAGTGTGGTAAGTTTCAAGGTTTGATTTCCAAGGCGGCCTTAACTGTTATCGAGAAGCTTAACAAGGGCGGCTACAATGGCTATCTAGTAGGTGGGGCGGTCCGAGATATTCTACTTGGTAAGACTCCAAAAGACTTTGATATAGCGACTGATGCAAGGCCAGAACAAGTTGTAGCATTGTTTAAGAACAGTCGAATGATTGGTCGACGGTTCCGTATTGTTCATGTGCGCCTTGGGCGCGAGATCATTGAAGTAGCCACTTTTCGAGCAGCACATAGCCAGTCTTCAGCCTCTGCAAAGACATCAACGGACGGACAATTACTTCGGGATAATGTGTATGGTCGCTTCGAGGATGATGTTTGGAGACGTGATTTTACAATTAACGCTTTGTACTATGATATTCGTGACTCTTCTGTCATCGATTACGTAGGCGGTGTTCGTGATTTGAGGTCTAATATCCTTCGACTGATTGGCGATCCTGAGGTTAGGTATCGTGAGGATCCCGTGCGAATGCTGCGGGCAATTCGTTTTGCGGCGAAATTAAATTTCAAGATTACACCTTCCGCAAGTATTCCTATCTCTTCTTTGGCTTATCTACTGCAAGAGATTTCCCCGGCTCGATTATTTGATGAGTCGTTGAAACTCTTCAGCTCGGGATACGCCTATGACTGTTATAAAGGACTAGTAGAGCATGATCTATTCCGTCACTTGTATTCGGTCGGTGGCGAGCTTAATCAATCAGATTCATTTGATAATAAATTTGTTCTTAGCGCGCTTGAGAATACGGATAGAAGAATTAAAGACGGGAAAAGTGTCAACCCTGCTTTCTTAATAGCTGTGTTTTTATGGAGCACTATGCAGCGGTATTATAGCGAGTATCAGCGAAATGGTTTGCCGGCCAGAGTCGCTTTATTAAATGCATCTGATCGAACAATTTCAGCTCAGATAACGCAACTCTCCATTCCCAAAAGACTTACGCTGGCAGTTAGAGAAATTTGGGAACTTCAGAGTCGTTTTTTTAAGCGGACGCCTAAGCGAGCTAACCGTCTTTACTATCATCCAAGGTTTCGCGCAGCATACGATTTTCTCGTGCTGAGATCGGTAAATGAGGCTGATCTAAAGGTGCTTGGTGACTGGTGGACTCTATACCAAGAAGTCGATGAGACGCAGCGTAAAAATTTATTTGGGGAAATAGAGACCCACTAGAGGCACTAGATCGAGAGGACCTTACTTTGACCAAAGATGTATTAGCCTACATAGGGCTGGGTAGCAACTTGAATAACCCTTTGGTTCAAGTCACACATGCTCTAGAGACTCTGGGCTCTATGGAAGGGATTTCTATTTTGGAGACTTCTCAGTTCTACACCAGCCCTGCTATGGGAGGGCCTGCAGATCAATCTGATTATGTGAATGCGGTGACAGCTTTAAGGACAGTTCTTAGTCCCAGGAACTTGTTGCAGCAACTGCAACTTCTGGAACGTTTGCAAGGGCGCAAAAGAGGTCCAAGATGGGGCCCGAGGATTATAGATCTTGATATACTTCTCTATGGTGACAAGACTATTGACGAGAAAGATTTTCAAGTACCACATATCAGCTTGCATCAGCGAGCCTTCGTTCTTATCCCTTTGTTTGAGATAGCTCCTGATTTAATAATGCCTAATCATGGTAAGTTGTCGCGCCTAGTAGATACACTTGATTCTGATGAACTACAATTAGTCAGAAATTAGCAAGATGCTTTCCTTGCAAAGTGTAGCTATTTCTAACGAGTATAAAATACTTGATCCAATGAAAAGAGGTTTAACAGTAAGTAATATGGACGTGATTTTCGATCTGAAGAGTTTGCGGGAAAAAATATATTTTTGGAAAAAAGATGGGCTATCAATTTCATTCGTTCCTACCATGGGCAATTTGCATGCTGGTCATTTGTCTTTGATTTCTGGTGCATCGGAGAAAGCGGACAAAACTGTAGTGAGTATTTTTGTTAATCCTATCCAGTTCGGGCATGGAGAGGACTATGAAAAATACCCAAGCACTCTGGATCACGATTTATCTAAACTGACCGATGAATCTGTCGATATGGTATTTGCTCCTAATTTGAATGAGCTATATCCAGGTGGTATCGAGAGTGATACGCGAGTAACTATTCCGGCTCTTTCTGAAACTCTCTGCGGGGAGTTTCGGCCGGGGCATTTTTCCGGGGTGGCTACTGTGGTGATCAAGTTGTTTAATAATGTGCAGCCGGATTTCGCTTTTTTTGGAGAAAAAGATTTCCAACAAATACTCGTTATTCGTCGCATGGTCGAAGATCTTCTTTTGCCAACTGAGGTCGTGAGCATGCCGATAATTAGAGAAAATGACGGGCTTGCAATGAGCTCACGGAATAGTTATCTCAGTAAATTTGAGAGAGCCTGCTCCGTCGAAATATACTCGGTCCTTGTGCAAGCCGCGGAGGCACTAAAGGAGGGCTTTATAAGTATTGATGAAATTGAAAATCAATCCGTGTCCTCACTTGTCCAGAAAGGGTTCGAGGTGGAGTACTGCTCGGTCAGACATTCAACAGACTTAGCTATCCCTTCGGCGAGAAATAAAAGTTTGGTAATTCTTGTAGCCGCTTGGTTGGGAGATACTCGCTTAATCGACAACATCAGGGTAAATTTGGCTTAAATTTTTGGAGCAATAAGAAAAATAATCCTAGTCTAGAAAGATAGTGGGTTACTATGCACGTAACGGACCATTCATTGGTTCATTAGAGGTTTTTTTATGAGTGAAGGGTTGTTTGTCAAGACGTTTGGTTGCCAGATGAACGAGTATGATTCAGGGAAAATGGTCGACTTACTAGAAGAATCTTGTAATCTGTCTTTGGTGGATTCCCCTGAAAAAGCACGGGTTGTGCTTGTGAACACCTGCTCGGTCAGGGATAAAGCACAAGAGAAATTGTTCCATCAATTAGGTCGATGGGCACTACTGAAAAAAAATAACCCAAGTATGATTATAGCGGTTGGAGGTTGTGTCGCCAGTCAAGAAGGCGAACAGATATGGAAACGAGCGCCTTATGTAGATATTGTTTTTGGCCCTCAGACTTTGCACCGGCTACCTGAATTGATCGGAAGAGTGAAATCTGAGAATAAACCCGTCATAGATGTTAGTTTTCCAGAAATCGAGAAATTTGATCGGTTACCTGCATCTAAGAAGTCAAGTGCTAGTGCCTATGTGTCGATCATGGAGGGGTGCAGTAAGTATTGCAGTTTCTGTGTCGTCCCTTACACCCGTGGAGAGGAATTCAGTCGCCCATTCGATGATGTTATTTCAGAAATTCACGATATGGCAACAAGAGGAGTACGAGAGGTTGTTCTTTTAGGCCAGAATGTCAATGCTTATCGCGGCCCTATGTTTGGAGGGAAAATTGTTGATCTATCAGCACTTATAAGGATCATAGCCGCTATTGACGGGATTGATCGAATTCGTTTTACAACGTCACACCCGATTGAGTTTACTGATAGATTAATAGCTGCATACCAAGACGTACCTGAATTGGCAAACCAACTGCATCTTCCTGTTCAAAGTGGATCAGATAGAATTCTATCGCTTATGAAGCGCGGCTATATGGTTGCGGAATATAAGTCGATTATCCGGAAGCTCAGGAAAGTACGACCAGATATTTCAATATCGTCAGATTTCATAATAGGGTTCCCTGGGGAGACACATGAAGATTTTGAAGACACACTGCGATTGATTACCGATGTCGGTTTTGATCAATCTTTTAGCTTCATATACAGTGCCCGTCCAGGGACGCCTGCTGCAAGCCTAGTAGATGATGTCCCTATGGTAGAGAAAAAACATCGGCTAGCCATTCTTCAAAGAGAGGTGCTTAGACTTGCCCAAGAGCATAGTAAAGCCATGATTGGCAGCACCCAAAAAGTTCTAATTACGGGGCGTTCCAAGAAAGACCCAGAGGCACTGACCGGACGTACTGAAAACCAGAGGGCGGTTAATTTTGCAGCGGAGGCCAGTCTCATTGGACACTTTGTAGACGTACTAATAACTGAAGCTCTTCCAAACTCCCTCAGGGGTACATACCTATCTGAAAAAATTGCGAGCACTCCTGTATGACAGTAGCTAACGACGAGGTCTTGTTTCACTCTGCCAATAATACTCGCTTGGCCAATCTACGCGGACAGTTTGATGAGAACATCAAGCTAATAGAAAGTGGCATTGACGTTGAAATCGGGAGTCATGGAAGTTCTTTCTTTTGTTCAGGCACAGAGACTTTGGTGGAATGTGCGAAGCAAATACTATGTAATTTATATGAGTTAGCTGCATCGAGACCTGTGCGCGCTGATGATGTGCATTTGGAAATTAGAAATGCTGGAGCTGATGAGCCTGGAATACTTGTTCCCGATCAAAGTATTCAGGCGGGGAAGTCGCTGATCAAGGCGCGTGGCGCTAATCAGAAGCGTTATTTGAGCGCCATAAAATCATATGATATCAGCTTCGGTGTAGGGCCAGCTGGTACAGGGAAGACTTATTTGGCGGTCGCAGCGGCAGTCGATGCTCTTGAACATGACCGAGTACGTCGGATTTGTTTAGTGCGCCCTGCTGTAGAGGCGGGTGAACGTCTAGGTTTTCTACCTGGGGACATGGCTCAAAAGATCGATCCGTACTTGCGCCCATTGTATGACGCGCTTTATGAAATGTTAGGGTTCGAGAAAGTTGCGATGCTTGTTGAGAGAAATATTATTGAAATAGCACCGCTTGCTTTCATGCGCGGCCGGACTCTAAACGAGTCTTTTGTGATCTTAGACGAAGCTCAGAATACTACTACGGAACAAATGAAAATGTTTTTAACTCGCCTTGGGTTTGGATCACAGGCTGTGGTGACTGGAGATGTTACACAGATTGACTTGCCTCGTGGTCGAGAGTCTGGGCTAAAAGAAGCTCTTGCTGTGTTGAAAAATGTACCTGGAATGAGTTTTACTTTTTTTAAGTCTAAGGACGTTGTGCGCCATTCACTAGTAGCTAAAATTTTGGATGCATATGCTACTCATGAGGAAAAATAAACACCGTCTTATAGAAAAGCTATTCGTCCAATGAAAAAGGACTTTTTTGTTGACCTTCAAATAACTGTAGGTTTGAAGAACACTCTTACGAAAGAGTTTTTTACCTCTATTGTAGATGCAACCTTAGATGACAAGAGAGCCGGAAGCGAACTGACCATCCGTATAGTTTCTCTTGAAGAATCTGCTTATCTAAACAAGAAGTACCGCAAAAAAGAAGGGCCTACTAATGTTTTATCGTTCGTCTCAGAAGGTGCCGAGAAGATCGTACCAGACTTTCTGGGGGATTTAGTGGTCTGTGCACCAGTTGTAAACGAAGAGGCCTGCCAACAAGGGAAAAATATCGAAGCTCATTGGGCACATATGATAGTACACGGTGTCTTACATTTACTTGGCTTAGACCATCAAGATAGTTACCAAGCAGAAGCTATGGAAAACCGTGAACGCAGTATACTATCCAATCTAGGTTATCCTGATCCTTATTGAACAATCTAGGAAAGTACGATTTTAATGAATTTGGTTTTTATGAGAATAATACGGTTTGTGAATAGATTGCTCCGATTATTCTTCGTCGCTGGAAGAGTAATGAGATTTTTACGGTCGTTCTCTATCCGTGCTTTACAAACAACTGAAAATGCTAAACAGGTTCTAATCAATCAACTACATGAAGCTGAGAAGAATAATGTAATAGAGCCAGACACTTTCGCTATGATAGAGGGCGCGCTTGTCGTTTCGGATATGCAGGTGCGGGATATAATGATTCCTCGTTCTGATATCGTTTTTATAGAGGAAGATGCTCAGCCGAAGGAGTTTCTTCCGAAAATAATTGAAAGCGGACATTCTAGATTCCCTGTTTTTGATGAGGAACATGAGAGTGTCTTAGGAATACTCCTTGCTAAGGATCTGCTTTCATTAGCGCTAGATGGCTCTGAAGATTTTTTGATACGTGAAATTATTCGCCCTGTAGCCTTTATTCCTGAAAGTAAGCGCCTCAATGTCCTATTGAGAGAGTTTCGGTCACGGCGGAATCATCTGGCTGTGGTGGTTGACGAATATAGTAATATTTCTGGGCTTGTGACAATTGAAGACGTGATTGAGCAGATAGTTGGCGAGATTGACGATGAACATGACTTCACTGAAGAAGATAATATACGACGACACAGGAACAATCGTTTTACTGTCAAAGCTCGGACTGTTCTAGACGAATTTAATACATATTTTGAAACCGAGTGGGATTCTGATCGTTTCGACACGATTGGAGGTTTGATTATTAGTCAGCTAGGTCGTCTACCCAGACAAGGAGAAGAAATTGACTATCGAGGGTTTAATTTTAGGGTTCTAAGGGCAGATAGAAGACGGATCCGATTGCTTCGCGTAATGCCTGCATCGATGGATAAAGATGGACTTTCTAAGTCAGAAGAATCGATTAGCTGATGAGTAAGTTTGTCGCTGCAGCCTTGTCTTTGGTTGCGGGCTTAATGCTGCCTTTTTCTTTCGCACCTTATAACATCTGGTATATAGCAATTATTTCACCTGCTGTTTTTGTTGCTATCGTAAAGCTTCAGCCTCTAAAAGAAAGCTGTCTAATAGGATGGCTTTATGGAGTTGGATTTTTTGGTTTCGGAGTGAGTTGGATACATATTAGCCTTCATCAATTTGGCGTTCCTAACTACTTTTTTTCAATTGGGCTGACCGGCATCTTCGTAGCTTTGATGGCTACATACCTGATGTTCTACTCTTGGGTGTTAAAGTTATTCTTAGTTCGAGGTGTGCCTTTAGTCTTAATAGCTCCTGCACTTTGGCTTTTGATGGAGTATCTACGGGGGTCTATGTTTACCGGTTTTCCATGGCTTATTCTGGGTTATAGTCAAATCGACTCAATCCTTGGGGGCTACATTCCTTTAGTTGGTGCTTTGGGCTGCTCTTGGGTAGTACTAACTCTTTCGGTCTTGCTTGCAACCTATTTCTGTTCTGCAGAAAAGCCAATTTTTCGTACCACTATTTTTATCTCTATATTGCTCTCATCAGGATGGGGTCTATCTAAGTTTGAACAGACATATTCTGATGGAAAACTTCTAGAGGTGGCTTTGATCCAAGGTGCAGTACCACAGAACATAAAATGGCATAAAAATGTTCGCGGGCCATCGATTTTACACTACAGGGAATTAACCGAGGACTATTGGGATACGGATTTAATTATCTGGCCCGAGACAGCAATTCCGGCGTTTAAGAATGAAGTAATGGACACTATCTCTCTGTTAACGAGTAAGGCTATTAAAGAGGACACTACTCTGATGTTTGGGCTTCCGACAGTTGGCGGTGAGGGAATTCATTACAATAGTCTATTGGCCGTGGGCGTGAACCCGGGCGCATACCATAAAAGGCATTTAGTTCCTTTTGGTGAGTATTTCCCGTTGGGGAATTATGTCCGCGGATTACTAAGTCGACTCAGCATTCCAATGTCTGATTTTACTCCTGGGAGTCTCAAACAACCTGGTTTTTATCTTGGAGATAAACTCGTTGGGCTATCTATTTGTTATGAAGCCGCTTTTAGCGCTTTGATTCTAGAGCCAACTCCAGCTGCAAGGCTGCTGATTAATGTAAGTAATGATGCTTGGTTCGGACGGAGTATTGCTCAAGATCAGCACCTACAGGTTGCCCAAGCACGAGCTTTAGAGTCTGGCCGTTATCTATTGCGAGCTACGAATGACGGTATTACAGCGGTTATAGATTATAAGGGTAAAATCGTTGATCGCCTGCCTCAATATGTACCTGGGACGTTAAGATCAACGGTCGAACTCAGGCAGGGCAGTACTGTTTTCGTGAAATTTGGTGTTTTCCCATTACTGCTAGTTATATTTACGATGTTTTTTCTTACTGGCTGTATACGGATTTTTTCTGAGAGAAATACTGGATTATGAGAATTATAGATAGGCCTATTATGACTAATACTAGACTATAGAGCGTTGTTGAGGATAAGACTGGTAGTTCTGGGGAGGAAGAAACGAGTCTTAATTTTTCATGGACAGTGGTATAAATTCTTTCCTGAAAAGGCCATATTCGGTAGAGAGACGCCGTTAAAAAACCTGCTATGCCTAGTGTGAACGCAGTGGGAAATTTTTTAATTATGGAAGACAACAAGCGAGCAAATAAACATATTCCAACACCGAACCCCAAGATAAAAGGGATTAGGATTGCAGGCTCAATGTCGCCTATTGCATCCAGTACTACGCTGTATTTCCCTAGCAATAATAGAACAAAAGATCCGGATATTCCTGGGGAGATCATTGCGCACGCGCCTAGTATTCCAGTTGCAAAGATAAACAATGGTGTGTCTGGATAATTACTTGGGACGATGCTGAGGACCGTAAATCCCAATGCCAACCCCATAGTAAAGAAAAAGAATTTCTTCCAAGTAATAGGTCTGAAAGATCGTAGTAGAAAAATTATTGAGCCTATAATCAGCCCAAAAAACACGCTATATATTTTTTCTGGGTGAGAAATAAGTAGCTCTGGTAGAGGCACTACATGAGTGAAAAATATTATGGCCATTACTATTCCAGAGAACAAAGGAATTACAAACATAAAATGAGGACGCGCTATAGCGACATCCCACTTTAGCGTAAAGATTGCCCGCAGCCATTTCGTATCGAAGGATTTTATTGCGTTTACGAGTTCGAGGTAGATTCCTAGGATAAGCGCCATAGTTGCGCCGGATACTCCTGGAACTACATCAGCAGTTCCCATGACTGCGCCTTGGTAGATCCGAGTGAGGAATGTCTTAGCTTTCTTGCCCATGAAATTTCTGGCTATATGTATGGACTGTTGAGACAAGCGCCTCTACGTTTTCAGGAGGAACTTCTGGAGTAATCCCATGCCCTAGATTGAAAATATGCCCCGAACCAAAGCCAAACTTGTCAAGTATCTTCTTGGCCTCTTCAGCGACTATTTCTGGGGTAGTGAGCATAATTGCTGGATCAAGGTTTCCTTGTAATGCTACTTTGCCCCCAATAAGATTTTTAGCAATAGAGATATCTGTTGTCCAGTCGAGCCCTACCGCTGTGCATTGAGTTTCTCCTATGGACTCTAGCCATAGCCCCCCTCCTTTTGTAAAGAGGATTGTAGGGATTTTATATTTAGTGAGTTTTTGAACAATAGTCCGCATATAGTGTAGAGAGAATATTTCATAAGCATCAGTCGATAGTATCCCTCCCCAGCTATCAAATATCATGATCGCATCAGCGCCAGCTGAAATTTGCGCTTCTAAATAAAGCGTTACTGATTCAGTGAGTTTGCTAAGAAGCAGGTGCATAGCTTCTTGATTACTGTATGCAAGTTTTTTTATTTTTGCGAAGTCCCGACTTCCTGCACCTTCCACCATATAAGCTGCGAGAGTCCAGGGGCTTCCCGCAAAGCCAATCAGTGGTACCTTGTCGTTTAGAGCTTTCTTAGAAAGCCTTATGGCCTCCATTACGTAGCCAAGATCTTTTTCGGGGTCTGGGATGGATAAAGCTTTTATTTCGTTAAAGCTTTTTAGCGGCCGTGAAAAAACGGGGCCAATTTTTTCTTGGAGACTAAGCCCTAGCCCCATTGCGTCTGGGATGGTGAGAATGTCCGAAAAAATTATTGCTGCATCAAGGTCGAATCTTTGCAACGGTTGCATCGTCACTTCACAGCAAAGCTCGGGATTCTTACACAAGGTAAGAAAGTCTCCTGCTTTTTCTCGGGTGGCTCTATATTCTGGAAGATAGCGACCGGCTTGCCGCATGATCCATATAGGCGTCTTATCGACAGGTTGTCGATTTAAGGCACGTAGAAATCTATCTTTCATAACGGCTGAGGTCTTGACTTCATAATCGCTCTTTTAAACAGGAGCAGGAAGGGTTGAGGAGCCCATGAGAAACTCGTCTATAGACTTGGCCGCTGAGCGGCCTTCAGCAATAGCCCAAACGATTAGAGATTGCCCATGTTGCATATCACCGGCGACGAACACGTTATCTAGATTGGTTTTCCAGTTATTATCGCGCTCTACATTCCCTTGCGTGTTCAGCTGGATACCCAATGCCTCTAAGACTCCATCTTTTTCAGGCCCGGTGAAACCCATTGCGAGTAATGCAAGATCGCAAGGTATTGTTGTGGCAGTTCCATCTACTTCTTCAAAACCGCCACCATCGGACTGTTTTTGACGCATCTCTATAAGTTCAATTTCACAGACTCTTCCCTGTTCATTCCCGATGAAGCGCTTGGTAGAAATCGCGTAAAGTCTTTGCCCACCTTCTTCATGTGCAGATGCTATACGATAGATCCTCGGCCATTCAGGCCAAGGGTTTTCGACCGCGCGTACGTTTGGAGGCTGTGGCATGATTTCTAAACTCGTTACTGAGGCGGCTCCTTGTCTGTGGGCTGTTCCAATACAATCTGCCCCAGTATCACCACCACCAATAATGACTACGTTTTTACCTGCAGCACTTATAGAAGGCTCTTGAACACTTTTATCTTCACAGACTCGGTTTTGTAGTGGTAAGTATTCCATCGCAAAATGTATTCCGGAAAGACTTCGGCCAACAACGGATAAGTCACGCGAAGTGGTAGAACCTCCCGCGAGCAAGACGGCATCAAAATTTTCTTTCAACTCCTTGGCATCTATATTCGCTCCTACGTCAGCATTGGTGCGGAAGGTGACGCCTTCTGCTGTCATCTGCTCAAGTCGTCTATCGATGACAGCTTTTTCCATTTTGAATTCTGGGATGCCATATCTAAGCAATCCCCCAATCCTGTCATCTCGTTCGAAGACAGTCACGTCATGACCTACCCTACAAAGCTGCTGTGCTGCCGCAAGCCCCGAGGGACCAGATCCGATGACTGCAACACTCTTGCCAGTTTTAATAGCTGAAGGTTCCGGCATGATCCAGTTTTCACTAAAAGCTCGGTCGATAATGCTGAGTTCTATTCCTTTTATCGTTACTGCATCATCATTGATTCCCAGAACACACGCGCCCTCGCACGGCGCTGGACACAAGGTGCCTGTAAATTCTGGGAAATTATTAGTTTTGTGAAGCCTTTGGATAGCGTCTTTCCATCTATTTTGGTACACAAGATCGTTCCATTCTGGAATCAAATTACCCAGTGGACATCCTTGATGACAAAAAGGGATCCCACAATCCATGCATCGGCTCGCTTGCTTAGTGAGTGTTTTGGGGTCATAAGGCGTGATGACTTGCTTGTAATCGCGCAAGCGTTCGTCTACTGGACGGTATTTTATAGTTTGTCGGTCATGTTCTAGAAAACCCGTCGCCTTAGCCATTCATAGCCTCCATCATAGCGTCCTCTTCTGTCATACCTTTACTTTGAGCTGTCTTGATGACATCAAGGACTCTTTTGTAGTCTTTAGGCATTACTTTGACAAATTTATTTTTGTTTTCCACCCAGCTCGAGAGGATTTCCTGAGCTAAAGTGCTTGCAGTCATTTGGTGATGGTTAGAAATTAGTGTTTCCAAGACTGGCTCGTCATTCTTACTCACCTTTTCTAGAAACACCATCTCCTGATTACACTGTGAGGGAAATATACCTCGTGGGTCAAAAATATATGCAGTTCCACCAGACATTCCAGCTGCGAAATTTCGTCCTGTGGGACCAAGAATAACGACCGTTCCTCCAGTCATATATTCACAGCCATGGTCGCCTATTCCTTCAATTACTGCTTTGCCACCACTATTACGGACAGCAAAGCGTTCGCCTCCAATACCATTAAAATACGCTTCCCCTTCAGTTGCCCCGTATAAGGCGACGTTACCAATAAGGATGTTTTCTTCTGCGGCAAAGGATCTAATACGAGGAGGGTATACAACTATTTTTCCTCCAGATAAGCCTTTGCCTATGTAGTCGTTACTGTCGCCCTCTAAGGTCATCGAAATACCTGCAGGGAGGAATGCTCCAAAGCTTTGTCCTGCAGACCCATTGAAATGCAGTCTGATCGTGTCATTCGGTAACCCTGCACTGCCGTATTTTTTTGTTATTTCGTACCCTAGGAGGGTTCCGACTGTTCGATTGATATTTTTTATTGCAAACGATGCATTCACCAACTTCCCAGACTCAATGGCATCGGTGCAAGCAGGAATTATTTGAGTTCGGTCTAATGATTTGTCGAGCTTATGGTCTTGCGTAGTTATTTGCCTTAAAGCGCCTTTATATTCTTCAGGTCTATAGAGGATAGCTGACAAATCTAGATCTTTCGCTTTCCAGTGGTCAGATGCTTCTATCGTATCGAGAAGATCTGACCTTCCGATTAGATCATCTAACTGAGAAATCCCTACGCTTGCCATATATTCTCGCATCTCTGTCGCGATATAGCGGAAAAAATTCTCCACAAACTCTGGTTTTCCATTGAACTTCTTTCGGAGTTCGGGGTTTTGGGTGGCGATTCCTACTGGGCAAGTGTTCAAGTGGCATACCCGCATCATTATACATCCCATGACAACAAGAGGAGCCGTTGCGAACCCGAATTCTTCGGCTCCAAGCATGGCGGCTACGATACAATCCCATCCTGTCTTGAGTTGACCATCTACCTGCACGACTATTCTATCTCTTAAGCCATTATTCAGGAGTGTTTGCTGGGTTTCCGCTAGTCCAAGCTCCCAAGGCACACCTGTATGTTTTAACGAAGTCACTGGTGAGGCACCAGTTCCTCCGTCATAGCCTGAAATGAGAACCACATCTGAGAATGCCTTAGCTACACCTGCTGCTACCGTACCCACTCCTGCTTCTGCTACGAGTTTCACATGTATGCGGGCTCTAGGGTTGGCATTTTTGAGGTCGTGAATTAGCTGTGCTAGATCTTCAATAGAATAGATATCATGGTGAGGTGGAGGCGATATCAATCCAACTCCCGGAGTGGAACGGCGAACTTTCGCAATCCATGGATATACTTTATGTCCAGGAAGTTGCCCTCCTTCGCCAGGTTTTGCACCCTGCGCCATTTTGATTTGCAGGTCATCAGCATTTACTAGATAGTCGCTAGTAACACCGAATCGACCAGATGCGATTTGTTTAATAGCACTTCTTTTTGAATCTTTGCCTTTTTCAACAACAAATCTTTCAGGGTCTTCGCCACCTTCCCCAGTGTTAGAGCGTCCGCCGATTCTGTTGAGTCCGATGGCTAAGGTTTCATGCGATTCCTGGCTAATAGAGCCAAGGGACATCGCTCCAGAATTGAAGCGTTTCATTATCTTTTCTACTGATTCCACGGTTTCGATGGGAATAGGTGTGCAATGTTTTAGCTTGAGTAAACCTCTTATCGTTGCGCGTGACTTACTTTGATTATCAATCGCGGCGGTATACTCTTTGAAGATAGAATATTGTCCAGACTGAGTAGCATGCTGAAGCTTGAATACTGTTTCTGGGTTAAAGAGATGGTGTTCTCCGTCACGACGCCATTGGTATTCGCCTCCGGACTCTAAGGCAAGGTCCCCAGATTTTCTCTGTGGCCAAGCCTTTTCATGACGGATATTTACTTCTTTGGCAATTACTTCAAGTCCTACCCCACTAATTTTGCTAGATGTTCCTTTAAAATATTTATTTACAAAGTTGCAGCCTAACCCCACAGCTTCAAATATCTGAGCGCCTCGATAGGATTGCACAGTAGAAATTCCCATTTTGGACATGATCTTGGTCATTCCGGTATCAATTGCACGGATATAATTCTTAATTAGTAGAGTTTGATTTGAGCGGTTACCTTGGTCGCTCAAAACCGAGCGATCGAGTAGACTAGCGATTGTATCGATTGCCACATACGGATTAACTGCATCAGCGCCATACCCAATTAGAGTTGCAAAGTGATGGACTTCGCGAGCGTCTCCTGATTCAACGATCAGACCTATCCGTGAACGCTTCCCATTTTTGACTAGGTGGTGGTGTAACGACGATACTGCCAACAGACACGGGATCCCAGATCTTTCACGATTTGTTTCTCTGTCTGAAAGGATAATAAAGTCAAATCCCTTGTCTATAGCTTGGTCTGCTTCTAGGAAAATTTCTGTCAGTACAGCTTCAATCGCGCTCTCGTCCGAGTTCGATGAGTAGGTTATATTTAAGGTTTTTGAGGAAAAGCCGTGGGAGTTTATTTTTTGTATTTGAGAAAACTCGTTATTGTTAAGGACAATCGAATCTAAAAAGAGACGCCGACAGTTCACATCTTTGGTCTCCAGCATATTCTTTTCTGGTCCTACCACTGTGGAAACCTGAGTAACTAATTTTTCCCTCATCCCATCTAATGGGGGATTCGTAACCTGTGCAAATTTTTGTTTAAAGTAGTCGTAGAGTAGCCTCGGCTTGTCCGACAGCACAGCTAAGGGAGTATCGGTTCCCATAGAACCGATAGCCTCATTTCCGCTTTCCACCATCGGTTGGATAAGAAGCTTTAGCTCTTCTTCGGTATAACCAAAGGCAATTTGTTTTTCGAACAGTTCCGCCTCGTTCAGAGCAGGGGCAGAACTCACCTTAGGAAGATTCTCAAGACTAAGTTTGTTAGCTTTTAGCCAGTCACCATAGGGGTGCTCATTGATATATGTATCTTTTAGCTCGGTATCTTCAATAATACGTCCGAGTTCGGTGTCGACTAGAAAGATCCTTCCTGGCTGTAAACGACCTTTGACTTTGATCTTTTCCGGGGGGAGTTCGAGCACGCCAACTTCTGAGGCCATGACCACTAAATCGTCTGTGGTCACGTAATAACGTGAGGGCCTCAAGCCATTCCTATCTAGAATCGCACCGATCGATCGTCCATCCGTAAATGCTATTGATGCCGGTCCATCCCAAGGCTCCATGAGACAAGAATGATATTCATAGAAGGCTTTGCGGGCGGGGTCCATTGTTTCATGTCTACTCCAAGCTTCAGGCACCATCATTAGAACTGCAAGAGGCAGTGGTCTTCCTGCCATATACAGAAACTCCAACACTTGGTCGAAAGAGGCCGTATCTGAATTACCTTCTAGAACTATTGGAAATAATTTTTCTAAGTCACTGCCTAACGCTTCGCTCTTGCACAAAGCTTGTCTTGCTTTCATCCAGTTACTATTGCCGCTCACTGTATTTATTTCTCCGTTGTGAGCGATAAATCTGAAGGGCTGTGCAAGTGTCCATGAGGGGAATGTATTTGTTGAAAATCTTTGGTGTACTAGAGCTAGAGCTGACTCGACTCTTTCATCATGTAAATCAGGGAAAATAATTTCTAATTGATTCGCAAGTAGCATACCCTTGTAAACAAGTGTCATAGAAGACAGGCTGGGGATATAGAAAAGGCTTTTTTCTTGCAGTTGACTGGCCCAGATCAGATGCTCTATCCGTTTACGAATAACGTAAAGTTTTCTTTCAAACTCGGCTCCAACTTTTGTGTCAGCACCCTTGCCTAAAAATATTTGGCTGAAGTACGGTTGTGCTTTTCTAGCGCTGGGTCCTATCACTTCGGGCCCGAGAGGTATCTCTCGCCATCCTAAAACAAACTGTCCTTCCTCTTTGGCGATTTGGGATAATTTACTTATGCAGTCTTCTCTGTCGCTCGAATTATTCGGTAAGAATATATTGCCAGCAGCGTACTCACCTATAGTGGGCAAATCGATCCCTAGTTTTCCACACTCAGCCCTTAAAAATTTATCAGGCATTTGTAGCAAGATACCAGCACCATCTCCCGTATTTTCTTCGGCCCCAGTTGCACCGCGATGCCATAGGTTTTTTAAAATTGAAAGCCCTTGGGTGATAGTGGCGTGAGATTTTCTTCCCTTCAGATCCGCAACAAACCCTAGCCCACATGAATCGTGCTCATTACTTTCATCGTATAAGCCACCTTCTGGTCTGCCAATATTTGGAAATTTTACTTCGGTAACGTCATCCATGCTCTAGTAGTTTCTCCACGTGTCCATGTCCTTCGTGATATGACAGATTTTTTACTGACTAACTTGCCAGCTGGTGAGTGATTACATCTTAGGTCGCGAATTTGCCGACCTAGATAAAATTCGAATTTCACAAAAACGAGCGCATGCTTGGGAAGGCACTATGGCACTCGGTTCTTATTTTATAAGATTTAGCATGTCGTGTCATCCCGACGGAGTAGGATTCGACGTGATTATAGAGGTAGAGCCTTAGTGCAACGTATCTAGGCGATAATCTTGTGAGACGAGGCCGCACTATAATTTCTGATTTTTATAGACATTCGGCGCTTATAGAGGAATTTGATGAATATTGATTGTATTTAAGGGGTAAATAATTTTTGTTTGTGGCCTACTCGTCTAGCTCGAGAAATCAATAATCATGTTTTCCTATCGTCTCTAGCAGGATTTCTTTTAAATAGTTGCTGGTCACGAAGGCATCCCCAAAATTTTTCAGTAATACAAGACGAATACTACCATCTATATTTTTTTTGTCTTTGGTCATAAGACCTATAAATTGCTCAGGTGTGATTTGTTGCGGAGCTTCAGTAGGCAGAGAAAAATGAGTTAAGAGCAATTTGATTTCTTTTACCTGCTCTTTACGCAGAAAACCAAGCTTCCAGGACATAAAAAGAGCCATCATAATTCCTGCTGCTACTGCTTCACCATGCAGCCACCTCCCATAACCCAATGCAGTTTCTATTGCATGACCGAAAGTATGGCCTAAATTGAGGGTGGCTCTTATTCCTCGTTCTCGTTCGTCAGCTGAAACAATCTTGGCTTTGTTTTCGCAGGAACGCTGGATTAAATAATTCAACACATCGCTGTTTTGCGCCAAGATATCGGGAATATTTGCCCCAATCCAATCAAGAAAGTCTGCGTCGTTGATCAAGCCATATTTAACGACCTCAGCCATGCCAGAGTTAAACTCACGATTTGGCAACGTTTTTAATGTGGAGGTATCAATAAATACAGCTTGAGGTTGGTAAAAGGCACCCACCATGTTTTTTCCGAGAGGGAGATTAATCGCGGTTTTTCCGCCAACGGATGAATCAACTTGAGCGAGTAATGTTGTCGGCATCTGAACGTAGCTTATCCCTCTTTGGTAGCTCGCTGCAGCGAACCCTGCCAAATCGCCGACAACCCCGCCACCAAGAGCAATCAAGGTTGCATTTCGGTTGACATTTTTTTCGAGCATAAAACTGAGTAATCGCTCAAGTTCCGCAAAGTTTTTCGATTCTTCACCTGGAGAAAGGATGAAAGTGTGACACTCATTTTTAGAAAAGTTTTGTTTGACAGCGTTTAAGTGGAAATTGGCCACATTGGAATCAGTAACTATGACTATTTGATTGCTATGGATAGCGGTTAAAATTAAGTTCGAGTCAGTGAGAACCCCGTCGCCAATGTAGATAGGGTAGCTGCGACTTTCTAGAGAGACATTAATCTTGGTTAGCATGAATTTTTTTACTAATAGTTTTAATAATTTGATGAATGGGTGACGTATCAGTGGATATTACATGATTTGCTATCTCACGATACAAGGAATCCCTTGCGAGCACAATTTCTGAGAGTTTTTTACGCGGATCCTCAACTTGTAGTAACGGTCTTGATTTATCAGTTTTCACTCTATCTAGAAGAGTGTCGATCTGACTGGTCAGATAGAGCACAAGCCCCCTTTCAGATAAGGCGCTTCGGTTTTTTTTACTAAGAATAACCCCGCCTCCAGTAGCTACAACGATTTTATCGCTCCATGAGATTTCTTCGATAACGAGTTCTTCTCTCTTTCTGAAGCCACTTTCCCCTTCTATCTCAAATATCCTGTCGATTTTGACACCAGTCTTCTTCTCGATTACAGCATCCGTATCAATGAATTCATAGCTCAGCAACTGGGATAGCCTATGCCCTATAGTTGTTTTTCCAACCCCCATAGGGCCCACGAGAAAAATTCTGTTTATGACCGACAATCGAATCCTCTCCTCTATAGACTTGGTTTAAGACATAATAGCAATTTGCTATTAGTAGATATTAAGTCTACCTATGTATTAGATTAATTACAGGTGCGCAAGAGTATGGCTTTTCTGTGCATGCGGTTTTATTTCACCGATACTACCCGCGTTCGACAGTTAAATACGATGGTTTGGGTATGTGAGCTTGCGATAAATTTTGGAGAAAGATAATCGACTTTGGTGTATTAGTTTTCGCATATTTTGAGCATCTCCAAGAAGCATGATCGCGACTGTTGCTGTTTTTGCACCATTGCGTCGAATGTACGATTATATTGCTTTGAGTAAAGTGCCTCGACCATTAACGGTAGGTTCCCGAGTCTGGGTTCCTTTGAGACATTCATTTCGAGTTGGGATCGTGGTTGAGATTAGGGACGTCAATACCGAGAATGTATCCAAGCTTAAGCCGATAGTGGAAATTTTAGATGATGACTCTCTTATCTCCGAGGAAATGCTGCACCTTGCTTCTTGGGCGTCCGCATACTATCACCACCCTATAGGGGAAGTAGTAGCAACTATTCTTCCCGCACCTCTGAGAGCGAAGACTTTGGTTCCTTCTGTGGGCCGGGAGAGTTGGAGTCTTACACAGCTGGGACGACAGGCTCTTGAGCAGCTTTCTGTGAAAGGGCTTCGGCAAAAGGATATCCTAGAAATCTTGCAGAATAATACCTGCATTTGCTCGGAAGAACTTGGTGAGTTGGATTATAATTGGCAGAGTCCTATGCGCGCGCTGCTGAAGCGTAACTTTGTGATGAAGTCAATTGTGTCTGAACCGATCGCCCCAATTAGGTCGCTAGATAGCCCGATTATCCTGAATAAAGAGCAGGCCCATGCTTCCAAAAATATTCATGAGACTCTTGGTAAGTTTCAGCCCACTGTTCTGTACGGTGTTACAGGAAGCGGGAAAACAGAAGTATATTTTGATGTCATTGATAGTGTATTAAAAGATGGAGGTCAGATCCTTTTCTTGCTTCCGGAAATAGCGCTAACGAAGCATTTGGTAAAGCGTTTCCGTCAGCGGTTTGGTAGCCTAGTAGCAACCCTTCACTCTGGTATGAGTAAAAAACAGCGCGTCGTCACTTGGATTAGATGCAAGAAGGCTGAGGTAGGTATTCTACTTGGGACTCGCTCAGCAGTTTGGCTAGAACTCCCCGATCTTAAACTGATTGTCGTTGATGAGGAGCATGACGCGGCTTACAAGCAGCAAGATGGATTCCGATACTCTGCTCGTGATATTGCGATAGTCCGTGCGCAACAATTGGGTATTCCCGTAGTTCTAGGGTCAGCTACTCCTTCGTTTGAGACATTAGTCAATGTAGAGAACAAAAATTTTCAGATAACACACCTGAAAAGCCGCCCATTAGCCTTGTCAAAGACTAAAGTCGAGACTATCGATGTGCGGGGACTGAAACTAACAGGTGGTCTGAGTGAATCATTGATTAGACATATGCGAGAGCATTTGGCGAAAGGACAACAAGTTGTTCTTTTCCTTAATAGGCGAGGGTACTCACCGGTTATGATCTGCCGTTCTTGCGGAGTATTAATGACTTGCCTGCGGTGCGACGCTTACTTGGTCTACCATAAGCAAAAACAATCACTGATCTGCCATCACTGTGGATACCGCAAATCTGCATTTAGCAAAGCAGATTGTTGTGCTGAAGAAGCGACTGAACCATTAGGGATCGGTACAGAGGGAATTGAAGAGGTGGTTCGAGAGTTGTTTCCTGATAAGACGGTATGCCGAGTGGATAGAGATGCCGTCAGATCGGCTAAAGTACTAGAAAAATTATTAAGCGAAATAGGTACTGGAGAGATTGACATATTAATTGGTACCCAAATGGTTTCAAAGGGCCTTGATTTTGAGAATGTTACATTAGTGGGCGTGGTTGATGCTGACACGCGGTTATATTCAATAGATTTTCGAGCAGAGGAGAGATTGGCCCAGTTGCTCGTGCAGGTGGCTGGCAGAGCTGGGCGTGGCAGTAAGACCGGGGAGGTTTTTGTCCAGACACAAAAACCAGAAAATGCGGTTTTAAGAAGAATTATTGATGATGGTTATGATATATATTCCAAGCTGGCTCTGCCTGAGAGACGAGAGGTAGGTTTCCCTCCATATGTTGCTATGGCCTTGGTTCGGGCCGAGTCTAAGTACCCGGAGCGACCAACATTATTTCTAACAGGAGTTAGGAAAATTCTTCAAAAAGAGAGTGCTAAAGCGGACATTAGTTTCCCAATTCCTGCTCACATGGCTTTACGCGCCGGAAGAGTCAGGGCATTGTTGATAGTTAGGGCGCCTGTGAAAATTGAGATCCAAAATCTGTTAGCTGCTTGTCTGGATCGAATAGAAAGCTTATCCAAGGTAGTGCGAATTCAGTGGACAATTGACGTCGATCCTCAGGAGACTCTTTAAGAAATTCATCGTGTATGAATAACCTCACAATAAGCGATAGAATTGAATCTATCCTTAAGACTTAGAATTTATATATTGGAAAGATTGTTGAAAGATAAGCTGCATTCCTGCATAGAGGCAAGCCTAGTTGAATTGAGAAAATTAGGTGTTTTAGAAGGCGATGAAGTCTATGACTTTCGTATTGAGGTGCCTAAAAAAGCCGAACATGGCGATTACAGTACTAATTTAGCCTTGCTTTTAGCAAAATCTATGGGTACTTCTCCTAGAAAAATCGCAGAGCAAGCTGCCACGTTATTGGAAAAAAATGAGCTTTTTCATTCTGTTTCGATTGCAGGGCCAGGCTTTATTAATTTCAAGCTTGCCGATGAAGCTATATTTGCTGTCATTGGGTCAGTGAAAGAACAGGGAGAGAGTTTTGGGCGCAGTAGTCTTGGTAATAAAAAATCTATCCAAATTGAATTTGTGTCAGCGAATCCTACTGGCCCGCTCCATGTGGGTCACGGACGAGGAGCGGCTATTGGTTCAGCTCTGGCGAGCCTTTACCAAGCATGTGGATATATTGTGCATAAAGAATACTATGTGAACGATGCCGGCCGGCAGATGGATATTCTCGCTGTGAGCGTTTACTTAAGGTGCTTACAAGAGGAGGGCTGCACTCTTGTATTCCCGTCCAATGGTTATCAAGGAGTATATATTTCAGAGATAGCACGCGATTTTAATCGCTCATCTCCTTGGCTAGAGTCATCTCATCAATCTGGCTTAGGAGGCTTAATAACCGATGTGGATACTGACGCAGCAATGGATGAACTGATAGCTTGCGTTAAAGCACACTTAGGTACATCTTCTTACGAGCTAGTTAGGTCTTATGCGACTAAAGCCATTTTGGAGGGTATAAAAGACGACCTGCGGGTATTCGAAGTCACTTTTGATTCATGGTTCTCGGAGTTGTCTTTGCATGCAGAAGGCATAATTGAGGCATCACTTAACCACTTAGGCTCAAAGGAATATCTTTATGTCTCGGATGGTGCAACTTGGTTTAAGTCTACCTTATCAGGTGATGAAAAGGATCGAGTAGTCATAAGAGATAATGGACAGAAGACATATTTTGCGGCTGACATTGCTTATCATGCGGGCAAGTTTGATCGGGGGTTTGAAAAATTAGTTGATGTGTGGGGTGCGGACCACCATGGCTATATCCCTAGGGTGAAGGCTGCGCTTGAAGCTATGGGTAAATCTAGCGTTGATTTAGATGTCGTTTTGGTCCAGTTTGCTGTTTTGATGCGAGATGGGGCGCCCGTCGCAATGTCGACTCGGTCTGGAAACTTCGTCACATTGCGAGACCTGGTTGATGAGGTTGGCGTTGACGCTGCTCGTTTCTTTTACTTGATGCGGCGATCTGATCAACACATGGAGTTTGACTTGAGCCTTGCTGTCTCTAAAACTAATGAGAATCCAGTCTATTACGTGCAGTATGCTCACGCGCGGATCTGCAGCATTATGACTCAAGCTTCCTCGCTAGGGGAGTGGGCCTGGACTGAGGAAGGCCCTAAACATTTGAGCACCGCTGCTGAGCGGAAAATAGCCATAATGTTAGCTGGGTACTCAGAGGTGTTAATAAGCGCGGTTAAATCGAACGAGCCTCATTTACTTCCTCAATACTTGCGACAATTAGCGCAAGAATTTCACGCTTACTATAACTCCAATAAAGTGTTGTCTGAGGATAAGGCTGTTAGGTTTGCGCGTTTATCTTTGGTAGATGCAGTCCGACAAGTCCTTGCTAATGGGTTAGGTTTACTCAATATTTCAGCACCACGGTCAATGTGAAGGAAAGCTATAGATGGCCCTTAGAGACTATAAAAAAGCGTCTGCTCTTGCTAGTGAAAAGGAAAGTAGTGGCAAACTTTCTTTTTTCATCATTGGGCTATTAGTTGGAGGAGTGGTGACTTACGGTTGTTTAATTTCTTTATCTGAGAATGGACGATTTGATATTTTTAATTGGCCACAAAGTTTGATCTCAACGGCAGATTCTTCAGGAAAAAAAATTAAAGGAATCTCGAAAAATTCATCTCTGCCTCCGATGGAATTTGACTTCCAACCATTGAAAAGTGGCACCGAAATTGATATCGGGCCAACAGAGGTGTTTCAACAAGGTTACCTTCAAGCTGGGTCTTTTCGTACTATTGAAGATGCTGATGGGACTAAGGCAAAATTAGCAATTTTAGGCCTCAAGTCAGAGATTAGTCGGATCATCACTGCGGAAAAGAACGTATGGTTCAGGGTGCTAGTGGGACCGCTTTTAAGTGAGAGAGCAATACGGGAGACACGTATAGAAATGATAGAGCAAGGTATAATTCCCATCTTTCTGAAACAAGTAGCGGACTGACTCTTTAACCTTCTTGCTAAATATGAGTTTATGGCTAAAAGAGAAATTTACTACTACTCGAAGCTAAGCCTTGCCAAAACTTGAGGGGGCTGCGGATTCAAGGAGTAACAATCGAATATTTCTCTGTAGACTCGATTTAAAGAGATTACCGTCCCCAGTGGGTGTGAAAATTCGACCCAACGTGATGGATTCTTTTAGGTAGTGAGATAGGACCTCTGCAGATCCATTAACCCAGTTATCCCAAGCTATTGTTGACTTTGAGAAAAGCTCTTGCTCTTGTTTTATCTTGACAGACATCTGCAGAAACTCTGAGTAAGGTGCTGCCATTGCTGTTATGTCAGCTCCACGGACAATGCTTTCTTCCCTAGTGTGACAGTATGCAAATTTTTCCGTAGATAATATGGCAGCGCAGATTTTCTCTATTTTTTTATTGGGGATGTTATGTCGAGGAAGTATCCTTTCGGCAATAGACACGGCGTAGGATTCTTTATGCTCGAACTGAAGCGCAGTATGATCTTTTATGTATCCGGCGTCGTGGAAGAGTAGTGCACAGTATACTATTTCGCAGTCGATAGGTGGTTTTCGGAGCCCATAATAACTAATTATTTCTTCTGCGAAATATATAGTTTTTTCAATATGAGTGAAGTTGTGAAATGCTAGTTTATCGCTGTAAAATTGATAAGCGGCTTTTTCTAGCGATAAATTTCGGACCTTGGTAAATACCGATGCCATATCAATATTCCTGCTGAGGCTGGATGAGAACACATGTCGAGATTGCTATTATTTAAGAGTTGTACAAAAAAACAAGCTTTAATATATGCGGTTTTTCGCACGAGTTGGCGAACGATTAAGATAGCCTACTGATTTGGTTTGTTGTACGCTCGGCTGCGGTAGTATATTTTTTTGTCAAAGTGGAGACTTTGAGAGTATGACGTTAAAAATATTTGTTAATGGAGATCCCCTCGAGATCCCTGATAACCTTGTATTGCAAGGCATTATTGAAATTTTAGAGGTGACAGGACGGTACGCAATTGAAGTGAACGGTGAAATTGTTCCAAAAAGTGAACATTTGGGCTTTTCAATTAATAACGGTGATGCGGTTGAAGTCGTAAAGGCCGTTGGTGGCGGATAGCACCGGTGGAAAAATCAATAAAGGGATAGTCAGTAAGATGGATACACAAGGATTGAAAAAAACCACTCTCAAGGATGTCTTGAAAATTGGAGAGTATGAACTTTCCTCCCGTTTGCTAGTTGGGACAGGGAAATATAAAGACCTGTCGGAAAGCCATACAGCGATTGAGGCAAGTGGCGCTGCTGCTGTAACGGTGGCAATAAGAAGAATCGAGTCTGGACAGACTACTGATTCCCCAGATTTGTTGGATGTTATTTCTCCGGAAAAATACGTTATTTTACCTAATACGGCGGGTTGTTATGATGCCGCCTCGGCGGTGAGAACCTGCATGCTGGGACGAGAGATACTAGATGGACACGCACTAGTTAAGCTGGAAGTTATGGGCGACAGTCGTACGTTATATCCAAATATTGTTGAGACACTATCTGCTGCAAAAACTTTGTGTAAAGAGGGGTTTCAAGTGATGGTATATTCGTCTGATGATCCTATTTTAGCCGTTGAGCTTGAAGCAATAGGATGTGTCGCGATTATGCCTCTTGCCGCACCTATTGGCTCAGGATTAGGGATACAGAATCGTTTCACCTTAAGGACTATAATTGAAAATGCTAGCGTTCCAGTGATTGTTGATGCTGGCGTAGGGACGGCATCTGATGCCAGCATCGCCATGGAGCTTGGTTGTGACGGTGTATTGATGAACACAGCGATCGCTGAAGCCCAAAATCCGATATTAATGGCATCAGCAATGTCGAAGGCTGTTCAAGCTGGTCGAGAGGCATTTCTAGCTGGAAGGATGCCTCGCCGTGCATATGCAACAGCTTCTTCGCCTTTAGACGGCCGTTTTTTCTCATAATCTGCTTGTCATGGTTAAAGATACTCCCCTATTGAGGACTGTTCGGAGCTATGTCGTGCGCGCAGGCCGCACAACAGCCGCTCAGTTAAAGGCTTTAGGTGAATTTCAAAGTCTGTATGGATTTAACCTCGAGGAGATAGAGACGGTTAACGATCTATTTGCACTGGCCGGATCATTGCATTTAGAAATCGGGTTTGGGAACTCCGAAAACATCATACATATGGCCAGATGTCACCCGAACAATAATTATCTGGGCTGCGAAGTACATCCTCCAGGTTTGGCAAGAGCCTTATTGGCGATAGATAAACTATCCCTACCTAATGTCCGTGTAGCTGGTGTTGATGCTATTGATTTGCTTACCTCTATTGCCCCCGAAGCTTTAGACTCAGTTTATATTTATTTTCCAGATCCATGGCCTAAGAAGCGTCATAATAAAAGACGATTAGTGAATGAAAATTTCCTGAGTTTACTTTATCCTGCCTTAAAGAAAAGTGGTATTTTTCGGTTTGCCTCAGATGATGCTGTTTATGCTGAAATGGTAAAAGATTTGATTAGTAACTCAACTGATTGGACCAATCTTGCCGGAGAAAGAAAGTGGTCGCCTCGGCCAAACGATCGGGTCTTGACTAGATTTGAGAAAAGAGCAGGTATATTAAAAAACAAGATCTTTGAGATTACTGCGAGTCCTTGTCTGTAGGCTCTTCAATCTTCGTTGGGTTTTATATCGTCTAAATTCTCAATGAGATAAAATTCACTGCTTTTTTTTTCTTCGTGATGACTGTTTGGTCGAGCAATACCGAACGTATTTTTTATGCCGCAAATTCTTGCAGTCTCTAGCACATCAAGGTTGTCATCTATCAAGATAGTGTTTTCAAATTTACATTCCGTATCCTTAGAAAGTTTCGTCCAAAATGGCATCTCTTCTTTACAATAACCAATTTCGTGAGCATTACAAATGTGATGAAAATATTTTCTTATCCCTGTGATTTCTAGTTTTCTGTTCATGCTTTTGAGTGCGGCGTTGGTGGCCAAAGTGAGAGTTAAGCCACTCTGGTTTAGCCTTTCTAACAAAGGTTGGGCTCCATTCCGTAGACAGATTAGAGAGTCTAATTCATTTTCAACACCAGCTAAGCTTAGACCTAATGCTTTACTCCAGTATGTTAAGCTATACCAATTTAAGGTTTTTTTGTTTTGTTCGAGCAAGTCTTCTATGATTTTTTTTGCGGATAATATGTCTATATCGTTTTTTTTTGCTAATTTAGCGGGTAGTAAATGACTCCAAACCTGATGGTCAAAATGTAAGTCCAAAAGTGTGCCATCCATGTCGAAAATGACTGTGTTGATGTCATCCCATATTATTTTTGATAAGCTCATTTATCACTTCTATCTTTAATCAAGGCTTTGAGTTCAGCGGCCAGCGTTTCAGCTAATTCTAATTCCTGAGAGTTTAATGTTTTCTTTATGTGTTTATTTTCCTCAGATTCTTCTTCAGCACTTGCTGAAGCTATTGTGAGCCAAGCATAACTTAAAGCTGGATCTGGGTCTTTTCCGATGCCTTGCATGTAGAGCGAGCCAAGATTACGCTGGGCAGGTTCAAAGCCCTGAAGCGCTGATTCTTTCAGCCAAAAGTAACCTTCTTGATGATTTGTTACTGTCCCGTTCGCAAAGATATACATCAAACCAATTTGCATTTGTGCTTTTTCATTACCTTTTTCTGCTAGTTGTAGCATGAGTACGAAGGCTTTTCTTTGAGCTTCCACGCTGTCTACATTTTTTAAATATTCGCCTGCTAACTGAAAGGTAGCGGCTGCGTGATTCTGTTGCGAAGCAAGTTTTAGAAAATCCATTGCTTTTTGTTTTTCCCCTTCACGTAAAAGCAGTATTGCGAGATTGAACTGCGCCGCTGCCAAGCCCTTCACAGCAGCTTTGCTAAACCATATTTTGGCCTCGGGCAGGTTTTTTTTTGCGCCTTCTCCTTTAGCAAGCGCGACACCGAAAAAAAATTGTGCTTCCGTGTCTCCGAGTTCCGCCCCTTTTTTAAACCAGTGCGCAGCTTTATATACATTTTTAGCCTCCCCATAACCTCTAAGGTTCATTATCCCTAGATTGAACATCGCGCCGGGCAAGCTCTGTTCCGCGGCCGCTTTGAAAAGTTCTCTCGCACTATCAAAGTCCAGATCAATGCCTTTCCCTCTCATATACATAGTTCCTAGGTTGTTTTGGGCGACCGGATCTCCTGCACTAGAAAGAATATGATAATGCTTGGCAGCGAGGGCAAACTGGCCTTTATTATAAGCATCAGATGCCATGTCAGCTCGGCCAGTAGCTGCGACTAGGAGTAGAATGATATAAATAGATAGATTAATGCGCATGTCAAAAGGACTCTTGTATTCTGTATAGCATATAATTAGTGAATCAAAATTTCTTACTTAATGGTATCTAATGAGAAAAATAAAAAAAATACTAGTAGCTAACCGCGGAGAAATCGCGATCCGAGTCATGAGGGCGGCGTCTGAACTAGCTATTCAGACCGTGGCAGTCTATGCCCACGAAGATCGTTTTTCATTACATCGATTTAAGGCTGATGAGTCTTATTTGATAGGTGCTGGAGACACTCCAGTAAAAGCCTATTTGAGTATAGAGAAAATCATAACGATTGCTCTTTCCAGTGAGGCAGATGCCATTCATCCTGGTTACGGATTCTTATCTGAGAGTCCCGAACTTGCAGAGGCTTGTGCTGACGCAGGCTTAGTCTTCATAGGGCCATCACCAGCGGTTATGAGAAAGTTAGGCAATAAAATACAAGCTCGCGCCTTAGCGGAGTCAAGCGGAGTCGCTGTAATGCCAGCAACTAAGTCACTGCCTACCGATGAAAAAGAAGTTTCTATATTGGCTGAATCGGTTGGCTATCCTCTTATGCTTAAAGCTTCTTGGGGAGGTGGTGGTCGCGGAATGAGAGTCATTGATTCTGCGGAAGAACTCCATGCCATTGTCGAGACTGGTAGGCGTGAAGCTCTAGCTGCGTTCAATAATGACGAGATTTATTTGGAAAAGCTCGTAAAGAACGCACGGCACGTGGAGGTGCAGATACTTGGTGATAGGCATGGAAATATTGTGCACTTGTTTGAGCGTGATTGCACCGTTCAAAGAAGGAATCAGAAAGTCGTTGAGCGAGCTCCTGCTATTTATCTAACCGAAGAGCAGCGTGCTGATTTTTGTCTTGCTGCAATAAAGGTGTGTAAGTCTGCCAACTACACTTGTGCCGGAACCGTTGAATTTTTACAGGATGTGGATACAGGTGCTTTCTATTTTATTGAGGTGAACCCCCGCATTCAAGTTGAACATACTGTCACAGAGTCAATTACTGGCATAGATATAGTTAAAGCTCAGGTTAGGATATCGGAAGGACATGCAATAGGTTCTCAAGAGTCAGGTATTCCTCAGCAGACTGATATCAAAATTCATGGTCATGCAATTCAGTGCAGGGTTACAGCAGAAGATCCTGAAAACAACTTCATTCCAGATTACGGCACGATTACAACCTATAGAAGTCCAGCCGGTTTTGGTATTCGGTTAGATGCCGGAACTGCCTACACTGGCGCCGAAATCACAAGGTACTATGATTCTCTATTGGTTAAAGTAACCGCGTGGGCGGCGACCGAGGAGGAAGTTACACTTAGGATGCGCAGGGCTCTTCTAGAGTTTCGAATTAGGGGGATCAACACTAATCTCGAATTTCTAGCTGAGTTGATGACAAATAAAAAGTTTCAGAAAGCTGATTATACTACTCGGTTTATTGATGAGACCCCCGAGCTCATGGAGCTTCCTCATCGACGTGATAGAGGCACTAAACTTGTTAATTATGTGGCCGAGGTTATTGCAAAAGGCAACCCTGCAGTTGCGGATCGGCCATGGCCAAGTGTCATCGAAGAGCCAGGTATTCCTAGCTGTGAAGATGTAGCTATTGTGGGAGGTTCTAGGCAGAAATTTGAAGAGCTGGGCGCGACAAATTTTTCGAAATGGATGTTGGACCAAAGACAAATTCTAGTTACCGATACAACATTTCGTGATGCACATCAGTCTCTATTGGCCACGCGCTTTAGGAGTCATGATTTACTTCAGATATGCGATGCTTATGCGCGTCTAGCTCCTCAATTATTATCTGTTGAGTGTTGGGGCGGTGCGACTTTTGATGTGGCAATGAGATTTCTCAATGAGTGTCCTTGGATGCGCTTAAAATCTATCCGGGAAAAGCTTCCTAATGTGCTTACGCAGATGTTGTTGAGAGCATCAAATGCGGTCGGTTACAAAAATTACCCTGATAATGTGGTGAGCTACTTTATTAGTCAGGCTGCAACATCTGGTGTTGATATCTTCAGAGTGTTTGATTCTTTCAACTGGGTTGAGAACATGCGCCTACCAATGGATTCCGTTATAGAGTCGGGGAAGATTTGTGAAGCGACTATTTGCTATACCGGTAACTTGATTGGAGCGAGTGAGAAAAAATATAACTTGGCTTATTACGTGAAAATGGCGAAAGAATTGGAGTCGGCCGGCGCCCATGTTTTGGGGATAAAAGATATGGCAGGACTCTGCCTTCCTAGAGCCGCGACCTTATTGATCTCAGAACTAAAGCGAGAAATTGGAATACCAATTCATTTTCATACCCACGATACAAGCGGGATAGCGGGAGCAACGGCGCTAGCGGCGATAGATGCTGGTGTAGATGCTGTTGATCTGGCTATGGACTCGATGAGCGGGATGACATCACAACCAAATATGGGTTCAGTACTTGAGGCTCTTAGGGATAGTCCTCGGGAAAGCAGTTTAGAAGGTGATGCGATTAGAATACTGTCTGATTATTGGGCCGGAGTGCGAAAAAATTATTATCCTTTCGAAAGCCAAGAGAGAACTGGCGCATCTGAGGTTTATGTACATGGTATGCCAGGTGGACAGTTTACAAATTTGCGAGAGCAAGCGAGATCACTCGGCTTAGGTAAAAAATGGGGAGAAGTGTCCAAAGCCTACGCCGATGTAAATGATATGTTTGGCAATATCGTAAAGGTAACTCCAAGCTCAAAAGTAGTTGGTGACATGGCATTAATGATGGTCAGCAGCGGTTTAAGTAGGGAAGACGTTGAGTCTGATAGTACCGATGTACCTTTCCCTGAATCAGTAGTTTCTTTTTTTAGAGGCGACTTAGGACAACCTTTAGGAGGATTTCCTCCTTCTTTGCGTAAAAAAGTTTTGCAAGGTGAAGTAGGCCTAGAAGTAAGGCCAGGGTCCGTGCTCGCACTCGCGGATTTAGATGAGGAGCGCCTCATCGCTGAGCAGCAAGCTGCGAGAGAAATTTCAGACGAAGAGTTTGCTTCTTATCTCATGTACCCGGATGTTTTTATCAAGTATGTTGCGGCTTATCGCAAATACAGTGATTTGACCATACTACCGACGACTATCTTTTTCTATGGGATGGAGTCAGGTCAGGAGGTGCAATTGCAGATCGAATCTGGACGGTCAATTGTGCTGAGATATATGGGAATGAGTGAGGCTGATCAAGACGGCCAGAAAACTGTGTACTTTGAGCTAAATGGGCAACCACGGCAGGTTCGAGTTTTAACGGAGAAAGGGGAAAGCACTAAAATTTTGGCTCTTAAGTCGGATGTCGACAATGTGTGTCATATAGGTTGCCCTATGCCTGGCTTGATAGCACAAATAGATGTGGAAATAGGTAACGAGGTTAGCAAAGGTCAGTCTCTATTCACCATTGAGGCAATGAAGATGCAAACTACAATTCGTGCCGAACGAGATGGTATTATCAAAGAGATAATTGTGGCCGAAACACAACAAGTAGACAGTGGGGATTTGTTAGCGGTTTTTGATTAGTAAAACTGGATTTTCAGGGCATATTTAAAAGTACTCTCCACTATGCCGTGACTGATCGGAATCTTGAACCAGAAGCTCAAGTGTGGAATTTCACTGCCTGAATCAGGCTATCTTCAGCTTGAAGACGTGCTCAACATCAGACCTAGTTCTATTCCGCGATTATAAAATTATCGGCTCAGAGATTGTCTGATCGAGTCGCGCACAAAGCAGAGAGTCCTAGTGGCCTATCTTACAGCTTTTTGGTTTAAGGCGAAATGTTTTTTATTTAGGCAAGCTCAGTTTTTCGATCAGAAGTGCAGGACAGTCACTTAGACAGGGCTGCATCTATTTTAGCCTGGATTTGTGTTACTCGTTGATCCAAGACTTTAGAGCTAATAATATTTTTCTTTTTAAGTTTTAAGTGTTCGTTTGCGATGTTCAATGCAACCAGGACAGCAGTATTTTCATTCCCGCTGTTTTTAACTTTGCTATTTTGCTCGGCTATTTTGTTGTTCAAAAAGTCTACGGAAAGCATTAACTCTTCTTTTTCGTCTTCTTTGCAGCCGATAAGATAATCATTATTTAATATTGTTACTTTAACGGGAGTTATGTTGTCGCTCACGATCTGTTTTCCAGCGCTTTTAGTCGTGTAATCATTCCTGCCACTCGGGTTCGAGCCTGTTCAGTCTTGTTGATTAGCTCAGTTCTCTCGATTGTTAACCTATTGTGATGAGTCTTTAGCACTGTGTTTTCGACAGTTAAACTTTCTATCGTTGTAATTAATTCATCTATGCGGGCCTCTAAAGAGGATAGCTCAAGCTCATTGGTGTCATTTTTATCCATATTTACCTGCCTAGGCTAGTTTAAACAATTTACAACGAGTTGAATATAGAGCTCTTTAACGTAGATGGTCAATAGCATTCCCTCTGTTGGTTGTGCTTTCATCATGTGATAATAAGAGAGGATTGTTGGTATTTGCAAAGGGTGTAGAAGATGTCTTTAGGTTTATATGTTGCTTTCGAGGATGCCTTGTTACAGGCAGGGTGTTCTGCTGTCGCCTCTGAAGCACACGGGATCTTAGTTGGTCTCCTCTCTGGCCCGAGCCAATTTGACCAAGGAGTTTGGCTGAATTGCATAAATGATGACTCAAACTTATCTATGGATTCTGTAATTCTATCCGAAACTTCAGCACTGGAAAATTTTATTCAGCGTGCGGTCAATGCTTTAGGGAATATGGAAACTGGACCACTTATTCTTATTCCAAGTGATGATGTGGAGCTTGGAGAGAGAGCAACTGCTTTTTCTAGTTGGTGTAGTGGCTTTCTTTATGGTTTCGGAATTTCTGGAGTTCCAGAGGAAGTTGCTCTAAGTGCTGACTCGCAAGAGTTTTTGCGACACTTGACACAGTTTTGTCGGTTAGATTTTGAGGTTGAGAATAACGAGGAGGACGAAAAAGCGTTATTTGAATTGTTAGAGTTCAGCAAAGTTGGAGTGTTGAACCTTATTGAAGAGGTAAAAGATTTGAGTTCGGCGCATACAGAAATTAACTCGCTACACTAAGAGATATGAAAATGAAGCAACAAGAATTCGTAGGCAGACGTAAAGAGCTAATGGAAATGGCGGGCAATGGGTCGATTATCATCCAGCCTTCCTCACAAGAGCATGTTAGGAACCGTGATGTTTACTATCCGTATAGACCTGACAGTGACTTCCACTTTCTAACTGGTTTTGGCGAACCGCTGTCAGTTGCAGTTTTTATACCGGGTCGACCTCAAGGAGAGTTTATTCTATTTTGTCGAGAAAAAGATCAAGATGCCGAGATATGGCACGGTAGACGTTCTGGTCTCCAGGGCGCATGTGCTTTTTACGGTGCTGATGATGCATTCCCTATTGAGGACTTAGACGAAATTCTTCCAGGTCTACTTGAAAACAAAGATCGCATTTATTACACGATGGGTAGATACGTTGATTTTGACCAGCGCGTTATCGGCTGGCTTAATAACGTAACAAAAATGGCCCGCGCAGGAGTGCACGCACCCGATCAATTTATATCTCTTAGTCATTTGGTTCATGAGATGAGATTGATAAAAAGCCCCGCAGAAATACGAGTGATGCGTCAGGCTGCCGCAATATCTTCGACGGCGCACGGTCGAGCGATGAAGATTACAAAACCTGGTATGTTCGAGTATCAGGTAGAGGCGGAAATAATGCATAGCTTTATGGATCAAGGTTCGCGCTCGCCCGCGTACCCCTCGATTGTTGGTGCTGGCCGAAACAGTTGCATCCTTCATTACACGGAAAACAATGAAAAATTAAAAAATGGCGACATGCTTCTAATTGATGCTGGTGCCGAGTTAGAAAGCTATGCGAGTGATATCACACGTACTTTCCCCGTGAATGGGAAATTCAGTCAAAACCAAAAGATCGTTTATGAAATAGTTTTGGCGGCTCAACTGGCAGCTATTGCAGAAGTAAAGCCGGGTAATCGATGGAATCAGCCTCACGATGCTGCCGTTGCAGTTATTACAGAAGGATTACTTGCTATGGGGATTTTAGAAGGGAGCCTGCAAAACCTTATCCAAACTGAGGCCTATCGTCCTTATTACATGCATAAGACGGGACATTGGCTTGGAATGGATGTGCATGATGTTGGTGACTACAAAATAGCGGACCAATGGCGTGTATTTGAGCCAGGGATGGTTACAACGATCGAGCCTGGTTTATATTTTTCGGCGTCTACTAAAGGATTGTCAAAAAAATGGCACAACATCGGTATCAGGATCGAGGACGATGTCTTAGTGACGGCCTCAGGATGCGATGTTTTGAGTGATGCTCCTAAAACCGTCAAGGAAATCGAGGATCTGATGCGTGCAGCTCACTGATACCGATTGTGTGGTGATAGGTGCTGGGTTGGTCGGATGCCTTGCAGCATTAGGGCTCAGTAGGAGTGGGTTTCGTGTTCAGGTTTTTGAAACAGATAGGTTTTCTAAAGGGATGCCCGAGGATGGAAGGTCTTTGGTGTTGTCTCGTGCTTCCATCCAGATACTGAAAGCTTTGCAGATATGGCCAAACTTATCTGAATGGGCATATTCAGTAAAGAATATTCGTGTGTCCGAAAAAGGGACTTATGGAAGTGTCCTCCTCTCAGCGGAAGAAGTTGGTGCCCAGGAGCTAGGATGTTCCTTCCCTGCTGGAAAGTTATTAGGCACGCTCAGAAATGCGGTTGTTGATGATCAAAATATCTTGGTGCGCGACCAAGCTAGTTTCTCTGAGCTTAAGGAACACAACGATTATTGCGAAGTGAGTACTGTTGAGGATGGTTCAACAGATAAGCTTACTACTCGGTTTCTGATCGGTGCTGATGGTTCTGGATCAACGGTAAGAACAGCGTTAGGAGCTTCTCTTTCAACACTATCTTATGGTCAGCATGCAGTAGTAGCTGAATTAACAGCATCTGTTCCCTGCAATCATAAAGCGTATGAGCATTTTACCAGTCAAGGACCGCTTGCTTTTATTCCTACAGGGTTGAACACATACACCAGTGTTCAGTGCTTCGATGTCGAAGCTTCTGTTCGTGCACGTGCAATGTCCGACGACGCTTACTTAAGACTTACAGAGAAAAATATAGGTGGAAGATTGGGGGTGATGTCTAATTTAGGGAAACGTTATAGTTATCCATTAATGAGACAAAGATCGAGCCTGTTAAATAGCGAGAGAACCGTAGTTATTGGAAATGCAGCGAATGTCGTGCACCCCAATGGCGCGCAAGGTTTAAATCTTGGCTTTCGTGATGTAGCAACCTTGTTAACAGTAATTAAGAGAAGTGGGGAAAACTCCGATACAAAGGCTATTCTGGAGCAATATGCTAGTTTACGCCTGAAAGATCATCGTATGACCGGGAGGTTCACTGATCTAATGGCTCAAGGTTCTCGCTCTTCATTAAATACCCTAGTAATTTTGCGGCGTTTGAGTATGGTTGCATTTTCTCATTCAAGTAGATTAAGAAAGCGTTTAGTGCAAAAGGCGAGCGGCCTAGGGCTTTTGGAGCAGAGTGTCGATTTCTCACTTTGGGATCAGTGAAGATGGGAAACGGGCGGACCTACGATGTATGTGTTGTCGGAAGTGGGATAACGGCTCTTGTGACAGCAGGTATATTCGCACAGAAAAATTTTAGTGTTTGTGTCGTCGCTCCACCCTCAAAAGAGGAAATTGAGTCGGGCGATATTCTGCCAAGACATTACTCAATTTCTGCTAGCTCTAGGCGAATTTTTGAACTTCTGAAGGTCTGGGATGGGGTCAACAGTGCCAACGGAGGTTTAGTAAGAGGGATCGAAGTCTGGGGCCCAGAGGTTCGACCGCTTATAGAATTCTTACCAACAATAGAACGTCTTAGTCCCCTTGCCTGGATCTTAGAGAGGCAAAATATCTTATCAGTCTTATTGGTTGCGATTCGTGGTCTTGGAGTGGACATTATTGAGTCTGAATTAATCAGCGTTGATTGTGCAGAAGACACGAGTTTGGTCTGTCTCGAAAGCTGTGAATTTCAGGCTAGTCTAATAGTGGGTGCAGATGGTAGGAACTCTAAAGTACGACAATCAATGGGGGTATCTCTCAGCACAAAAAAAATTGACCAAGAGGCCGTCGTTGCGATCGTAAAAACAGAAAAAGAGCATCATAATTTTGCCTGCCAGAGATTTTTACAGACCGGACCAATTGCTTTCCTTCCATTATCTGATCCACATTTGTCATCCATAGTTTGGTCATGCGAGCCATCAGAAGCGCAACAGTTGACTGAAGGGGGTCAGTTTTTTAACGAAGCCGTCACTTCTGTTTTTGGACATAAATACGGTGAGGTTATTGATAGTCGAGCACATATGAGTTTTGGTATCGAGTCAGGAGTAGTAAGTTCTTTTTTTTCAGGGAGAGGTGTGCTAGTAGGGGAGTCAGCGCATGTAATGCATCCGCTGGCTGGCCAGGGATTAAATACAGCCTTATTGGATGTTGCCTCCTTGGCCGAGTGCATTGATAATAAGGGTGTCTTGCGGACCTATTCCTCATTACGTCGCCGCTTGAGGCGTTACGAGAGGTGGAGGAAAGTAGAGGTGTTGAAAATGCTTTCAGTTACCGATGGACTGAACTCACTGTTTTGCTCGAGAAATATTTTCATCTCCTTATTTAGGAAATTAGGGGCGCGGAGTCTTAATTACAATCCGTTCGTCAAAGATTTTTTGATTAGCCATGCTGCTGGGGTCTATGGAGATGTTCCTGAGATGGTGAGACAAAAATAGAGTTATTTGCAATATATTTTAGGAAAAGTTGTTAATGGATAATCTTTCATCAGTCTACGAAACACATTTAAAGAAGCTGCCTCTTGTACAGAAAGGGAAAGTGCGTGATATCTATGCGATAGATGCAGACCATTTGCTGATCATAACCACCGATCGCCTTTCCGCTTTCGATGTAATCTTACCCGATCCGGTTCCGAACAAAGGCCGTATTTTGACTGAAATTTCAAACTTTTGGTTTCAAAAAACGGAGCATTTAATTAGTAACCATTTAGTGAAGGCAGACTTGTCAGAAATTTTGGCGGATGAGCCTGGTAAAGACGATTTAATTAAGCGCTCTATCGTGGTGAAGAAGCTCAAGCCTCTGCCTATAGAAGCGGTTGTTCGTGGTTATTTAATTGGATCCGGCTGGAAGGATTACTTAGTAACTGGCAGTGTTTGTGGAATACCTTTAGCCAAGAATCTTAGACTTGCAGAGAAGCTTCCTGAGGCTATATTTACCCCCTCTACAAAGGCGGCAGTAGGCGATCATGATGAAAACATCTCATTTAAAGAGACGTGCAATATATTGGGTCGAGAGCGCGCGGAAGAAGTCAGAGACGTGACATTGAAAATTTATTCTCAAGCTTCAGATTTTGCTCTGCAAAGAGGCATAATTATTGCTGATACGAAATTAGAGTTTGGTTTGGATGAGAATGAGAACATGGTTGTTATCGATGAGCTTCTCACCCCCGACTCGTCGCGATTTTGGCCGGCTTCTAGCTATGAAGTGGGGACGAGCCCCCCCAGCTTTGACAAACAATTCGTCCGAGATTATTTAGAAACTGTTGATTGGAACAAAGCTCCTCCTGGACCTAGAGTGCCCTCAGAAATTCTGAGGAGAACTAGCGACAAATATCAAGAAGCATTAGATATAATTACAAAGTCTTCTGACTAATACTTATCTGAAAACACCTATGGCTTGGGTGCTTAGGATCTCGATTCTAGCATTGCGATTGCGGGAAGAGTCTTCCCTTCAACGAACTCTAAGAATGCTCCGCCACCGGTCGAGATGTACGAGATTTTCTCTCCAACTTTAAAACTGGTGATAGCAGACAGAGTATCCCCACCTCCTGCAATTGAGAAAGCCTCAGACTTGGCGATGGCTTGAGCTAGTTTTTTAGTTCCTTGCGCGAAATTTGGAAACTCAAAGACTCCGAGGGGGCCATTCCAAAGAATCGTGCCCGCATTGAGTATTATTTTTTCTATTTGTTGGAGTGATTGCTCACCAAGATCTAAAATCATATCATCAGAGGATACTTCACAGATTTTTTTTCTAACTCCCACTTCATTCTCCGCGAATGTTTTCCCACAGACCACGTCGATCGGCAGTGGGATGTTTGTTTCTGTGTCTTTTATGATTTTTTCAGCTGTCTCAATCATATCGTTTTCGCACAAGGAGGCTCCGATACTTTTTCCTGATGCCTTTAGACAAGTGTTCGCTATTCCGCCGCCGACGATTAAGGAATCAACTTTTCCTAGCAAGGACTGAATTATTTCTATTTTTGTGGAAACCTTGGCGCCACCAACTATGGCTACCAGTGGTCTTTTGGGGTTCTCTAAAGCTTTATTTAATGCATTTATCTCTGCAGTGAGCAGCGGTCCAGAGCATGCTATAGAAGCATATTTCGCTACTCCATGGGTCGAAGCGTGGGCGCGATGGGCAGTGGCGAACGCATCATTGACAAAGATGTCACAAAGGCTGGCCATTTTTTTTGCCAATTCTTCGTCGTTAGATTGCTCACCTTTTAGGAATCTCACGTTCTCAAAGAGCGTTATGCTCCCCGCTTGTGCTTCAAAGCCCTCGATCCAATCTTCTGCAAAATTTACCGGCATCTCGAGTAAAACACTTAGCGCTGAGGCGATAGGCTTTAGCGATAAGAGGGGCTCTACACTCCCTTCTTTTGGGCGTCCTAGATGGGACATTATCATCACCGTTGCCCCAGAATTATGAGCGAAAGCAATAGTGTCTAGGACGGCTTTTAGCCTCGTGTTATCCGAAATTTTCCCATTCGATAAAGGAACATTCAGGTCTTGTCGGATCAGTAACCGTTGCCTTGCAAGCGGGAGGTCACGCATTTGTAACATATGCTTATCCCATGGCCTTCATCATGGCAAGGGTTGTGTCCAGCATACGGTTTGAAAACCCCCATTCATTATCGTACCAAGATAGTACCTTTACCATGTCCCCTCCAATTACCTTCGTTTGACTTGACTCATAGATTGAAGAATGCGGATTATGGTTGAAATCGATTGAGACTAACGGTTCTTCATTATATTCAAGTATTCCATTTAGCTCATTCTCAGACGCACTTTTTAATATCTGAGATATTTCTTCGGTACTGGTTTTTCTACTTGCTTTAAAAGTAAGGTCAACAAGCGACACATTAATCGTTGGAACTCTAACCGCGTATCCATCTAGCTTACCATTAAGTTCTGGTAAGACTAGTCCGACCGCTGCGGCAGCTCCAGTGCCGGTAGGTATCATCGACTGAGTGGCAGAGCGTGCTCTTCTAAGATCGGTGTGGTAAACGTCTGTCAGGACTTGGTCATTTGTATAGGAGTGTATGGTGGTCATCAATCCACTTTCAATTCCGATTTTTTCGTTTAGAGGCTTCACGAGAGGGGCTAAACAGTTTGTCGTGCATGAGGCATTAGACACTACCATATCTGTGCTCTTTAACAGATGGTGGTTCACTCCGTAAACAATAGTGGCATCCACGTCTTTTCCAGCTGGAGCTGAGATGAGCACTTTTTTTGCACCGCCTGCTAGATGGGCTTTAGCTTTTTCTTTACTGGCAAAAAAACCTGTGCACTCTAGAACAACGTCTATATTAAGCTTTTTCCAAGGCAGGTTCTCAGGGTTGCGTTCGCTTAAGACTTGAATGGCGTGTCCGTTGATAATCATGTTTCCATTTTCAACGACAACAGTTCCTGGGAATTTCCCGTGAGCGCTATCGTATTTAGTTAAGTGCGCATTTGTTTCGGCATTTCCTAGATCATTTATCGCCACGATTTCAATTTCAGATTGTCTTTTTGACTCAAACAGAGCTCTCAAGACATTGCGACCAATACGACCATAACCATTGATACCAACTCGGACCGCCATTACGTTTCTCCTAAAATGTTATTTATTGTTTGAGATAGTTATCTATCTGCTGAATACAGCTATTTTTATCCAGCCCAAAATGCTCTAGTGCTTCATTTCCCGGGGACGAAACTCCAAAGGTATTGATACCAATAGTGAGCCCATCTAAACCCGTATATCGGTGCCAGAAATCCGTATTTCCAGCCTCTATTGAGATACGTTTTTTGATTGAAGGCGGTAGGACTTTGTTTTGCCAATCCGCACTTTGCCGATTGAATATCTCTACGCAAGGAATAGAGACCACTCTGATCGAATTTCCTGCTTCATTAAGAGCATTAGCCACCTGTAATGCGATGCCTACCTCGGAACCAGTTGCCATGATAACTGCTGATGCCGCTGTAGGAGGCTCGAGAAGGATGTATCCGCCCCGGAGGATTTCTTCTGACTGAGCCGATGTATGGTGGAGTGCTGGTAATCCTTGCCTCGTTAGTAAGATACATGATGGAGTTTTCCGGCTTTCTATGGCCATTACCCAGGCTACAGCAGTTTCTGTGGTGTCTGCGGGACGCCAAACATCTAAGTTAGGGATTAGGCGCAGTGAGTTGGTGTGTTCTACTGGTTGATGCGTGGGGCCGTCTTCACCAAGCGCGACTGAATCATGGGAATAGACAAATATAGGTGCAATTTCCATGAGCGCTGCCATCCTAACTGCATTCCTAGCATAGTCTGAAAACACGAGAAAAGTGCCACTATAAGGTACAACTCCGCCATGGAGACACATCCCATTCATTATTGCACTCATCGCAAATTCACGAACACCGTAGTATACGTAGTTTCCGCTTCTATCTTTGCCTGTAATCGCGTTACTAGACGAGTGCCAAGTATTGTTAGACCCAGTCAGATCGGCTGAACCGCCTAATAGCATGGGGAGATTAGCCGCTAAGGAATCAAGAACGCGTTCCGAAGACTTTCTGGTCGCTTCTTTGAAGCCTTCTTTATTGTTAAGCATTTTTTGAATGCACTCATTTTTATTTCTTTCCCAATCTTGAGACAGTTTGTTGTGCATTTGAAGTTCTAGTAGCTCGCTATCATTCTTATATTTTACTCTATAGGCAGACAATTTTTTATTCCAGTCTTCCTCAAGAGCTTGCCCTTTATTTTTTGAGCTCCAAGCGTTATATATACTTTCCGGTATATCAAAGGGTTTATGTTGCCAATTAAGTTCTTTTCTAGTTTCAACTATTTCTTTTTCGCCCAGAGCGGCACCATGACATGCTGATGTGCCAGCTTTATTTGGTGACCCTTTGCCTATAACGGTTTTACAGCAAATCAACGTAGGACCATTGTGATTCGTTTTTGCTATATCAATTGCTGCGTTAATACTCTTAGTGTCGTGCCCGTCAACATTGGGAATCACATTCCATCCGTAAGCTTTAAATCTTTCTGGCGTGTTATCTGTGAACCACTCATCAATCTCGCCATCAATAGAAATCCCATTATCATCGTAAAATAGAATTAATTTGTTTAGCTTAAGGGTTCCTGCTAGCGAGCATGCTTCGTGCGAAATACCCTCCATCAGGCATCCATCTCCAGCAAAAACATACGTATGATGATCAATGATATTCAGGTCAGGTTTGTTGAAACGAGCGGCGAGGTGCGCTTCCGTTAAAGCCATCCCAAC
>CALKCL010000015.1 GCA_938082545.1 uncultured Gammaproteobacteria bacterium
TGCTAGCGAGCATGCTTCGTGCGAAATACCCTCCATCAGGCATCCATCTCCAGCAAAAACATACGTATGATGATCAATGATATTCAGGTCAGGTTTGTTGAAACGAGCGGCGAGGTGCGCTTCCGTTAAAGCCATCCCAACAGCATTTGCAATACCTTGACCCAGAGGACCTGTTGTAGTTTCGACACCTGGCGTATGTCTGTATTCGGGATGTCCGGGAGTTTTGGATCCCAGTTGACGAAAACTCTTGATATCTTCAATACTCAAATCATAACCAGTGAGATGAAGGAGCGAGTAGAGCAACATCGACCCATGACCGTTAGATAAAACGAACCTATCTCGATTAAACCAGGTTGGATTTTGAGGGTTGTGATTGAGGTGTTTACGCCATAGAACTTCGGCAATGTCGGCCATTCCCATAGGAGCTCCAGGGTGTCCTGAATTTGCCGCTTGCACAGCATCCATGCTCAACGCGCGGATCGCGTTCGCTAGCTCGTTAGATGTTGGTTCTCCCGAATTGTTTTCCATTATTCACCTTTTTATTGTCGTCAGTTATTCCATTTGACTCCATTAGTCGCTAATCAAACTAGTTTTCCGTCGTCTGCATGCGGTAGATCTTGCTAATGTTTTTTCATTGTCGTGTATGGACCCGACCTTGATACTAGAACTGCGACAGTACCTGTGTCATTTGGTCGTAGATTCTACTCTGATAGTGAGTTCGAAAAAACCATCTCAGAGTAATGTTTTTACAGCATTGTAATTGATGATCGATGAGAGGGCTTATTTAGTTCATAATTGCCTTATAATGTTGGGTATTAGTGCGTAATAAGCCAATCTAAATGTATGATTTGAGAGGGATATAGTTTTAGTGATTGTTCCAGTTAGCTTTGAGTTTTTCCCAGCCAGAAGTGCCGATGGGCAAAGTAATTTACTTGCCGCGCAAAAGTTATTGAAAAAATTAAACCCTGAATTTTATTCCGTAACTTTTGGAGCCGGAGGAGGAACACGAGATTTAACACTTCAGACAGTCTTAGATACAGCAAAAAATACTGGAGTTATGAGCGTTCCTCACATTTCATGCAGCGCCCTTTCTAGTCAAGAGATTCAGGATGCTCTCGAACAATATAAGAAGGCCGATGTGTCTCAGTTGGTGGTTTTGAGAGGAGATACTCCCTCCGGTGGCCAATGTTTTAGCGAATTACGTCACGCGAGCGAGCTAGTGGAGTTGGTTAGAGAAAGACATGGGGAGCATTTTTACATTAATGTTGCTGCATATCCTGAGGTTCATCCTCAAGCTAAATCCTCGACTATTGATCTGAAAAATTTCCAGATGAAAGTTGAAGCTGGAGCGGATTGTGCGATTACACAGTATTTCTATAATACGGATGCTTATTTTCGGTTTGTCGATCGATGTCTCGCATCTGGAATCGATATTCCAATTGTCCCTGGGATAATGCCTATAACCAATTATGCCAATTTAGATCGATTCTCCACAATGTGTGGTGCCGAAATTCCTCGCTGGCTAAGGATGCGCTTGCAGGAATTTCAGGACGGCAGTACTGACTTGGAGTCTTATGGCGTAGATGTCGTCTCCGACATTTGTGAGCGTTTGATTGATGGAGGGGCACCAAAGCTACATTTTTACACGATGAATCGAGGTGGTCCTTCTGTGCGTATTTGTAAGAATTTGGGTATAAAAATTTAATTTAACTCAGTTTGCAGGAGATAATTTCCTTATCGACTTGTTGATCTCTGGTTGAGCGGCATGAGCTTTTTGCGCATCGCGTAATCGGGTGTAGCCTCTAATGATTTCAAGCTCAAACTCTTGGGTTTTTCGTGTGAGAGTGTTGAATGAGATTGAAAGCGTCTCCTGCGTAGCTAGCAAATCGGCTTCCCTATACATCTCCTGGTAAATGTGGGCCCGCTTATTATCAAACTCAACCACTCGGGTTTCGATACGTAATACATCGTTAAGATCAGCCTCTTTTTTGTAGCAGATGTGAGACTCTAAAGATACGGTTGAGAGATTCCGAGATTGTATATAGGCAAGATCCATTCCTATGAGATCTTTGTAAAAATCAAATCCGGTTTCGAACGCTTGGACGTAATAAACGACGTTCATATGATTGTTATAGTCTATCCATTCGGGGATCACCTTTAAGTCGGTTACAACGATGCCGTTGGTGGGGAAAATTTTATTGTTCATTTTTTTCTTCTCGATCTAGTACTAGAGTCTTGACACAACTGCCTTGAACTACGATGATCTCGCTTCTTTAGCACGACTTTACGTTTTCTTAGTCGAATTTGCTAGTTTAAAGGCTATGTAGCTCAGCTGGTTAGAGCGCAGCATTCATAATGCTGAAGTCGGTGGTTCAAGTCCACCCATAGCCACCACCTTTTTTCTTTGATACCCAGTCATCAAAAGCTGCCAACCTTTCTGCACTAGCAAACTTGATCAGAGGATTCCCAGCTCCTATTTTCTGTTTTTGAGCACGTCCATTTCCTTTACAGACAGCGAAAAAATTATCGAAATGCAAATTTTTTTAATGATAAGATGGTCATTGAATTAATTAGAAGTTTTGCGAGGAGAAGTTTGATGTCGGGAGAAAAGAAGGTCGATGCGGTAATAATTGGCGCAGGAATTTCGGGGATGTATCAACTGCATAAACTTCGAAAAATTGGACTTACCGTTAAGGTCTATGAGGGTGGAACTGGCGTCGGTGGAACTTGGTACTGGAATCGTTATCCTGGGGCTAGATTTGATTCTGAAAGTGTCAGTTATGGGTATTCTTTTTCTGAAGAGCTACTGCAAGAGTGGAACTGGAAAGAGCGCTTCTCTCCACAGCCAGATAACTTGGAATATCTAGAGTATGTCGCTGACAAATTTGATCTTAGAAAAGACATTCAGTTTAGCACGCGTGTGACATCTGCTCATTATGGAGAGGAGGAGAATGAATGGTCTGTGGCTACCGATGATGGGCAGGCGATAAAATGTCAGTTTCTCATTACTGCAGTCGGAGTCTTATCCACTCCTTTTGTCCCCGAGATAAAAGGTTTGAACAGTTTTCAGGGAGCCTCTTGGCATACTGCTAATTGGCCTAAAGAGCATGTGGGGTTTGAGGGCAAGAAAGTTGGAGTAATTGGCACAGGGGCAACTGCTGTGCAGCTCATACAGGAAGTAGCTAAGACAGCTGGTCAGCTAACAGTCTTTCAAAGAACGGCGAATTTTTGTAAGCCTCTTGGTAATAGTCTCATTTCTGATGACGAACAAGAAGACATTAAGAAAAATTATCCAAAAATTTTTCAAAGGTGTAGAGAGACTTTTGGATCGTTCCTTGCTGATTTCGAAAAACGATCTGCTTTTGATGTGACTCCCGAAGAGAGAGAAGCTCGTTATGAGGAGCTCTGGAATGAACCTGGTTTTGGTTTCTGGCTAGGTACTTATGAGGATATACTCACGGATCCAAAAGCTAATGAAACTCAGGCAGAATTTGCTCGAAAAAAAATACGGTCTCGGGTTAACGACCCGAAGGTGGCGGAAATGTTATGTCCCACAAGCCATCCTATTGGCACCAAACGTATGCCATTGGAAACTGGATACTATGAAGTCTATAACCAGCCAAACGTCGAGTTAGTCGACATAAAGGCGACGCCTATTGAAGTGGTTACCGAGAGTAGCCTGAAGACTACACAGACAGAATATGAATTTGACATGTTAATTCTCGCTACTGGGTTTGATACGGTAACTGGAAGCTTAGATCGGATTGATATCCGCGGATCTAACGGTGTGTCGCTGAAGGAAAAATGGGTAGATGGTCCAAGGACGTATTTAGGCATGGGTTCCTCTGGATTTCCCAATCTATTTACCTTAGTTGGTCCTCATAACGGTGCCACTTTTTGTAATATCCCAAGATGTATTGAGCAAAATGTGGAATGGGTAAGTGATTGTATTGAGCATATGACTAAAAATGATATTCGCCGGATCGAGCCTAATAAGGATGCGGAGGACAAATGGACGGAGCACGTGCAAGATGTAGCGTCTGGCAGTTTGCTTACTAAAACGGATTCGTGGTTTATGGGAGCTAATATTCCTGGTAAGCCTCGGCAGATGTATCTTTATGCCGGTGGGTCACCATTGTATCGAAAGACTTGTGATGACGTGGCTGAAAATAACTATGAGGGCTACACTCTGCAAAAGTAGACTGCAGGCAGCGTCTTACATGAGGTGTCGCAGGTCCTGAGACAGAAGCTGCTGCGCTACAATCTAGAAGTTGCGAGCAATCATGCTGACATTCTGCTGGGATAAAGCGCAAGCCTGCAAAGTGAGGGGAGAGATATTTGTCTGATTTAGGTTTTGTTGGATTAGGAGCTATCGGTGGGGCTATAGCCGAGAGGTTGCTTATCCAAAAGCACAGTCTTCGTGTTTATGATATTAACGCTGATGCTTTGACTAGGCTGGTTGAGCTAGGAGCCTCCAACGGGCAGGGCTGTATGGAGATTTCTGCGGGCTGTGAAATTGTGTTTCTATCGTTACCTTCACCCGAGGTTGTTGAGCATGTCGTATTAGGGCAAAGTGGGCTTTTATCACAATCTAAACAGTTGCGGTATATTGTCGACCTATCTACTAACCCTCCACAACTGAGCCGAAAGATTAGCGCTGCAGCAGAGCAAGTTGGCGTGAACTATCTTGACGCTCCTGTTTCCGGCGGCAGGGCGGGTGCAAAAAAAGGTGCGCTAAGTGTCATGATAGGAGGTTCGGCAAGTGCCTTTGAGGCGATCAAACCAATAGTCTTAGGATTGGGTGAAAATATTTTTCATGTCGGACCCTCGGGGTCAGGCAGCTTAGCTAAGCTTGTAAATAATCAAATCTTCCTATCTACCAGTGTTGTTGTCCAGGAAGCCTTCATGATGGGATTAAAGGCGGGCATGCAGCCCCAAGCACTGCTTAATGTGATTAAAACGAGTTCTGCTGCATCGATGGTAAAGCTCGCACCTTTGTTCCTCTCGAACGATGTAGATAGAAATATATTCTCATTAGAAATAGCAGAGAAAGATTTGAATCTCGCTATTAGCGCTTCTGAAGAAACAGGTGTCTCGATGCCAGTGACAAATGCTGCGCATGCCGTTTATAAAAAGTCATTGAATACCGAGACATCTAAGCTTGATTTCTGCGTAACTTTGCGCGACTTGGCTGATTCATGTGACGCCGTCTTTCCTAAGTTCAAGGCTTGACTGCATGACAAGGGAAAATACTTTAATTCAAGTAGACTTATCGGACGATCTAAGTTTTTCTAATGGTTTTCCTCATGACTTTTTTTCTTGGATCCGTGTAAATGAACCTGTCTACTGGCATGAGCCTACTAGTGTAACTCCTGATGGAGAAGGCTTTTGGGTAGTGAGCCGCTATGAAGAGGTTAATGAAATTATTCGTAATCCGGTATTATTTTCGTCAGATAAGGGAGGCGATCGCAGGGGCGGCGGCACTGCTATTAAAGACGAAAAAACAGCAGGAAAGCTACTTAATCAAACTGATGGGCCTCAACATAAACGTTTGCGCGCGCTTGTACAGAAAGGCTTCACTGTGACGGCCATTAAGAAATTAGAAGAAGATCTCAGGATTAAGGCAAAACATTTATTTTCCGGATTGAAGTGTGGGGACAGAGTAGATTTCGCTCGAGTCCTCGCGCCTGAGCTTCCGTCGCATGCTATCTGCACAGTACTAGGGGTGCCTAAGAAAGATCGGCTAGATCTTTGTACTTGGATAGACCAAGGGATAGAGGCTGAGTCTACTTCTGTCATAGCTGTTGAGTACCTCAAGAAGGTACGCGAATATGCTAAGAGCTTGATAGCTCAGAAAAAAGAAAACCCCGAAGGGGATATTTTTTCTAAAATCATACATGCTAAATTTGAAGAGGATGGATCCAGCCTTTCTGATTATGAACTAGGATCTTTTTTCGCTCTTTTATTTCCTGCGGGCGCGGAGACAACCACAAGATCTATAAGTGGCGGTATGCTCGCGTTGCTAGAGAATCCCAATCAGATGGAGCAGCTTAGAAAAAAACCCGAATTGATGAAAACTGCAATAGAAGAAATAGTGCGATGGACTACGCCATCTGTCTACAAGCGCCGGACTGCGACAGCAGATACAGACCTCCGTGGGAAAAAAATTCTTATGGGGCAAAAAGTTACATTATGGGAAATGTCTGCGAATAGAGACGAAGCTATGTTTTCTCATCCTTTTAATTTTGATGTGACTAGAGATCCTAATAAGCACTTGGGGTTTGGAGTAGGTGTACATTTTTGTTTAGGTGCTTCACTAGCAAGGTTAGAGTTAAAGGTTTTTTTTGAGGAGTTCTTGAAAAGTAACTTACGCGTTGAGTTAGACCAGCCTGTGACTTGGGTTCCAAATAATCGTTTAGTTGGGATTAAGAATATGTTTGTACGCGTTACGGAAAGAATAAATAGCTAAACTATGTCTGCAGCGATAAGGTGCTGGACAGGACAAATAAAATGGAAGCATTTACTATGAACGTCAGTCTTCCTCGAAGTTGTAGGTGCCAGGTTGGTAGATAATGATTCCGTCCTACTACACGATCAAAAAAATATTGCAATGTGAAGGCTATAAACAGAGAAAATAAAACTAATCTCGTCCCGTTGAAAAGAAGAGCTGCCCACCCGACTAGTGATGGGGTGAGTGAAATAAGAAGTATTTTAGTGTCATCAGCTTTTTTTGGGTCATTTATAGTAATCCCCCAGTTAATGCCACCTAGAAAGCTCAGAATGACCGCAGAATAGGAAATAAAAGCAAATAAAAGCAGTGGCTCTGAATTTACACTACATCCGACTGCTAAAGCTACAAATGGTAGTGCTCCAGCGTAACCTAAGCATTCGACTAGGCGCTTTCTTTTGAGATTTTCTGACATCATCTTTTACGACTCTAATAACAAACGTTCTCTTAAGGATGCAATCGAGTCAAGCTCAGCTAATAGGTCATCTCTATCAGCATTTGATATAAAGTATACAAAGTGCTGATACCCCTGCAGGATTGCTGATCTTACCTCTTCTAGATCCATCGGCGCTCCCATCATAACGAGCGTGATTTCACTGACTGGTCTGCCAATTTTTTGGCATGCCATTTTTAGTGCTTTTACGGGATCACCTTTGAACAATTCTCTCCGATTTAACCACCCATCCGCGTAGGCGGCTACTCTATCTGGCACGTGTTTCGAATTAGAGCCTATCCAGACAGGCGTATTAAATACCTGAACTTTATCCTCTCTAATCTTTTGCTCAGTATTAATGGCTGCCCAGTGTTCTCTCATTAGTAGTGTACGTTCCCTCACGATATCCCATCTTCGCTGGAAGTCAGAGCCATGGTTTTCCATCGCTTCCGCGACAAAGCCCCCGGCTACGCCTATAACACAACGATGATTGCTGATGCTTTCTAGAGAGGCAATTGCCTTAGCAGTTATTTCAGGGTCTCTCTGTGTTAGGAGACAAACGCTGGTACCCAGCTTAATTCTTTTCGTAACGGCTGCACACGAAGCTAGAGTGATGAAAGGATCGTAAAATTTCGCTAGTTTTTCGATACCGTCAAATTTCCTGCGAGTGCGGGACCTATCGAGAGGGACATGACTATTCTCAGGAAGGAAAAATCCTTCAAAGTTCCTATCTTCTGCCTCAGCTGCAACCCTGTGTGGAGGGAATATACTGTTATGGTTGGTAAGACATATCGAAAAATCAGCCATTACACAACCATTCCTATTGTAAGGTAGTTTTGATCGGCGTCCAGCTAATCAAAAGTAATTAACTGCCGGATCGTATCCCCTGAAGCCAGTTTATCAAATCCTTCATTGACTTGGTCTAGAGTGATTTTTTCACTCATCAACGAATCAACAGGGAGTAATCCAGACTCAAACAACTCAATATAGCGTGGGATATCACGTTTGGGTACACAACTTCCAAGGTAACTTCCTTTTATCGTGCGCTCTTCAGCCACAAGATTCAGATGCTGGATCGAAAAATGACTTTTAGGATCAGAGAGTCCACTAGAGCAAGTCGTCCCTCCGCGCTTCGTCAAGTTATAGCCGAGCTGCATGGCTTTTTCGGAGCCCACGCACTCAAAGGCATAGTCACCGCCTCCGTTGGTCACTTTCTTCACTTTATCGACTATGTCGGGATCGTCGGCTTTAAACACGAAGTCGCAACCAAGTTTCTTAGCAAGCTCGAGTTTCGAGTCTAATAGGTCGATACCGATTGTTTTTCTAGCGCCCGAGGCAATGGCGCCGAGTAGAGCTGCAAGGCCAGTTCCTCCTAGCCCAACTATTACTGCGCTAGCTCCCATTTCCATTTTTGCCGTATTGACAACGGCACCGACACCTGTGATAACTGCGCAACCAAATAAAGCTGCCTGATCGAGTGGGAGATCTTTATGCACTTTAACAAGAGAACACTGAGAGACAACAGCATATTCTGCAAAGCATGAAACGCCTACATGATGGGTTACATTCTCTCCATTCAAGCTGATTCTCTGTCCACCACCTAACAGAGTGCCCGCAACGTTGGCTTTAGCTCCAGGTTCGCAAAGTGCAGGGCGGCCCTCGCCGCAGGGAACGCAAGTACCACAGCTGGGTACGAATACGAAGACCACATGGTCTCCCGGTTTCAATTCAGTTATGCCTGACCCGACCTCTTTGACTATGCCTGCGGCTTCATGACCTATCACCATTGGAAGTGGGCGTGGCCTAGATCCATTCAAAACAGAAAGGTCGGAGTGGCATAAGCCAGCCGCGACTACCTTCACTAGTACTTCGCCATCTCCAGGAGGTGCCAAGTCAATCTCTTCGACTCGAATAGGTTTGGATTGGCTGTAAGGGGCTAGTGCACCAATTGTATGCAAAACTGCGGCACGACATTTCATTTAAATTTCCAATTAGATTTTTTGATTAAACAGATGTTAAGTTTTTGACGCTTCAAAGATGCTTTCAATAGATTGCTGTATTAACTGGTTGAACTCTTGTTCTTCTTGCTGAGCATAAAGGCCTTCCGTGAGTGCACGATTAAAACTAGCAATTACACCAAAGTTATGACTTAACCTTCTATTCGCCTCCTCTCGCGGATAGCCTCCTGATAGTGCTACCACTCTTACTACATTATTATGTTTCGTTAGTTCGCTATAAAAGTTATCTTCTTCTGGGAGCGTCAGTTTCAGCATTACATGTTGTTCCGCACTTAGTGCATCGAGCTCACGTAAAATTTCGGTTTTGAGAATAATTTCTATAGTACTTTTTGAAGATGAAGTTATATCAACTTCGGGCTCGATAATAGGTACAAGACCTGCGGCAATTATTTTTTTTGCAACTTCAAATTGCTGTGCCACCACTTCTTTTATGGCATCTGCGGCATCAGTTTTAATTAATGATCTCATTTTAGTACCAAAGATCCCTTTAGATTTCGCTTTTGTTAAAAGGGTGTCGAGGTTTGGCATAGGTTTCATCTTTTGGGAGCCATTAATTTCATCCGCGAGTCCCTGATCAATCTTTAGTATGGGAATAACGTTTTTTTCTTCCCAAAGATATTCAGCTGTAGTTTTACCCTCAATATCTCTATCCATCGTGTTTTCGAACAGAATGGCCGCCAGAATATGTTTGCCAGAAAAAGCGGGCGATTTTATAATTCGAGAACGCATTTTGTGAACGGTAGCGAACATTTCTTGTTCGCCAGACCAACTATCATCTGATATCCCGTATATTTTTAGTGTTTTGGGTGTGCTGCCGCCGCTTTGATCAAGAGCTGCGATAAAGCCGCTTTGGGTTTTCATCTTTTCAAGTTGTTGTTCGAATATGCTCACAGTATTCCTCTGGTTTTGAATAATTGTTACTTAAGGTCTTATACATTCTATATTAAATTAAAATTAATTCCTTTAGATTGGAAAAAATGACAGTGTTTTCGGTAAGAAGGTGTGGGGATGCCACTTCGTCATGCAATTGACGAAAATAGTTCTATGTTAAGTATGTCTGTTATAAAGCAAAAGATATGCCAATATGGATTTTTGGGTCTTCCATGAATTGCAGTTATCTCGTAAAAGTTGTCGGATTTGATCTAGAGAAAAATAGAATAATTGCCGAGAAATATCGAGAAATTGTATCAATTGATAGGCTTACCTGGTACGGAGGAAAATCAGTGGGATCTTAAAATGTGGTAAACTGCTTTTTTTAATTTTTTCGAGTTCGATGTGGAAAGTACATTAACCTGGGTTCTGTTTTTTTGCTTTAGTGGGGCGGTGCTTAGCGTTTCGGCTGCTGGCACTTACTTACTTCTCCCTCAGAAAATTCGCGATCGCTCGCTCGATTATCTTCTTTGCTTCGCTATCGGGATGCTCTTAGGCGCAGGCTTTCTTCATTTGCTACCTGAAGCTATAGAACAAGTCGAAGGTGGGACAGAAGGCATTATGCGTGCTGCACTTACGGCAATTTTGGCTTTTTTTCTGTTAGAGAAAGGTTTGATCTGGAGACATCACCACCATCATCCCGAAGGGCAACAGTGCTTGACACCAGAAGTGGACAAGGGCGATAAGCATGCCGGAACACTTATTTTGATAGGTGATTCAGTACATAATTTTCTCGACGGGGTTCTTATTGCTTCAGCATTCCTGGCAGATTTCTCTTTAGGTGTAGTGACAGCTTTAGCTGTTATCGCCCATGAGATCCCTCAGGAGCTTGGTGACTTTGCTATTTTGATAAGAAGTGGATACTCGAGAAGTCGTGCTCTTGTCCTAAATCTAGTCAGCTCATCAGCCATGGTTGTGGGCGCGAGTATAGCGTGGTTTTGGCTTGGCGAATTTACCGAGTACATCCCTTACTTGCTTACTTTCACCGCGGCCAGCTTCATCTATGTGGCGGTTTCAGATTTAATGCCAGCTCTCAATGCCAAAGTAGGGTTGCGTGCGACCGCGGTACAGCTGCTATTAATTGGTCTTGGGTTGGCGTTTAATAGTATGGTCCATCTTCATTAATTCTAGACTGTGCTTGGTTGCACGAAAGTTTGCGTTTGTCGAAAAAAATTGCAAGCTCCGGTTATAGGACAGTGCGATGTAATCCTTTTCTTTCTTGGAGGTAGAAAAAGAGAGTTAGCGAGATGGCTGGAAGGCCCATTCCGGCGGCGTATAAGAAAAAATTAAAGTAGCCTGCTCCATCAACGACAAATCCAGACGTTCCAGCAATTAACTTTGCGGGCACTGTGGCAACTAAAAAGAGAAGGGCATACTGTGAAGCGGTGAATTTTTCGGATGTCAAGGAACTAAGGTGTGCGACGAAAGCGGCTAGGGCTAACCCTTGTGCCAGGTTGTCGCAGACGATGACTGCAGCGAGCATGCCCAGATTAGCGCCTGTCAAAGTCAGTAAGGCAAATGCTAGATTGGTACAGGATACTAAAATAGCTCCTAATAGAAGTCCGGTAAGGTTGCCGTATCGAAATAGAATAACGCCCCCCAGGATCCCACCCATTATAGTAACTGCGCCACCAAAAGTATTCGTAACTAGCGCCACCTCTTCTTTAGAAAATCCTATCTCATTATAGAATGGCATTGCCATGGGCCCTAAGATCATGTCGCTAAACCTATAGGTAATGATTAGCAAAATCATGAGTACAATATGGTCTCTATGTCTCGACGCTAAATCTTTGAAAGGTCCAATATAAGCTTCTTGGAACCACGCTTTAGGGGTCTCTAAAATATTTCTTTGGTTTCGAGCGAAATATTTAGGTTCCGGAATGAAATAAATAGTAGGAGCTATCAGCAATAGAATAAAGACAGAGACTGCGATGTAAGCCGACGACCAATTGAGGCTGCTGGCGATGAAAAACGGAACTACTCCTGAGACTAAAAATGCGATTCGCCACCCACCCATCCACATTGCGGCACCATGACCTTGATCAGATTCTTCAAGTAACTCGATTCTCATCGCATCGATGCAAATATCCTGCGTCGCTGAGCTAAAACCTACGGCTATTGCGAATATAATCAGCCAGCGTAATGATTCAGCAGGATCTGATAGACCTAGACCAAGCAACGATATTGCAGTTAGAAATTGACTCAATACTATCCAGCTTCTGCGCTGGCCTAACAACTGGGTCAAGATTGGTAATTTCAGTCGATCAATAAACGGCGCCCAGACCGCTTTAAACGAGTAAGTCAGAGTGACAAGTGAGATCAGGCCGATCGCACTTCGCTGGATATTTGATTCAGATAACCAAAAACTGAGAGGGTCCATCAGCATTCCGTAAGGCAGGCCGGAGGCGAAACCTAAAAAAAGAACGCAGAGGAGCTTTTCTTGAAAATATTTATCGAGTGATTTTCGCCAGGTATTCACGTCTCTCCTTTTAGTTTTTCAAAGGCTTGGGCGGCTCGGAGTACCATATCATCTTCGCCCATTCTGCCAGTGATCATCATTCCTATCGGGAGTCCTCCGGAAGTTCCGACGGGGATACTCATCGACGGGTGTCCGGTTGAGTCGAAGGGGCAAGTATTGGCGAGCATATCTAACGCGTTTCCTAGAATAGTAGCTGGAGTCGCGTTGACTGGTGGGATGAGGTGCGCTTTCATAGGCGTTGTTGGCATTATAATTAAGTCGTGCTGCTTAAATACTTCGTCGTAGGCCTCGGTCAAGAGGCACACTAAGTTTTGAGCTTTGGCCGAGTAGTAATTTCCATACCGGGCTCTCATAATCTGTCCAAAGAGCAGGACAGTTTTCACTGTAACGGGCATTTTGTCAGCACGCTCTTTTCTAGCATTTTGATAAAACTCAATTGCATTTGGTGATTTGTAGCCGCGTCCAGCAGGACCAAAAGGTCCGTTATCTGAAAAAGTTGATAGTGTACCGTCTAGGATACTTGTCATCATGATAGCACCACCCTGCAGGTGCATCGGAATAGAAATATCTTCTACTTTGGCGCCTAGTTGCCTCAACTCTTGTGCAGAGCGTTTGACTTCGTCATCAACGTCGCTCTCTGAACTTGGGGTGCCGAAGCCTTCCTCCACAATCCCTATTTTCAAGCCTTCAATACCTAGGTCAAGATTTTTGGTGAAACTTTGGGATTCCCGACGGATCTTCTGACGAGGATCGCGTCCATCATCGTAGCCTGCTATAACCTCAAGTAGTAGCGCGCAATCTTCAGTTGAAGCAGCCATCGGGCCAAGATGATCAACACTTTCTTCTATGCCACCAGCACCGGTATATGGAACCAGACCATAAGTTGGTTTGATCCCATAGCAGCCAGAAAAAGATGCAGGCATTCTGACTGATCCTCCTTGGTCACTCCCAACCCCCATATCAGAATGTCCCCCTACAATAAGGGCTGCACAACCGCTGGATGATCCTCCTGTCATATATTTTTCATTGTGAGGGTTACGGACAGGACCTGTTGCCGAGGTATGGCTACCTCCAGAGAAGCAGAAATTCTCGCAGACAGCTTTTCCGAGGATCTCACCACCTTCATCTAGGATTCGTGTAACGATAGTTGCATCTTCATCAGGGACGAATCCCTCATAAACATCTGAGCCATTCATCATAGGGACGTCCGCAATGCTGATATTATCCTTAATAACAATCGTTTTACCTTTCAGCTTTCCCTCACTTGCACCTTTAATAATGCACTTTTGATACCAAGCATTATAAGGATTATCTTTCTGACTGGGGCGTGTGACTTTCCCGCGTGGATACTTTCGGTCGTTAAGTGGTTGCTTGAAGTGGTTGACAAAATTTACGTCTCTAAGCAGACCTCCCATAAACTCGCTATACATCTGTAGCTCATCTTCTTGCATAGTGAAATATAGATCTTTAGCTGCTTTTTGCATTTCTTCTCTTGTTGGTTGATTTACTTCTTGTCTTTTCTTCATGTCATCCCCTTAAGCTAATGTAAAAATAATTCAGGCAATGTGGCCTAGTGCATTCTAGGACCTTTCCACAGGTCGCGCCGATCGACCGACTTTACAGTAATATTGTGGTTTGTGTTGTCCCGCTTGACCAGCATCGGTATGTCACATCCAGCTGTTCCTAGAGACCACAGGTGCTTGAAGAAACTTGGCAGATCAGAAGCTGTGATGCCTGATACTTCTAAAATAATGTCGCCTGTCAACAAGCCTTGCTGTGCCGCGGGACCATTGTCGTAGAGCCCTATAACTTCAAAATATCTATCAATGTGGGAAACAAACAGGCCTAGCCAAGGGCGACTGGGTTTTAAGGTGCGGCCATATAACGTTAGCTCATCGAGGATAGGGGATAGGAGTTCTGTGGGAACAATGAGGTTCCCCTCTTTATTAATTTCTTCGGTTTCTATTTGATTTAGATAGAGAGAGCCTATGCCACATAGTTGCCCTTGATCATCAATCAGCGCTGCACCGCCCCAGTTAGGCATCACCGGTGTTGTGTAAATTGCATTTTCAATCAGATACTCCCAGTAACCTGCAAACTCTGATCGTGCGGCAATTTCGACCTTGAGCGCTTGTCGGCTGCCACCTGCAGCTGCGAGGATTGCGGTGTTACCTTTTTCAAAACAATTGGAGTCACCTAATTTAATGGTGCTAGTGTGCAATTTACCCAGAGCCTGAACTAAGCCGAAGCCCGTTTCGTAATCATAGGCTAATGCATGGCCCTGCACGGTGCTCCCTGAATTTGTGGTAATCCATACATGGTCTGCCTCAGCAACTAGATATCCAATTGTGACGATCAAGCCGGACTCTGATATCACCGCGCCATGGCCTGATCTTTGTGTTCCAAGTATAGCGGCTGTAAAAGCATCCTCTGGTATATACGACGTTAGAGATACAATCGAGTTTAATGTTCCCTCCAAGTCGAAGGTGAAATCTTTTTGTATAGGTTTAAGGTGATCTAGGCTAGACATTTATGTTCTCTCAATCATCGTGTTGTGAGGAATTTCATTCTGTTCGATTATGGTCACCCGTTCAATTTGCGACTTAGAAAGGTGCATCGGTACTTTAAGCTATAGTGAACGAAAGCTATATAGCCTAGTATCGATTGATGATTTGCTCGGCAAAAGATTTTATTTGATCTGCTGGTGCATCTGTTACTTGGAAAGCAAAATGGCTTAGTCCATTTGCCTCGAGTATTTTTATTTTTTCGATAATCTCGTCAGGCTCACCTATCATCGCAGCAACCTGTGCTATCTCTTCCACTAAATACTCTGACTCGTCTTTCCGAGTATAGAGTAAGTGGCCCTCATGCAGGAGTAAATGACGCCTTTGAGGATCGAGGGTGTTTTCATATGCACGATATTTAGAGACATAGTCTTTTATAGCGGGACTATCAGGTAGAAGTTTATCATCCCATTCACACAGCACATGCAATAGATTTGTGATAAATGGGCCAAGACTCTTTAACACACGTTCACTATTCGCTTTTTCCCCTTTTTTCAAAATAGCTAAAGGGATGATTGCTTTGGTAGGAACAGTCTTTCCTGATCTGCCAACATTTATAGCGGCTCTGTTGATTATGCTACGGTTATGTTTGAGCATTTCCAACGAAGTGTTCCAAGATAGATGAGAGTCACACTCACTGCCGCAAAATTGAAGTGTTTTTTCGCCAAATGCAGATAAAGTGAGCGGGATATGGTGTTTTAAATTTACGAACCCACTATTGGGATGTAACAGTTTTATCAGCTGTGGATTGCCATCGAAGTCATGTACTACTTCTTCGCCATTTAAAAGCGCTTGGATAGTTCTGATTTCCTTTTTCATAGTACTTAATGGAACCGGTCTGAGGCCCATAGTGAGTCGAGCGGTATTTCCATTACCCAGCCCAAGCTCTACTCTGTTAGGAGCCAGTTGAGCGATTGTTGCTATTGAATGAGCGATCACTGCAGCCATTCGAGTTGTTGGAACGGCAACACCGGTACCGAGTTTAATGCGACTGGTTTCCTTTGCCGCGAGCGCCATTGTCGCGTAGACATCAGAATAAATCATTTGGGAGTCAAAAAACCAAGCTTGATCAAAGCCACATTGTTCTGCTAGTTCCACAAGGTGATAGTCCCCTATACGAGAGGGAAATGTGACTCCAAATTCCATTACAACAATCCTTTTCTATCTTACGTAACAGAGAAAACGGGTGATTTTTTATGGTACCCCGCGGGACATAGTCTTTCTAGTCTGAAAGAAAATTTCTCACTGCAACTTCCAGTTTTTCGGTTTGTTCAAGCGGTGGCTCATGCCCACAGAGTGGGAGAGTAAAGACTTGTGAGTCTGCGATAGCATGCTTGAAATCATTGGCATAGCTTGGAGAAATCAATTTATCGTTTTCTCCCCAAATGATCAGTGATTTTGCAGATATACGGTGTATTCTTTTACAAAGACCTTTATCAGGGATTGGCCAGATAAGTTTAGCTGTGCATCCAATTGTCCAAATGAAATCTCGGTCCCATAATGCTTGTTCCTCTGTACCTTCTTCAGGGCGAGCCATTCTTTTGACGACTCTGGGGGAGCTTTGATCGTGGAAGAGTACTTCTTTCATTTCTGGGAAACTTAGAGCACACCAGTTGGCTACTGTGTAAGAAGCTTCTTCTTTCCAAAGGCCGATCGGGGCTATTAAAATCAACTTTCTTGTTTGTTTCTTACGATGGGCAGCAATTTCAGCAGCCAACATGCCGCCGAAACTATGTCCCATTATTATTGGTTGTTCTAGCCCTAGCTCTTCTATTGCATCATCATATGCCAATACTACATCCCATAGGTGCTCTAAATGTTCGATTTCATCCGGTTTCCCAGGAGCTGTGCCAGGGAAATAAGGGGCATAGATGGTGTAGTCCTTACTAAGGTTTTCTAGAAAGTCATCCCAGTAAAATCCTCCGGCCGAATGGCAGAAAAAAATTGGTGGGCCGCTACCTGAGATATTTACGGTAATAGAAAGCTTGCCACCTAAAACAGGCACTATCTTTTGAGTTAAATTGGCCATAACTATCTTATTCCTTAGGTTGCTTCTTTTTCGGTTTACGAGACACACGCTTGACCTTTAGGCCACCACTTATCTTCCCAATCTTCATCGTCCCAAATGCCTTTTAAATGGGGCAGGACACCCTCTGAAATGCGGCTAATGTTTTCCATTGCTTTATCGTGGGGCATTGATCCGAATTGTGGTAACAACAGAAGATGCCCGACATTAAGATCCTTAATAATCTCCTTTAACTTTGCTGTAACCGTAGCCGCACTTCCGGTAACTAAATAATCACGATCGTTAAATTCTTTAAAGCCCATATCGTTAAACTCGTCATAGGCTGGAAAAGGCCTTTTTGTAAGAACATGCGTGAGACTACTATGTGTCATGTGTCCCGGAGGTAGAAGCAATTGTTCGGGCATATGCAAAAGCTTGTGATAAAAATACTCAATATGCGGGCCATATTCTTTTTCTGCCTGCTCATCTGTCTCCGATACTCCCACAGGTATTAGATAGGTCATGCGGTAGGGGTTTTTATCCTTTCCTGCCTCTTCCACCTTGTCCCAATACCCGTCTACCATATGTTTAGCACCTTTTGCACCGAAATAAGTCAGATAGCAGTATGAATAGTCATGTTCGATTACAAAGTCCCATGTACTGGGGCTGGCGTTACCTGGAACCCAAATAGGAGGGTGTGGTTCTTGTGATGGTTTTGGCCATATGTTGACCATTGGTAGCTGGTAATATTTTCCATTCCAAGCGAAAGGTTTGTCTGATTTCCAGGCTTTGAGGATTAGATCATGAGCCTCGCGATATCGTCCGCGTTGCTCCATAGGAGCCATGCCATAGCTATAAGCGTAGTCTCCACCTAAACCTACTGGAAAGCCTGCTACCAAGCGCCCCTCAGAAATACTATCAAGCATTGCATATTCTTCGGCCACCCGAATAGGTGGGTTTAAAAATACTGCCGTTTCTCCCATTTGGATAATCGCGGTGTCGGTTCCTCGAGTCGCCCGAGCAAGAACAGAACCCATCATATTAGGATTGACCATAAACCCATATGCATTCTGGTGGTGCTCGTTAGTGCAAACACCATCAAAGCCGGAATGAGCTGCATGGATTAATTCGTCTAAGGTCCAATTATAATACTTTGAGACCATCGCTCTATCAGCCACATCTTCAAAAGGTAATGTAAACCAGGCAGAATCATATTTTTTGTCGAAATCCGGTTCCAGATCTCGATATGGCATAAGGTGAAAGCATGCGATTTTCATAGTGGACGACCTCCCCAGGCGAACATTATTTATAGCTGTGGCTAATGCATAACTTAATCTTAATAGGATTCGTCGTGATTTTGCAACTAGCGGCAGAGGGCCTTGGCATAGTAAGGGAGGAGACTACTTTACTGTTTAAGTTACATTCTTTTAGAGTAGTCCCATGAAGTTATTCTCTCCACTTTCAGGCATATAGTTGACTCGTTTTCAGGCTTAGATAACAACCATTTTGCGAGCTTGCTCTCAGTGCTGCCAAGATAGCGACCAATTAACGTCGCTAGAATAGGTACTTCGCTGCTTGCTTTGAGGGTCGCGGTGCCTATACCTCTAGCGCCCATATAGGGAGGAGCATCTTTAGCAACTTCAAACCCCACTTTGTTGTTAGCATGCAACCGTTTACAAATTGTAGAATTAGACCGTGCGCTAAAGAGCATGAGTCCATTGTCATAAACGTACCAGAGTGATGTGACATTGGGGAACCCGTTTTTGTTAATCGAAGATAATCGACAAGGGGCGACAGTCTGATGTAGATAACTCACAATTTCCGTCGTATTCCATGCGCTTGTTTTTCCAACGTTTAAATTTTCCATAACTTGATTCCTTTTTTAATACTTTTCACCATGGGATTTTGGATCCATCCCAGGCAATAAAAGATCCGGTGTCAGTAGAATTAAGTTTGCTTATTACGTCCAATATTTGGCGGGCTGCTGTTTGGGTAGTGAAGATTTTTTCTTTTGGAATTGCCGACTGGAAAGGTTGTGATAATTGGGTGTCTACAGTACCCGGGTGCAAAGCTACACATACATTTAAAGGCAAGTTTCTTTGAAGCTCTATGCTTAAAGTCTTAGTCAGTTGATTTAGAGCTGCTTTCGAAGAACGATAACCGTACCAGCCACCGAGACAATTGTCTGAAATGCTGCCCACTCGTGCGGAAAGATTCACAATTACCGAGCGCGAGTCGCGAAGAAGAAATTTTCTTAGATGTTTGATAGCTAACATTGCACTTATGGAGTTTACCTTAAACAGTTCGATTAGGTTTTCTATATTGATATCATCAATTCTTTTTTCAGGTCGTAATTTCGAATGATGTAAGATCCCAGTGCAGTTAATCAGCAGTTCAATAGATGTGGGCTGCTTCGCAAGTGTCTCGGCAACTTTTATGACGGATGACTCCACCGTAGGATCTAATGGGAAAACTTTCAGTCGGTCCCCATAGTTTTTCATCAGAGATTTTAATCCATCGCTTGAGCTCGGATTTCGACATGTAGCGATTACTAGCTGATCAGCACTACTTTCTAGCAGTTCATCTACAAGAGCCAGTCCGATTCCCCTACTTGCGCCTTGAATTAAAGCACAGGCTTTAGTCGGTTCTGCTTTTACCTTCACCGGAGTAATTTTTTTTCGGTTATGGGACACAATGACGACGCCCATACTTTTGGTATCTGAGCATATTGGTGTCTCTGATTTGTATACTCGTCAATAATTAACTCACAATCGCTCAATTATAGTTACGTTAGCTTGTCCGCCACCTTCACACATGGTTTGTAGTCCATATTTCCCGTTCGTGCGCTCAAGCTCATGGAGTAGCGTGGTCATCAGTTTTGTACCCGTCGCTCCAATTGGATGACCGAGGGAGATTGCTCCACCGTTCACGTTAGTCTGATCCGCTGGGTAATCCATGTCTTTCAGCCATGCCATCGGAACAGGAGCGAAGGCTTCATTGATTTCTACCAAATCAATATCCTGTATTTTCATCCCAGCTCTTCCGAGCGCGTATTTTGTCGTCATGATTGGAGCGGTAAGCATGATCATAGGATCTTCTGCTCTGACGCTCATGTGATGAATACGAGCTCGAGGCTTTAGGTTGTAGCGCTTTACTGCAGCCTCTGAGGCTATGAGCATTGCAGAAGAACCATCACAAGTTTGGCTGGATACTGCTGCAGTAATACTCTTTAATCCAAAGATAGTATTTAGCTCTGACATTTTTTCAAGACTGGTTTCTCGAGGAGTCTCATCATGATCAAGACCATTGAGTGGCACGATTTCTCGTTTAAAGCGTCCTTCTTTTATCGCGTGTAACGCTCTTCGGTGAGACTCTAACGAGTAGACTTCCATTGCTTCACGCGATAGCCCCCATTTGTCAGCCATCATTTGAGCGCCTTTAAACTGCGTAGGTGGATCTTCTCCATATCTAGCCACCCATCCTGGCGACGTACTGAATGGATCTGGAAAACCAAACCCACCTGCCGCAACCGCAGAAGAACCAATCGGTATTTTGGTCATAGTTTGAACACCACCAGCAATGACTACATCGTTAACTCCAGACATGACCGCTTGTGCAGCAAAATGCACCGACTGTTGGGAGGATCCGCATTGGCGATCAATTGTGACTCCTGGCACAGCTTCGCTATATCCCGCGGTGAGCCAGCATGTTCTAGCAACATCTCCAGCTAGAGGCCCGATGGCGTCTATAGTTCCAAATATAACATCATCGTATTCGTCGTCAGGAATCCCATTTCTCTCCACAATCGCTTTTATAACGTGAGCACCCAGATCCGCTGCATGAATATCTTCAAGAGAACCTTTGCGTCTGCCGGTAGGGCTTCTGACTGCATCAATAATGTAAGCTTCGTTCACTGTAACCTCTCCTTGATTCTGTTAGTCCAGACGTTGTCGATGACGTTCTTCCATGATCAGAATATATCAGACTCTCGGCAATAGAGCTTGCCTAGTTTTTCTTTTCTGTGCCTGTTGAATTCGCATTAAAATAGAAGTCTCTAGTTAGTCAATTATCTTTTCGGCGGTAGAAAAAAGAATCCAGATGATAGCGCCAAAGATATTGATCGCAGCACACAGAGTGAATGCCGAAGCAAAGGACCCTGTTGTATCCACAAGCCAGCCGGTGATGATAACGCCAATGATCCCAGGTATTGTACCGGCAGTATTTGTGATTCCCATTAATACATCAGCATACCGAGGGGCTATGTCGAGGTGGTTAGGTACAAAACCGGACCACATCAAAGCAGCGAGACCAAGCGCTCCAGACATAAACGCCATAGCTAGATAAGGGTCGCTTACATCCTTTACTGCTAGCAAACAGGCAGCGGATCCTAGCAGACCGCTGACCTGCATTAATTTTCGTACGCTGGTTAAGCTCATGCCTTTTGCGTGAAGTTTGTCAGCGCCCATTCCCCCTAAGTTGCCTACTATCAGCATACTGAGGTAGGGCGCGGCTGAGTAGAGACCTGCATTCATAATACTTAGGTCATGCTGGCTTCTGAAGTAACTTGGAAGCCACGCAAGCAACATATATAGGATCCAGTTACTGCAGAAATGATTAATAATCAACGCCCAGACAGCTCTGCTCTTGGCGAATTTCCCCCAAGGAATCGACTGAGCTTGGTCAACAGGCGGTGTCAAAGGTAGCAGTAGATTTTTCTCCTCCTCAGAACATCTAGGATCGGTAGCCGGATCGTCATGAGCATAGAAATACCAAATTACTACCCACAATGCTCCGCCAAGACCGAAGGAGTAAAAAGCAGCTGGCCAACCGTACGTTTCTACTAGCCACCCTGTAACCAGAAGAGCGAATAAGGTACCCAAAGGGATACCGCCAACGAGTAATGAAACGGAGCGAGAGCGCTCGTTAGGTGGGACCCATCGGCTATATAAATTATAGGCGGAAGGGAACATAGCAGCTTCTCCCAAGCCCATTCCGATTCTGGCGGCTATGAGGACGATGATGCTAATCCCCGCAGCGAATGGAGTTAAAAAAGTAAAAAGAGACCACCATAAGACAGCAAAACCGAGTATAAGCTTGCCTCCAAGTTTATTTGCTAACCATCCACTAGGAATTTGAAAAAGCAGGTAACCAATAAAGAAAGAAGATAAGACATACCCTTTAGTAGTTTCGCTCCAACCAAATTCTTCTTGCATGGCTATAGCTGCAACCGAAATATTGACCCTGTCTGCGTAACAGATGAAAACCGCAAAAACGCACAAAGCTACGATTGTGTATCGGCGAGGCCAATAGAAAAACTTACCGGATAAGCTACTCATGGAAAAGTTCCTTCATTTAGTATTATGAGCCTATATAAGTTATATTTAGTGTAATTTTATCAAACACAAATTTTTTCGTCTCTTTTAGTTTACGATATGTGGCGAGAAATAATGGAGCATTTAATGCCAATTTATGAATATCAATGTAAAGCTAACGGTCGGACGGTTGAAGTGGTGCATCGTATGGCAGATCGCTTTTCCAGCTGGCAGGAGTTATGCGAGCATGCGCAAATAGGTCTTGGTGATACGCCCGGTGATTCAGAAGTCATTCGGATAGTTGGAGGGGGTAACGCTACTATGGCTCCTGTGACGACTTCTAAGTTATTAAAATCGGCCGGTGCAGCATCGACTAGTTTATCAGGCACTAGAGGCATGGCTGCACCTGCAAGGACCAATAAATTTTAGTATAAGTTATTTTTTTGTTCGTCTTGCATCAGTGAGCAAAGAGGCATAGCTCACCCCCGGACGGTTGTCTCCAGTCAAAGGAAGATTTGCCTCCCTCCACTCGTCCACGCCTTTTCGTAATATTTTTATATTTAAAAAGCCTGCCGCCTGGAGTCGCGTCGCAGCTTCCAGTACACGACTATCAGAATTGCCTCCAACGATAAGGACATCATCTTTTTTTAACGCGTGTTGAGCTACCAGTTCGAAGGCTGGACTCGGGTGTACTTCTTTAGCGGTAGGGTGAAAAAAAACAATCGGTATATTGACAGCCCGTCCTTTCGGACGATTGGTTGCAAATTCTGCGACCGTTCGCACGTCAACATATGTGCTGGTACCCTCTTGACCTATCTCCGCCGCAACGAGATCTGCGTTGATACTTTGATTCTCTAAATTATCATTCATCGTAGATACTCTCAATTATTTAAACGCGTTGACGAAGGGAGGAATGATTTGGCAGCGTGATCTTTGTGGGAGTGGTGTCGTTTCGCCAAGTTGGAAATTGTTGGAGGTGTCGCTTGGAGAAGTTGCCATTTGCTCTTTATGCAAGTGAATGATGCGGCCGTTAGGTGCTAAGGCAAATATGCAATCAATTATCTGTATTGCGGGTAGTGTTCCAAGTTCAGGGTGCTCAAGGTACTTCCTATCTGGATTTGACATCGATTATTTCTTCCTGGCTGTGGGATTTAAATAGTATTTTGGGCTATTTTTCGTTGATGTGCACCATATTTTGCTTAAACCGATGTTAAAGGTTTCAGAAGTACGGGTATACTTGAACATTAAATTCGTAGAGAAGCGGTTAAGGGGAGCTAAATAAAATGTCGTTTGTACCTCAAAAAGAATTGGTCACAGGAGTCGAGCGTCATCCTTTAGATGCTGATGTCCCGAATGTCATAGAGAAGCTGTTCGCGCTAAAGAACCAATGTACAGAGTGTAATGTTTGTGAGGTCGCCTGTTCATTAGTGCACTCTCCGGACGGCACAGTGAACCCCCAGTATGCTAGGTTAAAAATTGACCATGCACCGGACAAAGCGTCTCGTGTGAATCCAGATGGCTTAGGTTTCATTGCGGAAATCTGTCATCATTGTGGAAATCCACCGCCCTGTGCTGAAGTGTGTCCGACTGAAGCCTTCTATTATGATCCAAAAACAAAAGCTGCGGTCATAGAACAAGATAACTGCATCCAGTGCATGGAATGTGTCCCTGGTTGCCCTTTTGACGCCGTGTTTATTGCTCCGTCTGGCGAGCTTCTGAAATGTGATCTGTGCGGCGGAGATCCAGTGTGTGTTAAGGCATGCGCAGCGCGGCCGGAAATGCTCAATCAAGGTAAACAGTACGTGAGACTTCCTGTGTTGTTTTATTCCGAGCAGGCTGAATTCAATAAAGAACATAAGCAGGTCCCGGAAAAGACAGATGAGGTAGGGATGATGCAAGCGATGCTAGAGGCAGGGACAATTTCAAGTCCGGCGTAAGTAGTTAGAGTTAATTTGGGGAGAAATATTATGGAAAGTCGATTATTAAGAGTGGATTTGACCACAGGCGAACTCAAGAGTGAGGTCATCCCTCATAGTATATTTGAGAGATGGATCGGTGGCTCGGGAATTAATAATTGGATTATGTGGGAGCATTTCCTAACTCACGACATAAATTGTGATCCGCGTGGCCCAGACAATATCTTCGTTTTTGGTGTTGGCCCGCTGGCTGGAACAGGAGCAGGTAGCGGGATTAAAGGACGCATTACCTTTAAGAGCCCTTGCTACAATATGTTCGGGGACTCGGCAGGGGGGGGGAAATTCCCATATATGTTGAGATTTACAGCGTTCGAGTATATTGCGATTACGGGGAAGTCACCCAAACCGGTATATCTCCGGATCTGTAACAATGAAGTTTCTTTGGAAGACGCGTCTCATTTATGGGGTAAAGACACCTTACAAACACATACTATGCTGCGTGAAGAGTTAGGAACCTATCCTTCAAAAGTTCATACGCTATCTATTAGTCAGGCGGGAGAGAACCAGGTAGGGATAGCAAGCGTTGTGTCTGATGCCTTAAGGATTCATGCAAGATGCGGCGGAGGTGCCGTCATGGGTTCAAAAAATCTTAAAGCAATCGCAGTCCAGGGCAATGGTGGCCTTCCTATAGCCATGCCTGATGAAATGCTAGCCTGGTCCGATGATTTCCGGCAGAAAATAGACAGCAATGAAGCTGTTTATGGCTTCAAGCGTCGTGGAACCCTCGGTGCGGTTGAAATGTACCAACATATCGGAAGTCATTTTTGGCGGAATAATCAAGGGAATATGTTTCGCGGCGGAGAAATCACGTCCGATAACTGGGTGAATAAGTATCATAAGTATTCCGAAGTTTGTTCGTCAGACTGTTTCATTGCGTGTGACGCAAAATATAAAATTGATGGGACTGAGTCAGAGGCTGCCAAGAAATACATTGGAGAGTCATTTAGACGGCCTGAGTATTTGACCACAGGAAGTGCGGCAGGAGCTTTAGATGTAAGAGACTGGGCTGAGGTTGCTCATTGGGGCAAAATCACCAATGATTATGGGATAGACAATCAAGACTTGTCATGTGCTATTTCGTTTCTCATGGAGCTTAAGCAGCGGAAACTAATTACAGATCAGGATGTTGTGGAGCTGTTTGGCCGTGAACAGAGTTTAGAATGGGGCAACATGGATGACATTGAAGCATGTCTCCATAGCATTGTTTTTCAGAAAGACTTGTTTGGTAAACTCTTTGGTGACGGGCCGTATCTCGGTGCGATTCGGTATTCCGAACTGAAAGGTCAGAATTTCATGAAATATGCGACTTACGGAAAAGGTGGTGCCAGCTTTACCGAAGAGATGAGACCCTTCCCAACGTGGATGAACAATATGGCCGTCGCCTCACGTGGAGCCGATCATTTAAAAGGGATTGGTTTAATCGAAAAATTCCAGCGTAAAGATCTATCTAAGATCTATTTTGACGGGCGTACAGAAGCTGCAGATCTCACTGTTCCTACTTTAAAAGGGGCCTCAACCGCGCTCATCGAGAATCAGGTTGCTCTGTTAAATTCCTATGGAGTGTGCCTTTTCCATTGGATGCTCGACCCCGCCGGTTACACTCCTCAGGATTACTATGGAAAAGCTTATGCTGCTGCTACTGGGATTGACCGAACCCCAGATGAATTAATGCTTGATGGCGCTAGGATTTGCAATTTAGAGAAGGCTTTCAATTCAAGGATAGGTATGCGGCGAGAGCATGATACTGTGTGTGAAAGATGGATGTGGGAACCCACTGAAGAGGGTATGTATCCTGGATCGGTAGCGGCAGATATGTTCAATCCAGTTTTAGATGAATATTATGAGTGGCGTGGTTGGGATAAAGAGTCAGGTCTGCAAACCAGAAAATCTCTAGAGGCTTGTGGCCTAGATGACGTAGCTGAAGTACTGGCGCAAGAAGGTTCGCTCGCTAAATAGGGTTGAGGTTTATATCGTGATAACAGTGCATGCTAAGTTTCACAGCCATTTCAAAGAGCTCGCGGCTACTGGTGAGGATTCATTTGTTATTGAAATTACCACGGTGAGTGAATTCGCAAAATGTATATGCGACAAATATGGGTCTAGGATGAGAGCAATGCTGATCGACCCGAAAACTAACGAACTTAATGAGCGCGGAACAATGTTTGTTAACGAAAAGGGAATGAGAGTTTCTGCAGAAGATATTCTTGAAGACGGCGAAACTATCACTTTTCTTGTCGGGATAGCTGGGGGTTAAAACTCTTCAGCTACGCTGACGATGCGAGATAGGTTTTCTCTTAACCGTTCAGATTTTAGTCAACTAGTAACTTCTGATATATCTCCTCGTTAAAACCGACTATTAGATGCTTGCCACTTATTAAAGTAGGGGCTCTTAGGTTACCAGTTGGGCCAAGCATGCCGTTAATTAGGTCTTCAGGCACCTCCCCGCTAATTACAAAGGAAGCAACTTTTTTGCCCTTCGCTATCGTGATACTTTCAACTGAAGTGGCCAGACTTATTGCATCTGTTCGACTGAGTTTTCGTGACGCCGGAATAATCTCTTTTGGCACTAAGCTTTTGGCATCCAGAAACTTGGACGCTCTGACACAGCTTGTTCAGCCTTTACGAAAGTAGTACCAACCGATTTCTGTAGCCATTCAAGTGCCCTAATTTAATTCGTTTAGCATATTTTACGGATTATTCTTATAATGTGCACTATCTAAAACAACAATTGTTGGCGCGTGTAGGTTTTGAGCACCAAGTAAGTTGCGCTGCAGCGTCGCACAACAGGGGAAGCCGTAATGAGAGACGTTCATATAGCAGGTGTCAGTATGACTAAGTTCGGAAAGTTTCTGGATAAAAGCCTAAAAGATCTTACAGGGGACGCGCTACATGAAGTATTAAAGGATGCAGGTTGTAATGGAAAATCGGTAGAAGCGGCATTTTTTGGCAACTGTGTTCAAGGTCACATGGAAGGGCAGGATATGGTGCGGGGAGAGATTGCGTTACGTCCGTTCGGAATAGAAGGTATCCCTGTCGTTAATGTGGAAAATGCCTGCGCTACAGCAAGTACTGCCTTTCACATGGCCGTTAATTACGTAAAGGCGGGTGCTGCGGATGTTGTTTTGGCAATTGGTGTAGAAAAAATGTTTTCTGAAGATAAGGCTCGGATGTTTAGCGCCTTTGATGGCGCGTGGGATGTTCATGAAGTTGAAAAAAGTAAGAGCCGCTTTGATGAAATGGCAGTAGGAGTAGAAATTCCTGAGGGAACTACCTCCCCTCGACCTTACAGCGTATTCATGGATATTTATGCAGGCTTTTGCCGAATGCATATGAGAGAGTTTGGGACAACCCAAGAGCAGCTTGCGATGATTGCTTCTAAGAACCATGAGCACTCGGTCCACAATATACGCTCACAGTATAACAAGTCATTTTCTGTCGAAGAGGTCCTTGCTGCAGCGCCGATAACTTATCCTTTAACCTTACCTATGTGCTCTCCAGTAAGCGATGGGGCAGCGGCTGCCATAGTTTGTAGCGATGCTGGGTTAAAACGTTTAGAGCTTCAGGGAAGTCGTGCTACGAAAGTTTTAGCTAGCATATTAAGAGGTGGCAGTGACCGAGACTTAAGCGATTTTTCAAAGCATGCTAGTCGGCTAGCCGCTCTGACTGCTTACGAGCAAGCTGGTGTTGGCCCTGAAGACGTCGATGTGGCCGAAGTCCACGATGCGACAGCTATGGGCGAGGTGATGGAAGTCGAGGCTCTCGGTTTATGTGAGCTTGGCGGTGGAGGTCCTATGGCGGAAAACGGAGACAGCCGCATAGGAGGACGTCTCCCCGTTAACCCTTCGGGCGGACTAGAATCGAAAGGTCACCCTATCGGCGCAACGGGGTTGGGCCAAATATATGAACTCGTGACTCAACTTAGAGGCGAATCAGGCCAGCGTCAAGTCGATGGTGCGCGTATTGCAATTGCTCAGAATGGAGGTGGTATTGTTGGGATCGAGGAAGCTGTCACCGCTATTACCATTTTGGGCGGTTAATCCTCGAGCGGTTAGCACTCTGAGCTAAGGAATTTTCAGTTATGGTAGGGGTTACAACAAAATATACTATCTTGCTTGATGGAGAAATTTTACCATCGAAAGAGCTCGTTGGCGGAAAAGCCTGGTCGCTTTGTCGGATGAAGAGTATGGGATTGTCTGTGCCTCCTGCGGCAGTAATTACGACGACTGCTTGTTTTGAGTACCTGAAAACCGGAGTTTTGCCGTCTGACTTACGTGCTGAAATTCGAGATGCGGTGACTGCACTAGAGGATCAAACTGGGCGGCAATTTGGGGGAAAGAAACCACTACTACTATCTGTGCGCTCAGGGGCTGCGGTTTCTATGCCGGGGATGATGGATACAGTTCTCAATTTAGGAATAAACAGCAGTGTCGAAGAAGCCTTGGCGTTAGAAACTCAGGACGTGGAGTTTGCACGAGATACGCATCGACGCTTTTTATCTCTTTATGCTGACATTGTTTTGAAAAGCTCAACCCTTGTTGCGGTAGATGATAAAATCGAGTCTATTTTAGATCGTATTGCAAATGAGTCAAAAATGGTCCCTGACTGCCCTTATGAGCAGCTTTTTAGTTCTGTTGAGGCGGTGTTTTCTTCCTGGAATTCACGACGTGCTAAGCGGTATAGAAAGCATAACAAGATTTCAGATACATTAGGCACCGCAGTTGTCATCCAAGCGATGGTCTTCGGTAATCTGGATGATGATTCGGGAACGGGCGTCTTGTTTAGCAGGAATCCTTTGAATGGGGTTAAAGAACCTTATGGCGAATACCTTAGTCGCGCGCAAGGCGAGGATGTGGTATCTGGCACCTGCACACCTGAGCCGATTAGCGCGTTGCAAGATAAAGCCCCAATCCTTTATCAGGAACTAATTAGATCGGCAGAAGCTCTAGAGCGCGAAAATACAGACGTACAAGATATCGAATTCACTATTCAGAATGGTAAACTTTTTCTCTTGCAGTCTCGCGCTGCCAAACGCTCTCCCGAGGCTGCGGTGTCTTTTGCAATTGATATGGTTGATGAGGGGTTAATAAACAAAGAGACTGCTTTATCCAGGGTGTCTTCAGAACAAGTGCGCACCCTTTTAATGCCGAGGTTGGCTCAGCACCCTGATAGCGCCCTCTCTGTGCTGGCGAAAGGTGAGTCGGCTTGTTACGGTGTTGGAATCGGGTTAGTCGTAGCCTCTTCTGATGAAGCGGAACGGCTTGCGGGTGAAGGTCATAGAGTAGTATTAGCTCGAAGTACGACGAGCCCCGAAGATGTTCATGGAATGATCGCGAGTTGTGCGGTGATTACGGAGCAGGGTGGTTCTACTTCTCATGCCGCGGTCGTCGGCAGGGCTTTAGGTGTGCCATGTATCGTTGGTTGTGGAGAGAATCACTTATCGAGCCTTATAGGTCAAATGGTCACAGTCGATGCCACCGAGGGCATTGTGTATGAAGGGTGCCTAAATGTCGAAGAACCTAATGAAAAAGATGATTCTAGATTAGTTACGTTGAAGCAATGGGTAGATGAAACCTGCTCTGTTAGAGTGATTTCCTGTGAGGATAGTGTCGCAAGAGAGGCTTTAAATTTGGATGACGTTATTGGTTGTGATGATCTGTCTATTTCTAAAGAAGCATTGCAAGGTAACGAGTCTGTCAGAGGAAGTATGATTGACTCTGGTAAAGGGGTCTCCAATGCGATCGAGGCTGGAGTGAAGATTTTGGCGACAAGATACCCTTTAGCGGTTGCTTTGACTGTACAGGAATACTACAAAGATATTATTAATACTTAAGACATAAAATGTAAGGAAATGATGATATGGCTAAGCCTCCTAAAGGAGACATTGAAAGTCTAGTTCGACAGTTTGATTCATCTGATTGGACTGAGCTGCATATTAAAACGAATGACTTTGAAGTCTATTTGTCTACAAATCCAAATTCTTCGAAGCCGGGCGGGCAGGAAGATGCAGCTACGCCAGTGAATGCCTCGGTCTCGACTAGCAATGTTGGTTCGAAGGTAGAGTCGGTTGATATAGTGAAGTTAAAGACTGAATCAGCGCGTAGCGTTGTGCCAGAGGGAATGGTCGGGGTGACCGCCCCAAATTTAGGGACATTTTATAGCGCGCCAAAACCAGGTGCTGCCCCATATGTGAGTGTCGGTGATCGGGTTACTGCTGATACAGAAGTGTGTTTGATTGAAGTAATGAAGCTTTTTACTCCAGTAAGATCGGGCATAGATGGCGTGATTAAAGAAATCTGCGTTGCTGATGCTGAGATGATTGAGTACCAGCAGTTGTTGGTCATCATCGACCCAGCTTAGGATAATTATGATCAAACGGGTATTGATAGCGAATCGTGGAGAAATTGCAGTACGGATAATTCGCGCTGCCCATTCTCTCGGGATTGAGGTGGTTCAGGCTGTATCTGATGCTGACAGAGATACCATGGCTGCGGATCTTGCCGATCGCGTCGTGGTCATAGGTCCTGCCTCAGCTAGAGACAGTTATTTGAACTCAGATCTAGTCATTCACGCCGCAAAAGTAACCGGCTGTGATGCATTACATCCTGGCTATGGTTTTCTTTCTGAGCGAGCGAAGCTTGCTCAAGGATGTGAAGATGAAGGGATTATCTTTGTTGGTCCTAGGGCACAAGTCATTGATGATCTTGGAGATAAGTTGCGGGCTAGAGCTATAGCTGAGAAAGCAGGTATTCCGTTGGTTCCAGGCAGTGGTCATGTGCGTACCGTTTCTGAGGCTAGAGTGGCTGCGGAGGTCTTAGGCTTACCGGTCGTCATGAAAGCATCCGCTGGAGGGGGTGGGCGCGGCATGTTCGTCGCGCGTGAAATAGATGCTATCGATGAATTTTTTGATCGGGCTAGCAATGAAGCACTAGAGGCTTTTGGAGATGGGACGTTATATTTAGAAAGATATATCGAAAATGCGCGGCATGTCGAAGTACAGATTGCGGGAGATGGAAAAGGTAATGCGATCCATTTCGGAGAGCGAGATTGTTCGGTACAGAGGAGGTATCAAAAGGTAGTAGAAGAGGCCCCCTGTGTCCTGATGTCGGATACTTTGCGAAAATCTTTACATGATGCTGCGGTCAAGCTTGTATCTTCTCTTTCTTACCTTAACGTGGGCACAGTTGAATTTTTGTTTGATGTCGAGCGAGATGCTTTCTATTTTATAGAGGTCAATACTCGTATTCAGGTAGAACATACAGTGACAGAGCAGATTACAGGAATTGACTTGGTCCAGTTGCAGTTTCGGATAGCAGGACAAGAGCCTCATTCATTGCCATCGCAAAGTGCGATTACTATTAATCGGCACGCAATTGAGTGCCGGTTGAATGCGGAGGACCCGTTCAATAATTTTATGCCTAGCCCAGGAGTCATTCAACACTGGTGCGCCCCATCTGGGGCTGGTGTCCGGGTGGATAGTCATTGCCGAGATGGCTATTTAGTTCCCCCGTATTACGACTCTATGATAGGTAAATTAGTAATTACAGCCAATGATAGAGATTCAGCGGTGCAGAGACTCAGTGCCGCGTTAGAAGATTTTAAGATAGAGGGGTTAGTAACGAACATCCCGCTTCTGCGGGCTATAGTTGATCATAAAGACTTTCGTGACAATAGTTTTAACACTAAGTGGTTAGAGCAAAGCATGCTGCCTGAATTCGAGCAAATACAAAAAGAGGAATAGTCAAATATGGCACACATACAATTTCTTGATGAAACAATGAGAGACGGGCAGCAAAGCCTTTGGGGTATGAGGATGCAGGCTGGAATGGCTCTTCCCGTAGCACCCATGGTTGATAGGACTGGTTATAGCGTGATCGACCTGACTGGGTCATCAATGTTTGAATGCTTGATTAAGTATTGCTATGAGAACCCTTGGGAAGGCTTAGACCTTTTAGTTAACTCGATGCCAAGAACGCCTATAAGGGCAGGGATGAGGTCGAATGCTTCAGTCACATTCGGGGTGACTCCTGACTCCCTGATGGATGCCTGGATGCGTCAACTCAATGTTCATGGCGTGAGAAGTTATTGGATTTATGATGTGTTGTTTAATATTGATAAAACTTTGCGTTTGGCTAAAGTTGCTAAAGAGTTCGGTAGCGAGGTTGCAGGTGCGATCATGTTCACGCTGAGCCCTGTCCATACGGATGATTATTATGCTGGCAAAGCTGATAAGCTCGCCGCATCAGACGATATAGATACACTTTTACTTTATGACACGGCGGGCGTGCTTGAGAAGGAGCGACTATCTACTCTTTTGCCGGCAATCAAAGCTAAATCTCATGGCAAACCAATAGAATTTCATTCTAATAATTTGCTGGGTCAATCAGCAAAGGCTTATCTTGATGCCATTGACCTTGGGGCCACTATTTTGCACACGGCAGTTAAGTCAATGGCAAACGGTCCCTCAGTGCCATCTGTCGAGTCAATGGCCAAAAACGTTGAGCTGCTCGGGCACACTCACAACTTAGATACAGATCTCTTTGCACCAGTGTCAGATCATTTTGAAAAAGTTGGGGAAGCTGCTGGTTTCCTTGTTAACCAACACGCTGAATATGATGTGTTGTCTATACAGCACCAAGTCCCTGGTGGGATGGTGGGGACTCTCAAGGCGCAATTGGTTCAAAATGGCATGAGTGACCGGCTTGATGATGTCTTAAAAGAGACGGCGGCTGTCAGAAAAGAACTTGGTTACCCAGGAATGGCGACCCCTTTTAGTCAGTTAGTAGGTACGCAGGCTGTTCTGAACATTGTTACTGGGAAAAGATATTCTTCTATCCCTGATGAGGTTATTCAGTATGCAGCTGGTTTTTATGGGGAGACCGCAGGGCCAATAGATCCCAATGTTAAAGATATCATTATGTCATCTCCACGGGCTAAACAAGTTGTTGCTAGTCCGCCCCCGCAGCCATCGATCGAAGATTTGCGGGCTGAGTACGGTACCGATGATGATGACGAGCTAATCTTGAGAGCGCTAGTTCCGGGTGAAGGACTTGAGAAAATGCGCAAAAGTGGGCCGGTACGAACGACTTACTCTTACTTGTCTTCTCCGGAACTACAGGAGGTTTCCAGGCTGATGAAGATTGCTCAATCTCCTTTAGTACAAGTGATTAGTGATGACTTTGAAATGACGTTGAAGCGCGGCTAAGAACTGATGCGCAGAGCGGTTATTATTGATGTTGTTAGATCACCCTTTGGTAAAGGACGTGAGGGAGGCTTACTCGCTTCAGTTCACCCCGCAGATCTTTATGCTCAGGTTCTTTCTGAACTTATTCATCGTACCGACGTTGATCCTCATTTGATTGAGGATGTAATTAGCGGGTGCGTGATCCAGGTTGGGGAACAGTCTGGTAACATTGGCCGTCAAGCGGCTTTAGCTGCAGGATTACCTGAAACCACCGCCGCCGTAACTTTGGACCGTAAGTGCGGTTCTGCGCAGCAAGCGATGGATTTTGCCGCTCAAGGAGTGATAGCCGGAGCTTATGATGCTGTGATAGCGGGTGGCGTTGAAATGATGAGCACCGTTCCTATGAAAGCAAATCGAATGGGAAAGGATAATGAGGGTAGTATGTTCCACTCTCGCTATCCTGAGGGAATGATTCGTCAAGGTATTTCCGCTGAACTTATAGCGGCTCGCTGGAATCTTAGTAGAGAAGACCTCGATAAATTTTCCTTACGGTCTCATAAAAGAGCTGCTTCAGATGTCCGGCGTGTAAACGATATGGTGACTATCGATAGGCCTAGTAGAGTAGATCTGAAAGACGAGAGTTTACGAGCTAATACCACTATAGATAAATTAGCGAGTTTGGCTCCAGCATTTATTGATGAGTTAGCTTACAAACGGTTTCCTGAAATTTCTTGGAGCGTCACTGCGGGTAGCTCAAGTCCTGTTAGTGATGGTGCTAGCGCAATGTTGATTATGGAAGAGAAGTTGGCTGCTAGCTTGAACTTGAAGCCTCGTGCCGCTATTTCTCATTTCGCGGTTGTCGGAGATGATCCGATTATGATGTTAACAGCTGTCATCCCAGCGACACAAAAACTTTTAAAGCGGGCCGGATTGAACCTCCGTGACATTGATGCTTATGAAGTTAATGAGGCATTCGCCTCTGTACCACTTGCTTGGCAAAAAGAGTTGGATACAGATCCTGAAAAATTAAATGTTTATGGTGGCGCTATAGCTTTAGGTCATCCAGTCGGAGCCTCGGGTGGTAGATTAATTGCAAATCTCCTTCGGGTGTTGGAAGATTCTGGCGGTCGATATGGGTTGGTTACTATGTGTGAAAGCGGGGGTATGGCTAACGCGACTTTGATCGAACGCTTGTCTTGATTATTTCTGCGTATGCATTCACTTAATTCAGTAAATAAGGAAGAACGATATGCCAGATAGAATGAATAACAAAGTGACCATTATCACAGGAGCAGGTTCGGGGATTGGCAGAGCATGTATGGAGCTTTTTTCTTCTGAAGGTTCGACGGTAGTTGGGTGTGGTCGCAGACAGGATGCATTGGAGGAGACTCTTCATAAAGTGACGAGTAATGGAGGAGAGGGGAGTGTTGTCCCAGCAGATCTTTCAGTTCTAGAAGATGCTGAGCGAGTTATTTCTGAGACAATCGAGAAATATGGCCGGGTGGATTGTTTAGTACATGCGGCAAGTGTTGGATGGAGCTGGAGTCATACTAGTGCGGACTCTATGAATGACATCGCTAATACTCCTCCAGAAAAGTGGCATGAAGTGATCGGTATCAATTTGAATGCCTGTTATTACATGTGTCATGGTGTTCTGCAACATATGCTTCCAGCGGCAAAAGGATCTATCGTTAATGTCGCTAGTATTTCAGGTATAGTTGGAATGCAGACCGCCCACACTTACTGTTCGGCAAAAGGCGGCGTTATTAATTTGACTCGAGCGATGGCTAACTCGTATGGCAAGAAAGGAGTGAGGACAAATTGTGTCTGCCCTGGCTACACGGATACACCAATGATCGCAGATGTAATGAATATATTTGACGATGAAGCTGTGGCCGATTCGATGACTCCAATGGGACGTGCTGGAACCCCAGAGGAAATGGCTTATGGATGTCTTTACTTAGCTTCAGATGAAGCGAGCTATTGCAATGGAGTTATCTTGCCTATTGATGGCGGTACGGTTGCACGCCAATAATTATTCGTAACTCATGTAACTCATGTAACTCATGTAACTTAAACTAGTAGATTTAGAATTTCTGATTTAATTATATCCATATCTTCAAGAGTATTGTTTTCTCTAACTAACAGATGACCTTGAAGGAAACCGTCGTTCCTAAGATATTGCAGCTGCGTGCGTCTACTCTTTATCCATTTCGATGATTGTTTACTTCGTCTGAGCTTATTTCTCACGCTCTCTTCTTTTTGATTCGTGGTCAATAGAAAGAATTTTGCGTCGAATTTTTTTGCAATAAATTTCAGCTTAGATATAAGAGTTACTCCCTCAAAGATAATATGTCGATAGTCTTTAACTTTGAAGTTAATAAAATTCTCAAAAACCCCTGTTTCAACTGTTGAGTATCTCCAAGAGTCTGTTCCAGAGAAAGTGGAATCGTTGTATTGCCCTAAAACCAGAATGTCATTGAATGCCGTACACTTAAAATCTGGTCCGAAGCTTATCCGTTTCGGTTCTCCTAAAGTTCTCATCATAGATTTTAGTAAATCAGATTTGCCAACTGAGGGTAGACCAATAATTGAAATAATCATGTATCTAGTATACTTCTCTGAAACCTTACGACATGCCTCATTCTCTTAACTAGCCTAAGAGGCACGACTAGTTGTGTTCAAGCAACTTTAGCTTATCAGTTCAAAACTTTCGCCGGTATAAGAGAATAGACTGCCCTCACCGATGTTGTTCCATAGCCCATGAATGGACAACATTTCTGCGGCAACGGCATCACGTACAAATGGGAAACTCATCAAATTTTCCATCGATACAATTACACCTTCGTGCTCCAGCGCTCGTAATTGCTCTTCTTTGCTTTGGGAATGGTCAATGCGCTCATAGCCTGGCCGCAGGATATCCATCCATCGACCGACAAAACTCGATTTTTTCGCCAGTTCGGGTGCGACACCCGAGCACATGTCATGACAGCCATTTACACCACCGCAATTAGAATGTCCCAAAACAACGATGTGCGAGACATGCAGGCTAGTGACGGCATATTCAACCGCAGCAGATGTGCCATGATGATCGCTGTCGGGACTAAAAGGTGGGACCAGATTGGCTACATTGCGGTGGATGAAAAACTCCCCCGCATCTGAGCCCAAAATCGCCGTGACATGAACCCGGCTATCACAACAGGAGATGACCATTACACGGGGGTTCTGGCCTTCTTCTGCTAGTCGCTTATACCAAGCCTTGTTTTCCGCGAATTTTGTTGCCTTCCAGCCTAAATAGCGCTGTCTGAGATAGGCAGGAAGGGGAGAGGCAATAGTCATTCGTTCCTCGCATTTTGGTTACTGTGCGTATTTTAATCTGGTCTCTTGTGAAAATCCAGATTGAGAGGGGGTATAAACTGTATTCTTGCCTGTCTAATCCAGGAAACCAGGTTGTAAGGCGACAACGTATACAGTGAACCGTCCCAGCAGGTGCGGTAAGAGTCTACGTATGCAGACCGAACATTATTTACAATAAACTGCTGGGTTGCGTAATATCTTAAGCAGTATTGCTGTTGAAGATGTCCCAGTGAAGTTTCCAAGCCTTGTTTTCTAGTTTCCAGACAACGACATAGTCGGCTTGGTCTAAAGTAACCCCATCTTTATCTTTCAATGTGGCAACTCCAGTTTCAATCGCAGTTGTTCCTAGCTTTTCCACCTGTCCTGTTCTGAGTGACAGTGCTGCTACTCCAAGAGCCGCTGTGTTTTCCCAGAACTCCTGTATTGCCTTCTTGCTTTTTATCGACTTGCTGTTTGGAGGCATAAACTTAGAATTTTTTGAGTAGCAGCTTGCTACTGATTTCATATCTCCTGCCTTAAATAAAGCAGCCAGATTTTTGTTAGCAGCCTGAATCTGTTGTTTAATACTTATAGCCATTCTTGTATCCCCGTTTGTATTATTACTGAATCAATTATTTTCTTTTTCAACTATCACTATCAAATCAGACAAGTGGTTAATAGTAAAGCTGGGTGCAACCCTGGCTTTGCCTGCCTGTAATGGTGGTGGCATTCCGTTGTCACTTATTAGAACAGTTTTTAGGCCAACATTTGTTGCGCCGTTAATATCATGCTCTGGAGAATCCCCAACAAATAAGATTGTATCTGCTGCCAAGCCAGACAACCGCATTGCCTCTTCGAAAATCTTTGCGTCGGGCTTACAGGATTTTACATCTTCCGAACTGATAGCATGATTAATATATTCGTGCAGACCTTCATTTTTTAAAATAGGTTCGAGCATATCATTGTCAATATTAGAGACAATAGATAGGTACAGTCCTTTTCTTTGAAGAGCATGGAGTGTTTCTAAGGCATTTTCTTTTAATGTTAAGCAAGTAGTCACTGCCTCACGGTGAGCACTGATATACCAAGTTAAAGTCTCTTTTGTTAGCTCTCCTCCAAGCAGCTTACAAAACAAAATGAAAATATCTTTGAATAAATTTTCATGAAGATAGTAAGTTTTTTCGGAATAAACTTGTGCAATTTGGATCGTTGCTTTTTGATAAAATTTCTTTATATCTTCAGCCGTCGCCACAATATCAAGCTTTTCTTTTGCTTGATTGAGAAGAGGAATCGTTACGCGAGGCACATCTTTATATGAGCATAAGGTTCCACCTAAGTCGAAGAAAATACCCTTAATCATTGATCAATAATTCCAGTTTTTTATTCCAGGCGTGATCGGTGAAATCCATTTTAATAGCTGTCACGGATACTTTGTTATTAGAGATCACGTCTAAATCTGTGTTATTGGCCGTATCTTTTTCAGTGTGTGTGATTCTCACCCAGTAATAAGGTTGATTTCGCGCATCAACTCTAGGCTCTATAGCAAAACTTCCCGGAGGCCGATGCCCTTGGGATGCCACCGCGACGCCGTCCACAAAGTCCGCGGTGCAGTCTGGAAAATTTACATTCACCAGGGAATCTTCCGGCCACTCTTTCATTCGGATTAATTTCTGGAGGACTTCAGGTGCATACTTGCGGGCTGCGCTGAAATCTGACACACCTCGAGGCGGTCTTACCTGAGACAAGCTAATTGAGCGTATACCCATTAACGTGCCTTCCATTGCTGCAGCAATAGTTCCTGAATAGCTAACATCTTCAGCTAAGTTAGCACCACTATTTATGCCAGATAGGATTAGATCTGGATGAGCATCTTCCATGAAGTTCCATAAAGCCATGAGTACACAGTCAGTTGGCGTCCCATCTACTTCAAAATGTTTCGTGTCGCGTTGCTTGGCGCGGATAGGATTTGTTAAAGAGATGGAATGACTGGCGCCACTTCGCTCGCTGCTAGGGGCAACCACCCAGACATCATCTGAAAAAGAGTAGGCAATTTCTTCAAGTAACTTGATACCAGGAGCATCTATTCCGTCATCATTCGTGACCAGTATCCGTGGGTTGTCTGTCTTCACTTATCGTCCTTTGGGATCTTATTTCTTTGTTGTATAGAGAATAGCTTTTTTTGTAGCTGCCGAGCCTTTTTTTTATCGCCACCTAAGAAGCCTGGAGCAGTGCTATGAAACTGTATTAGATCATTAAGGATTTCTAGATTATTAGGAGCTAGGTTTGCGGCTTGATTAAAGGCCGTGTGAGTTTTTTTCGCAAATCCGATCGCTTTTAACCAACCTGATTCTTGGGCAAGTCGACCGTAACTTTTCCCTAGCAAATGGAAAGCACGGGCATTGGACGGCTCTATAGTAGATACTTTCTGATAAATTTCTGATGCATTCTTATAGTCTCCCTCTTCATAGTAGGAGTGAGCTTGCTCCATAAAAGCTATAACGTTGTGATCTGGTTGCGGGTTGGCATTTACTAATAGGCAGTAGCTGCTCAGGAAAATTATTATCAACCACATTGAATATTTAATTACACTCACAGGTTTTATTAAGCCTGGACAGCCTGTCAAAAAGACTTTGCGGTTTTTTTTGCTACTTCTATACATGAGTTTAGTGTTTTTTCAACTTCAGTCGGGTCTGACAGAGTAGGTGCTATTATAATTTTGCTAACATCAGTTAGGCCGATAAAGGCAAGCCAGTTTTCGAAAGCAGGCTTTTGAAGATCAAAAGCTTCTGTTTGACTTCCAGCGCTATATTCCCCTCCTGTTGCATAAATTACCGCAACTTTTCCTGAGACTAGTCCCGAGTAGCCGCTTTCAGGGTTAAATGCCCAAGCTAAACCAGGCTGAGTGATTAAATCAATGTAGTGCTTCAAGACGTAAGGTAAACCAAAATTCCACATTGGTACAGAAAATACATACTTATCCCCGGAGTTAAACCTGTTGAATAGGCTTTCAATTTTCTCCCAAGCTTTTTTCTCGTTTTCAGAAGGTTCGCTACCATGCATTATAGAATACTTGGCATCTAATACTTCATCAGAGAAAGGAGGCAACGCTTCTGCCCAAAGGTCAATCTTCTCTATAGTGTCGTTGGGATGTTCTTTGGCATAGCTGTTTAGAAATGCTTCTGACACCTTTATTGAGTGTGATCGACTTTTCCGCGGAGAGGATTCGATGTAGATAAGCTTTGCCATTGGATGAGCCTCTTGTTGATGCTGTTCTTATTAAGGTGGGTCGACTGAGTTGTACCTCTTACAGTATATCCTTTTTATTTTAAATTGACTTGTTCATGTGTATTTTCTATTGCTTAAATTTGTGAGTAGTTTTCCACGTGTCTTACAATACGCTCTAATGCTTTTCCCAGCCTTTCCTGAGACTGTGCAAAGCAAAGCCGGAAGTAATCATCATTGGTTGGTCCAAAAGTATAGCCTGGCGCCACGCCCACATTTTCTTTCTCAAGTAGACTTTGTGTGAATTCTAAGCTCGACCGTAGACCTTTGATTCGAGGAAATGCATAGAAAGCCCCTTGAGGTGAGGATAACTCGATGAGTGGATGGTTTCCCAACACTTGCATGACAATTTCTCGACCAGTGTGGTATCTCTTTTTCAGACTGCTGATTGTCTCTTCACCTTTTTCTAATGCCGTAATCGCAGCTGATTGAATGAATGAAGGGGCGCTGGTATTGAAACACTCGGAGATTGTAGCCATTTGTTCTTCTAGACTTTCTGGGGTGACCATCCATCCGATCCTCCAGCCTGTCATCGCATATGTTTTTGAAAAGCTGTTTATGACAATAACGGAGTCAGTGGGTCTGGCGACTTCTAGGAAAGACGGCGCCACATTAGCGTCATAAATCATTCGATGGTAAACCTCGTCTGCGATTATAGTTATGTTTCGAGCTCTACAAATTTCGAGAAGTTCTTTTTGCTGATGCTTTTTCATAACCCAGCCTGTCGGATTACTTGGACTATTAATATAAAGTGCTCTTGTGTTCGGGCGTATTATCTTTTTAACAGCCTCTAGATCTAGCGACCACTTACCATCTTTCTGTTTCAGACGAAGGTAGTCGAACGAGGCTCCTGTCACAGATATGGCGCGATCGATATTTGGCCAATGTGGGGTGATAACTATTGCATGCGAATTAGGATCAAGAGTCATTTGACAAGCCATCGTTACGGAGAGCATTGCTGAACCTGGAATCGTGATTCTTGTGTCGTCTATGCTTACATTATAAAGATTATGCAAGTACTGAGAGATAGCCTTCCTTAACTCAGGTTTTCCGCGAGTGTGGCCATAATAGGTATCATTTCTGTCGAGCGCATCTTTTGCAGCTTGACGTATATATTCTGGGGTTCCGAGATCTCCTTCCCCAAACCACAAAGGGATCACTTTAGGATCATTAAGTCGCTTAAAGGCAATTTTTGTGATGCCATTTTGACGTAGTTCTCTTATGTTTTTACGTAACATTATATGGCCTAATTATTTGAAGTAATCTGATTTATCTTAGGCTAACAGGCTGTCATGCTATATTGTATGTTTCAAGTACAAAAGGATTATGTATGACTTTTCATATCAATCCGTTGCACGCTTCGTTCGCTGGCGAGGTTATCGGTATAAACCTTTCTAGAGACTGTGGGTCAGAGATACTAGGTTATCTTCGTGAGGCACTTGATACTTATGCAGTTCTAGTTTTTCGAGGTCAGCTTTTGAGTGATGACCAGCAACTGCTCTTTGCACAACAACTCGATGGGGCCTTACACACGAAGACTGGCGTGGCTGCTCTTGGGCCAAATAGGTTTGGTAATGAAGCCATTACGGATGTGTCAAATATAGGTGACAACGGAGCTATTTTGAAATCAAGTGATAGGCGTTCCCAGTATGCGTTAGCGAATCGCCTTTGGCATACCGATGCCTCTTTTGAAAGTCCTAGGGGCAAATATTCTTTGCTGTCGGCTCGAATTGTACCTGAACAGGGTGGTTCTACCGAATACGCGGATATGCGCTCAGCCTATGACGAGTTAGATCTGGACACCAAAGCTATCATTTCCGAGTTGAAAGCCCATCACTCGATTGCTTATTCTCGCGAGCGATTGGGTTTCGAATTTAAAGCTAATGAAAGAGAAATTTTGTATGGTACGGCTTATCCGATAGCTGATCTGAATCAAAGAACAGGCAGAACAGCTTTGTACCTAGCTGCCCATGCATCTCATGTTGTAGATTGGCCTATCCCTGATGGGCGCCTACTGATCCAAGATTTAATAGAACATGCCGTGGATCGTAAATTTGTTTACACACATCAATGGAAGGCTCATGACCTAGTGATTTGGGATAACCTTACTACCATGCATAGAGGAAGGCCTTATGCCTGTTATACCGATAAACGAGAAATGCGCAGAGTCACCACATTAGACTGCTGAACCGTTAAGTCGTCAGGTTGTTTCTAATGACCCCTTACCCATTTAGTCTAGGATCGCAACAGCTCTTGTCCAACCAGCAGAAGCGCCACGAATTTTCACTGGGAAACAGCTAACCATAAAGCCACTACTTGGAATAGCCTCTAAATTATGCAATTTCTCAAGATGGCAATAACCAATTTCTCGCCCAGCTTTATGTCCTTCCCAAATAATTTCACTGTCCCCTGTTTCCGCGTACTTTTCCTGAGTATGGACGAAGGGAGCATCCCAGCTCCAGCCGTCCGTTCCTGTTAGTCTTACACCTTTCTCTAAAAGGTAGAGTGTCGCTTCTTTGCCCATTCCACAGCCACTAGAAACATAGTCATCATGGCCATATCGGAGTCCTGCCCGAGTGTTTACAACCACGATTTCTAGTGGGCTTAATTCATGATTGATCCTTAATAGCTCTTTTTCGACATCTTTAGCCGTGACAACATATCCATCTGGAAAATGACGAAAATCAAGCTTGATACCTGGTTGGAAGCACCAATTTAGATCGACTTCATCTATTGAGATAGCCCGTTCACCATGGTTCATTGTAGAGTGAAAGTGATAGGGAGCATCTAGGTGCGTCCCATTATGAGTCATCAGTTTTATCCATTCTATTGCCCAGCCTTCTCCTTCTGGCAGATCGTGCTCTTCTGCGCCCGGAAAAAATTTGACTACGTCCTTCGCAGAGTCTTTATGCGTGATGTAATCAATATGCGGCCCATACCCTGGCGGATCTGATACAACATCGTTTTCTAGATGCATTGATATATCTATTAGTGTTCTAGCCATCTACCTTCTCCCATGTGGCTTTTTTGATTATTTCGCGTATTTTTGTTGGCGAGAGGGGACAAGACATCACCTTGACATTGAAAGGACGAAGGGCGTCTTCCACCGCGGCCATTAAAACAGTACTTGTAGCAATACTCCCATCTTCTCCCGCACCTTTTGCACCTACAGAAGTTGAAGGTGAGTGTGTGGCAAGATGATCAATTTCTATTTCGGGGCTGGCCCACACAGTTGGCATACCATACTCTTTTAGAGTAGTTGCATATGGGACGCCATTTTCGGAGTATTCAAGGTTTTCATAGATAGTTCCACCAATTTGTTGGACGATACTTCCCTGAATTTGCCCTTTAAGCAGAAGTGGATTCAAAATCACTCCATGGTCCGCGACCATCCAGATCTTTTTAATGTCTATTTTTCCTGTTTCAATATCGACTTCGACTAGTGCGCCTGCAGCACCGTTAGCATGCGCCGGATAGAATTGCATACGGCCTAGATCGTCTGCTTTCCAGTTGACCTGCGGATGCCTATATGTCCCAAGCGCCTCAAGTAATGGACTATCAGCATCGGCTAAAATTATTTCGGAACCTGGTTGGACATACGCTGCATACGCAAGTTCTTTGAAGGTACATTGGGTTTTATCAACGGAATTAATGATTAGTCCCGAATTGATAATAATTTGCTCGGGAGTACATTTAAGAAGCACACTTGCACCGATACGGATGCGAGATAAGAGTTTTTCGGCCGCATTTATAATCGCGCCAACTGCGAACATGGCGCCACGACTTGAGAAAGTACCCGAGCCGAAAGGAGCGGCTTTTGTATCTCCCCAACTCACGGTGACATCCTGAATTGCGCAGCCTATTTGATCTGCACATACTTGAGCATAAGCGGTTTCTATACCTTGACCAATATTTTGCATAGCAGTCATTACGTGGACCGATCCGTCCGAAGCTATTTTTACTGTTACTGATTCATAATTTTGGCTAGTGCTCCCAGGAAAAGTAGCGCCTGCAGGCTCTATATACGGAATAAGTGCCATCCCCAAATAACGACCACTTTCTAACGCTGCTATTTGTTGCTCCCTAAGCTCACTTAGTCCCATATTAGTTTCCAGTTTATCTAGACATTCTCGCAGGGAGCCATTTTCGATAATGGGGCCAGTGACAAGTTGAAATGGATATGAGGTTAGTAGATTTCGGCGTCTTATTTCAATCGGGTCTATTTCAAGTCGGTCCGCGGCCTGGTCTAGTATGCGTTCGATCAGCATATTTGCAAGATCTTTGCCATAGCCGCGGTACGCGTTATACGGCCCTTTGTTGGTCACAACACACTCAACATGCGTTCTATATGTATCGATGATGTATGGACCAGGCGCATAATTTCCCCCGTTCAGAGGCATACCTATTCCTGCTCCACGTTCTGCTCCGTCACACCCCATATCAGCTAATATTTTTGTTTCCATGGCTAAGATTTTACCCGCACGGGTGAAAGCCATCCGTGAGCTCGTGTGGTAATCGCGGGCACCTGGGCCTGCATGCATCCATTCAGTCCGGCTCTCGACCCAATTTACTGGGCGTTCGCAGAGTATGGATCCAAGAATAGCAAAATACTCTGAGTCAACTGATAGCTTAGCCCCAAATCCACCTCCAACATCTCCTGCCAAGACTTCGATACGGCTCTCTGAGAGCCCGAAAACTTGACCGATAGCCATACGCATTTGATGTGGAATTTGAGTAGAAGCTCTAACTACTATTGACTCTTCAGCAGGATCATAAGTAGCACGCGCTGATCTAGTTTCCATTGGCATAGCGCTATATCTGTGTGATGATATTTTTTCATCGATGATTAGATCTGAGGAGGTAAATTTTTCGTCTATGTTTCCGTGTTCGAATTCAAATGCTACTTGCACGTTCGTACCCCATTCGGGGTAGAGTAGCCCGTCATCATCAGCATTAAGAGCGCCAGATTTTAGTGGATCAGTGTTCACGGGGAGCGGTTCATAACTTACATGGACACTCCGCGCAGCATCTTCTGCAATATAGGGGTCGTCAGCAATAATTAGTACTAATGCCTCGCCATAGAAAATAGTTTTTTCTGTGGCCAGCGCGTATCGCTTTGGGAGCTTCAAATCGAGAAGTTCCATTGTGGGTGCGAGAGGCTTCCAGTAGCTTTTTGCTTCTTCTCCGCAAATCACTCGATTTACCCCAGGCATCGCTTCTGCAATACTTGTATCTATCTGAATAATTTTGGCATGTGCTTGGTTCGATCTAGCAACTGCAGCATATAAATCACCGGTTTCTTGATAATTGTCTACATATCGTCCCCGTCCTGAAGTCAGTCTTACGTCTTCCCGTCGCTGTAATGGCTGTCCTATCCAATTTTTCGTTTCTTTGAGTTCTAATTCTGTTTTTCCTAGCGATTTTGCTTGTGAGTTCGCAACTTTAATAGCATGTATGATATTGGTATAGCCCGTACAACGACAGATGTTCCCCGAAATCCCCGTTTTTATTTCATCGTCACTCAAGTGAGCCCCTTTAGACCTTTTTATCAGAGCTGCAGCACTCATAATCATTCCCGAGGTGCAGTAGCCGCATTGAAGGGCATGAGACCCCACGAATGCTTCCTGTATATTCTGGATGACTTTATCATTGCGATAATTTTCTACTGTCGTTATTACCTTGCCATGGACGCTCGCTGCTAAGACGAGACAAGACTTTACGATTTCTCCATCAATTTCAACGGTACATGCACCGCAGGAACCTTCTTCGCAACCAAAGCGTACACTTTTTTTGTTTGCTACAGTTCTCAGAAAGTCAGTTAGAAGCATTCTAGATGGGACAGAGTTAACAATCTCTATACCATTAACACTAACTGCAATATCCCGTTCGTCGTTATTCATCGAGTTTGCACCTCAACGAATTTAAAACTCTCCTAGCTAGTGATATAGCAAGCTCCAGACGATATTGTTGGGACCCGTATTGGTCGGTGTGAAAATCATTCAAACGATCAGGGATTTTATTCATTATAGTTGCTGCATGATTCATCTTGTTGTGTTCGTCTGTTTCTATGATGAGAGGAACATTACGTGTGCCGCCGATTACCAGGGTGGTTTTTTTTTCTGAAGATACTACGCTGACATTAACAAGTGCCAGATCGTTACGTTGTCGTGAGAACTCTAAATAACGACCTGCAGCGAGTTCATGATTAGGAATTAAAATATTTTTTACTAATTCGTTTTCCAGAATATTTTTTTGAAAAGACACGAAAAAATCTTTTAACGAGATTTTTCTTTCCTGTAACTTGCTATTAATGGTTGTGATGATTGCATTGCTTGCAAGCAATGCAATAGACATGTTCGCACGTGGATCTGACCAGCAAATATTGCCGACTACTGTTGCTAGGTTTCTAACTTGCACATCTCCAACTTGCTGTGCCGCTTCCCGTAGCCAAGGTGTGTGCTCCTCAATTATCTGGCTGGATAATAAATCAGACAGTGTTGTTAGAGCACCAATTTCTATAGAGTCTGCTTTTTTTATAATATCGCCGCTGAGCTCTGCGATGTTAGATATAGAGATGAGTTTAGTAACTGTGACTTGTCGCAGTCTCATAGATGGAATTAAACTTTGTCCACCCGCTATGACAGTTGCTTCCGTAATCAAATCAAGAGCTTGGGCGATATTTTCTGGCTCGTAGTAATCGAAAGGTCCCGGTCTCATATTGAATGCAGCTCCCTTTGGCACACATATGTTTCTAAATTAATTCTATGCTAAATTCTATAAAGACGCAGCTGGTTTAAAAAAGTCGCACTACTCTAGTTCATTCTCTACAATCAGTGAAACTAGTGTGTTAGTTTTTTAGGGGAAAAAATTGAGTATTCCAGATTTATCATCGTTCGGCTTTGCGCAAGATTACCAATCTGTATATGACCTTGCTTACCGCTATTCAAAAGAAGAGCTATACCCTTTGTGTGGGAAAATGGATGATGAGGAGTGGTTTCCAGAGGATGCCTTTCGTGCGATGGGCGAGCAAGGTCTCCTAGGTGTTACAGTGCCAGTGGAGTTCGGTGGAGCTGGCTTAGATGTATTAGCGCAGTGTTTTATCTGTGAGGCAGTAGCGTATTGGAACCATACATTGAGTGCTTCATTGCTGGGCAGCGATAATTTATGTGTCCATAATCTCGTTAAAAATGGGAATAGTGATCAAAAACGTACCTATCTGCCAAAGTTTTGTGACGGTTCGGCTATTGGGGCATTAGGGATGACAGAGCCTGGTGCCGGCTCGGATGCTCTTGGAAGCATGGCAACTACTGCGACCCGTGACGGTGATGACTTTATCCTCAACGGACGGAAATTGTTCATAACCAATGGACCTGTTGCAGACGTTCTTCTTATTTACGCAAAAACAGATCTTGAGAAAAAACAGCATGGCATTTCTGCCTTTATTGTAGAAAAAAAATTCAATGGCTTTAGCGTCGCCCAGAAGCTCGACAAGATGGGTTGGAGAGGTAGTCCTACCGGCGAACTCGTCTTTGATGAGTGTCGTGTTCCAGCTAGTAATTTGGTCGGAGGAGAGAACGAAGGCAATATTGTGATGATGAGTGGTCTCGACGTCGAGAGAGTAATTGGAGCATTCTTTTGTTTAGGTATGGCTCAACGGGCATTGGACTTATCGGTCGAATACGCCACCGTGAGAAAGCAGTTTGAGAAACCAATAGGCAGTTTCCAGCTAGTGCAGGGCATGCTGGCTGATATGTACACTGAACTGGAAGGCTTAAGAGCATTCACTTATCAACTTGGTCGGGAGATCAAAGATTTATCTATTAGCGAAGCAGGTCGTGGTGTAATTCATAAACGGTCAGCTGCAGCTTTATTGTGTGCCGGGCGAGCGTGTATGAAAATACTTGATTCTGCAGTACAAATCCATGGCGGAATGGGATGCATGCGTGAAACTGAAGTGAATAGACTGTATCGGAGTGGGAAAATAATGGAGATTGGTGCAGGCACTAATCAAGTTAGGCAAATCATAATAGCTGGTGAATTGCTAAAAGAAAATGCCTCCTAGTTTACTCCGAGCGATCTAAGACAGCGTATTAAATAATCCTTTTCCATATAAGGGTGTGCACGGATTTTTCTCCATCCTGCCCGCGCATTGGTGGAGTTTTTAAGATCAAGTTTTTTTGAGTCAGCTCAAAGTATCTGAGTTGATCATGGCCAGGCCAGCTAGATGCGGATGCCCCCAAGACATGGTGAGTGACAGTGCCTGCTCCGGCATCAATTGTAAAAGTTCCGAAATAGCTTGTATATCCTTGAAAAGCAACTCGGTATTCGTCATCACTGACTTCTTGAGGGTTGCGTGAACTGAAAATTTTACGATCTGATGCCATGAGTTGAGCTGCCATGTTTCCTGCCAGATCATAATTTATTCGTCCAACTACTTTCTCTCCTAGTGGAAACGCGATCTTTTTATCTCCTTTTTGTGAGTAGCTATCCTCTAGTTCCCATGTACCTACAAAGCGCACCATCAGGTCGTCCATCTTTAGATCCTTTTAGTTAAGTAACGTATCAGTCCTAATTATAGCAACTGTTTTGTCGAAAGTTTGCCTATAGCAGTTTCTGCTGTGGGGAGGAGTCATTTGGGTTTTCAAAGCTACTCAAACCTATGCCGACTAATCTATAATTTCTATTGTGCGGTAATGTATTGTCTTGTAGCAGAAGCGAGGCGGCAATTAGTAAGGCATCGAGTGAAGGAATTAGTTCCTGAAATGTTCTACTCCTCGTGAGGGCTTGAAAATCGCTGGTTTTGAATTTTAGGGATACAGTTTTTGCATTTAGATTTTTACTAATCATCAGAGCCCAAAGTTTCTCGCATAGGGGCTCCAGTGATTTGCCAAGAGTGGACAAAGGTTTGTCTTGTTCAAAGGTTGTCTCCACAGAAATAGACTTTCTCAGACGATTGTTCCTGACGGGGGACTGATCATTTCCTCGAGCCAACTGAAATAGTCGGGAGCCAAATTTTCCACATATTGCGATGAGCTGACTCTCAGGTAAATACCTTAGATCTCCCACAGTTTCTATCTTTAAGGTTTGTAGCTTTTTCTCAGTTACTGGGCCAACACCAGGAATTTTTCTAATATTAAGAGGAGTGATGAATGAGATAACATCTTGTGGTTTTACCACACAGATGCCATTCGGCTTATTCCAATCGGAAGCAATCTTAGCGATGAATTTAGATGGGCCAACTCCGGCAGATGCGGTTAGTTTGATTTCCGAGTATATATCTTTTCTTATATTCTCGGCGATTTCAGTTGCAGATTTAGCCCTTCTTAGATCAGTCACGTCTAAATAAGCTTCATCTAAAGAAAGTGGTTCAATCTTCTCAGTGTATCTTCCAAAAATGTTTTTTATTTGCGATGAAACTAATCGATACTTTTCGAAGTGAGGAGGTATGAAAATGAGGTTTTGACAGAGCTTGGTTGCCTTAACCACAGACATCGCCGACCGCACTCCAAATTTTCGGGCTTCATAAGAAGCCGCGCAAACAACGGATCGTTCATTAGGCCAAGCTACGATAACAGGTTTATCTATTAGTTCAGGGTTATCTCTTTGTTCAACGGATGCATAAAAAGCATCCATATCAATATGCAGGATTTTTCTATTATTTGGTTCGTATATCGCACTCACTTTTTTTAAACTGCTTTATCATTTATCCCTTAGCTTAAAACGTTGAATTTTTCCTGTTGCAGTTTTCGGTAAGTCTTCGACGAAACTTACCCATCGTGGATACTTGTAAGGTGCTAATTCACCTTTCACATAGACCTTAAGAGTCTCCTCCATCTCAGGTGTAGGAGAAAAACCCGTCTGTAGAACTACAAATGCCTTCGGCTTTACAAGTCCTGAGTCATCCGATTTAGCGACTACTGCGGCCTCCAAAACCGCTTCGTGATTCGTTAAGGTATTCTCAACTTCCGTAGGTGAGACATAGATCCCTCCGACTTTCAACATATCGTCACTGCGACCGCAATAAATATAGTAGCCTTCGCTGTCTATACGATATTTATCTCCAGTACGAGTCCATTCACCTAGGAACGTACCACGTGATTTCTTTCTGTTGTTCCAGTACATCAGTGCCATTGATGGCCCTTGTACATGTAATTCACCCAGCTCTCCTTCTTCTACGGGTGCGCCGTCTTCATTTAAGATTTTGAGCGCATATCCATCAAGAGGCTTTCCCGTTGTGCCGTATTTGTAATCAGATTGACGGTTAGAGAGAAAGATATGGAGCATTTCTGTAGAACCTATACCGTCCAAAATATTGATGTTGAATCTCTCATACCACTGCTTACTTAAGTCAGAAGGCAGGGCTTCTCCAGCTGATGTACATATTCGTAGTGCAATTTGACCAGGATCTGGGAGGGATTCGTCTGCCAGTAAAGCGGCATATAAAGTAGGCACTCCATAAAAAACCGTCGGTTTCTTCTCGGTGAGTACTCGAATCACTGCTTGTGGCGTCGGTCTTTCTTCCATCAGGATAGTCGTGGCGCCGGAAAGGATAGGAAAAGTTAAAGCGTTACCTAGCCCGTAAGCAAAGAATAGTTTCGCCGCGGAAAACACAATGTCGCTGCTAGTGATACTCAGCACAGGTTGCGCATATAAACGAGCGGTATCACGCATACTCGTTTGCACATGGATAGTTCCTTTAGGCTTTCCTGTCGATCCTGAAGAGTATAACCAAAAGCATGATTGATCTGCGTGCGTATTAGCTGACTTTGGCGCACATTTTGATTTCGTAATAATTTCAGATAATTCACCGGTTTTCCCATCAGAGAAAATTATTCTTTCTAGAGAGTCAATACTTTCTAGAAGGGGAAGAAAAGTGTCGCTAAATTCAGAACTGACAATAGCAATTTTTGCTTTACTGTCTGCAAGCATAAAGGCGTAGTCACTTTGAGTTAATAGAGTATTGGTCAAGACTGGGATTACCCCTGCATAGATAGCGCCCAGGAAAGTCGTTGGGATCTCGAAGCTATCGGTCATGCAAAGTAAAATTCTTTCCTCCTCTCTTAATCCTAAATTAATGAGAGCAGTGGCAGTTTTTTGAGCAAGAGTTTTCAACTGTTGGTAAGTATAGCTACCGTGTTTATCTATGTAGGCTGTTTTTGACCCACGACCGGCGACAATGTTTACATTTATTAGATGGTCAGCAGCATTAAATGAGGCTTCATCATCTACTCTAGGAGTTGACGTGTTCAAAATTCTGGTGCCAGCGTTAGTCGTAAGCCGTTGAGTTCTTCCGAATACTCTATTTGACAGGCGAGCCTGGAGTTTTCCTCGTAATGTCCAGAATCTTCGACCATTACCTGCTCATCTTCGGCACGTTCCCCTGTTTTGAATTGCCAATTTGCATCTAAATACACGTGACAAGTAGAACAGATACAGACTCCTCCGCATATGCCTTCTACCGGAAGACTGGCTTCCCTGAGCACCTCCATGAGGTTGAGGCCATCACGAGCTTCGATTTCATGCTCTACCCCGTTCCTATCTGTTGCGAAAATTTTCCCCATACTTAAAGTCTCACATATTCATAATCAATTGCTTGACTATTTATTCCTATCCGTGGAGCTGCTATCCAGCTAGCAAATTTTCCAGGCTCGGTCACTTGAACCATCAGTGACTTAACATACTCGTGATCTTGCTGTGATGGCAACCATTCCAGTTTTTTTTCTTCCCATTGATCACTGCTGATGACGCTTCCATCTGGAGCTACACAAGCGCTGGAAAATGTCCCTATTTGACGATGGAATGCCCGATGAGGAAGTTTTATCTCAAACTCTACCCCTGTATCTTTGATGAGTTTGTTCCACCGGTTGACCCCACGTTGACAGTCTTCAATATAATCGTCACGCAAACGTTCATTAATCGAGGTTAACGCAGACACTTCCTCTTTTGCGATTTTTTGATCGCGAAATGTAGAAACCTCATAAGGTTCATCTTTAAGACGGTGGTCATCTTTAATACGATTTTCCTGATACCTTCCCTTTAACCCTTGAGTGTAATAGTTAGCCGCATTAGTTGAGATCTCAGCTCCAAATAGATCCTCTGAAACACTGAAATGGAAGTTTACATACTTCTGGAGAGTAGGCAGGTCAATACCACCATGTCTCCTTACATCATCGGTTTTGTGTTGATTCATAATGTCACATGCTTTTTGGATAATTCGAGCCACCCCTGTTTCACCGACATGCATATGATGCGCTTCCTCAGTTAACATGAACTGACATGTCCGTGCGAGAGGGTCGAAAGCTGATTCTGTAAGAGAGGCCAGCTGGTATTTCCCATCTCGATCTGTGAAGTAAGTAAACATATAGAATGACAGCCAGTCGGGAGTTTGCTCATTAAAAGCACCTAATATTCTAGGTTTATCAGGATCTCCAGAGCTTCTTTGTAATAATTCTTCAGCTTCTTCTCTACCATCTCGCCCAAAATGCGCCATCAGTAAGTAGACCATCGCCCACAAATGTCTCGCTTCTTCAACATTGACCTGGAACAAGTTTCTCATGTCTACAAGTGATGGAGCGGTAGCCGCTAGAATTCGTTGTTGTTCAACTGAGGCTGGCTCTGTATCTCCTTGGGTTACGATGAGTCGTCTGAGTGGTGCTCGGTATTCTGCTGGCACGTCCTGCCATACTTTTTCACCTTGATGTTCACCAAACTTAATACGCTTATCTTGTTCATGCGACTCTGCTAAAAAAATACCCCACCGGTAGTCAGGCATTTTGACTGGGCCAAAATGAGCCCAACCTTTTTTATCAACGCTCACAGCTGTTCTCAGGTAGACTTCGTTTTCTTGGTAGGAATCTGGACCATTTGTTTGCCACCAGTTCATGAACTTTGGGTGCCAAGACTCTAATGCTCTCTGTAGTTTACGGTCTGAGGAAAGGCCAACGTTATTAGGGATGAGTTGGCTGTAGTCTATTTGAGCTTCCATCAATAAATCTCCATTATTTTTTTATACACGACCTTTTTGAAATTTGGGTCTTTCTCCGCTTCCATATAGGCTTAAAGCTCCATCTTCGCCAACGGCATTAGGCCGTTGAAAGATCCAGTTTTGCCATGCTGAAAGGCGAGAAAATATTTTTGATTCAATCGTTTCGGGACCGACAAACCTAAGATTTGCCTCCATTCCTGAAAGTGCGTCTGGGGAAAACACTGCTCGTGATTCAATAGCTATCCTGAGTTCATCTTCCCAATCTATGTCGTCAGGCGTAAAAGTGACCAAACCTAATTGTTCTGCTGTCTTCGGATCAATACGATTTAGGGTATTTTCTTCCACTGCAGTCAATAATTCCTTCTGCCCGTAAAACCTACTTTCCAATCTCGTCAGTTCGTTCACCATTCGTAAAGAGCCAAAGTTAAACTCAGTCAAAGTGATGAAGGTCTCCGGTCGGCCATCCTCTTCGAATTGACCTAACAACATATAACTTTGGTCGCATGCGAAAGCCAGTTCTGCTAGGATTCCGCAAAAACAGCTGCCGGGCTCTATGGCCGCTATAAGACTCCTAGCTGAAACATCAATTCGCTTTAAGGTTCGCTCCAAGTATAGAACTATCTCCTTTATCACCGGAGCACTCTCATGATCCTTCAATAAGGACTCTGCTTTTAACACATCGGCAGACTCTCCTGATGTTTTGAAAATCCAAGTCCCAATTTCGTCTTCGTTAAACCGCATATGTAGTATCGCATCTTCTAATTCTCTAGCTATCAGCAAAGGCCAGAAATCCGAACCTTCGCTCATAATTCCAGCGAGATCATGCGGTAAGTCAGTATGATTGCTGTGGAGTGTAAAAGTGGCGCTGGAAAGTGTTCGATCTATTGTAATGGACAGATGGCTGTACTCGATTGAGTTTTCTTTAAATGACCGATTAAGCGGTGTAAATTGAATACCCACTGCAGCACTTTCAGGATTTTTACCAGCCGCGATTTCTTTTGCTCGGGACATGACTTGCTCTGTGAAGGAAGATGCTGGAATTATTCGATCAACTAATCCCCACTCTAGAGCGCGCTTCCCCTTAATGCCTTCTTCGGTTGTGCAGAAAAAATCTGCACGGTCTTTCCGAACAAGGCGTTTATCTACAAGCCGAGTCAAGCCTCCTGTTCCGGGCAAGACTGCTAGAAGCGGTAATTCAGGAAGGGAGACTGCACTAGAACCATCATCTGCGAGATATATTTCATCACAAGCCAAGGCAAGTTCATAACCACCTCCGGCACACGATCCTTGTATAGCGCAAAGATATGTTTGACTGGAATTCTTGGTCGCATTTTCTATAGCATTCCTTGTCTCGTTGGTGAATTTGCAAAAATTAACCTTATGGGCATGATTGGAATATCCCAGCATTTTTATATTGGCACCGGCACAAAAAACTCGTTCATTCAAAGAATGGATGATCACACAGCGAATAGATGGGTGCTCGAAGCGGATTCGCTGAATAGCATCATTTAATTCGATATCGACCCCTAAATCGTAGGAATTAAGCTTTAACTGATACCCATCTCCTAATGTGTCACTCTCAGAGACATTCAATCCAAGCCAAGCTATGTCCTCTTCTATCTTTATGACCCAATGTTTGTATTGGTTAGGGTGAGTTAGAAAGTTAATACCAAAACTTGCTATATAATGGTTTTTTCTTTTTTTTAGGTCTTGCGAAGCGGGCATTAAATTTTCTCTTTCTTGATATCTATGATATTTAAGTTGATTATTAAATCGAGAGCTTCAGATATGTTCAGTTCTGACGTATCAATAGTATGCTCGGCCCGTTGATAGAGGCTGAGCCGATTAGTCAGCATAGCTTCAAGTTCAGCCATCGCGTTCTTATTTTTTGATATAGGCCGATAGTCGCCCTGGGCAATAACTCGTTCCATATGCTCTTTAGGTTTTGCCTGCACCCATATTGTATGGCACGTTCTTAAGAGAAGATTGAACGTGTCGGGCTCCGTTACTAGACTGCCACCTATAGCTATGACAGACATCGGATCGCGATTTAAGACATTTGTTAATGCTTCATTTTGAAAACGACGATACGTGGCTTGTCCGCCCAGCGAAAAAATTTCACTAACTGGCATTCCGGCGGCTTTAGAAATCTCTGATCCCAGTTCGATAAAACGCACACCTAGTTTTCTTTCTAAACCTCTACCCAGAGTCGATTTTCCGGCTCCTCTAAGCCCGATTAATGCAATATGATTTTTCTTAGTACGAAGTGCCGGATCTTTAGCTTGCGTTAGTAACTGATGTAGTTCGTCGTCCGAGACGCTCCTTAGATGTTCTCGGAACTCTAGATATATCGAGCTTTGGCTTTGTTTTTCTTCGACTAGATCGTCAATTTTTAAAGCCAACGCTGTCGTTATGGCCTTTAAAATTAAAATGGATGGGTTAGCCGTACCAGCTTCTAAAAGGGCTAGGTATCTTTCGGAGACGCCTGAGTTCTCTGCAAGTTTGCGTCTTGACATAGATTTTCTAATACGCTCAGTACGCACACGTAGCCCTAGTATCGTTAGATATCCGGAAGTCGGCTCTGTGCTTAGTTGTAGGAGAGGGCTATTCATATTGCAAAATAATACACTATTATAAGAAAATTAAAGTGCAATATATTACATATATTCTGTTGATTTGTGGTTACTAGCTTTTTTAGAACGCGATTTATGGGCCCCACAATCGTTAATACGTTTAAAATAATGAAAACTTTATCCTTAGGAGCTTGCAGTTGGAATCAATAATAGAACAACGGGTTGTGGACCGTCGTAAAGTAAAGCATGAAAAAAGTAAGCTTCAGCAGCGACTTAGACGACTCACTGGCCAAGCTATCAGTGATTTCGAAATGATAGGTGAAGGTGATCGAGTAATGGTTTGTCTCTCAGGAGGAAAAGATTCTTATACGTTACTTGATGTGCTGACCCGCCTTCAAGACCGCGCACCTATAAAGTTTGAACTCGTTGCAGTGCATTTAGATCAAAAGCAACCGGGGTACCCCACCGACGTCATGTCTGGATACCTCGAACAAATTGGTATTAAAAGCCATATTATTGAGCAAGATACATACTCTACTGTAAAACGCGTCATACCAGAGGGTAAGACCATGTGCGGTCTTTGTTCGCGACTGCGTCGTGGTATTCTCTATCGTTTTGCTAGGGAAAATGGTTTTACGCGTATCGCGCTCGGCCATCACCGCGATGATATCGTCGAAACACTTTTCCTTAATATGTTTTTTGGCTCAAAACTAAAGGCTATGCCTCCAAAGTTGCAAAGTGATGATGGCGCGCATATCGTCATCAGACCTTTAGCTTATTGTGCCGAAGAGGATATCGCTCAGTATGCAGAGGTACAGAACTATCCCATTATTCCGTGCAACCTTTGCGGTGGGCAGGATCATTTACAAAGAGTAAAGATAAAACAAATGTTGGCTACTTGGGAAAAAGAAACACCAGGTCGGGTAGAAAATGTTTTTAGAAGTATATGTAACGTTGCGCCTTCACATTTAGCTGATAATCAGGCCTTTGATTTTAAAGCTCTTGGTTCTTGAAATAACAGAGTGTCATAATATTTTCAATTTTTTTATCAAAGTAGAATTTTGCGAGGTACCTAAATGAAGATAGGTCTTTTTTCAATTTGTCCTGATATAGATGTTGATCCGGCTATAGTTGCTAAGCATGCTGAAGATGCCGGTTTTCATTCATATTGGGTCGCAGATCATCCGACTTTCCCCGTTCAGTACGAGACGGCCTACCCGGGTCGGCCAGCTGATGGCATAGATCCCGACTATTTGTGGAAGATGCCAGAGCCCCTCATTGCATTAATGCGAGCCGCGACAGCTACTGAATCGATTCAGCTCGGCACTGCTATCTTATTGATCGCCGAACGACATCCTCTTCATTTAGCGAAAGAGATTGCCTCTTTGGATGCTTTCAGTAATGGACGATTTCACTTTGGAATTGGGGCAGGTTGGTGTCGAGAAGAAGCTGAAATACTAGGGGTAGACTTTGATCATCGATGGGGACAAGCGAGAGAGTGTGTCGAAATCATTAAATCATGTTGGACTGATGATACTACCGAGTACCACGGCAAGTACTACGATTTTCCTGCAGTCAAATGTTATCCCAAGCCATCTAGTCTGCCTCATCCACCTATTTATCTCCCAAGTATTATGGTGGGAGGGGAGTGGTCAGAGCGAGTTTTTAATCGCATTGTGAAATGGGGTGATGGCTGGCTACCTGTTGCAATGAACGTTCAACAAGTCGTTGATGGAATGAGAAAAATGCAGGAAATTGCATCTGTGGCAGGAAAATCAGAGAAAAAAATAAATGTAAACGTCTTGGGCGGCTTAGGGCAATGGAGAACGCGTAAGGATATTGACGCATTTGTGGCAGCTGGGGTAGACCAGGTTACTATTTGGATGAAGTCAACCGACCTTGACAGCGCACGTCTTGAACTCGACACCTTAGCTGAAGAACTTATATTTTAATATTATTTCTACTTCATAGGAAGGTTATCCGTGCTTACCAAGGTTTCAAATGGCTTTATCATATCCCGCTGAACTATATGAACTTATTCATTCAGGTAATGAAGGGGATTTAGAATTCTATACTCGAGAATGTGCTGACGTGCAGCGTGTACTTGAGGTGGGATGTGGGACAGGTCGTATTGGAAGTGCGATTTTGGCGCAAGGTCCAGAGGTATGGGGTCTCGATATCCATACTGAAAGCCTTAATATGGCAGAGAAAAAAGGGCTGATTACGGTTTTTGGAGATATGCAAGATTTTAGTATTGAACAAAGATTTGACCGAATTATCATACCGAATAACACGCTTTACTGTTTGTCATCTGACCAAGAGGTCATGAGATGTTTACGAACAGCCAAGAGGCATTTGGCGCCCAGTGGTAAAATTATTTTCGACGGGTACCTCACGCCAGTGCGTGCTTCGAAGATTGCCAAAATCACAGTCAAAGATAGACAAGACTCTTGGATAAAGAGTGTTCGATTCGATGGGAAAGAATGGGATATATTTGAAAAATCCGTTTTGGATACGAGACGAAAAACTGCTAACGTAAGCTATCGATGTACATTAAAAGAGACTAGCGTTGAACTTCTTATCGAAGTTAAGCATAGGTATTTAGAGATCTCACAAATACTGACTCTTCTCCAGCACTCGGGTCTATTTGCCTTATCAATACAAGGCGGCTATCTCAACGAGGCTCTGAGTGAAGATTCAGAGAATTTTTTGATACGAGTCCAAGCAGTATAATAAAAGTATATTTATTTTTAGTTTCCAAGCGACATTCTAAGTTGCGCTATGGTTTCTAGTCCGACTTTTTTATCTGAAGTTTGGCTTGAATTTCCACTGGGCCATTGGATTTCCTCTTCAGGCAACTCTTCCAAAAATCTACTTGGTTCGCATGGTTCTATTTGACCATAGCGTTTTCGTGTCTTGCTATAACTGAGCGTTAGATTTCTTTTTGCTCTAGTAATACCCACATAGGCAACTCTTCTTTCTTCTTGTATTTCAATTTCTGTAGTGCTGTTTCTATGAGGCATAATTCCCTCCTCAAAGCCTGCTATATAGACATTACTATACTCGAGACCTTTAGCCGCATGGAGTGTGGTAATAGAAACACTATCAGTGTTCTTCTCGTTGTCTTGCCTTTCAATAATATCAAAAAGCGTCAATGAAGAAACGACACCAGATAGATCAATTGAGGTGTCTTTCTTGACAAGTTGCTGGACCCAGCTGAGTAATTCTTGGACATTTTTATTTCGTCGCTCGGACTCTTTTTCGTCTTCCGCATTAGTGGCGAGCCATTCTTCGTAACCTACATCATCGAGTAATGTTGACAAAGTAACATCTGGATCACAAGCCAGTGATTTTTCTCTTAAGCTCCTTATCCAGCTCCCAAAAAAACGGATATTTTTTGCTATATTAGGCGATAGGGTATCAAGAAAATCAGTATTTTCTGTCGTTTCTAAAATAGACAGATCCAATTTTGTAGCACCTTCTACGAGCGACTTTACGCTCTGTGTTCCAATGCCTCTGCGGGGAACGTTTAATATTCTCAGTAGCGCATTGTTATCTAGTGGGTTGGCGATTATGCGCATATAGCAAATACAATCTTTTATTTCAGCATAGTCGAAAAATGACTGACCGCCTGAGAGAGTATAAGGAATGTTTCTTTCGAGCAACGCTCGTTCGAAAAGCCTACTCTGATGGTTTGAACGGATCAGTATTGCGAATGCGCTGTTAGGTTCTCTCTTGAGTAACTGCCGGTGCAATATGTCATTCGCAATCCTTTCTGCTTCGTCGTGCTCAGTCGAGGAAGATATTACGCGGAGTTGATCACCGAACCCATTTTCAGACCAGAGCTTCTTGGGGTAATCGTGAGGGTTGTTTCCTATTAAGGCATTAGCCGCTTTCAAGATACTGCCGCTGCTCCGGTAATTTTGTTCAAGTTTAATAACTTCTAATGTAGGATAATCTTTTTGTAACTGATTTAAGTTTTCTGGATCCGCGCCTCGCCAACCATAGATTGATTGATCGTCATCTCCTACTACTGTCATATTTTGGCGACCATTTGTGAGAGTTTTTACTAACTTGTACTGTGCAGTATTTGTATCTTGGTATTCATCCACTAAGAGATACTCGATCTCAGATTGCCATTTTTCTTTAGCGGCATTGTTCTCAGATAATATCTTTACTGGGGCCATAATGAGGTCGTCAAAGTCGACTGCGTTATAGGTTAGTAACGTTTCCCGATAGTTTGTATATACTGCTAAGCAGAGAGCATCGAAAGGACGTTCTTTATCAACAATTACCTCTTCTGGAAGTAGAAATAGAGATTTCCAAGAAGATATCCTGTGTTGCACTAAGATTGGTGCGATATCCCCAGTTCGTTTTTCCTTTCTAAGCAGCTCAGTGACTATCCCGACAGTGTCATTTGAGTCTAATATTGAAAATCCTGAACGATAATCTGATAGCGTGATTTCTGCTCTTAAAATCGTAAGTCCCAATGTGTGGAAAGTGCAGATTCTGGGTTTTTCTTTACTACCACTGAGTATTTTCTTGATCCGTTCTCGCATTTCTTTTGCAGCTCGGTTAGTAAACGTAATGGCAGTAATTTTTTTCGGGCGGATATGTTCTTTGGTGATCAAGTACGATATTTTGTGAGCGATGACACTGGTCTTTCCACTTCCTGCGCCGGCCAAGACCAATAGAGGACTTTTAGTGTGTCGTATAGCTTTTATTTGTTGAGGGTTTAGATTTTGCAAAAAAAGACCGTCTATGATTAATTTTATTGAACGATATGTGCCTTATTTTAAGTAAAGCTGTCTAGCGAAGCTATATTGACTTCTGGTTATTTTTACTGGCTTAAATGATTTGCATTTATAACTGTTCTCAATTACAGCGGGAGACGGTCTTTGCCTGGAATTGGACGCATTTGTGTGTGTTTTAGATTAAACTTACCCGACAAGTAACTTCCAACCTTCTGTTGACATAACCTGTCAAGAGCAGTCTCAATCAGGGACAGATGACTATAAACAAATATATATTGAGAGATTAAAGACTATTAAAAATGATTGATCAAAAAAAGCCATACATAGATATCAACATAAATGGATCATTTGTTCGGATTCTAGGCACGGCCCATGTGTCTCAAATAAGTGTCGATCAGGTTCGTACAGAAATAGAGTCTGAGCAATACAGCGACATTGCAGTCGAGTTGTGTGAAAGTCGATATGAAATGATGTCAGATCCTGATGCCTTCGGCAAACTTAACTTGGTTGAAATTATCCGTAAAGGAAAAGCCCTCATGGTTACTGCTATGTTGGCTATGGGAGCTTTCCAACAAAGGATTGCTGAGCAATTCGGTGTGGAGCCTGGGGCGGAGATGCGCACTGCAGTCTTGGAAGCTAAAAAGAGGGAACTGGTTGTACATTTGATAGACCGTAATATCGGTGTCACTTTGCGCAGAATTTATGGTTCTGTTGCGTGGTGGAAACGGCCGCATTTATTTCTTGGGCTTCTCGGCAGTGTACTGAGTAATGATAAAGTCGAAGAGAGCGAGATTGAAGATTTGAAAGAACGTGATGTTATAGAGAGCGCCCTAAGTCAGCTTCAAGAGTCAGCAGGAGATCTATTCATTCCTCTTATTGATGAGCGTGATGAATTTATGGCTGTAAAAATTTGGAGGATCGCCAATGCCGGCCCGTGCAGAATTTTAGCAGTTGTCGGTGCCGGTCATCTGACGGGTATTGCGAAGTATTTAGATAAAATATCAAATGATTGTGAAGCTCGTTTAAACGAACTAGATAAAGTGCCGAAAAAGAAAAACTGGATAGCGGTTATTCCTTGGGCAATAGTGGCTCTCATTTTATTCGGGTTCTATTTAGGATTTTCTCGCAGCCCAGAGATGGGAATAAGCCTTTTGGTGGAATGGGCTTTAATCAATGGTGGATTCGCATCTTTAGGTGTTTTAATTGCCGGTGGACATTTCTTAACAATTTTAGGCGCTTTTTTTGCGGCTCCGATCACGTCATTAAACCCTACTATTGGAGCAGGCATGGTGACGGGATTGATCGAGGCTTGGGTTCGCAAGCCGACAGTATCAGATTTTGCCGCGCTTCGAAAAGATACGGTAACTTGGAGAGGGTGGAGGCGGAATAAAGTGGCGCGCACTCTTCTTGCTTTTGTGTTCGGCACATTAGGTTCTGCAATCGGAACGTATGTCGCAGGGTTCAGGATTGTGGGGCAGTTGCTTGGGTAATCATTTTTAAGGTGCTCTGGTATTTTCTGCGCCACATGTAGCCTATTAGACCTATACCTATCATGCTAAAACCACAAACGTATATAGGTTCCTGAAAAACATTAGGCGTCAGCATATTTAAATATGTGTCTGCTGCGTGTAACGGAATCAGTTTATTCAGCACGACAAGAAAGAACAAAAAACAAAAGCTGCTTTGCCTAGCGGAATAATGCATCTGTAGAAGGCTTAGAAATAACACATCGCGAAATGCTAGGAGCGAGATGGCTAGGGCTGCTGCTCCAGTATTAGTGATCTTTTCGTTTGTAAATATTTGATCTACTCCCGCCATCGTGGAAAAACTCGCTAAGATTATAGCGAGTATTGAACTGCTTAACCAAAGAGGGGCTTCTTGCAGGCCGCGCTTAAATTTCCGCTCTCTCAAGTACTTTATAGTTCGGATAAATTGACCAATGCCGGAGGGAAAACTAATTGCTGCCAGGTAGGATGCGGCACTGGCAATGACAGCAGAGCATGACAGCCACATGCGAAGTGCGTCGAACCCTTTATCACTTGCTGAAAAACCAGTAACTAATAGCCCCAGTGAAAGAACGAATAACCCATAAGCCGATGGAGTTGCTTTGATATCTATTTCTAACCTTAAGCTTCTATATGCCCCAAACATAGCCCAAACACCAATAAAAGTAAGCACAGAGAGAGTAAATAAGTCCTTTTGATAAGGCACGGAGAACCAAACAGGGTTGGCGTAGCTGGTTTTCAACTGATGCCAGGTAGGTATTAGGATATCGGTGATATGGGGTAATAAAAATGCGATTAAAGCGATCGAGATAATAATACTATTACGCTGGTTGGAGGTTCTCTCTCGAAAGACCTGAATGACCTCTTTATTCAAAGAGGTTGCCTGAAAAATCAGTGCCACAAGGCACAATATGACGCTATTTAAAAGACTTTCGGTCAAGTCTCCCGAGTTCCCAATGTATATTAGCAGGCACAAAATTGCCGCTCCCCAAGACGTTAGACTAGGCCCTATCAGCTTCCCGAGTAGAAGATGCGATGGTTGGATGCTTCCCATCCTTTGGGCATTCCAGGTGTTATCGCCCACTTCCTTTCGGAAGGCGGCAGCAATTCCCATCGGCCCTGTAATAACCCCAAAAAACAAAAATCCAAAAATAGCGATATATTTAGTTATGAAGATGCTAAAAATACTTTCACTTACAAACCAAGTGATGCTCACGAATAGAACAATTACTAATAACGTAATAATTTTTATTTCATAGAGCCAGAGCTGTTTCATCAATTCAGGATTTTTCATATTTCTATTCTTGCACAGAATCGAAGTAGGCTTTTTTCAGTTTGCTTTGTATCGTTTCTAGCCCAGATATGGTTTTGTTTAAAGGAATGATTTTCTGAAATAAATCAGCTTTGTCACTTTCATTGCCACTGAATTCGAAGTCTATACTGCCATTTAATTGTGCGACCTCGCCTACTTTTGGATGAGCCTGAAGGAGTTCCACCACGTTCTGGAACGGTGATGAAATGGATAGTCGTAACGTCTGATTAGAAATATGTTCGGTGCCAATATTTTTTTCTTCTATCGCTATTCCATCTTTCAGTATCAGCAATTGGGTTGAGTATGATTCAATCTCGGACAATATATGTGATGATATTAGTATAGTTACACCGTCATTCTTCTTTTCATTTAAAAATCTTGAAAGTCTATCTCTGGCTTCGGGATCTAAACCGGAGGCGGGTTCATCTAGCAGCGCTATTTTTGGAGCGTGGATAAAAGCCTGCATAATGGCAACAGTTTGTCTTAATCCTTTTGATAGAGTTTCCGTTTTTTGCTGTAAACGATCATGCATTTTAAAGCTTGAGGAGAGCTTATCTATCGATATTCTAAGTTCTTCTTCTCTTATTGAATGTATAGAACCAGCGTACCACAGGCTTTGCTCGACGGTGAGGCTGTCGTAAATACCCGCTCGCTCCGGCAGGTATCCTATTTTATTGTAGGCATGACGAGGGCGCTCCACCACGTCAACTCCCATTATTTTAATTGTACCTGAGAGTGGCTTTAGCAAACCTACTAGGCATTTGAATAGCGTGCTTTTACCTGCGCCATTTGGTCCGACAACTGCCATGATAGTGGCGCTTGGTATGGTCAGGGTGATCCCATTCAAGGCGTATATTCCATTGTAGGAAGACCAGAGGTTATTTACTTCTATAACAGGTGTAATAATTGAAACCAACTAAGTGTTTTTACATACAGCATCATATGGGTAGACAGGTTTTGACGCCAGAAATTTAACACGGGACTAAAGTTGCTTTTAGCTAGTATGATATCTCGATGAGTAAGTGGTTGAGAATGGCAGTTGAAAAAGACATTGTGATACGTGCTGTAAAACTATCTTGTGTGGTAGGTACTTCACTTATTCTTATTAATTATGGCGATGCGATTTTTACTGCTGAGGTGGCATATCCAGCTTGGTGGAAGATTCCTTTGACTTATTGTGTTCCGTATTTTGTGTCCACTTACTCTGCGGTTGGCGCTAGGCTAGCTGATTAAAAAAAACCCCGCATTTGCGGGGTTTTTCGTATCTAGGATATGGAGGATGATTTACATCATTCCAGGCATTCCGCCCATTCCGCCCATTCCGCCGCCCATTCCGCCCATGCCACCCATGTCAGGCATTGCTGCGCCGCCGGCGCCGCCTTCCTTAGGAGATTCAGCTACCATAGCTTCGGTAGTCAAGAGGAGGGATGCTACTGACGCTGCATTTTGAAGTGCAGAGCGAGTTACTTTAGCTGGGTCTAATATCCCCATTCCTAGCATGTCACCATACTCTCCAGTTTGCGCGTTGTAGCCGTAGTTACCACTACCCTCTGCTACTTTTGCACAGACTACTGAAGGTTCATCACCGGCATTGGCCACGATCTGGCGAATCGGCTCTTCTAGCGAACGTACTAGAATGTTTACTCCGATTTGCTGATCTTGGTTTTCTACCTTAGTTGATTTTGCTACTGCTTGTACTCTTAATAGAGCAGTACCACCTCCAGGAACAACGCCTTCTTCGACGGCTGCCCGAGTTGAGTGCAGCGCATCTTCTACGCGTGCTTTTTTCTCTTTCATTTCTACTTCAGTTGCAGCACCAACCTTAATGACAGCGACACCACCAGCGAGTTTAGCAACTCGCTCTTGCAGCTTTTCACGATCATAGTCAGACGAAGTCTCTTCGATTTGAGCACGCACCTGATTAACTCGGCCTTCAATAGCTTTCTGATCACCACCGCCATCAATGACTGTTGTGTTCTCCTTGCTAATCTGAATTTTCTTAGCGCGACCAAGGTCTTCTAATGTAGCTTTTTCAAGATTTAAGCCAACTTCTTCGGCAATAACAGTTCCGCCAGTCAAGATAGCTATGTCTTCTAGCATTGCTTTTCTGCGGTCTCCAAAACCAGGAGCTTTTACTGCAGCGACTTTGACAATCCCTCGAAGGTTATTTACAACAAGCGTGGCCAAAGCCTCGCCTTCGATATCTTCAGCGATGATAAGCAGTGGTTTGCCTGCTTTGGCAACTGCTTCTAGAACTGGAAGAAGTTCACGGATATTCGAAATCTTCTTATCATGTAGAAGGATAAGTGGGTCTTCGAGTTCAACACTCTGCGCATCAGCATTAGTGATGAAGTACGGAGATAGGTAACCGCGGTCAAACTGCATTCCTTCCACGATATCCAGCTCATTTTCTAAGCCAGAACCTTCTTCTACAGTAATAACGCCTTCTTTACCGACTTTATCCATTGCTTCAGCGATAATTTCACCGATTGCGCTGTCAGAGTTGGCAGAAATAGTACCTACTTGGCCTATAGCTTTACTGTCTAAGCATGGAGTTGAGAGTTTTGCTAACTCTGTGACACAGTTTGTTACTGCTTTGTCGATACCACGCTTAAGATCCATCGGATTAACGCCTGCGGCGACCGATTTTAGACCTTCTCGCACAATTGCTTGCGCAAGTACTGTGGCTGTCGTGGTTCCATCACCAGCAACATCAGATGTTTGGGAAGCGACTTCCTTGACCATCTGTGCGCCCATATTTTCAAATCTATCTTCAAGTTCAATTTCTTTAGCTACAGATACACCATCCTTAGTTACGGTAGGTGCACCAAAGCTTTTCTCTAGAACAACGTTACGACCTTTTGGGCCAAGTGTTTGCTTGACCGCATTGGCCAATATGTTAACGCCGTTAGCCATACGTTGGCGGGCGTCATCAGAAAAACGGACTTCTTTAGCCATTTTGAAAAACCTCCTGGTTTCTTACTTATTTAGCTTAGTTTCTAATTTCTATGAATCGAAAACGGCCATGATGTCGTCTTCTCTCATTACGACTACATCGTGGTCATCAACTTTTACTTCAGTGCCTGAGTATTTCCCAAAAAGAACTTTGTCTCCTACTTTAAGGTCCAGTGCACGAACTTCTCCACTGTCTAAAATTTTTCCATTACCTACTGCAACAATTTCGCCTTTACTTGGCTTTTCTGTAGCTGAATCAGGTATAACTATGCCGCCGGGTGAGGTTTTCTCTTCTTCCCAGCGTTTTACGATCACGCGATCATGCAACGGTCGAATTTTCATTATTTTAATTCTCCTCCAACAGGATTTGTTTACGAATTAAACGAGCTGATTTGACTATTTTTGTTAGCACTCTCACTCGAGTAGTGCTAGAAATATAGAGAAGTTGTTGAGAATGTCAAGAAAATTCTCTATTAATGGTGGGTGGTTAGCTAGAAAACCCCGTTAATATAAGTATTAAATCTGTAAATCTGTAAATTTGAAATTAGGAGCGCTACATAAATGGGTAGAGGAAATGTTTTTTTATATACGATTTATGCCGTCTTTCTGTTATTCGCTGCTACTTTTTTTCAATCAGCGATTGCAGAGGAGCACGCATGCGGATCAATGACTATCAGCGTTGCAGTCGATAGCGAGTCGTTTATGACAGCGCGCGATTATCACATTGACGTGAATATTGATGGTTTGACCGTGTCACGACTTAATGCCCCTCTCGTTGGAGATACGCTAGTAAGCTATGCTGCCGATCTTCTGGGAGATAGCTTTTGCGATGTGGTGGTGGTCAGTGAGGGTGGCATGGGGCAGGAGATATATTTAGACGTCTATGAATGGTCAGAGCATCGATTAAAACCGATTAAATTATCCACTCTTCCTAATAAATCTTCTTTGAATGAAGTATCTGCTTCTACCGTAAGTGTTATAGACAATAGATTGGTGTTCTTGACCCAGTCTCACCTTAATCCGCCGGCGGGAACCCAAAGTGCTGACAACTTTGTAGGTAAGTTATTCTATTCTTTTGACAGGAATGAGTGGGGCGAGCTTTAAGAGTTGGCGCGCAAGAAAGATCGGTATAGCTTTACGAAGCTTTTGGCATGAATTTTAACGCTATGCCATTGTTGCACCATCTCTTCCCTGTAGGCATTGGGCCATCGTTGAAAACGTGCCCTTGGTGTGAACTACATTTTGCGCAATGATATTCGGTTCTAGGCCATAGGAGAGAAAAATCCCGTTTGGTTGACATGTGGTCGGGAATGGTTTCAGTGAAGCTTGGCCACCCTGTACCGCTGTCGTATTTCATTTTTGATGAGAAGAGAGGAAGGCTGCACAGCTTGCAGATAAATATACCAGCTCGATGCTCATTGTTTAGGTCGCTACTGAAGGGGGCTTCAGTACCTTCATTTAGTAGTACATCATATTCGAGTGCAGAAAGAACTTGCTTCAGCCGAAACCTATCAGGAGTCAATTTGGGCTCTACTTTAATGTTTTCGAATGCTGTTGGGAGATACATCTTCCAAGACTCTATGGCTATGTCAGTCTCTCTAACAGACAGATCCTTTGCCCAAATAGAACAAGGCGCAGAAGATATTCCGGCTATCAAAGCGGAGATACTTGAGATCAAATACTTTCGTCGGTTTAACATGAGCTTACTAATTTAAACATTTGAAAAAATAAGAGGCTCAATTGGCCAGATATTTTTCAATATATTCTTTCAAACTTCCCCCTTCTGCATTTTCTAGCTTTTCTTGATCAGAGCGGGACACTTCAGCTAGGCGCGAAAAATCCTGTGAAAAATCGCCACGCGCGGGCGAATCTCTGAATTGCACAGCATAATTCTTGGAAATGTTCATCGCATAAGTTTGGAAGGGCTGTTGAGTCCTTAGTAGTTCATTTAGAATCTTTGCGGCAGGCAAGGATTCGGGGAACTGGATAGCATGTATCTGTTTGTTAAGCGCTATACTGTAGTCCCTGTTCACTGAAAGCGCGTCGAGTGCCTCGCAAATGGGTAACATTCTTTGGCATATCTCTAGCGACCAAGACTTTATTGTGCGCCTTCGAGACTGTTCTACTAATTTTAAATTAGGTTCATGTCCCCTCAAGGCGACGGTCAGTTCGTTGTATTCTATTTCTCCAAGCTCGCTTTGTGTTAATAGCGGGCTTTCTTCCAACAGGCAGAAAATCAAAAAAGCTTCCAAGAAGAAGAGTTGTTCGATATCTACTCCTGTAGAGGATAAGCAATTGAGATCTAATGCGCGGATTTCGACATACTCAACTCCTCGGGACTTTAGGGAAGTTGAAGACCTCTCGCCTGATTGCCCCGTCCGCTTGGGTCGAATGAAGCTGTAATACTCATTCTCTATTTGTAATACACTGGTGCTTAGTTGTATCCGAGACCCGTCGTTGTGTAAACCAATGGCTTCATACTCTGGGTAGGGAGTGCGGAGTGCTGTTTCGAGACTAGCACAATAATCATTAAGTGAATCATAAGACACGACTAATGAGGATTGGTTTTTGTTTTTGTAGCCAATATCGCTCATCCGCAAACTTGTAGCATGGGGTAAGTAGTATGTGCCGTGCTGGTGCTGTTTGAACCGAGTGGTTCTCCCGGCAAGAAAAGATTTACATACGGCCGGCGATGATCCGAATAAGAAAGGGACCATCCACCCTAATCGTTTAAAGTTTCTGATCAAAGAGAAGTAACTCTCGTTAATAAACTCTTGTTCAGGTGCTTTCGATTTTTCCAGCTCTTGATAGATAGGCCAAAGTTTTTGTGGAAGAGAATAATTAAAGTGGACTCCTGCTATGGCTTGCATTTTTCTACCATATCTCCAATCGAGACCCACCCGATAAATATGTTTCATTTTCCCATTATTAGATGTCCCATAGCGTGCGATTGGGATACTCGTGTCGTCTGACACCGCGCAAGGCATGCTGGCGGCCCAAAGTAACTCATCTGACGATAGGTGTTGGTATAGGAAGCGGTGTGTTTGCTCTAGGAAATCAATCGTTTTATGCATTTCCGAGAATGCGGGAGTGATGAGTTCAGGTAATGCCTCTGAATAGTCTGTTGTGATATAAGGATGCGTAAGAGGTGCGCCCCACTCGTGTGGATGGGGTGTCTGGGCAAGAGAACCATTCGTGTCTATTCTCAAGCTTTCTTTTTCTAAACCCTTTTTTCCACCTTTGAGTATTTCAACCCCACCTGTGGTTAGCAGTCCGTCTAGACGTTTTTCAAGTAACTTATCAATCAAAAAATTATCCTCGTTGACACAATGCTATGCTTGGTTTTTATCTGGTACAGAATACTACTATTTTAGTAGTAAACTGAAATAGTAGGTTTTTCTTTCTCTCTATAATAGTATTCTTGTGTTTTAAGTTGTTCATGGAATTTTTGTATGATCTACGATGTCCCCAAAGTTAGTGCGGGCGGAGACCGATATTTACTAGTCGAGTTTGGGAATGAAATGAACTTAGACTTGAACTTTAAAGCGCAAGGATTGGCTAACGCTCTCACTGGGGAAGATCGAATCAATGGTGTGATCGAGACGGCGCCCTGTTTTGCAACTACACTTGTGCATTATGATCCCGATTTAATCTCCTATTCTGACTTGAAGGTTGAATTGCTAAGACTATTCGAATCTTTGGGTTCTAGTGATGATATAGAAGTCGATAGTCGTCTTTTTTACTTTCCCACACTCTATTTAGATCCATGGACTACTGACTGCATAAATGACTATCGTGACAAAATCAATCCGGAAAAAGAGCAAGATCCAGAATTTGTCGCTCGAATAAATGGGCTTAGCGATGTTCGTCAATTGGTGCGCGTGCATTCCGGGTCAGAGTATTGGGCTGCGAGTCTTGGGTTTTGGCCTGGCCTCGCCTTTATGATGCCGCTAGATCCAAGATGTAGGTTGACTGCACCAAAATATAATCCTCCTCGTACTTGGACTCCTCAAGGGGCTGTATCTATGGGTGGGATGTCCACTGCGATTTATCCTGTACCTAGTCCTGGGGGGTACCAGTTGTTTGGTAGAACTCCAGTGCCTATTTGGGATCCTCAAAAAACATTTCCCGAGTTTGAAGGAGACCTTTGTATATTTCGTCCGGGAGATCGAATTAAATATGTTCCTTGTTCAAAGGAAGAATATCTAGAGGTCGAGCGGCAGGTAACGGAAGGAAGTTTTAAATTCAACATAGTCGATTATCAGCGCTTCTCTGTAGGGAATTATAAGCGCTGGGTCGCTTCGCTAGACTTAACGAGTAGGTTTTGAGGTGAGTTACTAATGATTAGTGTTATTGAGGCTGGGCTTGAAACTTCGATCCAAGACTGGCCGGGAAGAGTAGGATTTTATAATAAGGGTTTTCCTCCATCAGGCCCTCTAGATTCTTGGTCTTTTAGATTGGCCAATATTTTGGTTGGCAATGAAGAAGGGTTCGCGGCCTTGGAATGTCAGTTCATGGGGCCTACTTTGAAATTTGACAGGGATATAGTCGTCGCCATAACTGGCGCCGATATGCAGGCGAAGGTAAATGGACAGACGTGCCCTCTTTGGGAAAGCTTTACAGTATACGCAGGGCAATCAATTGAAATGTCCTATGCAATATCGGGTGCGAGGAGTTACATTGCTTTTTGTGGCGGAATTGCTGCAGAGCCGACTTTGGGTTCGCGATCTACATTTGCTGCAGCTGGGGTTGGCGGCCTTACCGGAAATGCTTTAAAAATAGGAGATATTTTGCCTGTAGAACCTGGTCATGGGGAAGCGGGTCGAAAAATTCCGTTAGTTGCGCGTCCTCATATAGAACAGCAACTGACTTGGGAGGTGGAGGCGGTAGCTGGTCCCAACGATGACTGGATAGATCAGCAAGGGCATGACCGATTTTTATCTTCAGAGTGGCGAGTTTCTGCAAAAAGTAACCGGATGGGAATGAGGTTAGAGGGTCCAGATTGGACGTTTACAAATAAAGCTTACGACAAACTCCCAGAAAACGGATCAGAGCCAGCAAACATCATCGATCATGGCTATCCTATCGGTGCAGTTAATCTAGCCGGCCAGACACCCATAATTCTATTAAATGACGGTCCTAGTATGGGAGGGTTTATTAATCCCTATACCGTGCCGCAGTGTGCTCTATGGAAACTTGGTCAAGCTAGACCAGGAGAGACTTTTAGATTTAAATCTATTTCAGTGGAAGAAGCCCAGTTGAGAGCACGACAAATAAATACTCTATGTAAGGACTGTCAGGTGAATTCTGTTAAGTAAGCTGATGGAGCTCTAACCGTTTAGCTTTAAGTTTTTACGGGCCAGGGAGAGTGCTTTAAATATCGCCTGACCTTTGTTTATAGTTTCTTCCCATTCCATCTCTGGAACAGAATCCGCAACTATCCCGCATCCAGCTTGCACATATAGTTGACTGTCTTTAATTACTGCGGTCCGGATAGCAATGGCCGTATCCATTTCTCCACGCCAAGACAAGTAACCTATCGCCCCTCCGTATATCCCTCGTCTCACGGGCTCTAATTCGTCAATAATTTCTAGGGCTCGGATCTTGGGCGCACCAGACAAGGTTCCGACTGGTAGCGTAGCTTTAAGAACATCCATAGAGGTCTTTCCCGACTTTAGTGTGCCTTCTACTGTAGATGAAATATGCATAACGTGGGAGTATCTTTCAATTGCCATTTTTTGTGTAACTTTAACGCTACCCGTTTTTGCAATACGTCCAATGTCGTTTCTGCCAAGGTCAATGAGCATAAGATGCTCAGCTAATTCCTTTGGATCGGAAAGCAGTTCTTTTTCCAATTCGAGATCTTCTTTTTCGTTGCTTCCTCGAGGTCTAGTACCTGCTAGAGGTCTCGTTGTTACAGTATTATTCTCGACGCGAACAAGTATTTCAGGAGAAGATCCCACAATTTGAAAATCCTCAAAGTCGAAATAATAGAGGTAAGGAGAAGGGTTTAGATGCCTTAACGCTCGATAGATATCAAGTGGGTTAACATCGATCGGCGTTGACATCCTTTGAGCAAGTACCACTTGCATAACGTCCCCATCGATAATGTATTTTTTTACTTTTTCGACGGCAACTAAAAACTCCGTCTTATCGAATTCAGATTTTGGTGTGACATCCTTTGAGGAATGCTGGCCGCTTGATTGCGGGTTGGTTGGAATCCCTTGGTCAAGCAAGATCTCTAGTTCATCGAGTTCTTCTTCAGCCGATTCCGCCGCTTTTTGATTCCCTTTTGCCACATATTTCACTATCAACATCTCACCTTTTAAGCTGTCGAATACTATGAAGTTATCGACTTGTAGAAGGTATATATCTGGTAAATTAAGAGGGTCAGGTGGACTGGTGTTCGCCAGCTTTGGTTCAACATATCTCATTGTGTCGTAACCGAAATAACCGACAAGTCCACCACAAAATCTTGGTAGATCACCTATCGGCGGTGAGAATTGTGAATGGTATCCTTCGATAAATGAGAGTGGATCCTCGCAGGTATGGCGCTCAACTTTTTCACCTTTGTGCCAAAGGGTGATATCAAGTCCGTTGACGGTAAGGTGTCTAGGGCTTGGTAATCCGATAATAGAGTACCTTCCCCATTTTTCTCCACCTTCAACTGACTCTAGAAGAAAAGAATTTTTCCCCAAGGCTAATTTCGTATATATGCTTAGGGGCGTATCGAGATCGGAAAGCACTCTTCGAGTTATGGGGACTCGTAGGTAAGTACTTGATTTTCCTTTTGAGTATGAGCTTTTCACCAGCTAGGGCACCTTACGTTTGACGCTAAAATCATGGTTGTTTTTTACTGATTTTCTTTTACCATTAAACCAGAGAGAAAGTAGAATTGTAACGCTGAGGTTGGGTCCTAGCGCAATTATACCTGGGTGAAAACCAAAAACTTTGCCATTAGTAACAAACGATAAATTACCAAAAGCCATAATTAAAGCTAATGTGACACCAACTATCAGGCCAGCTATGACCGCTCGGCCGTCGAGCTGTTTCCAATTTATGCCCACAATAAAAGCAGGAACTAACTGCAAGAGCATATCGAGTTTTCGATCAAGGAGTTGAACCAATGATGATTTATCCTGAAGTGTTATTGCTAAAACAACCAGAAAAACGAGCATGAGGCAAGACAGAGCTTTGCCTAAACGTGTGAGTTCTTCTTCCGACAGACTTTGAGGAAAGAGTTGAGCGAAAACATCCTTGGTGAGCATGGACGATAGCGAGAGCAAGGCAGAGTCAGCTGTCGACATCATCGCGGCAAGAATTGCAGAAAGAATGAGGACTACCAGCATGTTGCCGAGTGCAGAGTGTAGCTGCACTTCCCTAAGCACCTGACCAAAAATTTGATCGGATGAAGCGCCTTCAAGACCAGGAAGATAGGCTAGAGCCATAATGCCCGCGATCAAAGAAATAAGCATTGTGGGTATAGGCATGAAAGCCATTAAAGTCATGCTACGTTTTAGCGTTTTCAGGGAACTTGCTGCATAGATTCTTTGTATCGCTTGAGGGTAGAGGCATATACCAAAACCAACAGCGAATATGTAGGATAGCCACTGGCGACACTGGTCAGTCGATGGGACTAAGACTTTTCGTGAGCCAGTAGTTAAATCGACATACATTAGCATTTGGGTTGCTTTTCCAAGAGAACCAAAGCGGTCGAACAACATCACTATTAAGACTGCGAAGCCAATCATTAGCACACCGCCTTGCAGTGCATCGGTCCATACAACCGCGCGCATACCCCCCAAGGTACCGTAGGCGAGCATGATGAGTGCAAGAATAATAACCCCTACATTATAAGAGGTTGCCCCTGATTCAGGATTAAGCCCCTGCATAGCTCGTCCCATAGCCATTAATTGTGCTAATAAGAAATTAGCAAGCACCGCTACCATTACAAGAGTGACAAGAAGCACCAATAATTTATTTTGATATCGGTTATTTATATAATCTCCGGGTGTTAAGAACCCATTTTTTTTTGCCAGTAAATGTAGCTTAGGAGCGAATAGAAGATAGACGACAATTACAGCGGTCATGAAGTGTAAGCTCACGATCCATGCGTACCCTATCCGATAGGTGGCTCCGGTAAAAGCAAAGAATGTATTTCCACTATATTGAGTGGCGAACAGAGTCATAAATAACATTAGAGTCCCGAATCCGTTCCCGGCTAAGTAGAAATCCCGCATTGTATTTTCGGTTCTGGCTTTTTTTGCAATCCAACCTATTAGTAGAAGAGAACCTAGGTAACAGCTGACAAAAAGCCATGCTCCTAAACTTAAAGGGACGAGATTATTCATCAGGCGCGCCAGCTTTCGAATGCAAGGCAATAGCCGTAACGATAGAAGCTAGGATGGAAACGACAATTGAGCTGATGACCCAGCCAGGAAATCCCATCCAGACTAGCGTGCTATCTGCAGGCCAATACCAAGGGATACCCAAGCAAAGTAAAATCAAATATATTAAAAGAAGGCCCATTCGTAAATTAAAAACAGGGCTTAATGAGCTTTCTTAAGTGTCTTCATCGCTCGTTCAAGGCCGTCTATAGTAAGGGGGAACATGCGATCTGAGAGTAACTCTTTTATCATGCCAATCGAGGGGATATGGCCCCAGTACTCCTCTGGTTGAGGATTGATCCATACAGCATAAGGAAATATCGCTAACAATCTTGCGATCCATGTAGCGCCGGCTTCTTCATTCCAATGTTCAACGCTGCCCCCGGCATTCATTATTTCGTAAGGGCTCATCGTCGCGTCACCTACAAACACTATTTTATGATCAGCTCCGTATGTCCTCATTAATTGTTGTGTTGGTATTTTAGCGTGGAAGCGCATCGTATTGTCTTTCCAAACCGTCTCATATAAAAAGTTATGAAAGTAGTGATATTCTAAATGCTTAAACTCAGTTTTTGCTGCTGAAAAAAGTTCTTCACAGACCTTCACATAAGGATCCATAGAGCCGCCCACATCCAGAAATAGCAACATTTTTGTAGCATTACGTTTTTCGGCTACCATTTTTATATCGAGTAAGCCCGAGTTTCGCGCGGTGGAATTTATAGTATCGTCGAGATCAAGTTCATCTTGAGCACCTTCTCGCGCAAACTTTCTAAGTCTACGGAGGGCAAGCTTAATATTTCTGGTGCCGAGTTCTACGTTGTCGTCTAGGTTTCGATACTCTCTCTTATCCCACACTTTAACCGCACGACCATGCCTTCCTTTCTCTTGGCCTATCCTAACCCCTTCGGGGTTATAGCCATCCGCACCAAATGGCGATGTGCCCCCAGTGCCAATCATTTTACTTCCACCTTGATGTTTTTTCTTCTGTTCCTCAAGACGCTTTTTAAGCGTCTCCATGAGCTTGTCCCAGCCGCCTAGAGCTTCAATTTCTGCTTTCTCTTCCTCGGTGAGATGGAGTTTTTTGTGGGCTTGAAGCCACTCTAAAGGGATATCCCCTATAATTTCGTCGAAGAGCATCTCCTGCCCTTTGAAATGCTCTCCAAAAACCTGATCGAACCGATCAAAAAAACGCTCATCTTTGATTAGACATGTACGCGCCAAATAATAAAAATTATCGACACTATAGTCCGCAATTTTTGCTTCAAGGCCCCCTAGTAAAGTCATCCACTCAGTAATGGTGACAGGGATCTGAACCTTTCGGAGCTTGTAAAATAAATCAGTTAGCACGGTTTCTTCTTGACATAAAAACAAGACGTTCAAACAAATGAACGTCTTGTTCGTTCTTAAGAAGAGCACCGTACAGCTTAGGAATAGCTTTTCCTGTGTCTTTGTCTCTTAGGGTTTCGGGGGGAATGTCATCTGCTACAAGCAGTTTAATCCAGTCTAGTAACTCAGAAGTAGAAGGTCTCTTTTTAAGCCCGGGTAGATCTCTTAGCTCGAAAAAACAGCTTAACGCTTCCGCTAGCAGACGTTTCTTTACGTCTGGATAGTGAACCGCAACAATCGCCTCCATCGTAGTAGGCTCAGGGAAAGCGATATAGTGGAAGAAGCATCTTCTTAGGAATGCATCTGGGAGCTCTTTTTCATTATTACTTGTGATAATAATAATTGGCCTATTACGCGCTTTAACTGTCTTTTTAGTTTCATATACAAAGAATTCCATCCTATCAAGTTCTTGTAGTAAGTCATTTGGAAACTCGATATCTGCTTTGTCTATTTCGTCTATCAGCAGAACGACTTGTTCTTCCGCTTCAAATGCTTCCCAAAGTTTCCCTTTTACAATGTAGTTAGAGATATCGTGGACTGCTTCTTCCCCTAGCTGCGAATCTCTCAGCCGTGCTACAGCATCATACTCATAGAGACCTTGTGCTGCTTTTGTTGTCGATTTAATGTGCCATTGAATTAGCTTTTTCCCGAGAGATGCGGCAACCTCTTCCGCTAACATGGTTTTTCCCGTTCCAGGTTCCCCCTTGATGATCAGAGGTTTTTCAAGCGTAATAGCAGCGTTCACGGCCATCATTAGGTCTTCAGTTACAATATAGTTATCAGTCCCTTCAAAGCGTTTTTTTGTCATGATTTGCTACTTTATATTTTGTATGATTAACAGCGAGTTATGAATAGTTTAAAGGATGTCGGTACGTTTCCCAAACATTAATGCTTTTGCACTCTTCTGTGTCCCGTCGTCTTGACTATGGAGGTGTTCAGGGTTAATTAAGCATTTAAGTCGGGAATCAACTTGCTTTTTAAACGCTCAATTTGGTCCTTCAGTCTTAATTTTCTTACTTTCATTCGCTTGATAAGTAGTTGGTCTCTCTGCTTGGCAGATACGACAGTCTCGATAGCGAGGTCTAGATCTCGATGCTCAGTTTCTAAATTATAAAGAGCATCATGTAATCTGTTGGCCTCACCCTCATTCATCTTTATTGTAACTATGTCCCACGCCTAGTCGCGAAAATTTTTGAACTGTAAAGGATAAGTTTGCTCACTTTCTTTGACAGCGCTAATTGCATCTTGCAGTACATTTCGGCTTTTCCCCGTTACCCTAAGTTGTTCATCTTGCATTTGTGCCTGTACTTTAAGTTTAGATTTCTTGATTATTTTGATCAGGTCGCGTCCTAAATCTTTATCGATACCCTCTCTTGTTAAAATGTGCTGTCTGGTCTCACTTAGGTTAGAGGTTAACGCTTTTAGCTCTAGGCAGTTCACATCAATTCCTCTCTTTACTAGCTTAGACTGCAATATTTCTAACATTTGTCGTGTCTGGAACTCAGCTTCTGCAATCAATACGATTTCACTATCATTGTATTCAACCTTTACTTTTTTACCCTTAAAATCAAAGCGTGTTGCTAGTTCGCGGTTGGCTTGATCTACTGCATTTTTTAGTTCTTGTTTATCGAATGCAGACACGATATCGAAACTTGGCATGAACACTGACCTCTTAATTACGCTTATTGCCTATTATCTGTTAACTGTTAGAAACAATCATCTAGTTGGCTTAAGGTATGATATTTTTATCGCTCAGATGCTTTAATGTACCGATAAATTGTTTCCCTTTTGAAGGTGTTAACATTGCTCACCTAGACTGTGGTTTCTAGTTTTAGATTATTTTGTACCCCGATTAACATAAAGTTTAAGGTAAATTAAGTGGGATTGAGTAAAAAAAGTTTATTTACATGCATTAATGAGCGTTTAGTAGAGAGCCTTGGTGTCCGTTTAGGAGAATATGTTCATGAGCCGTCAGGGGCTAGGCACTACCATTTAGATTGTGATGATACTAACAATGCTTTTATGGTCGCTTTTATGACGCTTCCAATGGATTCGACTGGTGTGGCGCATGTGTTAGAGCACACAGCTCTGTGTGGCAGCTCTAATTACCCAGTGCGGGACCCTTTCTTTATGATGCTGCGCCGATCTCTTAATACGTATATGAATGCATTTACTGGCAGTGACACTACTGCCTATCCTTTTGCTACTCAGAACAAAAAAGACTTCGATAATTTACTGAAAGTTTACTTAGACGCCGCTTTTTTTCCAATTCTTCATCCTTTAGATTTTGCTCAAGAAGGCTGCCGTATTGAGTTTGAGAGCGATGATGTGAAAAACCCATTGACTTATCAAGGAGTTGTCTACAATGAAATGAAAGGGGCGATGAGCCCCCCTTCTTCAAATTTGTGGCAGCACGTTTACACCACTCTTTTCCCCGACACTCCATATCGACATAACAGTGGTGGTGAGCCTTCACAGATCCCTAATTTGTCTCATGAAGCATTGAAGGCATTTCATGCCAAGCACTATTGTCCCGCGAACGCGGTTTTTATGACCTATGGCAGTTTTTCAGCAAGTGAGCACCAAACTCGTTTTCAAGAGTTAGTGCTTGATCGCTGTGGCAAGGGCACAAAAAACACGAAAAATCTCGAGCAGCCTTGTTTTTCTAGCAGATCAACTCTGGTGACGTCTTACAACGTTGATCGCAAAGATGATCGAATGACTCATTTAGTTTGGGCATGGGTCGTGGGGGATGCTACAGATCCTGACCAACTTATGGAAGCTCATTTGATTTCGTCAATTCTTCTAGAGCACAGCGGTTCACCTTTACGTCACTTTTTAGAAACGACGTCCCTGGCAAACTCACCATCAGAGCTTTGTGGGATAGACGACTCGGCCAGGCAACTGGTTTTCTTTTGCGGAGTTGAAGGAAGTGAAGCAGATAATGCTGATGAGATAGAAGCAGAGATCTATCGCGTGGTTAACAAGGTGGCGTCTGATGGTATTTCAGCTGCGGAAATAAACGGGATTATCGATCGTTTGGAGCTGGCACAGAGAGATATCGGAGGGGGATCGTACCCTTTCGGCTTGCAGCTTATGAGTCGAGTCCTGCCTGCAGCGATACATGGGGCTAGTGTCTGGGATCTATTGAATCTCGAGCCTACGATTGATAAATTGAGAAAATCGGTCAACCGGCCAGATTACATAGAAAGTTTATGTAAAAAGCTTCTTATTGAAAATCGTCATGCTTCTAGAATTAGTATGCTCCCAGAAGAAAATAAGTCAGCTAGGGAGTCGAGAGTCGAGAGCAACCAATTGTCATCACTAAGAGAAAAACTCTCTGCCTTAGAGGAAAATGCCATAATGAAAAGCGCTGGGGCTTTAAAGCAGAGGCAGATTGCGGAAGATGATCCAGATATTTTACCGCAAGTCACCCTTGCAGATGTGCCGTCAGAAATTAAGATTGTAAATCCTTCTAGTGCGAGGATCTTTCAGAACTACAAAAATTGTCCTGTCAATGAGTACGCAGTTGCCTCAAATGGTATTTTTCGAGCAAAAATTGCTTATCAAATTCCATTTTTGACACCTTTAGAACTTTCCTATTTCCCTCTCTGGTGTGAGTATTTAACTGAATTTGGAAGTTCTTCTGACGGATATGCTTCCACGCAAGCGCGAAGAGCCATGGTTGGAGACTTTTCGGTATATGGGATGGTTAGACCGGACCCATCGGATAGCAAAATTCACCACGCTTGGCTTATTTTGGGCGCTAAAGGCCTTGCCCGTAAGCGATACGAACTCTTAGATACTTTAGTGCGTATCCTACCAAACGCGCGATTTGATGAATCATTAAGACTGAAAGATCTTTTAATGCAGTCAAAGGCTGAGGTTGAACAATCGATAACTGACAAAGCTCACCACATGGCGATTTTAGCTGCGGGTGCTTCACTATCACCAATGGGTACGCTTGCTGAGTTATGGGATGGAGCCACCTCAGTGAAGCTTCTGCAAGCTTTGTCGAAAACTAAAGTAGGAGGCGCTGAGGCGACCCTAATCTTCCAGACTTTTGAATCTATTCGGGAGAAACTAGTTGGCACTTCTTTTCGCACCGCCTTTATCGGAGAGGGCGCATCGCTTTTAGATGTTGATTTGGATGCCTCTCTAATACGACCTGAGAAGGCGCTAGAAAACTTGAAGCTAGAAAAGCTAGATCTGTCAATAATGGAGACGAGAGACGAAAATGCTTGGGTGATCAATTCTCAAGTAAATTTTTGTGCAAAGGTTTTCCAAGCTGGAGATGACAACCAAAAAGATGCGCCGCGACTTTCTGTACTGGCGAGATATATACAAGATGGTTTTCTACATCAGCATATTCGCGAGCAAGGAGGAGCTTACGGTGGTGGTGCAGCTTATGATGCCGATAGCAGGTCGTTCAGGTTCTATTCTTACCGTGACCCACGATTGACAGAGACGTTTAATGATTTCACGAGATCAGTGGAATGGTTTTTGAACGATCGTAGCGAGAGCCGTCTGGAAGAGTCTATTCTAGGCACAGTTCGTGCCCTAGACCAACCGTCTTCGCCCTCTGGAGAGGCTGAGCGTGCTTTTTCAGATGAGTTGTTTGGCCGCAGTCATGAGTTCAAAAAAGATTTTAGGAATAGTGTCCTTGCGGTAACTCACGATAGCTTAAGGGAAGTTTGTGAGAAATATCTTTTAAGCGAGGACGCCGGCTTAGGTGTTTTTTGTAAATCTGGGAACGAGCAAGTACTGACGTCTCAAGGCATGCGAGTTGGGGAGCTTTTATAGTGTATAAGAATTTTTTATAAGTGGGTGCTTACTTTTGAAAAAAACTTTAGATAGTATACTTTTTGTTTCTGAGAAATATTCATTGCTCCCTTTGAAAGTAGAAAGAATTCCCCACGGGCTAGTTAACGACACCTTTAAGCTCGAGACGGCCTTAGGTGGGAAATATGTCTTACAGAGATTGAATCCTATCTTTAATGAGTCGACTAACGCAGCTGTGCATTCGGTGACTACCTTTTTGAACGAAAAGGGGTTTTTGGCTCCCAGTCTAGTATTGACGACTGACAATCAAATTTCGGTCAACTTTGAACAGAGAATTTGGCGACTTTTCACCTACGTGGAAGGCGTAGTACTCCAAAAAGTCAACAGCCCCGAAATTGCAGCATCAGCGGGAAAAATTCTTGCTAAATTCCACTCTCTGATGCATGATTTAGAGCCGGCGGCTCTAGCTGATAGTGCGCAAGCCCATGATTTTAAGAAGCATTTTTACCACCTTGGGTCTGTTCGCTTTAGACTTAAAAACCATCGTCTTTTTGCAGACATGCAGCCTCTGTATCGGAGGTTAGAGTATCTGGTCGGTGCCTTGGCCCCGCTTGATGTAGGACCTAATTGGATAGTGCATGGAGATCCTAAAATATCTAACATTATGTTTTCTGAGACAGCCCTTGAAGCTATATCCCTATTAGATTTTGATACGGTAGCGCGAGCGCCAGTTTTGCTTGAGCTTGGGGATGCAATGAGATCTTGGTGTAACCCTCTTGGCGAGGACGATCCAACCGCGTATTTTGATAGAGACTTTTTCCAGGCAGCTCTAGCTGGTTACCAAGGTTCGATCGGTGACAGATACCGTTTGTTTTCGTCCCAGCAAATACTACTTGCCACTACTCAGATATTCCTTGAGCTGGCCTCTCGGTTTTTATCTGACGTGCTGGAGGAACGTTATTTTGGTTGGGATGCTTCGAAGTATAGAACTAGAGGTGAGCACAACTTAGTGCGAGCAGAGTCTCAGATTTCTGGTGCTGAGAGCATAATGTCGCTAATAAGTTAAAGTTGAGATATTTATCTTGAAGTAAAACTTCGTCGGTCTGAAGCCTTCGCAGCTAAGTTTTTAACGATTTTTTATGCTAGACTTAACACCCTAACTCTTCTATTTGTCTTTAATTAGCGCTTTCGGTTCACACAGGCATGGCTTCGTGAGAAACGTCTTGTACGTTTTGCTCCTCGTTTTTTAGAGGTTAAATTGGGTGTCAGGCTGACGATATTTTGTTTTCTTTTGGAGAAAGATCATGGTTGCTGGAGCGAAAACTAAAGAATCGATTGAAGCTGCTACTGTCGCGGCTGCTGAACTTTCAGCGAAATTGGCGATATACCACGTCAGTCGGCTAGAAAAAACTAAATTAGACAATGCTGGGCCTGTGGGCTATCGCTATACCATAGAAGGCGGCTATGCACCTATCACGGGCTTCCGTACTGGTTCGAAGGAAGATGTGGGCGCTCATGCGACTTCCTTGGCTAAAGAGATGAATGAGCGGAGAGGCTTGAAAGGCACCAAGCATATTGTTATTGGTAAGCCTCGTAAACCTCAGGCCTCGTAAACTAGCCTGAATCAAAATGAGGTTTGGCCTCGGCGCTTACAATGTGCAGGGCATGAGTTTTGGCAGTCAAGTTTCTGGTTAAAAAGTCCTTAAAAAATAAGTTAGGCGACAACATCGCTGCTGTGCGTCTAACACCACTAAAAATAATGGTACCGGGAGGGGGAATCGAACCCCCACATCCTTACGGATACCAGATTTTGAATCTGGCGCGTCTACCAGTTCCGCCATCCCGGCAAAGAGGTAGGTGGCGAAGCAGTATAGTGAAACAACTGCGATAGGTCGACATAGTATTTAACAAATTTGATGGGATGTCGCTTTGGAACTAGAAAAATTCAGTTATTCCTTACCGAAAAAGCTTGTTGCGCAAGCTCCTTTAAAGCATCGGCGGGACGCACGGTTATTAGTGACCGATAATTTGACCGGAGAGTTTCAAGATCGGAGAGTTTTTGACCTATTGAGTTTGTTCCGTGCAGGAGATTTGTTAGTTTTAAATGACACTAAAGTTATCCTTGCTAGGCTAAGAGGTCGAAAAGATACAGGCGGTCGCGTGGAGATTCTGGTTGAGCGGATAGTTTCCGATTCTTGTGCTCTGGCCCATGTGAAAGCTAATAAAACTCCTAAAAGTGGATCGGTGCTTATTCTTGATGGCAAGGGGCGAGTTAAAGTTTTAGGACGTGAAGGTAGTTTGTTCATCTTAGAAACCTCCACGGAGATGACATTTACTGATCTCTTGTTGCACTGTGGTGAGTTGCCATTACCCCCTTATATAACGCGGAGCCCGACCGCGCTTGATGAAAGTCGTTATCAAACTGTTTTTGCAAAGAATTCAGGAGCAGTCGCAGCGCCTACAGCCGGTCTTCATATTGATGAGAAACTACTGCTCGACCTGAAAGAGCTCGGGGTTGGCATTGAATACGTAACTTTGCACGTTGGTGCTGGAACTTTCCAGCCTATAAAATCATCTCATATTGATGAGCATGTGATGCATTCTGAGCGAGTCGACGTATCAGACTCTGTTTGCTTGGCGATTAGAGAGACCCGCAAACGAGGAGGAAGAGTTGTTGCTGCTGGAACGACTGTAGTGCGCGCGCTGGAGGCGGCCGCGCTGGGGAAAGATTATATTCAGAAATTTCAAGGCGAGACTAATATTTTCATACGAGATGGTTTTGACTTCTGTGCGGTCGACGTCTTACTGACAAATTTTCATTTGCCACGCTCGACATTACTTATATTAGTAAGTGCTTTCGCTGGTTATGAACATATTTTTAAAGCTTATCATCATGCTATCGAAAATGAATATCGTTTCTTTAGTTATGGAGATGCGATGTGGTTGGAAAGGGACAATTAACGAGCAAGTATATGAATAATTATCAAGTTACAGAAGGGCAACGGTGAATTTCGCATTTGAGGTTCAAGCGAAAGATGGCTCAGCGCGCGCAGGTCGATTAGATCTGCACCATGGAATAATAGAGACACCTGTTTTTATGCCAGTTGGCACGTATGGAGCTGTGAAAGCGATGACTCCGGAAGAACTTTCGGAGCTCGGTGCTCAAATAGTGCTCGGCAATACATTTCACTTAATGCTTAGGCCTGGCGACGAGGTCATAGGAGCTCATGCAGGATTGCATGACTTCATGAATTGGCGAAAGCCTATTCTGACCGATTCTGGGGGTTTTCAGGTTTTTAGTTTAGATTCTTTGCGCAAAATCACGGAAGAGGGCGTAACTTTTCGATCTCCTCTAAATGGAGACTCCGTTTTTCTATCGCCCGAGATATCTATGCAGATGCAGAAGGTTCTAAACTCAGATATCGTTATGATTTTTGATGAATGTACACCATATCCCGCCTCACATACTCGCGCTGCGGCGTCTATGGAAATGTCATTGAGGTGGGCAGCCAGAAGTAAAGCTGCTCATGAAAGTAATTCCAACGCCTTATTCGGTATTGTACAGGGCGGCATGTATGATGATCTTAGAGTGAGATCTGCGGAAGGACTGATGGAACTTGGGTTCGATGGTTATGCCATCGGAGGCTTGTCCGTTGGTGAGCCGAAAGATGAAATGCAGCGAGTTATGGAGCAGACAGTGAGTCTATTACCTCCCACTTGTCCTCGTTACGTTATGGGGGTCGGGACCCCAGAGGACCTACTAGCGGGAATTCAACTTGGAGTTGATATGTTTGATTGTGTGTTACCGACCAGAAATGCTCGTAATGGACATCTTTTCACGTCAGCGGGTGTAGTTCGTATCCGCAATGCGAAATACAAGTTATCAGTTAGGGCCCTTGACGAAAAATGCGAGTGTTACACTTGCAGTAACTATTCTCTGGATTACCTTCATCACCTGAGTCGCACAAACGAAATTTTGGGCGCACGTCTAAACACCATCCATAACTTGTTTTTTTATCTTAAGTTAATGCGAGATGCCAGAACGGCTATTAAGCTAGGTCGATTCTCGCTGTTTCGGGATGATTTTTTAGATGAGTATAAGTGGTCAAAGGCCTAACATGTTATCGGCCAACTATGGCATACTCGCTGCTCGTAACTGAGAGGTGTCTTTTTTTGAATTACTTTGTACAAGATGCGTTAGCGCAAAGCGCGGCGGCAAGCCAAGAGCCAAGCTTGGCCAGTTTTCTACCGTTGATCATACTTTTTGTAGTGTTCTATTTCTTTTTGATACGTCCCCAGATGAAGAAGACGAAAGAGCACGCTAAAATGGTAAACAGTCTAGCAGTAGGCGATGAAATCGTCTCCGTGGGTGGGTTATTTGGGAAAATAACTGCTCTTGGGGATAACTTCGTGCAAACTGAAGTCGCGACCAATGTAAGCGTTAAAATACAAAAGAGCGCGGTCGCACAGGTGATGCCTGCTGGAACTGATAAGGCTTTATGAGGCTCGAAAGTCTTTTAGTAATTTGATCGAATTGTCACTGATTTTGAACGGATGTCTTAAATGAATCAATATTCAAAGCTACGCTATATCGCAATTCTCACAGTATTTGTGCTTGGAACTTTGTATGCGTTACCGAACTTTTATGGACATGACCCTGCGTTACAGATTTCCTCGTTAAGAGGAAATTCCTTAAGTAATGAAGTTGTAGTGCAGGTTAACGATATCTTGATTGATAACAGGATACCGTTTAAGTCGATAGGACTTGATACCGGTAAGATTTTGGTGCGATTCTCTGATTCAGACAAGCGTGATATGGCACGTGACTTGATGAATGCGTCGACAGGTTTCCAGAATTATGTGATGGCTCTTAGCCTAGCAAATGCCAGTCCTGAATGGTTGCAGTCTATCGGCGGGAAACCAATGTCGATGGGCTTAGATCTGAGAGGTGGCGTCCATTTTTTGATGGAAGTAGATACTAAAGCTGTTGCTAAGCAATCGGAAAGTCGATTTATATCAGAAATTAAAAATTCGTTTCGAAAGGATAAAATACGATATCGTTCTATTGTTCGCGGAGGTATTGGAATCCAGATTGTTTTTATTAATGCGAATATGAAAGAACGCGGTTTAGTTTTGTTAAGTAATGAATTCCCGGGCTTGGAACCGCGTGAAAATGACGAGTCAAACACGGTTGAATTATCCGTTAGTACTGACACTTTAGCTGATATTCAGAAAACTGCCCTGCAGCAAAACTTACAAACTCTCAGAAATAGAGTCAATGAATTTGGCGTTTCTGAGCCCGTTATTCAGCAGCAAGGTATTAATCGTATTGTGGTGCAGCTACCAGGTGTGGAAGATACTGCTGAAGCTAAAAAAATTCTTGGTGCCACTGCAACATTGGAGTTTCGTATGGTCGACGCGACTGGCGATATTCAGGCGGCAGTTGCTGGGAAAGTGCCTATTAAATCAAAGCTTTACTCGGAGCGTGACGGTAATAAAATTCTTCTAGAAAAAACTGTCATATTAACTGGAGAATACATTATTGATGCTTCTTCAGGGCTTGAGGGTCAATCAGGAAGTCCTGCAGTTTTTATAACGCTTAATGGGAAGGGTGCCCGTGTTTTTAGTCGCATCACCGGTCAGAACATCGGGAAACCGATGGCGGTAGTGTATATAGAGCAACGCAAAGGTCGGGCTGTTGAAGAGGTTATTAGTGTCGCCACGATTCAGGGGCAGCTGGGCAAGCGATTTCAAATTTCTGGTTTAGACAGCACCCAAGAAGCACGCACACTAGCGCTTCTTTTGCGGGCCGGTGCTTTAGCTGCGCCAATCGAAATAATAGAAGAACGCACGGTAGGTCCAACTCTTGGGAAGGACAATATCGACCGTGGGTTTCGGTCGATGGTTTTTGGACTCTCCTTAGTTCTAATCTTTATGGCCGTTTACTATCGGGGGCTTGGGTTGGTCGCCAATGTTGCATTGACCTTTAATGTCATTTTGATTGTCGCTTTGCTGTCCGTGTTACAGGCAACGCTCACTTTGCCTGGTATCGCGGGCATAGTGTTGACTGTCGGTATGGCGGTGGACGCTAACGTGCTAATTTTTCAGAGAATTAGAGAAGAAGTAGCCAACGGAAACTCTCCTCAATCGAGTATAAGTGCGGGTTATGATAAAGCATTCTCTACCATTGCTGATGCGAGTATTACTACATTGATCGCGGCCATAGTTTTATTTAGCTTTGGCACAGGGCCAATTAAAGGATTTGCTGTGACACTATGCATAGGTATTCTCACTTCAATGTTTACGGCGATCGCGGGCTCTCGGGCAGTTGTTAACTTGGTTTTTGGGAAGCGTAGGCTTCTAAAAGTTTCCGTCTAGAGGACTGATCATGAGTTTACTTTCTGCCACCAAAATAGACTTTCTGTCCAAAGCCAATGCGGCGCTCTATTTGTCACTAGGTCTAATGGTCCTATGCTCTTTCTCTTTTTTTAACAAAGGCTTGAACCTTGGTATCGATTTCACCGGTGGGACTTTAGTCGAGCTTGGGTTTGAACAGCCCGCAGATCTTGACTTCGTAAGAGAGAGATTAGAAGAGTCGGGTTACGCAGGTGCAAGTGCACAGATTTTCGGGTCTCCCAGAGAGGTTTTAATCCGTCTGCCCGCGCAGGTAGACGTGAACTCTTCGGATGTGAGTGAACGTATTTTGGCGGCTCTACCAAATACCGATATGAGACGGGTGGAGTTTGTCGGCCCTCAAGTCGGTAGCGAGCTTACCGAAGACGGCTTTTTAGCATTGCTATATGCATTCGGCGGAATATTGATTTATGTGATGCTTAGGTTCACATTCAAGTTTGCGATAGGTGCTGTGATTGCCATTATCCACGACGTTGTTGTCACTGTTGGTCTGTTTTCTGTCTTTGGTCTTGCATTTGATCTCACTGTTTTGGCAGCCGTTTTAGCTGTTATTGGGTACTCTCTGAATGACACTATTGTTCTCTACGATAGAGTGAGAGAGAACTTTAAATCTTATCGGAATAAGAATTCGCGAGATATAATTAACCAATCTATCAATCAGACCTTATCTCGAACTTTGGTTACTTCAGGAACGACTTTATGTGTTGTGCTTGCGCTGTTTTTCCTTGGTGGGGAGCTAATTCATGGATTTGCTACGGCGCTTATCATTGGAATAGTGGTCGGCACTTACTCTTCAATTTTTGTAGCGAGTACTTCGCTGCTTTTCTTAGGTGTCAATAGCGTCGATCTTATGCCTGTTGAGAAAGATGGCGAAGATTTAGAAAACCGCCCATGAGCTAGCCTGCAGGCGCAAGCATGGAACTACTTATAGATCGACAAATTACTGGTGCTGAAAAAATATTCTCTCGCTTAGGGTCTGTTAGGCTTTTTGACGGTAGGGATATCTCCTCCACCGATCTTGGGAAAGCGGAAGCTCTGCTTGTCAGATCTGTCACAAAAGTTGACGCGGATCTCTTGTCTTCCAGCCGTGTAAGAGTTGTGGCTAGTGCCACCTCAGGGGTTGACCACGTTGACTTATCTTTTCTGAAAAAAAGTGGAATTCAGTTCTTTGATGCTAAAGGTTGCAACTCCCGGGCCGTTGCGGAATATGTTGTTTGCTGTCTTTTCGATTACTGTCAGTTAACTGATGCAGGACTAGATGATCTGACTGTCGGAATAATTGGATTTGGATGTGTTGGAAGTGCTCTTGGTCAGATGTTGGACGACTTGTCAGTAGAATTTGTTGTTTACGATCCGATAAACGAAGCTATGGATAACGCGCAACGTGCTAGCTCGCTCGATGAAATCTTTGAATGTGATGTTGTTACACTGCATGTCCCTTTGACATTCGAGGGCGAATTTCCAACTGCCGGAATGATTAATGAGGACTATTTAGAAAAGCTGAAGCCCGGTCAATTAATCATTAATTCTGCCCGAGGAGGGGTGCTCGATGAACAAGCTTTAACGAGCCGGATTCAACGGACAAGGAATTTGTACGCAATTATAGATTGTTGGGAATATGAGCCTGACATTAATTCTGAGCTGCTGGCTTTGGTCTGGAGAGGAACACCCCATATCGCTGGTCACTCTCTTGAGGCGAGGCACAGAGCTGCAGAGATGCTATATCGCTCTCTCAGCCAATGGCTGAATGCTGATGTCCTTGCTTTCCCTTCTGTTCAGAGCAGTTGTCCGAGTAGAGAACTTGTGGGCTATGCGGACCTGACTATCCGTGATGCTCTCCTGAACGTTTGCCCACTAGAAGTCTATACAAGTAAGATTAAGGAGCTCTTGGAAATGGCAGTGAGCGACAAGAAGGCTCATTTCGACAATATACGGCAGAAAAATGGGCTGAGGAGCGAGTTTTCCGCTTATAGTGCTGAGCCTTTAAAATTGAATAATGCTATTATCACCATAATAAAAACCTTAGGTTTCAAATAAACTTTATTTCTTCTTCCGGAGATTTTTTACGCTATGACTTCCGACACTATTGGGACGCCTCTATCTGGTAACGCCACTCGCTTATTACTCCTTGGATCTGGTGAGCTAGGTAGAGAGGTCGCTTTGGAATCGATCCGCTTAGGGCTTGAAGTGATTGCTGTGGACAGGTATGCAAATGCTCCTGCTATGCAAGTGGCTCATCGATCTCACGTTATCGATATGCTAGATAGTGTGAAACTTCGAGATCTGATAATCGCCGAGAACCCCGATTTTGTTGTCCCGGAAGTTGAGGCCATCGCTACAGAGGTGCTTGTTGACTTAGAACGAGAGGGTTTACGAGTTATCCCTATAGCTACTGCCACTCGTTTGACCATGGACAGGGAGGGTATCCGGACGATAGCTGCGGAGGAATTAAAGCTCCCCACGTCCAAATATATATTTGCAGGAACAGAGCAGGACTGTATAAGTGCGATAGAAGAGATAGGAGTGCCGTGTTTTGTTAAGCCCGTGATGAGCTCCTCTGGTAAAGGGCAAATGTTGGTGAAGACCGAAAAAGATAAGTCTTTAGCTTGGCAATTTGCGGTGAGTGGAGGACGAGGAAAGCAGGCTAGAGTTATTGTTGAAGGAATGATTGACTTTGATTATGAGATTACCTTATTAACCGTTAGGCATGCTGGGGGGATTGAATTTTGCGCTCCGATTGGGCACATGCAAATAGAAGGTGACTATAGAGAGTCATGGCAACCTCAGCCCATGAGCATATCTGCTCTCAATAAATCTAAGGAGATAGCGTCTGCTGTAGTCAATGCCTTAGGCGGGTGGGGTGTCTTTGGTGTAGAGCTTTTCGTTCTAGGAGATGAGGTTTGGTTTAGTGAGGTGTCACCGAGACCTCATGATACGGGTATGGTAACTATGATATCTCAAGACCTTACTCAGTTTGCTCTTCATGTGAGAGCTCTTCTTGGTGTGAAAATAGCGTCTATTTCTTCGCGAGGACCATCTGCTAGCTGCGCGATTTTAGGCTACGGGACAGGCTCTACACTTGATTACACAGGGCTCACCGATGCTCTTTCCGATGATCACGTCGATATACGTTTATTTGGGAAACCCGAGGTGGTGGGAGCGCGCCGACTAGGTGTCGCTTTAGCTCGTTCTGAAAACATAGAGAAGGCGAGAAGAAAAGCTAGAGCCAGTGCTGCAAAAATTGTTATTAGGGTAGGTTAATTAGAATTCCCTTTCCTTTATGGTAACATTCTCTTCGTGAAGGATTTTCCTGCGGAAGGGTCTTCCACGCTGACTAATAATTAAATTTTTGTTAACTCAGCCTGCATTAGGGTGTCTTGTTGAAAGGCTCATTTGTTGTCCCGTTGTTGGTTCGTCCACAACGATATTGAATCTAGAGAAATATAAGAAATGAATAGAATACTTGGTTTATTGCTTAGTTTAATTGTTGTTTTAACCACCCCAGTGATCCACGCTGAGGAGACCCCTGCTGAGCTTGTGAAAAGTACTACGGCGCTTGTTCTGGATAGAGTCCAAAGAGATAAGAGTAGCCTAGAAGCAAATCCGAACGAGATGTTGAACTTAGTATCTGAATATATATTTCCTTTTTTTGATTTTCATATTATCTCCAAATGGGTTTTGGGTAAGGCATGGGTTTCCGCCGACGAGGAGAGCAGAGAGATATTTATAGATCAGTTTCGCAAGTTGCTAGTGCGCACTTATGCTACAGCGTTGCTACAATTCTCTGATCAAACTATAGAGTATCCAGAAGTCGACCAGAAAGCTGGGAGCAGGGCTGTAGTCGTTAGGCAAGTTATTAGTACACCAAATATGAAAGCAATACCTATTGTTTATAGACTGTATCAGAAGGCTGGAGCTTGGAAAGTTTTTGATGTGTCTGTCGATAGCGTGAGTTTGGTGAAAACTTATCGAGCTTCCTTCGGGTCTATGATCGCAGATCAAGGATTAGATGGATTAATAGAGATATTGCAAGAAAAGAACGATGGATTTTCTCAGTAGGGAAACTTTAGTCCATGAGTCTGATCAAAGGATTTTAAGAAAATGACACCCGAAGAAATTAAAGCGTTGATTGAAATAGGAATCCAGAGCTGCGAGGCATTTGTCGACGGAGATGGTTCCCATTTCGTTGCGCATGTTGTTAGTGATGAATTTGTAAACAAGACAATTATTAAACAGCATAAGATGGTCTATGCATCGCTTGGCGACCGGATGGAATCTGCAATCCACGCACTATCCATTCAAACTTATACCATTGAGTCTTGGAAGAAAGCTAAGAGGTTCCAAGTCCTCTCTTGAGCTGAAAATGGAGAAGCTCATAATACAAGGGGGCAACCCTTTAGTCGGAGAAATCCGCGTGTCTGGAGCTAAGAACGCTGCATTACCTATCTTGGCAGCTGGTCTCTTAGCAGATGAGCCACTAACGATACGGAACCTGCCTCACTTGCAAGATATAACCACTACTATGGAACTTTTAGGGAGTATGGGTCTGACCCTAACCGTGGGAAAACGACTTCAAGTTGAAATTGATAGCGGGACCATCTCGAATTTTTTTGCACCATATGAGCTAGTTAAAACTATGCGCGCATCAATTTTGGTTCTAGGGCCATTGCTTGCGAGGTTTGGGCAAGCAGAAGTGTCGCTGCCTGGCGGCTGCGCTATAGGTTCACGCCCAGTTGACATACATTTACACGGTTTAGCTGCAATGGGGGCTGAAATCGAAGTCTCCGGAGGATATATAAAAGCTAAAACTACTGGTTTAAAAGGTGCGGATATTATTTTAGATAAAGTAACTGTTACTGGAACTGAGAACCTTTTGATGGCAGCAACTCTGGCCGACGGTGTTACCACGATCAAAAATGCTGCTCGCGAACCGGAAGTAGTAGATCTTATTTGTTGTCTTCAGAAAATGGGAGCTAATATTTCTGGTGCGGGGACTGATACTCTGCGGATTGAAGGTGTGAAATCTCTCATGGGTGTGACATATGATATTTTGCCTGACAGAATCGAGACAGGGACATATTTGGTTGCTGCGGCTATGACCGGTGGACATGTAAGACTTAAAGATACTCGTCCTGAACTTTTAGAGGGTGTCATGTCGAAGTTAACTGAGGCAGGTGCAACAGTGACTCGTGGACTAGACTGGGTCGAACTGCAAATGAAAGGACAAACTCTGAAGGCAGTGGACATAAATACTGGTCCGTATCCTGGGTTTCCGACAGACATGCAAGCACAATTCACTGCTTTGAATGCAGTCGCTGAAGGAGTAGGGGTAGTTGTGGAGTCAGTATTTGAAAACAGATTTATGCATGTGCAAGAGCTAATGCGCATGGGTGCTAGTATTAGGTTGGAAGGGAATACAGCTATCGTGACGGGCGTGAAAAATTTGACTGGAGCTCCGTTAATGGCAACTGATCTGCGCGCATCTGCTAGTCTAGTCCTTGCAGGGCTCGTTGCTACAGGAGAAACTGTAATAAATAGAATTTATCACATTGACCGAGGCTATGAGACAATTGAAGAGAAACTTATGAATCTTGGTGCAAAGATAAAAAGAGTCCCGCGCTAAACCAATCATTGAGGACTAAGAGACTGCCGAGATTCTTACTACTATGTCATTAACTGGATTGCATATGAACTACAAATTAACACCAGAATCGGACGGGATAATCTTGGCAGTTTCCAAAGGTCGAATCTTGGAGCAGGCTCTTCCTCTGCTTCAACGTGCAGGTATTTGCCCTAAAGAAGATTTAAATAAATCTAGGAAGTTAGTCATAGAAACTACTAGAGCAGGGTTACATCTTGTGGTTATCAGGCCAACTGATGTGCCGACTTTTGTTGAATACGGAGCTGCCGATTTAGGGATTACAGGAAAAGATGTTCTGATGGAGCATGATAGTAATGATTACTATGAGCCATTAGATTTGAAAATTGCCAAATGCCGATTAATGGTAGCTGGTTTGCCGGGAGTCGAAGTATCTAATAATAGAATAAGAGTCGCGACTAAATATGCGAAAATAGCTCGAGATTATTATGCCAAACGTGGGATTCAAGCCGAGATAATAAAGTTGTATGGCTCCATGGAGCTTGCTCCTTTAGTAGGATTGTCGGAAAGAATTGTCGATCTCGTGGATACTGGCAACACATTGAAGGCCAATGGGCTGGTGGCCATAGAGGATATTTGCGAAATTACTTCTCGTCTTATAGTAAATAAAGCTGCTATGAAGACGAAATATGCTTTGATCAAACAACTCATAGTTACGATAGAAGATTCTTTAAGGTAGCTTGCTGTGCCTCCAAAACTCAAAATTCTGAGCGCGACTGATAGGGACTTTGATTCTCAATTCAAGTTATTACTCGAACGAGAACTGCAAGATGAGCAACAGGTTTCATCGGTGGTGCGGGAGATTGTTGCGTCTGTTCGTTCCGGAGGTGATGCGTCGCTTCTACGGTATACCAATGAGTTGGATAGACGCTTGGAGTCGAGTGTTGCCGAGTTACAAGTCTTAGATTTTGAGGAAGCTCTGCTGGAGCTCGACAAGTCATTAAAGGAAAGTTTAATGACTGCTGCGGATAGAATTAGGAGCTATCACGAGAAACAAAAAATGAGCTCTTGGGAGTTCAAAGATGAGATGGGGAACTC
>CALKCL010000016.1 GCA_938082545.1 uncultured Gammaproteobacteria bacterium
GATTGGATTGCGATGGACCTTTTCTCTCAGGCTGAGCACGATGAGCGCTCTCAAGCCATCTTAGTATCCACTAGTGTTGATTTTTTAGGTGAAGTACAAGCGAGCATTGAACGACTGCTTCCTACTATGTCGAGGAAAGACGTTATTGTCGCCTCCCTTTCTAAAAATGGTGCCTTCATTTCTGTAGATAACATGGATGAGGCTATCGAGCTTGTGAATCGTATAGCACCAGAGCATTTAGTGATGTCTGTAGAAAACCCCAGAAACTATCTAAATAGTATTCAACATGCGGGATCGATCTTTCTAGGACGTCACACACCGGAAGTTTTTGGAGATTACTGTGCGGGGCCAAATCACGTACTACCTACTTCCGGGACAGCAAGGTTTTGCTCGCCTTTAAGCGTCTATGATTTTCAGAAACGGTCCTCAGTTCTGGAATGTTCGATTGATGGGGCTTCTCAGTTAGCTGATCTCTCTTTTCAACTTGCTAGTTCAGAAGGTCTCGATGCACATGCTTTGTCGGCCAAGTATAGGGCGTCTAAGAAATGAGTGTGGGATCAAGAATAAAAAGATTGATACCACAGAATATATTGGACCTGACTCCTTATCCTGCTGAGACTTTCCGGGGCAGTATAAAGCTTGATGCGATGGAAAACCCCTATCCGATATCCGAAGCTTTATCCGAAAAATGGCTACAAGCTCTCGGCGCGGTTGACATAAATAGATACCCTGATCCGCGTGCCACCATTCTAAGAGAGAAGATTCGCAAATTTTACGATCTAGATAATGCAATAGAGATGGTCTTTGGTAATGGGTCCGATGAGTTGATCCACTTGTTATGCCTAGTTTTTGCTAAGGATAAAACATCTGTCGTACTTTGTCCGGAACCTACTTTTTCAGTTTATAAATTAGCGACGAAAGCCGTTGGCATGGACTATGTTGGGATCCCTCTTAAAAGACACGACTTTTCCCTAGATTTGGAAGCGATGGAAGCGGCGCTTTGTGAGAAACAGCCGAGTTTGGTTTTCCTTGCAAGCCCCAACAACCCTACAGGAAAACTTTTAAATATTTCTGACATAAAAAAAATCTGCTCACAGACTCCCGGGGTGGTAGTGCTAGATGAAGCCTACTTTCGCTTTGCTAATGGTTCAGCTTCAGCAGAATTGCTTTCTATCGAAAATTTACTGGTTCTACAGACCTTCTCTAAAATTGGGTTTGCTGGACTTAGATTAGGTGTCCTCTTTGCTGCAAATCCTTGGATAGAAGTCATTGAACGAGTTCGAATGCCTTATAACATTAATTCCTTAACTCAAGCTGGTGCTGTTTTTGCCATAGAAAATGCTAGCTATATCGATAATCAAATTAATCTGATTGTTCTAGAGCGACAGAAAATGTTTAAGCGGTTGATCGGCATGCCTGGGCTACGTGTTTGGGCAAGTAGTGCAAATTTTATCTTGTTTAAATCACTAGAAATGACTGGAGATGAGGTTTTTTCCGAGTTACTGGATGCTGGTATCCTTTTAAAGAATATGAGCAGTTCGGGAGCAGCCCTGAAAGACTGCCTAAGGGTAACCATTGGCACGCCATCCGAAAACGAGAGGTTTTTAGCTGCGTTATTTAGTATTTTGTCAGCCAGTTGAGTTTGCTCGACTAGACTGAGTCCTTAGGTTTCAGGTATTTGGTTATTTACTATACCCGTGTCCCTGTTATGCGTATTTAATGGTATAATGTCGCGGAACAAAACCTGCCCGCCGTATTAAATTACGAGCTTTATTTTTAAGCCTGTCATGGGTGGTTGGTGCGGGATATAGCTTCAGTGAAACAGCGAAGCAATTTCATCACTAAGAAGAACCTGCATGTTCTTTGATATTTTTTAGTTAGGGAGTGAAAGAGAGGATGAGTTCAGACTCTATTGATATGGAACGACGCCAGTTTCTCACTGGAACCGCAACGGTACTGGGTGGCGTGGGGGCCAGTGTAGCTGCCATTCCTTTTGTTTCTACATTTCAGCCCAGTGCGCGTGCGAAAGCTATTGGTGCGCCCGTTGAAGCAAACATTGATCAGCTTGAACCAGGACAGAGAGTCACTTATAAGTGGCGCGGGAAGCCTGTTTGGGTCGTCCGGCGGACTGAAGAGCAATTGAAAGCGCTGGAGGACTCTACTGCTGTTCTTGCTGATCCAGAGTCGGCTAAGTCAACACAACCTGTCTTCGCAGAAAATTCATGGCGTTCATTGAACAGAGAATATTTGGTTTTGGTCGGGATATGTACTCATTTAGGTTGTTCTCCTAGTTTTCGTCCGTTATTGTCGGATGAGATTATGGGCGCCGATTGGCAAGGAGGCTTCTACTGTCCTTGCCATGGGTCCAAGTTCGACTTGTCTGGCAGAGTGTATGCGGGTGTTCCTGCACCTACTAATATGGAGGTGCCACCGTATAAGTTCTTGACTGACACAAGGATATTGATTGGAGAATCAGAGGAGGCAGGCTCTTGAAATCGGTAATAGTGAAAAACGTGCTTGGACTGAGAGACTGGATTGACCAACGCTTCCCTCTAATCCAGCTTTGGAACGAGCATGTCGGCCAGTATTACGCCCCTAAGAATTTCAACTTTTGGTATTACTTTGGCGTTCTAGCACTTGTCGTTTTGGTTATTCAAATAGTAACGGGTATTTGGCTGGTTATGAGCTATAAGCCAGACGCGAATTTTGCGTTCGCTTCTGTAGAGTACATAATGAGAGATGTTGAGTGGGGATGGTTGATTCGTTATATGCATTCGACTGGAGCATCCTTCTTTTTTATAGTCATTTACTTGCATATGTTTCGGGGCATTATGTATGGTTCTTACCAAAAGCCTCGTGAGCTGCTGTGGATTTTAGGAATGTGCCTTTATCTTGCGCTTATGGCGGAAGCTTTTTTTGGGTATTTACTCCCTTGGGGACAAATGTCCTATTGGGGCGCTCAGGTTATAATCTCGCTTTTTGGCGCTATTCCTTTCGTTGGAGAGACATTGTCTTTGTGGATAAGAGGAGATTATGTTGTTTCCGACATTACGTTGAATCGCTTTTTTGCTTTTCATGTTATCGCTTTACCTTTTGCAATTGCCGGTTTGGTTGTTTTGCATATCTTAGCCTTACATCATGTAGGGTCCAATAATCCTGATGGCATTGACATTAAGGCTAATAAAAATGCTCAGGGAAAACCTGTTGACGGGATACCTTTTCATCCTTATTACACGACTAAGGACGCACCTGCAGTCGTTGCATTACTAATCCTAATGGCAGTGGTGATATTTTTTGCTCCAGAGATGGGAGGATATTTCTTAGAGCATAATAATTTTGTTCCCGCTGACCCTTTGACAACACCGGAGCATATCGCGCCAGTTTGGTATTTTACGCCTTTTTATTCGATATTGAGGGCTAATACCGTTAATTTCTTTATGGTCCCCGCCAAACTTTGGGGTGTAATCTTTATGGGCCTAGGGACTATGGTGTTTTTTCTGCTTCCTTGGTTGGATAAGGGGAAAGTCCGTTCTATACGTTATCGTGGATGGATATACAAAACTGCATTAGGCCTTTTCGTCGTGTCTTTTCTCATTCTCGGGTATCTTGGGCTTTTACCTCCCACTCCGGCGAGAACAGCTTTAGCTCAAGTATGTACTGTAATCTATTTTCTCTTTTTCTTGCTGATGCCTTTTTATACCAAATGGGATAAAACTAAGCCTGTACCAGAGAGAGTGACATAATCATGGTTAAAATAATTTCATACCTTGGATTAATCTTCTGGGCACAGCTTTCGATGTCTTCTGAGGGAGGCACGAAGTTGATGCAGGCGAACGTTGATATCGCAAATACCGTATCTCTTCAAAATGGAGCGAAGTTGTTTATCAACTATTGTGTAAGCTGCCACTCTGCCGAGTATATGCGCTACAACCGTATGGCGAAAGACTTGGGATTGAGTGATGATATGGTCAAAAAAAATCTTATGTTTGCTTCCGATAAGATTGGAGATACCATGACAATCGCGATGAGGCCCGATGACGCGGAACAATGGTTTGGCGTTCGACCGCCTGATTTGTCGGTTATCGCCAGATCGAAAGGCGTTGACTATCTCTACTCCTTTCTAAATGGATTTTATGTTGACCCTTCTCGCCCTACCGGTGTGAATAACTATTATTACCCTAATACAGCAATGCCACATGTATTGTGGGAATTGCAAGGTTTGCAAGATAACCATGGAGACGCGTATCAAACATCTTCGGATGGGGAAATGACTCCAGTTCAGTATCAACAAGCTACGCGAGATTTAGTAGCGTTTTTAGATTATGTTGGAGAACCTGCAAAGCTAGTTAGATATAAGATAGGCTTTTGGGTCATTGCATTTCTGCTTGTTCTTTTCTTAGTTGCTTGTATGGTTAAAAAAGAGTATTGGAAGGATATCCATTAGTATGACAGGTTTAGCAAATCGACGATCGGTAATGACGCTATATGCAGACAATAGTGATCCTTTGGGACATAGTGTTAGATTGGTTCTTCGAGAAAAAGATATCAACTCGAATGTGGTGCTGGTGCCAGACGGAACTAGGCCTGAAATTTTGAATGATTTTAATCCCTATGACACCACGCTCACTCTAGTAGATAGAGACCTAGTGCTTTACGATTCACATACTATTTTAGAGTATTTGGATGAGCGCTATCCGCATCCTCCATTAATGCCAGTGGACCCGGTTGCTCGCGCGAACAATAGACAGTTCCGCTATAGAATAGTCAGAGACTTATATAAGTTTGCACGAGATATAATCGGTCAAGATGAAGTAGCTGCGGCGACTGCAAGAAAAGCTATGCGGGATGACCTAATGGCGATTTGCCCTTTGTTCTTGCAGCACGCTTATTTCATGTCAGACGAATTTTCCTTAGTAGATATCTGTTTGGCGCCTATTTTGTGGCGCTTGCCGAGTTATGGGATAAAACTAGGTCCTCCCGGAAAATCACTATTGAATTATGCAGACGTGATATTTAGTCGAAATGCATTTCAGGAAAGTTTGGCCGAAACCGATAAGATATTTAGAGACGAGCCTTAAAGCATTTCTATTGCATGAGATAGTTATGATATCTGTTCATCCTTATATTCTACGAGCTGTGTACCAGTGGATTTGCGACACTAACTTAACTCCTCAACTTTTGGTAGATACTGATAATATTGAGGTGGTGGTACCTAAAGAATATATCGAGAACGATCATATTATTTTAAACATAAGTCCTACAGCTGTGCGTGATTTAGTCCTAGGGGACGAATATATTATGTTTAACGCTCGTTTTGGTGGTAGATTCAGAGAAATCTCAGTACCGATTAGTTGTGTTCAAGCCATCTATGCGCGAGAAAGCAACCAAGGACTGTCTCTTGCACAATTTGATATGGAACAGCCTCATGAGGCTGGTGGTAAGTCATCGAAAGAAAAGAACGTGTCTGTCTCTGATAGCGATATCCAACGGAAGGCGAAGTCTAAGCCTAGTCTAAAGATTGTGAAGTAGGCTTATCTCCTTAGGTATCAACGCTCTTGCTTTCAAACACGGTGATCACACGCTTTACACCGCTAGTTTTTCTTACTACCGAGCTCACTAATTCTTTTTCTCTGTCGTTAACGATTCCCATTAAATAAACCGTGCCTCCCGAACAGACGATTTTTATCTTCGAAGACTTTATGCTCGCTTCTGCTAATAGTCCTATGCGTACTTTTGCAGCTAAATACTTGTCGCTTAGCGCCGAAAAAAAACTTGGTTTTCTTGAGACAGTAATTTCATTATGTATTTGCCTAATTTTAGGAATTAAGATTGTATCTTTAAGGATTTTTAATCGAGCGATTTCGGTTGAAGCTGTCCCAGTTAACAAGAGGACTTCGTTATAGCTCAGCACTTTAACAGCAGAGCCTTGATAGGTTTCTTTGTTGGTATTTATGACGCGCTTTGCTTTGAGCGTTATTGCCTGATCTTCGATAAATGTCCCTATAGTGCGGCTTCTACCTGCACACGCAGCTATGAATATTACCAATAGAGTGAGTAGCAGCGAGTGTAATTTTTTCTTTACTGTCCAGTTGTTCATTATGTGTAAAAATTACGCTCCAGTGCGCGACTCACATTTTCGGAGGCAGTAAGACTTAATGTTGTCCCACGTTGGCGATTTTTATGCATATGCGTCCGGGCTATTTTTTGGTTATGCTTCTGTTCTCAGTCTGATTCTAGTAAAAGTTACACGATACTGAGATATATTTATACAGACTATATTTTAGTCTAAAAAGCAATTGTACTGGTAGCATGTCATCACCTAGTATTTTGAGTTTTTAATTCAAAACTAAGAATTATTGGAGACTGTTACTTCTAGCAGTAAGCTTTAATCAACATAGGGTCTAAGATGCAGTTTCATAAAAAAGATAGCATTAATCTGCAGCACATTAATGCGAGACCAGCTATTTACATAGTGGCTACTCCAATAGGTAATCTCGACGATTTGACTTATAGAGCTCATAATGTCCTCAAAAACGTCGATGGTATTCTTGCGGAGAATCCAAGGCACAGCTCTCGTCTATTATCGCACTATGGAATCGTGACTCCGATGCGACAGTACCATGATCATAATGAAAAAAAGATAACTGAAATGATTCTAGATGAGATTATAGAAAAAGATTTAGTCATCGCATTAATCAGTGACGCAGGAACGCCGCTCATTTCGGACCCTGGCTACACGCTTGTCCAGCAAGCTGGTCTGAGACACATTCCAATATTCCCGGTCCCTGGCGCATGTGCGCTGATAGCTGCCCTTAGCATAAGTGGTTTACCTACTAATCGATTTGTCTTTGAGGGGTTTTTGCCGAGTAACAAGGGCGCACGTAACTCGAGGCTAGATAATTTACTAAAAGAAGAGCGCACGGTTGTTTTCTATGAGGCGCCACATCGAATACTTGCGTTGTTAGATAGCATTGCAGACGTTCTCGGGTCATATCGTAGTGTCGTTGTTGCTCGAGAGCTTACTAAGCTTTACGAGTCGATTTATGGAGGCACCGTTGGAGATGCGAAAATGCATTTAGAATCGCATCCTGAGGTCGTACGAGGTGAATTCGTTGTGGTACTGGAGGGGGCAAAAAACTCTACCTCCGATGCCGAGCTGGAGGAGGTTCTACGAGTTCTTTTAGCGTCTGTGGATTTAAAGGTCGCAACGGAGCTGTGTTGTAAACTGACGGGCTCTAAACGCAATTTAGTTTATAAATTAGCTATTGGTTTGCGCGAAAAGAACTAATCTATTGCAAAGTGGTCGAATTAGGTGGACACTCGCAACTGCAAGTTGGCTGGGTGACCGCTGCTACTTACACCGTAATTCGGTGCAGTAGCAGAGGAAAGTCCGGGCTCCATAGGATAGAGTGCCAGGTAACGCCTGGGGAGCGAGAGCTTACGGAAAGTGCCACAGAAAATATACCGCCAATCTGATTGGTAAGGGTGAAATGGTGCGGTAAGAGCGCACCGCGCCGGTTAAATGCCGGTGGCAGGGTAAACCCCACTCGGAGCAAGACCAAATAGGGAAACATCTCGGTTCGCCGAGAATACGTCATCCGCGTTAGTTTTCGGGTAGGTCGCTTCAGGCGCTTGGTGACAAGTGTCGCAGATGAATGGTCACCGCACTGTGTTTCGCAGTAGTACAGAACCCGGCTTATAGGCCAACTTGCTTTTTTTATGTTCAACCAACCCTACATCGTGTACTTTAAATTAGATATGCTTTTTATCCTTATGATTTAGAACATTATTCTTTTTTTTTTACAGTGTTATTTTTTCCATTTCTCCTCTAAGTGCTTGTTGTATAAGTAAGATTCTCTCAAAAGAACGTTAATTTCCCTTGACAGTTTTCCATCACACTCTTTATAGTCGCCTAGTAGTGGTGATTTGTGGGGTTATGTGGAAGTACTGTCCATATAATCACGATTTATTTAGATCAAATGGTTTGCTTTCGATAATTTCAGGTTTAATTTACAAAATGTTTCGAGGATTGAGTTTAGTTAATTTAGATACCAAGGGTCGCTTGGGTATTCCTATTAGGTTTAGGGATATATTTTCACGCCTCGAGTTGAGTGATCTAGTCTTAACAGTGAATCCGTGGGATCGCGCCTTATTGCTTTACCCTCTTTCTGAGTGGAAAGAGATTGAGTTGAAGCTTTCAACCTTATCTGACTTTGAGAAAGGTAGTCGTCGGACTAAGCTGATCTTACGAGGGCACGCGACTGATTGTCGTTGTGATGCTCAAGGAAGAATCCTTATTCCGTCTGAGTTAAGAGAAATGTCTGATCTAAGAAAGGAAGTAGTTGTCTCCGGTCAAGGCAAGAAGCTAGAAATATGGGATTCAGATCGTTGGCGTGCCGAATGCAATAGTCTGTTGGCCAGCAATGCCAGTGATGCCTCAGCAGCATTAAGTACCTTATCTCTGTGAGGGGTTAGATGTTCACACATTCTCCAGTCCTAAAGCAGGAAGTAACAGACTTAATGAATTTGAGGGGGGATGGCATCTATATAGATGCGACTTTTGGCCGGGGTGGACATGCTAAAGCGTTGCTGGACAATCTTAGTGCACAGGCTAGATTGCTGGCATTCGATCGCGATCCAGAAGCTGAGAAAGCGGCTAAAACTTTCTCGCTTGCAGATCCTAGGTTGGAGTTTTTTAGGGGACCATTCTCGCAACTCAGCCGGGTAACATCTCATGCCGTCGAACAGGTAGATGGTATTCTCTTTGATTTAGGAGTGTCATCTCCCCAGCTAGATGATCCAAATAGAGGCTTTAGCTTTAGGTTCGAAGGCCCGTTAGATATGAGAATGGATCCTTCTTGTGAAGCTTCAGCTGCGACATGGGTTAACTCTGCATCTGAGGTTGAAATCAGCGACGTGCTTTGGAAATTTGGTGACGAACGAAAATCTAGGCACATAGCTAGAAAAATTCTTGCCGCAAGAATTACAAAGCCAATAGAAACAACAAAAGAACTTGCGACCATCGTTCGTAGTTGCTTTCGATATCAAGGAGGTCGCTTAGATCCAGCAACACGCACTTTTCAAGCTATTCGAGTTCATGTTAACGATGAGTTAACAGAAATAGAAAGAGGGTTAGAGTCAGCATTGAAGCTCCTAGCGTTAAAAGGAAGGCTTTTAATAATTTCTTTCCACTCTCTTGAAGATCGGTTAGTGAAGCACAGATTTAAGAAACTGGACCTTTTGACTAAAGAGCTTGCAAGAGAAGAGAAATTAGAAGCACCCGCTTACCGCATCGTTAAACCTAACCTTTTTAGAGCCACTGAGGCCGAGAAAGCTGTTAATCCGCGCGCACGGAGTGCTAAGTTGCGGGTGATCGAGCGTTGTTTATGAGAGGCCTCATTGTTTTGATCATCTCAGCTGCTGTGTTTGGCTCAGCACTGGGCTTAGTCGTCAAACGTCAAGAGAGTCGAGTACTGGAAACTAGACTCCATAAACTACAGTTAGAACGACGAGCATTAAAGCAAGACTGGGCGCAATTACTGCTGCGACAGTCTAGCTTGGCGAGTCACTCACGCGTAGAGAAATTAGCACGCCATTCCATCGGGATGATTACTCCCCCATCAATAACAGTAGTTAGCAAAAAGTGATCTCGAGCTCTCTGAAATACCGTCGATATTTGGTATTAGGTAGTTTCTTTTTCGCAGCATCTACGCTTATTTTTGGCGCTATTCGCTTGCAAATAGATGAACCAGTCGACTTGGCGCAACGCGCCGAATCTAGATCTGAAAAACTACAAGAGATTAGCACAGATCGAGGCATTATCTTTGATAGGAACCGTAAGCTTTTAGCAGTGAGCGTGCCACATCATTCGCTTCAGATTAATCCGAGTCAGTTACTTCATACCAAGGAGCACTGGGCTGATATTGCCAACGTGATTGATTGGCCAGTCATTAAGCTAGAGAAATTTATCAACGCGAAAAGCACAAGAAAAGGTGAGATGCTTCAGCGAATGTTAAGCGATCAGCAGATTGAAGTTTTTCGAAGACTCGATATTAACGGGGTGGATTTAATGCCGTTTCAGAAACGTCATTATCCTCTGGGACGATCAGTATCTCAGTTAGTGGGCTTTACAGATCGCAATGACAATGGCCAGGAAGGAATAGAAAAAGCCTTCAACCAAATGTTGGCAGGTAAAACGGGGAAGAGTAAAATATTACACGATGCTAAAGGAAATACAGTTAAGACGTTGCATGTTATTGATGCTGTCACGCCGGGAGAAGATCTCCGATTAAGTATCGACTCAGGCGTGCAATATGCAGCTTATCGAGCACTTGAAAAAGCAGTCATCCGAGAAAATGCTGATGGTGGGTCAGCGGTGGTAATGAACCCTCACAATGGAGAAATTCTCGCTATCGTCAGTTATCCTTCATTTAATCCGAATGAATCTAGTGAGAAGAAAGCTGAGCTTTACAGGAACCGTGCAGTAACAGATGCATTCGAACCTGGATCTACACTTAAACCGTTTACTATAGCTATGGCATTGCAAAGTGGTCAGTTTCTTCCAGATATGGAAATCGATACGAGCCCCGGATATTTTGATTTAGGGGAGGATCGAGTCAGTGATCCTGTGAATCGCGGATTACTTTCTTTATCCTCAGTTCTAACCCAATCAAGTAATGTTGGCTCTGCGAAAATTGCAATGGCACTTCCTTACGGCCACCTTTGGGATATTCTAGAATCAGTTGGGCTTGGTAATAAAAGTGGTCTGACGTTGGGCGGTGAGTCTTCGGGCAAGTTGAGCTTTCATTCCACATGGGAGCCGATCGAGCACGCGACTCATGCGTACGGCTATGGAATGCAAGTCACGCTAGTACAGCTGGCAAGAGCATATTCAGTTTTTGCGAATGGAGGATGGTTACTACCGCTAACTTTGACGCCTGATAATAGTCTGTTCGATAAGACACGTGTCTTGAAAGATGACGTGGCGAAGGATGTGCGCGAGATGTTAGCAAAAGTCGTTTCCGAAGGTAGCGGTAAAAGAGCAAAAGTTGAGGGGTATTCCGTAGGAGGAAAAACTGGAACAGTGCGAAAATTCCATAATGGCGCCTATTCGAGTGAGCGACATTTAGCATTGTTTGCTGGAATGGTTCCCGCTCTCAATCCCCAGCTAGTCGCAGTTGTAATGATCGATCGCCCAAAGAATAAAGGGCAATACGGAGGCCAAGTTGCAGCCCCGGTTTTCTCGGAAATTATCTATGAGTCTACTCGTATTTTAGGGATACCCCCTGATCAGTCTGGAACTTTTCAACCTCTATCACCGAAGTTTGCCGATACAAATATTTTCGAAGGCCAGAAAAATTAATGTCCATAGTTAACGTTGGTGAATCTCAAAATCTGTCTTCCATATTGATGGGCTTATGTGACATAAATAGCGGTGATGATCTCAGAATTCTGGATATTACATCAGATAGCAGGACCGTTAAGCCAGGCTCGTGTTTCATATCGGTAGCGGATGATAAGACTGTTTGTGAAGAACACATTCAAGATGGTATTTCGAGAGGGGCTACCGCTATCTTGTGCTCATACTCGGTCGAGGCTGATAGAGACCGTGTTTGCATCAAAGAAGTAGACTCGTTACAAAAACATCTAGGGACGATTTCAAATCGTTTTTTTAACAAGCCTTCACACTCATTAAAGGTTTGCGCCACTACGGGCACTAACGGTAAAACGACTGTTGCCTACCTTACCTCAATGGCAATGGAGATTTTAGGTAGCAACTGCGGATATGTTGGAACTTTAGGTGCTGGCAGTATAGGCAGACTTGTAGAGACTGAAAACACATCTCCGGATGTGATTTCTATTCATCGAAGATTTTCTATCTTTAGAGATAAAGGCTTTCAGTTCGCTAATATAGAGGCTTCCTCCCATGGTTTGCACCAGGGAAGGTTAGACGGGGTGAAGTTAGAGACGGCAGCCTTTACCAACCTTAGTCGTGATCACCTAGATTATCATGGAACGATGCAGGCCTACTTAGAAAGCAAGTCGCTCCTTTTTGCCAAGAGTGACGTTGAGCAGGGAATTATAAATATAGATGATGAGGCCGGTAGATTAATTTTTCAGAGTGTATCCTCTCATCTTAAAACGTGGGCTTGCTCGTCGAGTGCTCTAGATGGATGTTTGAAAGCAGAGAGACAAGTGCAGGCGAGCCATATTTTATCGACAACAAGAGGAAGTTCTTTCACTCTTTCCTACAATAAAATGACAGAAAGGGTATTTAGTCCTCTGATTGGAAAGTTCAATGTAGACAATTTACTGATTGTTGTAGCTACACTGCTGGCGCTAGATTATCCCTTCGAAGACATATGTCGCTGTATTTCAAAGCTAGACCAGATCCCGGGAAGAATGGAGTATTGTGGAGAAAGTGATGCAGGTGCAAAAATATACGTAGACTACGCTCACACTCCCGATAGTTTGAGAGCTGCACTGCAAGCTATTGCCGCGAGCGAGCCAGCTAAGGTTTCAGTTGTTTTTGGATGTGGTGGGCAGCGAGATCCAGGAAAGCGAGCATTAATGGGCTGTATTGCTGAGCAACTATCAGGTCAAGTGTTCATTACTGCGGACAATCCAAGAGACGAAGCTCAAGACGCTATTGCAGCAGATATTTTGCAAGGGATGAACGAGCCAGATAAAGCAGTTGTAATTGAAGATAGAAGAGAGGCGATATACGCAGCTATTTTTGCGGCGCATGCAGGTGAAGTGGTTCTAATTGCTGGCAAAGGACATGAAACTGTCCAGACCGATTCAACAGGGGTCCGATATCATAGCGATCTTTCGTTTGTGGCAGAAGTTTTACATGAGGCATCAAGCATATGATTGCCATGTCGCTTTCTGAGGCAAGCCATACCATAGATGGACATTTACTGGGTACCGATATGATTTTCCGAGGAGTTAGCACTGATAGTCGAACTATCAGTGAGGGAGAGTTATTTATTGCTTTGCGAGGCCCGAAGTTTAATGGCGAGGATATGGTAGATGATGCATTCGAAAAAGGCGCAGTAGGCGCTATTATTCAAGGTATAAGTCCTACTAAAAAGCCAGTAATTCAGGTTTCAAACACTCTAATCGCTTTAGGCGCTCTGGCGAGATGTTGGAGATTGCGGTTCAATATTCCTGTAGTTGGGATAACTGGAAGTGTTGGAAAAACGACTGTTAAAGAAATGCTTGGATCTATCTTAAATCTGTCTGGTCAAACCTTGATGACAAGTAAAAACTTCAATAACGAGATTGGAGTGGCCCAGACGTTGCTTCAATTATCAGAGATACATGAGTTTGTTGTCCTAGAGCTTGGTGCAAGAAAGCCGAAGGATATCCAGATGCTCTCAGACGTTTCTAAGCCGACAGTTGGGGTTGTAACTTTGTGTGCTCCAGCACATTTAGAAGGCTTCATTGATATGGAAACGATTGCTCAAACGAAAGGCGAGCTTTTTACAAGTCTTCCTGAAGAGGGAGTTGGAATAGTTAATCTTAATGATCCCTATGCTTTGATGTGGCAATCAATGTTAGGCAGACGAAAAGCATTAACTTTTGGAGATGGAGGTGATGTATACGCTTCCGATATTTCTTATACGGATGCTGGCCTATCTTTTGAACTGATTTTTAAAGACGATGGGTCGAGAAGAATATTACTTAGGCATAAAGGGGTTCATCATGTTGTTAACGCTTTAGCGGCTGCGACCGCGGCAAGGGCGTTAGGTTTGGATCTTGACCTTATAGAGAAAGGCCTTAATTCTGCTCCTGAGCAGGACCAACGGCTTACTTCAAGAGATGGGATCTATAAGAGTCATCTGATAGATGACTCTTATAACGCTAATCCTACATCAGTCCGGGCAGCTATTGATGTTTTGGCGGCGGAGCAAGGCAGCCGATGGTTGGTATTAGGAGATATGGGTGAACTCGGTGAAGAAAGAAAAAAATTCCATGCAGAGGTGGGCTGTTACGCTGCCGCAGAAAATTTGGATCGGCTTTTCACTATTGGTGAATTAGCTGAAGACTCTAGCAAGGCATTTGGTAAAGGAGCATTGCACTTCCAGAATCAATTAGATTTGCAGAAGTTTTTGTTGAACGAGCTGAGAAAATCGACTAGTCGTGTGACCATTTTGGTAAAAGGTTCGCGATTCATGGCCTTAGAGAAAATAGTTGAGGCTCTTTCATTGGAGCAGGACCAACCATGCTGATCTATTTAAGTCAATATTTAGAAGTTTTCGACTCAAGCTTTCACGTATTTCAGTATTTGACTCTGCGGATTATTCTTGGGGCATTAACAGCTCTCCTCATAATGCTTGTCATAGGTAATCCAGTCATTGCTTATTTGACAAATCTTCAGATGAAGCAAAGTATTCGCCTTGATGGTCCCAAATCCCACCTCTCGAAGTCGGGAACGCCGACAATGGGAGGGTTGCTGATTTTAGCTGCGATAGGTGTGAGCACTTTCCTATGTGCCGATTTGAATAACAAGTTTATTTGGTTAGCGTTGATAGTGACTTTTTCTTTTGGAGCGATAGGATGGTTTGATGATTATTTAAAAGTGCTAAAGAAAAATTCTCAAGGTATTCGTGGGCTACACAAATATGTACTGCAATCTGCCGTTGCGATATTAGCTGCATTTTTTCTTTTTTATTCCGCAGAATCACCATCAGAGACGCTTTTAATAGTCCCTTTCTTGAAATCACTCTCTTTTAATCTAGGCATGTTTTATATCGTGCTTACTTATTTTGTAGTCGTTGGGACTAGCAATGCTGTAAACCTTACTGATGGCCTCGATGGTTTGGCTATTATGCCAATCGTGATGATAGCTGGAGCCTTGATTATATTTGCGTATGTCGCCGGAAATACAAATTTTTCTACGTATCTGTCTATGCCTTATGTCCGAGGTGTAGGAGAACTGGCAGTTTTTTGTGGAACGATTGGTGGCGCTGGCCTTGGTTTCCTCTGGTTTAATACTTATCCAGCCCAGATATTTATGGGGGATAGCGGTTCTTTGGCGCTTGGTGCAGCCATTGGAATAGTAGCGGTCTGCGTTAGGCAAGAACTTGTTCTACTAATTATGGGGGGAGTATTTGTCGCTGAGACAATGTCAGTCATCATACAAGTAGCCTCATTCAAAATATATGGAAAGAGAGTTTTTCGTATGGCTCCTATTCATCACCATTTCGAACTAAAAGGTTGGCCTGAACCACGAGTTATAGTCCGCTTTTGGATAGTTACGGCGATTCTTGTTCTTTTATCACTTGCCTCTATTAAGATCCGCTGAAGGGCTAAGTATGAGTACACCGTTCTTTCAAAAGCAAACAAGTCCTCCTTATTGTTATGGAGTAGTAGGTCTTGGATCCACAGGATGCTCAGTAGTTAGATTTTTAGCTGGTAGAGGTTTTTCTATAATAGCTATGGACACACGGAATGAGCCTTCTTTGTATGATGACTTACAAACCGAGCATCCAAATATTCCATTTGTAGTAGGCGCTTTAGATTACGATCTTTTAAAATGCTGTGAAGAAGTGGTAGTTAGCCCAGGTGTTGCACTGGAACACCCTACACTTCAGCGGTTGCAAGAAAATGGAAAAAAATTAATTGGCGATATCGAATTATTTATTAGGTATGTTGATGCTCCATTTATCGGAATCACTGGAACAAATGGTAAAACCACAGTCACTACGATGGTGCATAGCATGTTGATGAACTCAGGAGTTCATTGTTTTGCGGGAGGGAATTTAGGTATCCCTGCACTAGACTTATTAGGAAAGTATCCTAAGCCAGATCTTTATATTTTGGAGGTGTCTAGTTTTCAACTTCTATTGGTATCTGCTTTTAGCGCAGAGTTGTCTTGCATTTTAAACATCACTCCCGATCATTTAGATCGACATCATACTTTTGAAGAGTATCAGAAAGCCAAATTATCAATTTTAGAGTTTGCCAAGACTGTATTGGTTAATTTGGACGATCGCTGTATGGCAAAGTTTGTCACTAGTGGAAAGAAAGTTGGTTTTTTTGATAGTCTGCCTACGAATGACAGTTACGGTGTTCGAACAGAAAATGACCGAAAAATATTATGCGATCATAATAATGATTTTTTGGCAATAGATGAACTCCAAGTCTCAGGAAAACATAATGAGCTGAATGCCCTGGCAGCATTGGCTATTTGCTCAGAGTATCTCGGTGTTGTGCCGAAGACTGCAGTGGAGGTGCTGAAGAAGTTTGTAGGATTGCCTCATAGAATGGAAAAAATTGCTGTAATAAAAGGTGTAGCTTTCGTGAACGATTCAAAAGCCACTAATTTAGCTGCGGCGGAGGCAAGCATCAGTTGTCTTATGTCTACTCACCGCGGGATTGTGATCTTAGGGGGGGACTCAAAACACGCTCAGTTCGAGATCCTAGCAACTTTTCTATCTCACTATGCCCACACTGCTATTCTTATAGGTCAAGCTGCAGAGAAAATCGAATCGGTACTTGTTGATCTGGTCGACTGTATAACGGTTTATGACATGGGCGCGGCAGTGACGAAGGCATTTAATCAAGCGAAGCCCGGTGAAACGGTTCTTTTGGCTCCCGGCTGTTCTAGTTTCGATATGTTTGATGATTACGCACATCGGGGTAATGTTTTCAAAGAAGCGGTAATGTCTTTGGAGGCTGTGGCTTGAGTTCCTCAACTATTATTAAAAGTCAGGCGGTTAGGCGCGGTGGTAGGACATTATCTACCTTCAATTGCTATGACGGATGGTTAATCGGTGCCGTAATTTTCGCCTGCTGTCTAGGTCTCATAATGTTGGTTTCCACATCAGGTCCTATTGCTGAAAAACGAGGAGTGTCAATTTTCTATTATTTCTGGCGGCAAATTATTGCGTTAGGGATTGGAGTTTCGCTTGTCCTATTTGTAATTAAGATCGAATCTAAAGTTATATCAAAAGTAGGCCCTTTAGCTATCTTGCTTGTTGTTGTCTTGTTGGTATTAGTGCTTTTGCCTTACTTTTCTCACGAAGTAAACGGGAGTAAACGTTGGTTGTATTTTTCTGGATGGAGTTTCCAACCATCCGAGTTGGCCAAGCTGGCGGTTGTGATTTATCTTGCAAATTTTTTGGTTAGGCATAGTGAACAGGTACGTACCCAGTCAGTTGGTTTGATAAAAGCAATTTTTGTTTTAGCAGTTTTAGCAGCATTACTGGTCGCTGAACCTGACTTTGGTTCGTCTGTTGTATTATTTGGTGCCGGAATGGGAATGCTTTTTTTAGCAGGAGTTCCTTTGCTTAAGTTTTTTTCTGCGGGTGCAGGTATCTTGTTGGTACTAGGTACTGTCGCCTATAGTGCGCCTTATCGTGTTGCACGTATTAGTTCATTTCTAAATCCATGGGTTGATGATAAAAACACAGGGTGGCAATTGACGAATGCGCTTATAGCCTTCGGGCGAGGAGATTGGTTTGGTGTCGGGTTAGGCAATAGCGTTCAAGCCTTACATTTTTTACCTGAGGCACATACCGACTTTGTGTTTGCAGTCATAGGGGAAGAGCTAGGGACTCTAGGCGCGATCGGTATTATTTTATTATTTGTTTTTATCGCATGGCGCATTTTCCGTATCGGGGTTACTGCAGAGGAAGCAGGACAATTATTCGGCGCTTATATGGCTTACGGAGTGAGTTTTTTAATCGGCATTCAAGCAATGATCCACGTCGGAGTAAATGTAGGGTACTTACCAACGAAAGGCTTGCCGCTGCCTTTTATTAGCTACGCTAGCAACAATCTTATTTTTATGCTTTTGAGTGTCGGTTTAGTCTTGCGAGTTGGGTATGAGACGGCTACACACTCTGGTTTCTCGTTGAGTAGAGGAAAATCGCATGACTAAAAGCGCGATTATTTTTGCTGGAGGAACAGGGGGACATGTCTATCCAGGAATTGCTATTGCAAAGGAACTCATTAAGAAAGGGTTCCAATGCCACTGGGTAGGTACTTCATCAGGTCTGGAAAGTAGAGTCGTCGTGCAGCATGGATTACCTTTTACCGCGATTAAAATATCTGGATTACGGCGCTCAGGACTATTACGTTTATTTGCTGCGCCATTTACCATTCTGATGTCTATCATCAGATCCATCCTAGTAATTAGAAGATTAAATCCAGACCTAGTAATAGGGATGGGTGGCTATGTAAGTGGTCCAGGTGGTGTCGCTGCATATTTATGCAGATGCCCATTAGTTATTCATGAGCAAAATACTGTGCCGGGTTTAACAAATCGTTTGCTGAGCTTTATAGCAACAAGAGTTTTACAAGGATTCCCGAAAAGCTTTCCCTCATATAGATCTGCGATAGTGACTGGCAATCCTGTTCGTGAAGATATCACAGGTGCTTTTGTTAAAGAAAGAGATCGCAAATCTAGCTTAATCAATCGAGTACTTGTTTTCGGTGGAAGCCAAGGCGCGAGTGTTCTAAATATTGTTGTGCCTGCTGCATTGGCTAAAAGCATGGTAAGTGATTTAGTAGTCCATCATCAGGTGGGAGAAATAGATACCTCGGTGTTTGAACGTGCTTACGCAAATTCTCCTAACATTAGCACAGCACTTGTCGTGCCTTATATTACGGATATGGCTTCCGCATACTCTGCTGCTACTTTGGTCATAGCTAGATCAGGAGCGATGACTATAGCCGAGCTAACTGCCTGTGGAATTCCGTCTATTTTGATTCCGTACCCATATGCAGCAGATGGGCACCAAGAGAAAAACGCGCGTTTTTTAGAAGAACGAGGTGGAGCTATTTGCCTCCTAGAAGAGGATTGTAAAGTTGATGAGTTAGCGCGATTAATAAATAGAGTTTTTTTGGAATCTGGTTTACATGAATCGATGTCCAAAGGCGCTTCTTCAGCTAGCTTCCCACGTGCGACGTCTGAAATTGTAAAACATTGTTTGGAGCTCTCTGATGCATGAAGAGCGGCTTATGCATAGGGTAAAGAGAATTCATTTTATCGGTGTTGGCGGTGCAGGAATGAATGGTATAGCGGAAGTGTTATTTAATATTGGTTATTTGATTTCTGGCTCCGACGTTATGGCATCATCGGTTACACGGCATCTGAAAAATATTGGCATAAAAATATTTATAGGTCACGAAGAAGCCTACGTTAAAGATGCAGATGTAGTGGTTTATTCAAGTGCTATTACCGAAGGGAACGTGGAACTCGTCGCGGCGCGAAAAAATCGTATCCCAGTTGTGCCTAGAGCGGAGATGTTGGCTGAAATCATGAGATTTCGAAATGGGATAGCCGTAGCAGGTACTCATGGCAAGACTACTACCACGAGTCTTATCGCAAGTATTTTGTCAGCTGCGGATCTTGATCCTACATTTGTGGTGGGAGGATTAGTTAAGAGCGCGAATTGTAATGCAAGGCTTGGGACAGGTAAGTATTTAGTCGCCGAGGCCGACGAAAGCGATGGCTCTTTTCTTTTTTTACAGCCGCTAATATCTGTGATCACCAATATAGATGCAGATCACCTTTCTGCTTATGACAACGACTACACTCAATTAGAACAATCATTTCTAGATTTCTCTCGTCGCCTGCCTTTTTACGGGGTTGCCGTTGTGTGTGCAGACGATAAAAGTGCATGCTGTTTGATAGATAAAATCCACGCTCGTGTGATCACGTATGGATTTCACGAGGACGCAGACGTTCGAGCTTATGACGTCCGTGCTGTAAAAAATGGTGAATCTTTTAAGGTCGAGAAATCCGACGGAAGTTTCGGAGGCGCTTTCAGTCTTCCAATGCTAGGAGCTCATAATGTGCAAAATGCAACAGCCGCTATTGCTGTGGCTTTAGAGCTCGGCATTGAAAAGAGTTCTATACAACGGGCATTCCAATGTTTTGAAGGGATTGATCGCAGGTTTCAGATTTACCCTAACGTAGTGTTTGAAAATAAATCTATAACTATAGTTGATGATTATGCTCATCACCCTAACGAATTAGTTGCGGTATTAAAAACTTTCCAGATTCACTGGCCGAACAAACGTCAGATTATTGTATTTCAACCCCATCGATACACTCGTACTCGAGATCTCTTTGAGCATTTTGTCGAGGTGCTTTCAACTGTTGAGAGACTTTTTATATTGGAGGTGTATTCGGCAGGAGAAAAGTCAATTGAAGGTTGCGACGGATTAAGCCTGGTAAAAGCGATTAATAGTAAAAATCAGGGCGAGACTATATTTGTTAAAGAATTAACGGATATTGAGAATATATTAGCAGACTTTGTTGAGGATAATGACGTGGTTGCTCTTTTGGGGGCTGGCTCCATAGGCGGTTTGGCTCAGGGTTTTCTAACATGAATCTGTTAGATAAGAATAAGGAACAATTTAGCTCAGGTAGTGTGCTTTTAGAGAATGAGCTAATGTCTAAATACTCGACTTGGCGATGTGGAGGGAGAGCAAAATTATTTTTTCGGCCCAAAACGAAGAATGATGTCTCTATTTTTTTAAAATCATACAGCGGGTGCGATCAAATTACATGGCTCGGCCTTGGTAGTAACACATTGTTTATAGACGATGTTGTCGACGCAACCATAATTGCGACGTCGCCTAATCTGTCAGAATTCCATTGGAGTGCACAAGATACTCTATACGCTGAATGTGGAGTTACTTGTTCGCGCGTCGCAAAAGAGGCAGCAAAGAAGTGTTGGGGAGGATTAGAGTTCTTGGCTGGTATTCCGGGAGTCCTGGGTGGTGCTTTGACAATGAACGCAGGAGCCCATGGCTCTGAAATCTGGTCTTTTGTGTCAGCAGTTGAAGTGATAGATAGAAAAGGAACTCAGTTTGTACTCAATGCTAAAGAGTATTCTCCTTCCTATCGTTGTGTAGATGGTCCCGAACTTTGGTTTTTAGGAGCATGGCTAAAGTTTAATCAGAAGGTATCAAATGGCAAAGAGAAAATTCGCTCTCTTCTAGAGAAAAGAAGGCTTACCCAACCTACTGGAAGCTCCACCTGTGGATCTGTATTTAAGAACCCAGAGGGAGGTCATGCGGGTCAAATGATTGACGAGTGTGGGTTAAAAGGATATCGCATTGGTGATGCTCAAATATCAGAGATTCACGCAAATTTTATCGTAAATCGTGGAAATGCTTCAGCCTATCAAATCCTTGAACTTATTAAGCTTGCTAGAGAAGAAGTAAAAAGAAAGTTTCACATTGAGCTACAGACCGAAATTTGCCAGGTTGGGACAGAAGCTTCTCAAAACTGTGAGGTAAAGTATCCGTGACTGATTTTACTTCGGAAATCTATGCAAAAATTGTTGCGCAGGCGGGTCATGTCGGAATTTTGATGGGTGGGAATTCAGCAGAACGTGATGTTTCATTGGAAACTGGCTCAAATGTGGCTTCTGCTCTGCGGAGGTTGGGAGTTCAAAGTACTGCATTTGATTGGGACGGTTCTCTGGATAGAATTCAAGATTGGACGGATTGCGACCGTTTTTTTATCGCACTGCATGGGAGGGGAGGAGAAGATGGGAAAATCCAGTCTGTTCTTGACCTCATGAGTATCCCTTACACTGGGACCAAAGTCTTAGGGTGCGCTTTGTCCATGGATAAGAATCGCACTAAGCATATTTGGCGAGGAGTTGGCCTGCCCACACCTGATTCTTTTCTTGTAACGGCCGCGACAAATATGGAATGGCTTATCGAACAGCTAGGGCTACCTCTGATGATAAAACCTGCCAGAGAAGGTTCTAGTTTTGGAATTACAAAAGTAGATAAGACTAATGAATTAGTCCCAGCGATACGATCGGCTCTTACTTATGACAGCACAGTTCTAGCAGAATCTTATGTTACGGGCTCTGAGTATACGGTTGCTGTTCTGGATGGAACTTCCCTGCCAGTAATAAAGATAGAAACTCCCCAGTCCTTCTTTAATTACGAGGCCAAATATAACGTAGAGGACACAAAGTATTCTTGTCCATCCGGTCTCGAAGAAAATGCGGAGGCAAGTCTCAAGAAATTGGCTTTGCAAGCATTTTCATCGATTAACGGATCTGGCTGGGGAAGAGTCGACATTATTTTGGATTCTAAAGGCATCGCTTGGTTGATAGAAGCTAATGCTGTTCCTGGTCTAACATCTCATTCGTTAGTACCAATGGCGGCAAAAAATATAGGTGTCTCTTTCGATCAATTAATCGCTTTGATATTAAGTACAAGTATGACTAAAGAGCAATTGATATGAGTCAGGCGTTGTTAAATAAACAGCAGTCATCGAGGTGGCCTTTGGGGGTCATTATCCTTTCAAGCGGTGTTGTCTGCGTTGTGATTATTGTATTAACGTATATTTCTTTTAAATTAGCAGATCCTAAAGTTTTACCTATTACTAAAATTGTCGTTAGCCCTCTCAATACAAAATTTATAAATTTAGAGGCCGAAAATTTAGTAGAGATAGTAGAAGAAACGTTAACTGATAGAGGTTTTTTTCACATTAACGTTCGTGCCGTGCAAACTGAAATGTTGCGACAGCCTTGGGTCTCTAAAGCTATTGTAAAACGTTCTTGGCGGGATAAGTTGATTATCCAAATACGTGAGCAAAGACCAGTTGCAAGATGGGGAGAAAAAGAATTATTAAATGAAAAGGGTGAAGTTTTTTCACCTGATTTTTTAGGGAAAGCGAAGACTTTAGTTAGGTTGACCGGACCAGTTGGTACTCAACAAATTATGCTGGAGCATTACAAAGTGATGTCTGCCCGCCTTGAAGTATTTGGATTAGGTGTGAGCGAAGTCCTACTTACTGACCGGCGAGCTTGGACATTATATACAGATGATGGAAAAGCACTTGTAATGGGCCGCGACGATATTTTGAATAGGTTGCAAAGATTTTTGATCGGTTACCCAAAGGAGTTAGCGGCCAGATGGTCGGAGGTTAACAAAGTAGACCTGAGATATTCTAATGGGTTAGCTGTTTTGAATAAAAAAATACTATGAAAAAGAGAGTCAAATGAATTCAGAAAGAAAAGCTTTTTTTAACAAACCGAGGTCATTTCCGTCATGAAAAAATCAGATAAAAAGCTGATTATTGGCTTGGATATAGGGACGTCTAAAGTTGTGGCGATAGTTGGAGAATTGTCTGGAAAAGAAGATGTCGAAGTCATTGGGCTAGGATCATCTCCCTCGAGAGGACTTAAGAAAGGGGTGGTGGTGAATATAGAATCGACAGTTCAGTCTATACAAGCTGCGATAGAGGAAGCAGAACTAATGGCAGGCTGTCAGATCAAGTCGGTATATGCCGGAATATCTGGTGGGCACATAAGAAGCTTGAATTCGCATGGAGTTGTCCAAATTAGAGAGAACGAAGTTTCTAATGGTGATGTTGAGCGAGTAATGGACGCAGCGAGGGCAGTTGCTATACCCTCAGATCAGAAAATATTACATATCCTGGCTCAGGAATTCATCATAGACGGGCAGGAAGGGATAGTTGATCCGATAGGAATGTCAGGGGTTCGACTCGAAGCAAATGTACATATGGTCACAGGAGCAGTATCCGCGGCACAAAACATCAATAAATGCGTAAAAAGGTGTGGTCTTGAAGTAGATAATATTATATTGCAACAGCTGGCTTCGTCTTATGCAGTCTTGACTGAGGAAGAAAAAGATCTAGGAATATGTCTCTGTGATATAGGGGGTGGCACGACAGATATTGCTGTTTTCGTAAATGGCGCCATACATCATTCTGCCGTTATTCCAATTGCCGGTGACCAAGCAACGAAGGATATTGCAGTTGCTCTTAGAACGCCAACCCATCATGCAGAAGATTTGAAAATTCGCTATGCCTGTGCTTTGACACAGTTAGCCAACCCCGAAGAAACCATCGAAGTCCCTAGTGTTGGTGACAGGCCTCCAAGACGTTTAACACGACAGACACTCGCCGAAGTTGTCGAGCCCCGTTATGAAGAATTATTTAGCTTAGTAGCATCTGAGCTAAAAAGGAGTGGGTTCGAGGAACTTATTGCGGCGGGTATAGTGCTGACAGGTGGGGGTTCTAAAATGGAAGGTGTTATCGAGCTTGCTGAAGAGGTATTTCATATGCCGGTTCGTATAGGCAGTCCCAAGGGTGTTTCTGGGTTAGTAGACGTCGTGAAGAACCCGATTTACGCCACAGGGGTCGGTCTTCTGGTATTTGGACAACGACTTTCTTTAGGTTTAAGCCAATCAGGGCAGAATTCTTCAGGAATGTCGTATTTGGAAAAAATGAAAAACTGGTTCAAAAGGAATTTTTAGTACTGAAGAAATTTCAGTAGATAAATAAAAAATACTTAAATATTTAATTTACATATGGAGTAAAAAATATGTTTGAAATTATAGAAGAAACAACAGCCCGAGCATTAATAAAAGTCATCGGGGTAGGCGGCGGTGGCGGTAATGCTGTGCAACATATGATGACTTCTAAATTTGAGCATGTAGAGTTTGTTTGCGCTAATACGGATGCCCAAGCACTTGAGAATGGCAGTGTTAGTAACACGTTACAATTAGGTGGAGACTTTACAAAAGGTTTAGGTGCAGGCGCAGATCCTGCAATTGGCCGTCAAGCAGCGCTAGATGATACTGACCGGATCACAGAGATGTTGAAAGGGACAGATATGGTTTTCATCACTGCTGGAATGGGAGGCGGGACAGGCACAGGTGCTGCTCCTGTAGTCGCTCAACTTGCCCGAGAAATGAATGTTTTGACAGTGGCAGTAGTCACACGTCCATTCTCTTTTGAAGGGAAGAAGAGAGGATTGGTCGCAGACAAAGGTTTGGAAGAGTTGTCCCAATATGTTGATTCCTTAATAGTGATTCCAAATGAAAAACTATTGAGTGAATTAGGAGCAGATGTAACTCTTTCGGATGCTTTTAGTGCGGCAAATAACGTGTTGTTAGGTGCAGTACAAGGAATAGCCGAGTTGATAACCTGCAGTGGCCGTATAAATGTCGATTTCGCCGATGTGCGTACAGTCATGTCTGAGAAAGGGATGGCGATGATTGGGACAGGCTCTGGTCGTGGAGAAGATAGAGCGAAAGATGCTGCGAGGGCAGCTATTAGTAGTCCTTTGCTAGAAGATATAGATTTAACTGGAGCGAAAGGAGTTTTAGTCAATATCACTTCTAGTGCTGACCTAACAATAGGAGAATTTCAACAATTTGGTGAATGTGTAGCCGAATTCACTTCGGATAATGCCACGGTAGTAATTGGAAATGTTGTAGACCCGACACTCAAAGAAGAAGTCCGTGTGACGGTTGTCGCCACCGGGATCGGTGCTGAAAAAGATGAGGTTTTTTCTACACCTTCTTTGGTGACCGACAATAAAGAAGCTCAGTTACAACTTCCTGATCGGCAAGGTGTTCTAGGACACAGAGGGACTGAGATAGCTGAAAAAAACCGCCAGTCTGGCGATGATGATTATTTAGACATACCTGCTTTTTTAAGGAGACAGGCTGATTAGTTAGTCGGCAGCACTGGGGGAACTACGATTAGAACGGTTAGATTTGTGGTATGATTCTTTTTCATAAATTCTTAGGAACGTCAGGGGAATGATAAAGCAGAGAACCCTGAGAAACAGCATCCGCGCGACTGGCGTAGGCCTTCACTCAGGAATAGAGGTCTGTCTGACCATCAAACCGGCGCCAGTGGATACAGGCATAGTGTTTTGTAGAAAAGACTGCGACCCTGAGGTCAGAATCCGTGCGAGTGTAGAGAACGTTGGCGCGACAAGTTTATCTACCAGTTTGAGACAAGACGATGTCACGGTGTCGACTGTTGAACATCTCCTTTCAGCATTAGCTGGCTTAGGAATAGACAATGCTACTATAGACCTGACGTCTTCTGAACTTCCGATTATGGATGGCAGTGCAGGACCTTTTGTTTTTCTCTTACAGTCCGCTGGTATCGAAGAACAGGAAGCCGAAAAAAAATTCATGCGCATAAAGCGTGAAATTTCAGTGACAGATGGTGATAAATGGGCCCGATTTGAGCCCTTTGAAGGTTTTAAAGTCTCGTTTGGCATTGAGTTTGACCATCCAGTATTCCATAAGAAAACTAGTCATGCAGTCATCGATTTCTCTACTACTTCATTTGTGAAAGAAGTGAGTCGTGCGCGTACCTTTGGCTTCAGTAAAGACGTGGAAGCATTAAGAGAGAGGAATCTTGCTCTAGGAGGTAGTTTAGAGAACGCAATCGTTATAGCTGATAGCGGAGTCTTGAATGAGGATGGGCTACGCTATGAAGATGAGTTTGTGAAACACAAAATTCTTGATGCCATTGGAGATTTATACTTGCTAGGTTACAGTTTAATTGGTGCATTCAATGGTTATAAATCAGGTCATGAGTTAAACAACAGACTAATGAAGAAAGTATTGTTGGAAACGGATTCGTGGGAGTTGGTCTCGATGGAAGACTCAAACCTTTCTTCGATAGTTTTTCAGCAACCAACAACTGCGGTAGGGCATTAGATACCTATAGTTTTAGCTTCTTGGCTATCCGTTTGAACGCCTCGCGCGCTTTATCGTTGGCGAGACTAGATGAGTATCGATTGATCGCGTCGGCAGCAGCTCGACTTAGCGTTAAAGGTTTTCTCTGCCGGTCAACTGGCAATGATTCTGGCCTCACTTTCACTTGGATGTCTAGGATATTTTGGAATTCTTCTACGGTATTTAGCGATTCTACTAATTCTGGTGTTATATATTTTAATTGCGCCGCCCAAGCGGCAGAATCTGAGTGCAGAAGGATAGTTCGATCTTTGATCGTAGATAGGGTGATATGTTCAGCAAACTTCGCAGGTAAATGCTGTTTTAGTAAGGTGTTGAGCTCAGAGAGGGCAAATGCTTGTTTTACCAGAGAGCCAGTCGCGCTATCTTTCCCAAGCAGTGAGGCAATTGTATTTAAGCGGCTCATATTTGGTGTCCAGTTAAGTTTCGCAGTTGTATAGTTCTGTTTCTCACGTAATTCGCTGTGGCTTGTGTGTTTATATCATAGGTGCGAACTGATCATATAAAATGAATAACTCTAATTACTTATTTTATCAAGAGAATAACGATTTTCGATTTGCTACAATAGGGACCTCTGGCCTATCCTACGCATGGTAGCAAGAGTCTTTAAATCTATAGGTAGCTCAATAAATTAATGTTGCTCGATTCTAAATCTCGTATTAGCAAAGTATTGTCTTCGGTCTTTGGTAGCCGAAATAGTCGTTTGTTGAAACAAACCCAGAAGAAAATATCTGCCATTAATGCGCTTGAGGAAAATCTTCTTGAATTATCTGATGAAGATCTAAAAGGGAAAACGGATGAGTTTCGGGTGCGGTTTTCGAGCGGCGAAACGTTAGACCAGCTGTTGCCTGAGGCATTTTCGGTAGCTAGAGAAACGAGCAGACGCGTGTTAGGGATGCGTCATTTTGATGCTCAGTTAGTTGGTGGCATTGTTTTGCATGAAGGAAAGATTGCGGAAATGCGAACAGGAGAAGGGAAGACGCTGGCTGCTACCTTGCCTGCATATCTAAATGCACTTTCTGGGAAATCAGTACATGTCGTAACAGTCAATGATTATTTGGCGACACGAGATGCTGGTTGGATGGGGGTTTTATATAATGCTCTAGGTTTGTCCGTTGGCGTGATCGTCAGTGGAATGGAGCATGAGATGCGTAAAGAGGCATATTGTGCTGATGTTACTTACGGTACTAATAACGAATTTGGTTTTGATTATCTTCGCGATAATATGTGCTTTTCTTCAGACCAACAGGTACAGAGGGACTTAGCTTTTGCAATTATAGACGAGGTCGATTCAATCTTAATCGATGAAGCAAGAACTCCTTTAATCATATCTGGTCCCGCAGACGACAAAACCGACCTTTATATAAAAATGAATACTCTGGTTTCGCCTCTGAAAAGACAGATAGAAGATGATGACGAGGGAGACTACTCTCTGGATGAGAAGACTAGACAAGTCTATCTCACGGAGAAAGGACACATTAATATTGAAGGTATTTTGTTAAAAGCTGATCTTCTATTAGAGAATGATAGCTTATACAGTGCTGCTAACATTTCATTAATACATCATGTTTACGCGGCGATACGCGCACATAATTTATTTCAGAAAGATGTCGATTATGTTGTTCAAGAGGGGGAGATAGTTATAGTTGACGAGTTTACTGGTAGAACCATGCCTGGACGCCGGTGGTCGGAAGGATTACATCAAGCAGTTGAGGCGAAAGAAGGATTATCGATTAAAGAAGAAAATCAGACTCTCGCATCCATCACTTACCAGAATTATTTTCGTCTATATGGAAACCTATCTGGGATGACAGGGACGGCGGATACGGAAGCCTATGAGTTTCAGGAAATTTATGGGCTAGAAGTAGTTGTGATTCCGACGAATAAAAAAATGGTTCGAGAAGACAATGGCGATTTGGTTTACCTCACTACTCGCGAAAAATTTCTAGCGATAGTTGTAGATGTCGAGGACTGTGTAAAAAGGAAGCAGCCTGTTCTTGTTGGTACGACATCCATAGAGACATCGGAATACTTATCCTCCTTACTTACAGAACGAGATATCAAGCATAAAGTATTAAATGCCAAGTTCCATGAACAGGAAGCTAGAATAATTGCAGATGCTGGGATGCCTGTTAGCGTTACGGTAGCTACTAACATGGCTGGGAGAGGCACGGATATTATTTTAGGTGGCAATCCGGATTTTCAGAGGGAGGCCATAGGAGATCCGGTTCTAGAGGGTGTCGACAACTGGAAGAGTAATCATGAAATAGTTATATCCTCTGGCGGTTTACATATTATCGGCACGGAGCGGCATGAATCTCGACGAATAGATAACCAACTTCGGGGCAGGTCTGGTAGGCAAGGTGACCCTGGATCGAGCCGATTCTATCTTTCGTTGGAAGATAATTTAATGCGTATTTTTGCTTCTGAAAAAGTTGCAGGCCTTATGCAAAAGCTTGGTATGAAAGATGGCGAGGCTATAGAGCACCCTTGGGTCAGTAAAGCAATTGAGAATGCGCAAAGAAAAGTTGAAGGTCGAAACTTTGACATTCGTAAGCAATTATTAGACTTTGATGATGTTGCTAACGATCAGAGAAAAAATGTTTATGAGCAACGTCGAGAGATCATTGAGTCTGCAGATATAGAACAAACAATTATTCAGATCAGAGAGGATGTTGTTGGAGAAATTTTAGAACAAAATATGTCATTATCCTCGGGCGATGCAGGATGGAATTTGATAACTCTATCCAGAGATCTCGAAAAAGACCTTGGCGTAGTTATCGACTTTAGTGATTTTGAGGATGACTCGGTGACTCAGGCTGCGTTGGAAGATGTTGTGTTTCGAAGCGTAGATGAGGCGTACAGAAAGAAGGAATTAGTGGTTGGTTCGGATGCTTTAAGAAATTTTGAAAAGAGTATTATGTTGCAGGTGTTAGATACTCAATGGAAGGAGCACTTGGCTGCAATGGACTACCTGAGGAAAGGGATCCACCTTAGAGGTTTTGCCCAAAAGAACCCCAAGCAGGAATATAAGCGAGAAGCTTTCGAAATGTTTTCCCAAATGCTGGATGATATTCAGCGTTCGGTTGTCGGTCTCCTTTTGAGAGTACAGATTTCGAATGAGTCAGACTTGCAAAGGGCGGAGCGTAAAGAACTTGAATTGTCAGAGGCAAACTATCATCACGGAGGATCGGCGCCAGATACTGCAGATTCTGTCGCCACGAATCAGAAGGAATTAGCAGTCTCCTCCAAACCCTTTAAACGAGGTGGAGAAAAAGTTGGTCGGAACGAGCCGTGCCCCTGCGGTTCTGGTAAAAAATTCAAACAGTGTCACGGGAGAACCCCTTAATCTACTCAAGCTTATGGATGCTCTGAAATAAATAAGAAAATAAAAATTCTGCCTGAAGTCCTCCCTATCGACGGTATCCGTTTAGGTACCGTAGCCATGGGTGACCGCTATAAAGGCAGGCCAGACTTGGCCCTGATCGAGCTGGTTGAAAGCGCGAAGACAGCATGTGTCTTTACTCAGAATAAATTTTGTGCAGCGCCAGTGTCATTAGCCAAATCCCATGTAAAGAAAAGCAGGCCGAGATTTTTAGTGATCAACTCGGGAAACGCTAACGCAGGAACAGGCCTAGCAGGCGATAAAGCAGCATTAAGTGTGTGTCGTGCTGTAGCTAAGCACGGTAGTTGCCGGCAAGAAGAAGTGCTACCTTTTTCAACTGGAATTATTGGTGAGCTCTTAAACAGCGACCTTATAGTAGATAGTATTCCGAAGGCTTTTTCCGATTTAAGTTCTGATAAATGGCTGGATGCGGCTGGTGCAATAATCACTACAGACACGAGAATCAAAGCGCGAAGTGCGCAGATTTATATTGGTGACAAGAAAGCATCTATTACAGGGATAGCTAAAGGTAGCGGCATGATAAAGCCAAATATGGCAACAATGTTGGCATTCGTCGCAGTAGACGCAAATATTTCCCAGAAAACCCTTGATCGGATCTGTAGTGACGCTAGTGAATTAAGTTTTAATAGAATAACAGTCGATGGCGACACTTCTACTAATGATGCGCTGGCGTTAATTAGCTCAGGCTCTTTAGGAAATTCTGAAATCAACGTTGGTGATGCAGATTACGAGAGTGTGTACAGAGGAATACTCCTGGTCTGTCAAGAATTAGCAAAGGATATCGCTCGGGACGGAGAAGGAGCAACCAAATTTATTACGGTCAATGTGTCTGGTGGGAAAAGTGAAGGCGAATGTAAGAATGTGGCTTTTGCCGTGGCAGAATCGCCGCTAGTAAAAACTGCTTTATTCGCTGCGGATGCTAACTGGGGTCGAGTCTTAGCAGCTGTTGGCAGAGCCATTGATTCGGAGACACGTATTGAAGATATTGATATAAAATTTGGAGAGCACTCGATTGTAGCAAACGGACTACCTGCTGATCACGATGAAGATAAGTTAAATGATCTACTGCTTTTATCCGATATTGAAATAAATATAGCACTAGGTAAGAGTCAAGAAGAAGTTACAGTATGGTCTTGTGACCTTTCATATGACTATGTCCGTATCAATGCAGAATATCGGTCTTAAGTGCTCGGTCAGATCTTATTGATGAAAAAAAATTTGCACTTATAAGATGAAGGAGCTATTTCGTGTTTCGGTCGGGGTGATACGCCAGAAGCATGGATTGTATCTGCTTTCCTTAAGAAATAAAGATCGTTCCTTCCCCGGTTTATGGGAGTTTCCTGGTGGAAAAATTGAGAAGGGAGAGTCAGCCGTTCAAGCACTAACGCGCGAGTTATACGAAGAAGTGGGCATTAAGGTCAGCGCTGAACCCATACCCTTGATTAATTTCAAGTATGAGTACCCGGACTTCATCGTCGACATGCATGTTTATAGGCTTGAAGAGTGGGAAGGGTCACCAATTAGCTGCGAAGGCCAGCAACTCATGTGGGTAACCTTAGAAGAGCTGCTCTCTAGTAAAATGCCAGATGCTAATCAGTCTATAAAGTTAGCACTGAGGTTACCGAACATGTCCTTAATCACACCTGACTTCGAGGGTGATGAGTTATCGTATTTGAACCAGCTTGAAGTATGTTTGAGTAATGGAGTGAAATTGGTACAGCTAAGGATGCCGGGGAGCTCGCAAGTGTGTGTTGCCAGAATAGCCAGAGAGGCTTTGGCTCTTTGTCGAAATCATATGGCGACACTGCTAATTAACAATCAACTTTCATTAGTACGTGAACTGCATGCCGATGGTCTCCATTTGCCGTCCTATATTTTAAAGGGTTTAAGTGAAAGACCTATATCAGAACAGTCTCTTTTAAGCACTTCTTGCCATAACAAAAGTGAAGTCGCTCATGCCAATACAATTGGCGTAGATTTTGGTTATATTAGCCCAATAAAGAAGCCTCTTTCGCATGATTCCTCAAGCAGTTTAGGTTGGCAAGCGGCAGCAGAGTTAGCAAGTCTGGCCACTTTCCCTGTCTTTGCTCTGGGAGGCTTGAACAAGAGTGATACTAAGCACGCTGTTAATTTGGGCTTTCAAGGCGTAAGTATGGTGACAGCGCTTTGGAGAGAATGAAGCTTCAACAAACGATATTAAACCTCATGACAGAATATTTAGGCTTGACCCGTCCTATTTTATACACCGCAGATCTGTACTTGAAACTGAATGGCATCAGAGGTTTGTTTTGGTTTGCTACTAGTATCATAATGGCGGAAAAAACGAACTGTGAAGCGATGCTTGCCGCTACTTGCTTCGGGGAAAACAGGTAATGACATCGGTAGGGAAAAGCGCAATAGATAATTCACTTTCTCCTTATCTAGATTCCGTTGAAAAAAACCTTCTGATGCCGTTTCAAAAGATGTAACTGAGCTTCCTCTGATGATTTCAAGCATGAGTGCATTGGCATTTTTCAGTGGCAGAATATCTGACATCCATTTTTCAATTTGGAAAATTTTTTCCTCTTGGCTCAGGTTGCTCCAGAAATAAAATCGGGGGAGATCAAATTTAGCAACTCCTTTTTGAGAACCGTTCTTTTGGCGGACCTGATGAATTAGCTCGTCAGATTTTATGCAATTCCCCGGGTTATAGTCGCGTGATTTTAGGGTGGCGAGACTGTCTCTTATAGTAGCTATCACTTGTTCTAAATTATTTGGATCCACCTGAGGGTTACCGGAAAAAACCCTGAAAGCATTTTCCACACGCTCTAACTCCGTTATTAAATCCTTTCTCAAATCTGAGCGACGAATGAAATCAGATAATTCTATTAACAGACTTACTGTTGCGCCACTGTCTAATTTTTCTCCTACAATACAGGCATCAATCTGTGAATAAAAGTACTCCATTTTTAGAAAATTACGAGCTTTTTCATTTATTGGCGACTCATAAGTTACTAGGTTTTCTTGAAGAAAGAAGTCTTGGTGATCGTGACTATTCATTCATGGGACTCCGTTTTGCGCAAGCTGTTTGTAAAGCTTATGGAGCCTTCGTATCTCTGCAGTCAAACTAATCTGCTGTGACGAGTTGTCTATAACATCGTCAGCAATTCTGAGCCTTTCTTCTCTAGTAGCTTGAGCTTCCATGATAGCTGAGACTTCTTCTTTTTGGAGTAGGTCTCGACTCATGACTCGGTCTAACTGTTCTTTTTCAGGGCAATCAACCACCAGAATGCGGTTGAATTTTTGACGCCTTTCGCTTTCTGCTACTAACGGTATAGAAATAAGACAATATGACATTTTTAAAGATTTAATTTGATTAGAAATTTCTTCTCTGATCTTTGGGTGAGTGATTTTTTCAAGAGCTTTTCTTTTGCTTTCGTCAGAAAAAATAACCGATTTTAATGCCGTCCTGTTCAACGTATTATCGTTATTAAGAACACCTGCACCAAATTCGCTAATGATCTCCTTAAGACAGGGTTTTCCAGGCTCTACTATTTCCCGAGCTATTAGATCAGCGTCTATAACTTTTATATCGAACATCGCGGAAAACCGGTCGCAGATATAGGTTTTCCCTGATCCTATACCTCCAGTGACCGCTACTACATAAGGGTATTGAGATTGGTTTGAGGCCATCTAGTTATCCTGACTTTGGAATGCTACAGTAGATTTTACACATAATGTTAAACTAAATCTGCCTATAGGTTGGTGGTCAAAAAGGATGTGTTAGTTTCCAGTGAACTGTTTCCTAGTTTATCCAGATAATTGCGGCCATCCTTCCTTCTGAATCCCTTCGTCTATGAGAGAAGAAATTTTGTGTATTATCAAAAGTATATCTAGCATCAGTATAAATTTCTGACATTCCAAGTGTCTTTAGCTGCATGGTTGCGTAGAGCGCGAGATTCAGATGCCAATTTCCTTTAATAAGTTTGAAGCAGGCTTCATTGGCAGAGTTAAGAGCTGGAAAAGGATTACGCAGGGACTCCCCTGCGGGATAGTGGGTTTGACTAATATGAGGCCCGATCCAGGCAATTATTTCTTCTGGCGGCGTGTGAAAAGAAAGAGGGGTATTTGGGATTACTCCCGCAAGTAATCCGCGCCATCCTGCATGGACTGCGGCTACTTCCTTACCTCTTCGGCAGGTCAATAAAACTGGTAAACAATCTGCAACTGACACGGCACACGGTGTCTTAGGTTCAGATGTTAAACACCCATCTGCTAAAATAGACTTTTCTTTAGTAGGAAACCTTTTAACAGTTGCTTGGTGTACTTGGTTTATCCAGGTAGGACGGGTTTGGCAGACCTAGATTTTGACAAAATTTCTGTTCGGCATTCTGGATTAATTGGCTTTCATTGAGGCTTGTACTATTGTTCTCTGAGAGTAGATCGGGGACTTCGGGTATCTCTAAGGGTTTCTCGTTGAAAACTGCCGAGATGTTTTTTGGCGCCGGCCAAAGAGGGTTGAAAAACCCGTTTTTTTTCATGACCGTTTTATTATCTTTGTATATCACGTTGCCTGTCTCTGTACATCACATCTGAGCTCTGACATCAGATGGCCAAAATCGTCGGGAGGGTTGGCAGTGAAAGTTTGTAATTGATCTGGTGAGGGGTAGAAGAATTCTAGTTGTTTTGCATGAAGAGCTTGCCGCTTAAATGCTCTAATTGTGTCTTTTAGGTTTTCGTCACAATTCTTCGGCACGATTGGCCTTGCACCATAGGTAGTGTCTCCAACTAATGTATGACCTAGCGATGACATGTGGACTCTAATTTGATGGGTCCTGCCGGTTTCTAACCGCACCTCGAGTAGGCTGTGGCGTCTAAATTTCTCTAAGATTGTAAAATGACTGACAGCATTTCTGCCACTAGGTGCTATGCGCATTTTGGTTCTCTGTCGATGATCTCTAGCTATTGGAGCATTTACTGTCCCACCCGATATTGGGACACCATTGACAATAGCTTCATAGACTCTTTTGATTTTTCGAGCAGCCATGCTCTCATTCAAAGAGGTATAGCTATGTTGTTGTCGTGCAACTAAAAGTAAGCCGGAAGTATCCTTGTCAATACGGTGCACAAGTCCTGCTCTCGGCAACATACTTAGTTCTGGATATTTTTCTACTAAGCCATTAGCTAGAGTTTGATCGTGATTGCCTGCCCCTGGATGCACCACTAAGCCGGCAGGCTTATTGACAATAATGAAGTCGAGGGTTTCCGAGACTATCTCAAATTCTATTTTTTGAGGAATTATTGTATTGTCGACTAGTGTTATTTCGGCTGTGGCCAATGTTAAAACATCACCGACATGAACTTTAGCTCTCGGCTTCGCGCTTACATTATTTAGGTACGCTCGGCCTAGGACAATTTGGTTTTTCAGCATCTCTCGAGAGTATTGTTCGAAAAGTTTTGCAAGAGCTTGATCGAAACGTTGACCGTCTAATGATTCGGGTACGATTGAGGTTAAGAGTATGTCGGACATTTATGAGTTACCTGAATCTTAAGGCCTGTTATTTGGTAGGTGTATAGTATGTTATTTTCTTCATGTTATTTATAGTAGGATCGGTTAAAATTTTAATGCAGCGCGGCTGCCGGCAAATATAAAAGTATTACTGGGATTCACCACTTATATGAAAAGTAAATTGCAAGCCTCTCTCTGGCGCAAAATGTTCCTATTTGTCTTCCTGTTGGCGTCAGGGTGTGGATATTTTCAGAGTCAATCGGATAAAGATAAAGAAGAAAGTAAGTGGCCTGAGGACAGGCTTTACAATATGGCCAAGGAAAAACTCGACTTCGGCTCTTGTGGAGGGGCAATTGAGTATTATGAAAAGCTGCAGGCTCGATACCCTTTTGGTATTTACACGCAGCAGTCGCAAATTGAGCTAGCTTATTGTTATTTCCGAACAGATGATCCGATGATGGCGATTACTACAATCGACCGTTTCATTAAACTTTACCCGACTCACGCTAATATGTCGTATGCCTTCTACCTTAGGGGATTAATTAACTTCGGAAGAGGGAAAGGACTTGCTGAGCGTTGGCTTCCTAAAGATGGCTCGCAACGAGATCCTGGAATGGCGTTAGAGTCTTTCGGTGATTTTAGTGAAGTTGTTAAGACTTTCCCAGAAAGTGTCTATGTCGAAGATTCTAGATTGCGTATGCGGTACCTGCGAAATCAGCTCGCACAGCATGAGGTTAACGTCTCTAATTACTATATGAGGAGGGGCGCATACGTGGCGTCTGCAAACAGGGCTCGCTACGTGATTGAGAAGTACCAACAAACACCCGCTGTCCCAGCTGCGCTAGTATTGTTAGTGAAGTCATATAAGATTCTAGAGTTGAATGATCTCGCGGCGGACGCACTGTCAGTTTTGGAACTTAATTACCCAGACCATCCTCGATTACTAGAGATAAAAGCGGTCACCGTCGAGTAATTTAAAAGCTCTCTGTTTCTTTGTATTTTGAAGTAATTGGGAACCGTCGATCTCTACCAAATGCTCTAGTAGTGACACGCACGCAAGGGGCAGATTGACGCCTTTTGTATTCATTTTTATCGACCATCGCTGCTATTTTTTTTACAATAAGTAATTCAAAGCCCAGGGAAGAGATTTCCGTTGGTGTCTTGTCGCACTCAATATACAACTCTAGAATTTGGTCGAGTAGGTCATAGGATGGAAGTGAGTCTGAATCCTTTTGGTCTGGAGCTAGTTCAGCACTAGGAGGTCGCTCAATGACTCTTGATGGAATAGCGTATGACTGGGTGTTTCTCCATTTAGCTAGTTCGAATACTAATGTTTTAGGTATGTCTTTGAGGGGAGCAAAGCCACCTACCATGTCTCCATAGAGCGTTGAGTACCCCACGGCTACTTCACTTTTATTACCAGTAGTTAGGACCATTCTTCCCGTAGCATTCGACTCGGCCATTAGAATTACTCCGCGGACTCTCGCTTGAATATTCTCTCCAGTCACCCCTTTTGTTTTATTCGCTTCATTAGCGTTAAGACATTTCTCGAAAGAATCAACCATTTCATGTATCGGGATTGTTTCAAAGCTGCAATTTAATAATTCTGTTTGTTGATGGGCGTCATCAATACTCATTTGCGCAGTAAATTTTGATGGCATAGAAATCGCAGCGACTCGATCTGCACCTAAGGCATCGACCGCAACTGAAAGTGTAAGCGCTGAATCTATTCCTCCCGACAGCCCGACAACACAACCTGGAAAGTTATTTTTATCAACATAATCTTTTATGCCCAAGACTATAGCTCGATAAATTGATTCATGCCGATTAGGCAACAGTTCAACGGTACCGGAAAGAATAGGCCCCGTATTTCCACGTTTCGCTGTTATTAAAGAAAGTGACTCTTTATAAGCGGGCTGCTGCGATACAACGTTTCCGAGCTCATTGACTGCAAATGAGGCACCATCAAATACAAGTTCGTCTTGTCCGCCAACACAGTTAAGGTAGATGATAGGTAACTTCGCAGCCTTCGCAGCGCGGCCCAAAGCCGCAACTCGCTCTGCGGGTTTTCCTATATGGTATGGAGACGCATTAATGTTGAAAATAATCTCGGCACCTGCGTCTTTGGCCTGCTGTGCAGTGCTAGGGTTCCAGATATCTTCGCAGATGCTGAAGCCAACTTTAAAGCCCAGAATATTAGCTACACGTGGATTTTCTCCGGGGGAGAAGTATCGTTTTTCATCAAACACTGAGTAATTCGGAAGTTCTCGTTTCCGATAATTAGAAACGATACAACCATCGTGCATTAACGCACAGCTGTTATATAGAAGATCGTTTTCTTTTTCGGGGTACCCTACAATTACGAACATATCTGAAGTGTTCTTTGCTATTTCATCAAGAGCAGTTTTTACTTGTCGATGTAATTCCGGTCTCAGAATCAGATCTTCCGGTGGATAGCCGGTAATAGCTAGCTCTGGAAATATGACTACATTAGCGCCAAATTCTAGTTGTGCACGATTGATATCTCGAATAATAATTTCACAATTACCTAGGATATCCCCAACACAAAAGTTGGTCTGCGCCATAGCAATTTTTAGGGTTTCGCTCATAGATATAGGCCTAAATAGTAATTGGCTGAATATTAACCTCTATAGCACCACCGTCGAGAGAGGGCTGCTAACGCAGCGCTCCAGCCATTGCAGGGCCCATATCGGACGGCGATCTGACGATTTTGACTCCCGCTTTTTCTAGTGCGATGAATTTGTCATTTGCGGTACCTTTCCCACCCGAGATTATTGCTCCAGCATGCCCCATTCTCTTTCCTGGGGGAGCTGTAACGCCAGCGATATAACCGATTACGGGTTTGGTGACATATTCGCCTATAAATATAGCGGCTTCTTCTTCAGCTGTGCCCCCTATTTCGCCGACCATGATGATGCCTTCTGTCTGAGGATCATCCTGAAAGAGAGCTAAACAGTCAATAAAGCTCATTCCATGTATAGGATCCCCACCTATTCCCACGCAGGTGCTTTGTCCTAAGCCTTCTGCCGTAGTCTGGTGAACTGCTTCATAAGTAAGAGTTCCCGATCTAGACACGATACCAATTCGTCCCGGTTGATGGATTGCCGCAGGCATGATGCCTATCTTGCATTCTCCTGGGGTAATGATACCGGGGCAGTTAGGGCCGATCAATCGAACATCGAGTTGCCTACTAAGGCTATCTTTGACCTTAAGCATATCCAATACCGGGATGCCTTCCGTGATACATGCGATAACTTTTATTCCCGCAGAAGCGGCTTCAATAATAGCATCCGCCGCAAACGGTGGCGGTACAAAGATCAATGAAGCATCCGCTCCAGTAGCTGCGACGCCTTCTGCGACGGTATTAAATATGGGCCTCTCTAAATGCTCTTTTCCTCCGCGGTTTGGTGTAATTCCACCAACAATCTGAGTACCGTATGCGATTGCCTGCTCTGCATGAAAAGTACCTTGCTTGCCAGTAAAGCCCTGCACTAGAACCTTAGTATCTTTATTAACTAATATCGACATTACTTTTTGCCTCCTACAGCACTTACGGCCTTTTCTGCAGCATCTGCGAGATTTTCTGCGCTAATAATGGCTAAGCCACTTTGAGCTAGCATTTCTTTCCCTTCATTCACTTTAGTCCCCTCTAGTCTGACTATGACTGGGACTTTAACGCCGACATCTTTTACAGCGCTGATAATTCCTTCAGCTATGAGGTCACAACGTACGATTCCACCAAAGATGTTCACAAGTATGGCTTCAACATTGCTATCGGACACGATAATTTTAAACGCCTCTGCAACTCTTGCAGCTGTAGTCCCTCCGCCGACGTCAAGAAAATTAGCTGGTTTTGCGCCGCTTAGCTTAATAATGTCCATTGTCGCCATTGCAAGTCCCGCACCGTTGACCATACACGCGATATTTCCATCAAGAGTCACATAATTGAGTTCAAATTCAGCAGCTTTGCGCTCTTTTTCGTCTTCTTGAGAGGCGTCACGCCAAGCTGCAACTTCTTGTCGGTAGAGAGCGTTGTCGTCGATGGTTATCTTTGCGTCAATAGCGCACAAAGAATCGTCTTCTAATATTGCTAGAGGATTTATTTCAACTAGACTGAGATCCTTTTCATTGAATAGTAGGTAGAGTCCTTTCAGTATTTGCTGCAGCTCTGCGCGTTGATTCGCTTCCAATCCGAGCGCAAAACCCATTTCTCTGCATTGATGATCTTGTATTCCTAGCCCCGGCTCAATACTGAATGTGACAATTTCCTCAGGGGTATTTGCGGCCACTTCTTCGATGTCCATTCCGCCGGCTAGTGATCCCATGAAAGTGATTTGTCTAGAACCCCTATCTACGACTGCCCCTAAGTAGAGCTCTTTAGCAATATCGGCAGCTGCAGCTATTAGAACGCAATTTACTGGTTGTCCGTCTGGGGCTGATTGCTTTGTAATAAGCTGAGAACCTATTAAATTCCTAGTTATTTTTTCGACATCCGCTAAATCTTTAGTAAACTTAACGCCGCCGGCTTTCCCTCTTCCACCAGCGTGAACTTGTGCTTTAACAAGCCATGCATCGCCACCAAGAGCCTTTGCATTTTTAACTGCCTCTTCGGCGGTATGTGCGACTAAGCCATCCTGAACTGCGATTCCGTATTCTGCAAACAACTGTTTTGCTTGATATTCATGTAAGTTCATTTCCGTTAACTCCGTTCCTGATACAATTGACCTTGCTATAAGGCTCTAATAATAACCTAGAAGTATTTGTTAGGCTTGTTTAGTGCCATACAAAATTTGACTATATGCTAAACTTGAAAGATATAACCTTGTACGGTCCCAAGTATGGCGATTCCAGCTTGTTTTGTCATTGAAATTTTTGGGAGAAACTATAAAAATTTGTTGTAAGAGAGTTTTGCATGTTGATGAGGATGGTCTTAGCGATCTTGATAGCGACTTTCGTTTGTTGGCTGTTCAGTGTCCTGCGCACGCGTCTTATGAAAAAAAGGACTTCGATTGCAAATGGTGAGGTAGTTGCGTGTACTTATTGTAACTTATATGTCCCTTTAGAAGAGAGTATTGTCCTCAGTGAGAGACCTTACTGTTCTGCTAGACACGCAAAGCTTGGCCCGAAAAAATGAGAAAGATGACCGTTATAGAGACACTATGTGTTGTCGCATTATCAGCTCTTTTGCTAAGGATAGTAATACCTTACATTTAAGCAATTTAGCAGTGTCCTTGATTACTGCCGCTTAACTGCTCCGCAAGGCGGCTAGTATTTGCCTAAAAATTTTAGGGTTCGCTGCCACGACATTACCCGTTTGCAGATGCGTTTCCCCGCCTTTAGGGTCACCAATGAGTCCCCCCGATTCTTGCACCAGAAGAGCTCCGGCCGCTATATCCCATTCGTGTAGGTCAAATTCCCAGTATCCGTCAAGCCTGCCACAGGCGACGTAAGCGAGGTCTAAGGCGGCAGACCCGGTACGTCTAATATCAGCGCTTTTATTTAGCAGCGTCGTGAAGCCGAGAAGATAATTTGGCAATTTATTTTTGTTCCTTAACGGAAACCCAGTTCCTAAGATCGAAGAATCTAGTTCTGTCCTAGGACTCACTCGGATTCTTTGTCCGTTGAGTTGCGCTCCTGCACCCCTAGACGCCGTATACATTTCATCTCGGGTAGGATCGTAAATAACAGCTTGTTCTAGCCTGCCTTTGACTTGCAGAGCGATAGAAATCGCATAGCTTGGGAAGCCGTGGATAAAATTCAGCGTTCCGTCAATCGGGTCAATGATCCATTTGAAATCAGAGGCTCCGGAAGAACCTGATTCTTCTGCTACAATAGAATGAGAAGGGTACGCTTCATTGAGGACTTCAATGATGGCTGCTTCTGCCTCGACGTCTGTCTGTGTCACGTAGTCGTTGTGCCCTTTTAATTCGATTTTCAGGTCGTAAAGGCGATTTTGGGCCCTAGAAATAATCGTACCGGCTCTCCGAGCTGCGCGAATAGCGATGTTAAGCATTGGCTGCATAAGATGATGTCACGTTTTAAAAGAAGTTAGTTTAACCTATTAGTGGAAACTGTTATTGAATTACTTTAGCGAAGAATTAGGTATTGAGGCTGGTTTGAAGTTGTCTAGATTGCGTATAGTACTAGTTGGGACTAGCCACCCAGGCAATATTGGTGCAGCGGCTAGAGCTATGAAAGTCATGGGCCTTGATCAATTGCATTTAGTGAATCCAGTTAGATTCCCTGCGATGGAGGCGACGGCGCGAGCAGTTGGCGCAAGCGATTTGCTAGACGGCGCAGAGGTCCATTCAGAGCTGGAGCACTCAATAAAAGATTGTTCGTTGGTTTACGGTACTACTGCTCGGAACAGGCAAATAAATTGGCCGATACTGTCGCCTCGCGACGCTGCTTTAGAAATTGCGCAGACTGAGACACCAGTGGCCATTGTCTTTGGTCGTGAGCAAGCAGGTTTGAGTAATTCCGAACTCGACCTCTGCCAGCGTTCTATATGTATTCCGACTCAAAGTCAGTTTAAGTCTTTGAATTTGAGTCAAGCGGTTCAGATCATGGCATATGAGTTACGGATGGCTCATTTGTCCTCGGGGTCTCAGAAGCGAACGCCTATAGACCAAGAAAAGGATCCTCTAGCTACGGCTTCGGAAACTCAACTCTTGAGAACTCATCTTTTATCAGTAATGGCATCAGTGGGCTACTATGATCCTAGTTACCCTAAGTTATTGGAGCGTAGGATAGGGCGCTACCTGAATTCGACTAATTTACGTCACAGCGAGGTACAAATTGTTAGAGGTTTCTTGGCGGCGGTAGAGCAACAGTTAGATTCTTCTATTTCTTAAAAAATTGCGGTAGATTAATTGTTCATAAATAATTCGTTTTTATACTCGACACAAGCATCCCCTTCAGTTACTTCACCAATTCTATAGGTTTTCTCTCCCGCAGCTTTGAGGTAAACCTCTGCATCGGCAACCATATCCTCAGGGATTATTAAAACCATTCCTATACCGCAGTTAAAGGTGCTAAGCATTTCGCTAGAAGAGACTTGGCCTTTTTCTTTTAGCCAACTAAATATAGTGGGCGCAGACCAGCTACTCAGGTCGATCCGCGCACTAAGGCCTTTTGGTAAAACACGGGGTATATTTTTCGTTAGCCCGCCACCTGTGATGTGGGCTATAGCATTCACTTTGTGCTGCTTTATTAGACTGATAATCGTTTTGACATATATTCGAGTAGGCTCAAGTAGGATTTCTCCCAGCGACTTTTTTTCTAAAACATAGTCGTAATTGACACCACTTTTTTCTATAATTTTTCTTACGAGAGAGTATCCGTTTGAATGGACTCCAGATGAAGTCAAACCCAAAATAATATCTCCACTTTTGACATCGGAACCGTCGATTAAGTCTTCTCGTTCAACTGCTCCTACACAGAAGCCAGCAAGGTCGTAATGGTCTTTAGAATACATTTGTGGCATTTCTGCGGTCTCTCCACCTAAAAGCGCCGCCTCTGACTGAAGACAACCCTCCACAATACCTTTAAGCGCAGACTCTGCAACTTCGAGGCTCAATGTTCCTGTAGCGAAATAATCTAGGAAAAATAGCGGTTGAGCTCCTTGTACCACCAGGTCGTTTACGCACATAGCGACAAGGTCTATTCCTATTGTGTGATGGCGGTTTAAATCAATCGCAAGAAGTAATTTAGTCCCAACTCCATCAGTGGCAGCGACTATTAAAGGATCGTGAAACCCTGTAGCTTTGATATCAAAAAGTCCGCCAAATCCGCCCAATCCGCCCATAACGCCGATTCTTGCCGTCGCCTCTGCAAGCGGCGCTATATTCGCTACAAATTGTTCGCCGCGCTCGATATTAACTCCCGCGTCGCTGTATGAAAGTCTTTTTTTCGTGGTTTTTGTCATATGCTTTTAGTGTTGCATTTGTGTTGATGCCTGCTCAGTTGAAACGCATCAGTAGGGTTTATTACATGAGGCCATTCTGCAGGCGGGTCTACACTCGCAACGATTTTAAGTAAAAAAGGTTGAGAGTAACATATTTTAAAATGTCTGGTTAGAGAGTTCGGCTGAGTTCTTACTAATGTTGGCCCAATACTTGGGGAAGGAATTTCTGTTATGTATAATCGGGGAGCCTTAACTTAATAGCTATTGAAGGCACAGGATGATTCGCTCGACTAATTAGAGTGTATCCTGTCGTTAGAATAAAAATTGCGGTTTTTTTAAAAGGAATTAGATGATGTCTGAATCAGTTAGAGGACCATCTTACACTATGCTCATTGGACTTTTTTTAGCCGCCACGATACTCATTGTTTATCTACTGGCGCCAGTTTTATCGCCTTTTTTCTTAAGCGGTATAGTCGCTTATCTCGGTCAACCAATAGTACACTTTTTAGAATGCAGAAAATTGTCTCGGGGTTTCGGTGTATTGACCTTTTTTCTCATCCTCATACTATTCTTTTTCGTTGTGGTGGTAATTATCTTACCTATCTTACAAGCTGAATTGGCAGCCTTAATAGTTGTGATCCCTGATATCATAGAGAAGCTTCGCGATAGCTTTTCCGAGCCGGCAAAAACCTTGTTTGGGGCTAATGCAGCAACCTTGCAGTCAGATCAGTTGAAGAATATGTTGTTCGCAAATTGGAGAGAGTTGGGGTCGCTTGCTACTCAAGTGTTCTCAAAGATTGGTCAGTCAGGTCAGTATGTCCTTGGGGGCTTTGCATATCTAGTTCTGGTCCCTGTGATAACTTTTTATTTAATGCGAGACTGGAACAAGGTATTGCGTAGCGTGGTGAATATCTGTCCGCAACGGTTCATTGAAGAACTAAAAACGGTCGCTTGCGAAGTGGACGCTGTTCTGTCCGAGTTTTTGAGAGGACAGCTCCTAATAATGCTCGTTTTGGGTCTGTTTTATGGGATTGGGCTTCAGATAGTCGGAGTTAAGTATGCTTTCCTTATTGGCTGTATCGCCGGCTTAGTTAGTTTTGTCCCATACTTTGGTGTGATAGTTGGGTTATTGTTGGCGGTTGTCGTGGGGTTTGGGCAATTTGATCATTATTTAGAAATGCTGAAAATTTTTGGAGTTTTCGCTTTGGGTCAATTACTTGAGAGTATGGTTTTGAGTCCTCTTCTAGTGGGCGACCGAATAGGCTTGCATCCGGTATGGGTTATTTTTGCGGTCATGACAGGAGGGCATCTCTTTGGATTTTCCGGCGTTTTATTAGCACTTCCCGTGGCCGCGATTACTGTTGTCTTATTGAGGCATCTTAGGCTCCTTCAGTTACAGCCCTGATATGATGACGACCATTCAGGAAAGCCCTTGATTTCGCAACTCACGCTCGATCTATATCGTACCCCCCACCACGAATTTGAGCGTTATATGCCGGGTGTGAATTTGGAAATACTGTCCGCCTTGAAGGCGTGGCGTTCAGTTAGTAGTTATTCTTCTGTTTATCTCTGGGGTGGGCGAGGGACGGGTAAATCACATTTGCTTGAAGCTGCGGTCAGAGAAGCTAACCGTCTAGATCAGCGTGCCATATACCTGCCGGTTAAAACGATACTTCCTAACTTAGAAATGATTCTTTGCGACCTTACGGAAGTTTCTCTTGTCGCTATTGATGACGTTGATCTATGCTGTGGGATTCATGCAAATGAGGAAAAACTCTTTCATTTATACAACGAGCTAAAAGAGCGCGGTGGACGGCTGTTACTTTCTTCAACGTCGCGACCAGATGTGGTCGGATTTAAGTTACAAGATTTAAGCTCTCGTTTTAGGGAGGGGCTTGTCTATCAATTACGTGAATTGCCAGATAGCGACAAAACAGAGTTACTCGTAAACGAGGCTAATATTCGTGGCCTTGATCTCCCCCAAAGCACAGTAAATTTCATCATGAGAAATTATAAAAGAGATATGGTATTTTTGATGGAAGTTTTGGCACTACTTGACGCGGCATCTCTTGAGCATAGTCGCTCGCTCACCATTCCATTTGTTAGAGTATTCTTAAAGGAACATGAACTTGGGACGTAATTAAGATCATTAGAGAATTTTTCTCTAAGTGATGCTCCGCCGTTAGAGCTTTTCCGGTACTCCATCAATAATATGCAGAGTTTTGGAGTGAGACATTAACTTTCTAACAACGTCATGATGTTTTCCATCGGTCTACCAATTGCTGCTTTGGAACCGTTGATAACAATTGGACGTTCTATTAATTCTCTATTTTCCAGCATGGCGTTGATAATTTGAGTTTCACTCGACTCTGCCTGTAAACCTAAACATACCCATGATTGCTCTTTTCTCCTGACCAATTCTATGGCTTTCATGTTGAGTGCTTTCAAGAGAAATTTGATATCTTCTTCTCCTAAAGGGCTTTGTAAATAATCGATTACATTGAGCTTATAAGATTTACGCCGCAATAGTTCTAAAGCGGCACGAGATTTTGAGCAATTCGGATTGTGGTAGATTGTTACCTCCATAGTGGATTACCGGAGCTTGTCTAAAAAGCTCGAGATCTCACTCCACTTAACCTCAAGAGTCTCTTCAGACGTACGGCCTTTATATTCGATCACATCTTTAGCTAGACCTCTTTCTGTGAGGACTAGGCGATGAGGCACGCCTATTAGTTCAAGATCTGTAAACATTACACCAGGTCGCTCTGGCTTATCGCAGAAAAGAACCTCATACCCCTCTTTCGACAACGTTTCATAGAGCATAGTTGCTTTTTGGAGGACAGAAGGTGACTTATGCATGTTAATCGGGACAATTGCACAATAAAAAGGCGTCATCTGTTTGGGCCAAATAATACCCTTAGAATCGTTATGCTGCTCTATAGCCGCGGATACGATTCTAGAAACTCCAAGACCGTAGCAGCCCATAGTCATTGTCACAGCTTTTCCATTCTCGTTGAGTACGCTAGCTTTCATAGCTGAGCTGTATTTTGTTCCAAGTTGGAAAATATGACCTACTTCAATACCTTTTTTGATGTCTAGTGTTCCTAAGCCTTCAGGTGCAAGGTCGCCCGTGGTAACTTCCCGCAAATCAAAGACTTTAGGGCTGGGAAGATCGCGTGTCCAATTTACTCCAGTAAGGTGATATCCATGTTTATTTGCTCCGCAGATGAAATCTGAAGCTAGTGCGGCATCTTGGTCGACTAAAACATCAATAGGGAGGCCAACCGGACCTATTGAACCAGGAGGGCAACCAATTGCGGCTAAAATTTCGTCGTGTTCAGCGAAACGAAGAGGGATTGCTACTTCGTCTAATTTCTGAGCTTTTACAACATTTAGATCGTGATCGCCCCTTAACACTATCGCTATCAAATTGCCCTTAGAGCCGTCTAAAACAAGAGTTTTAAGACATTTAGATAAAGGAGTATTCAGAAATTCACAGACCTCTTTTACTGTCTGTTGCTGCGGAGTTTCAATAGTTTGCATTACCTCTGTTTCCGGTAACGGTTCCGATGTTGCCATAGTGACTGGAGTCATTTCTACATTTGATGCGTAATTACCTAGAGAGCTGAAGGCAATTCTGTCTTCTCCAGAATCAGCTAAAACATGAAATTCGTGGGATTTCGATCCTCCGATGTTACCTGTGTCTGCTATAACGGCCCGATACTCTAGGCCTAGACGGTCGAAAATTTTACAATAGGTGGCATGCATTTTTTGATACGTTTCTTCGAGAGAGTCTGCATCTATATGAAAAGAGTAGGCGTCTTTCATCAAAAATTCGCGGGCGCGCATAATGCCGAAGCGAGGTCTTATCTCATCTCTAAATTTCATTTGTATTTGATAGAGGTTGCAGGGTAGTTGCTTGTAGCTGGTTATTTCGCCTCTGACTAAATCAGTAATAATCTCCTCATGGGTAGGTCCTAAACAGAAGTCTCTGTCATGTCTATCGGTAAAGCGAAGAAGCTCTGGACCGTAAGCCTCCCATCTTGTCGATTCTTTCCAAAGTTCGGCCGGCTGCACACTTGACATCAAGATCTCTTGAGCCCCTGCAAGATCCATTTCTTCTCGTATGACAGCTTCAACTTTGCGAAGTACCTTGAGGCCTAGCGGAAGCCAAGTATATATCCCAGCGGCTAGTTGTCGCACTAGACCAGCTCTCAACATCAGGCGGTGGCTCGATATTTCAGCTTCAGAGGGGGCCTCTCGCAAGGTAGGTATAAAAAAATTCGAAGTTTTCATGGTCGCAGCAACTTTTTTTTTGGTGAACTACAAATGTGCGAGGTAAAAAACACCCCTACACGAAAATAAATATACATTTAGTATACTGATATTTCGCTATCAAATATTTAGATCCTTCTGTGAGTGGTAACAGACCACGCAAACTCTATATAAATTAGGTAATTAAGCTAATTTAAGTCTTTTTGATGGGATAAAATTGCTCCTTTTTTAGTGAGAATACAAAAATAAGATACCGGTTTCGGGCATGGACTTGTTTTGGAATACTGCTATCTCCCGAGCGGAATTTGAGACTCAAGCTTTCAATTACGTGAGATTTCTCCGACAGTGGGGTGATAAAGCACCAATCTGGCGCAGTGGCGACTTGACTAAACTCAGGAATATCATTAGCCTAGCGTTCAATTACACTGAATTGTCTAATATCCCTTAAAAATGTTGCTACTACTGTATTTAAGTCTCTAAATAGGAAGTAATCCTTCCCCTTTTAGTCTAATATTTTCGCTACTTCGTATATAGGTTTCATTGGACTATAAAAAAGGCAAAACTATTGGATGAGCAAATGCGTGGAGCAGAAATATTTGTAAAAGCCCTTGCTGATGAGGGCGTAGAGTTCCTTTTTGGCTATCCTGGAGGTGCTGTCTTGCACATCTATGATGAAATTTTCAAGCAGGACAAAGTCAAACATATATTAGTACGGCATGAACAAGGCGCGACACATGCAGCGGATGGATATGCGCGCGCCTGTGGAAGACCTGGAGTTGTGCTTGTGACATCCGGTCCTGGTGCGACAAATGCTGTTACAGGAATTGCTACGGCATTTATGGACTCAATTCCTATGGTCGTTTTCACCGGTCAAGTGTCAACTGCATTGATTGGTAATGATGCTTTCCAAGAGGTAGATTGCGTTGGGATAACTAGGCCATGCGTTAAGCACAACTTTCTGGTGCAGCGAGTCGAAGACTTAGCAGAGACTATAAAAAAAGCTTTTTATGTCGCCAGTACCGGGCGGCCTGGCCCAGTTGTAGTTGATTTACCTAAAGATGTTACAGCTGCAGTTACATCTTATAGCTACCCTAAAACGGTTACCATGAGATCCTACAAACCCCCAGTTGAGGGTGATCCTGAGCAAATACATCGAGCCTGTGATTTGTTATTGTCGGCTAAAAAGCCCATGATTTATTCTGGTGGTGGGGCTGTGATCGGTAACGCGTCTGAGGAGCTCACTAAGTTTGCCCGATTACTAGGCTACCCTGTAACGCAGACTTTGATGGGGCTGGGTGCTTATCCTGGAAGTGACCCTCAGTTTGTTGGGATGCTTGGTATGCATGGGACGTATGAGGCCAATATGGCAATGCATCACTGCGATGTTTTGATATCCATTGGGGCTCGTTTTGACGACAGAGTAACTGGAGATCTAGAGAAATTTTGTCCAGAAGCGAAAATCATTCATATCGATATAGATCCTGCTTCAATATCTAAAAATGTTTACGTTGATGTGCCTATTGTAGGAACTGTGCGCAGCGTCCTTAGAGAGTTGAATCAAGCTATAGAATCAAGTGGTAGAGCTCCTGTCGATCGTGCCACGAATCTCTGGTGGGCTCAGATTAAAGAATGGGCAAGTATAAAATGTTTAGATTACGACAAAACCAGTAAGCTAATTAAGCCACAATCGGTGATCGAGGCCTTACACAAAGTCACGGATGGGGATGCTTATATTACCTCTGATGTAGGCCAGCACCAGATGTGGGCTGCTCAATACTACACCTTCGACAAACCGCGCAGGTGGATAAATTCAGGCGGATTAGGGACTATGGGTTTTGGTTTGCCAGCGGCTATTGGCGTACAATTGGCTTTTCCTGACAGCGTTGTAGCCTGTGTTACTGGTGAGGCGAGCTTCCAAATGTGTATCCAAGAGCTATCCACATGTCTTCAGTACAATTTACCTATCAAGGTGGTAAGTCTCAACAACAGATATATGGGGATGGTACGGCAGTGGCAGGAATTTTTCTATGAATCAAGATATTCTAATTCTTATATGGATGCACTGCCAGATTTTGTGAAGCTGGCTGAAAGCTATGGGCATATAGGTATGCGAATCGATCAACCCGGAGACGTAGTTGGTGCATTAGAAGAGGCTTTTGGCTTGCGAGACAGACTCGTAGTCATGGATTTCATTACAGATCAAACTGAAAATGTCTACCCCATGATTGCTGCAGGCAAAGGGCAACATGAGATGCATTTGGCAACAGACGATCGTGAGCTAGCATGACAGAAAGACACACGCTTGCCCTGTTGTTAGAGAACACTGCAGGATCATTATCGAGAGTGGCGGGTCTTTTCTCCGCTCGCGCATACAATATAGAGTCCCTTTCAGTTGCGCCAACTGAGGATCCTACTATGTCGAGAATGACCGTTGTGACTAGTGGTTCTCCTCAGATTATTGACCAAATTGTCAAGCAGCTAAACAAGCTTATTGACGTTATTGTTCTTGTTGATCTGAGTGATGGTTTGCGAGTTGAGCGTGAACTTCTTTTGGTAAAGATGTGGTACGACAATGATCTAGAAAAAGACAAAATTCTGAAGGCAGTCCGTAAGTTAGAAGGTGTCCTCTTAGATACTACCGAGGGGGTTTACACTGCTGAGATTACCGGTTCCTCAGCGCAACTAGATGAGTTTGTCAGATTAGTTGATTCAAGTATCCTTGAATTAGCCCGTTCCGGGACTTTAGGTCTCCAATTAGGTCCTAAATCGCTAAATTCGAAATAATTTAATACAATATATAAATTGACTAAATAGATAACGGGAAAAGCAAAATGGCACTAAGTATCTACTATGACAAGGACGCAGACCTTTCTCTTATTCAAGCAAAGAAGGTTGCCATAATTGGCTATGGTTCCCAGGGACACGCCCATGCTAACAATCTTAAAGATTCAGGAGTGTCTGTCACGGTCGGATTGAGAAAGGGTTCTTCGTCTTGGGGCAAAGCGACTGAGTCAGGTTTATCAGTTTCGTCTATCGCCGAAGCTACGAAAAATGCTGATGTAGTAATGATTTTAGCTCCAGATGAAACACAGTCAGATTTGTATGCGACTGATATTGAGCCGAACATAAAGCTTGGCGCTACTTTAGCATTTGCTCATGGGTTCAATATTCACTTTGGACAAATAGCTCCACGCGTTGATCTAGATGTCATTATGATAGCTCCAAAAGGACCGGGTCATCTCGTCCGTTCAACCTACCTTGAGGGAGGTGGAGTTCCGAGTTTGATCGCTATCCATCAGGATGCCTCAGGTGGTGCAAAAAATATTGCACTTTCGTATGCATCGGCTAACGGGGGCGCGCGTGCAGGCGTAATAGAAACCAGTTTCCAAGAAGAAACTGAAACGGATTTATTTGGAGAGCAGGCCGTTTTGTGTGGAGGCGTGACGGCACTAATTCAAGCTGGCTTCGAGACTCTCGTGGAAGCAGGGTACGCACCTGAAATGGCTTATTTTGAGTGTTTGCATGAGGTTAAATTGATAGTAGATTTGATTTATGAAGGTGGTATTGCCGATATGCGCTACTCAATATCAAATACCGCTGAGTATGGAGACTTCACGCGCGGCCCTAGAATAGTCAACGACACAACCAAAGCAGAGATGAAAAAAATTCTTTCTGAGATTCAAAATGGTGAATTTGCAAGAGAATGGATTGGAGAAAATAAGACAGGGGTATCCGTTCTAAAAGCGAAGAGACGGATATCACAAGAGCACCAAATAGAGGAAGTTGGCTCTAAACTTCGAAGCATGATGCCCTGGATTGGAAACAACAAGCTTGTCGATAGAGACAAGAACTAGAGTCTTCAATGACGTCTAATTCGTGGGTTACTTGGGTGGGACTGGTATCACATTAAGGAAAATCGTTGTATTGTGATAGCGACTTGATGTCTTTTTTTGGCGAGGCGTATTCTGAACTTCGTTGATGATTTTCAGTTAAGATTGTAGCTAAGGGTATGGTGAAAACGCCGATGCGATTACTTGGTAGAAAGCCAGACACAGTAAGGACGACCGAAGTCGTGAAGAAGCGCACAGGAATTTACCTGCTCCCGAATTTATTTACTACCGGGGCCTTGTTTGCTGGGTATTATAGTATAGTCGCTGCTATCAACGACCGTTTTGAAGCAGCGGCGATTGCCGTCTTCATCGCCATGGTGCTAGACGGGATAGACGGGCGTATAGCACGCTTAACTAATACACAAAGCGACTTTGGGGCTCAATACGACAGCTTGGCAGATGTGGTGTCTTTTGGTTTGGCGCCAAGCATCATCATTTATGAGTGGTCTTTGTTTCAGTTAGGTAAATTTGGATGGCTAGCAGCCTTTGTTTATACCGCTGCCGCTGCCTTGAGGTTAGCCCGATTTAATGCGCAAAGCTCCGACACTGATAGTACTTTTTTTCAAGGGTTGCCTAGCCCTGCTGCTGCTGCCGTAGTGGCCGCTACGGTATGGGTTGGTCAGAGTTTTAGTTTCCTCAGCCTCCATGGGTTTGCGTTTCTAGTCATGACGATTACCTTATGCGTTGCCTTGCTTATGGTAAGTAACCTGATGTACTACAGCTTTAAAGATTTTGACTTGCGTGGAAAGGTTCCATTTGTAGCAGTACTAGCCGTTGTTATGGTGTTTGTTTTGGTTTCACTAGAGCCAGCCAGTGTCCTTCTAATTCTTTTTGGTGGTTACGCATTATCTCCGTTAGGGGCTAGATTGAAGAGAATATGGTTTAAAGGAGAGCAGAGCTCGACTGCGCTGCATCTTGATGAAGACTGATGTAGAGTTCTCATGAGGATATGGCCATCTGGACAGACTATGAAAACGCCGCGTTTTGATAGTATCTGGTGGAAACGATGAGCTCTTCAAGCTCCGGAACTGCTCATTTATCAGAAATGGGGATTGATGTTTGGAGCCCGCGAATTATTGAAGTTCCCAAGTTTCAACACCATTTCTTTTCAGATGATAGCAACAAGCGGACCTGTTGTGTTGTGCTTAAAGTTGGAAATGAAGCTGCGGGAGTTAGTGTTGCGCTTCTTTTGGACAATATGATGCTGGCAGTTGGTTTATCTAGACGCTCTCTCAAAGACGATTCACAAGTGCGTGACAACCGAAAAGATATCATTGAGGAGGAGGCTTCGCTTGACGAGATATTGAAATACCATACTCCAGATTTTCTATTATTATCAGGCTTTAAAATACACCATCTAATAACCAATGCTAATGAGAAAAAAAAATCTCCAAGTGTTCTAAATTTAGGTGATTATGATCTTAGCTTTTATTCTATAGAGTCGTTGCTTGAGCTCCTTGAAAATCCAGATCGAAAACGAGAAGTTTGGCAAACGTTGAGTAAGTTGCAAAATAGATTCGAGAAGGTCGAGACTAAATGAGTAGCCCTTTGCCGCTAGAAATGCTTATTCAGCGTTCTATGCGAATAGAAGATGTGCCTGAAGTAATTGATATAGAAGTGCGTTCTTACGATTTCCCTTGGTCGGAAAAAATTTTCTTGGACTGTATGAAAGCCGGCTATTTATGTAATGTCGCTCATTTTGGAGGGGTTTTGGCAGCGTATGGGATAATGTCTTTCGGGGCAGGAGAAGCACATATTTTAAATGTATGTGTTGATGCGAGCTATCGAAGGGAAGGTTTTGGTAAGCTGTTGATTACCAAGTTACTGGAAATAGTTAAAACTCATAATGTAAGTAGTGTGTATTTGGAAGTTCGTCCGTCTAATCCCGCAGCTATTGATCTGTATTCTCAGATAGGTTTTTCCAAAGTCGGTGAGAGACTCAAATATTACCCTGCCCTTAATGGGCGCGAGGATGCTCACGTTTTAAAACTGACTATGTAATCTAATGTGGACTTGTGTGCAGAGGCTTAAACCTTTACCTTTATCATCAACTGTAAATACTGTTTTTCTAGGAGTTCCGGATGAAATTTCCTGATATGCGTGCCTCAAAATTAATTCAAAACATTTTCTATATAACACTTTTGTTTGCTGGAGCTAATACTGCTTTTGCAAACTCGGTAGCTTTAGAGCTCGGGACGATAGAAGGTGACGAGAATGCTGAGCGGTTTGGTGGGGTATTTCGTGTGGAGTCCGATAAAAAATGGTTTGCGGCTGGAGATTGGTATTTGGGTACCTATTTCGAATTTGGCCTTACTTATTGGGATGGCGACAAGGGCACTGAAGGCAAGGATAGTCTCGTAGATTTTGCGGTAACGCCTATTTTCCGCTACCAGCGGAAGCTTGGAGATAGTATTGCCCCTTTCGTAGAGTTCGGTACAGGCGCGCATGTTCATACTGAGACAGGAATTGGCAATAAAGATATAGATATTCCTTTTTCTTTCGGGACTCATGTTGGTGCGGGTGCTCGTTTCGGTGCGAGAGGAGCATATGAAGTTGCTTATCGGTTTCAGCACTTATCAAATGCCGGTTTAGGCGATGAAAACCCCGGACTTAATTTTCATGTCATTCAATTAGGCTACCATTTTTGAGCTCGTTCTCGTGCTCGTGTTTCTGCTTACTGCGTGTTTATAAAATATAAGCTATTGAACGGTAGACCTTAGAGAGCTGTGTTGGTAACCACCAATCTTGTCAGATTTCGGATTTTAAAGGTTATAAGCAGTAGTAGCATGTGATCAATACCGGAAGTGTCTAGTGTAAATATCACATGTGTTATTTTTGATCGAAGGAGGTAAGTACGTTTTCAGGAACGTATTTTGAAAAAACGTAATGAATGTATTTGCTTTTCAGATAAAAACCGTTCCAGATCTCGATGCAGGGCGTAAATTTTGGAGTCTAGGTGATTTAGGAGATAAAGAAGCCGGCGCCGTCATGCATAGTAAAAGACGGCAGGAGACTAACAGTATAAGTAACTCCTTGCGTCAGCACTTTCAAAAAGTAGTATCTATTTCGGCAGTTTATAGAGTGGATGAAAGCATTAAAATCTGGTCGCTGGGAGAAGGAAATCTCACTGAAATTGATTCTGCTGAAAGCAGATTGCTTCGGGAATTTTATGGATATATAGAGGCCCATGGTCCGGCGCTGATTTCATGGAACGGTGCGGTATTTGACTTGCCCGTCTTGCATTATAGAGCTCTTGTTAATAAAGTTTCTGCGCCAAAGTATTGGAATAGTGAGAGTAGATACGTAAATATGGAGGAAAATTGCTGTCAAGAAGATACAACTGCCATGCATACAGATCTTATGAATCAGCTAGGTGGCTCTAAAGACGCACCGTATTCTCCTCTTTCAGAAGTTGCTAGTTTGCTAGGTTTCCCTAACACACTAGATATGGATAGTAGAAAGATGTTTGAAGTATATCTAACTGGCGGCACAGAAATCATTCGAAAAAAGAATGAAGTGGACGTACTTAAACTCTGGTTCGTTTACCTTAACTACCAATCTATGGCTGGCCAGATCGACATTAATATTGAGATGGAACGAACTAGGAACTGTCTCGCCTCCAGTAATCAGCCTCATGCGTCTGAACTATTGGCTCTATGGCCAGCTATGGCCTTATTTTGATTGTCTGTTGTGGGCCCCTTTATTCCCTATGAAAAACGATGAGCATGATACGCTGACCATCCAAAAATTTGCTCACGATGGGCGTGGCGTGGCTCGATTAAAAGGAAAAACCGTATTTGTGTCTAATGCGCTGCCCGGAGAAACGGTAGAGGCGGAGATTGTTTACACGCATCGTAGCTTTGATGAAGCAAAAGCCATTAGTGTACTAAGCGGGAAAAGTCATCTTCGCGTTACTCCAAAGTGTGAATATTTTGAGAAATGCGGTGGTTGCGATTTGCAGCATATTCAAGACTCTTATCAATTAAAGTATAAGCGAGATGTATTGGCCGAAATATTGGCTCGTCAATCAGATTTGACTGCAGAATATGAGTTGGAGGCGGTCACTAGTCTCCCATGGCGATATCGCCGAAATGCTAGAATTGCTGTTTCCACCTCTCTTGAACACGGACTTACGTTAGGCTTTCGTGAGAAGGGCAGTAGAACTGTTGTCCATTGCTTAAAATGCGACATCCTTGAACCTTCATTATCAGATCTATTGCCTCATTTAACTGATCTGATTCAAGGGTTAGACTTTAAAAACTGTATACCTGAAGTAGAGTTACTTTCGACAGAAGACAATGTGACTGTAACCCTATTTATTGAACCCAAATTCAATGCTTCAGATCGAATAAAGTTAAGTGATTTTGCCAATGCACATAAAGTTAGTGTCTGTCGTAAATCTGGCAAGACGATTGAGTCTTTAGGAAGCTCAAACGCAGATCATGGCTACTATATTAATGACCTATATTTTGAGATCTCTCCTGGTAGTTTCTTGCAAACGAACCATGAAATAAACACAGCGTTAGTGGCTCATGCTTTAGAGGTCTTGGCGCCATCAAAAAACGAAACTATTGCGGACTTATTTTGTGGTATGGGTAATTTCAGTTTACCTCTAGCGCAGTTGGCTGGTTCAGTTGTAGGCGTTGAGTCCGACAGAGATCTACTTGCACAAGGGCGCGCGAATGCTGATTTAAATGCGATTCTGAATTGCGAATTTTTGCGAGGAGACCTTTTTAAATGTAGCAAATTCTTATTAGCGCGGCTTGCAGATTGCGAAAAAATTCTACTAGATCCTCCACGCGTAGGTGCATTGGATTTCGTGACTAATTGTGATTTTGAAAAAATTAATCATATCGTCTATGTTTCTTGCAGCCCCTCTACATTTGCTAGGGATGCTAAAGTATTGTGCGGTAGACATAAATTTACACTTATCAGCACACGTGTTTTTGATATGTTTCCTCAGACAGCTCATGTTGAACTTGTTGGTGTGTTTAAAAAAGGGATATAAGTGCTATGTATTTATACCTCAGGTTAATATTAGTTTTATTAATGGTTCAATGCTTTCAAGTCCACGCAGAAACTGAGCGAAATAGAATTCGCTTTGGTATCCCTACAGCGCCGAGTTCTCTTGACCCTAGATTCTCTGTTGATGCAGTGTCAGCGAGGTTGCAGAATTTGGTACATCGCTCTTTAGTTCGATTCGAAGAGACTCAGATGGTGGTTCCTGATTTAGCCGAGTGGGAGAAATTAGCACCACTGCATTATCGTTTTACAATAAATGAGGGCGCATACTTTAATAATGGGAATAAGGTAGTGGCATCTGATGTCCACGCTACTTACAAATCTATTCTAGATCCTAAAATTCTGTCTCCCCACATAGGTAGTTTGAAAAACATTAGAGAGATAATCGAACTTGACGATCGGACAGTGGATTTTATTTTAAATGAAGCTGATCATTTTTTCCCTGATTCTTTGTCCATTGGCATTTTGCCAGCTGCATACGTTCAGAATCCTCCCCCCAAAAATATTTTCGCAGCAAGTGCAGGTCCATTCGAGGTTTTAAGTTGGACGACAAATGAGCCATTAGTATTGCGTCGAAGAAAAGACGGTCATATATTTGAGTTCATCGCAATTAAAGATAGCAACGCTAGATCTTTACGATTGATCTCCGGCGAGATAGATATTATGCAAGGAGATGTTCCTCCCCATATTTATGCATCGCTTTTACAGCGCCCGTATTTGTATGGAAAAAGAATTGCGGGTAATACGTTCTCTTATTTAGGGTTTAATTTAAAAGATGGGATTACTTCTGACCCAAGATTTCGTCAAGCCTTAGCCCATGCAATTAATCGAGATGCAATTTTAAAATTTCTTTTTCAAGGCTCCGCAAGAAAAGCATGGGCGCTATTTCCCCCTAGCCATTGGGCGGGAGCAGAAAATTTGACGGGGTTTTCGTATAATCCCACGTTATCACGAAAAATTATTGCAGAAATAAACCCTACAGCAACACCAATTATTTTGAATTATAAAACATCCACGAATAAATTTAGACAGCGTGTCGCAAACGTAATACAAAGCCAACTAGCATCTGTTGGAGTGGAGATGAAGATTGAAATTTTAGACTTCGGTACGCTGATGGGAGAGATTTCTCGAGGCGATTTCCAATCTTATTCGCTATCATGGGTGGGGCTACGAACGTCTGATATGTATCGCCAGATTTTTCACAGTAAATCCGTGCCTCCTTTGGGGAAAAATAGAGGGCATTACAAGAGTATCCGAGCAGATGAGCTAATAGAAATGGCTGAGAAAGAAAGTGACTTACATTTGCGACGCAATCTCTATAAGAAACTTCAATTTCTTTTGCTAGAAGAGTTGCCTTATGTCCCTTTATGGTTTGAAGATCACTTAGTAGTGATGCGAAAAGATATACAATCCTATACTACAAATATTGATGGGGGCTACGCTGCATTAATTGATACGCAGAGATCTCGAAAATGAAACCAGATACAAGCGTTATATATATATCTGTCGGCAAGCAGACTCTCACCGTTGTCGATGTGAATCAAAATAAGCGCCAATATTCTATCTCGACTGCGCGCAATGGACCTGGAGAGCTACTTGGCAGTGAATGCACTCCTTTGGGGCTACATTGTATTGCGGAGATGATTGGTCAAGGAACTGCCGAAGGGACTGTTTTTATCGGCCGCAAGCCAACTGGAGAGGTCTCTTCGCAGGAAGTACTTAAACAGTTCCCAGAACGAGATTGGATAGTCACACGTATTATGTGGTTGAGTGGACTTGAGCCCGGCAAGAACTTGGGGGGAAAGGTGGATACAAAGGCCCGGTACATCTATATTCACGGGACACCTTATGAAGAGTTTTTAGGTAAGCCTAACTCAAAGGGATGTATCCAGATGGGGAACCGAAACATCATTGAGTTGTTCAATATAGTCGGGGTAGGAACAAAAGTGATGATTCAAGAATGATTCACTGTCTGCCAACCAAGTTAGGCACTGCTCAGTTCACGTTGTCAAAAAGAGAGAGTTTCGCGTGGGAAAATTAGAGTCAGTTTTTACCCATGTTATCACAGCTTTTATTGTAACTATCTGTGTCGTAACAATAGTCTTTTTTTTTATTCACTTAATTCCAGGAGATCCGATCGTAGCTATTCTGGGGGAGCAGGCGGCATTGCAAGATGTCGAGCAATTAAGGGCGCAACTGGGCTTAGACCTTCCTTTAACTTCCCAGTGGATTCAATTTATTACAGATCTGGTGGTTGGAGATCTAGGGTTCTCCTTTTATTATCATGCACCAGTTGCACCTATCATCGCTAAAAGTACTGTCATGACATTTTATCTTACCGGCGCGGCTTTTATCATTGCGACTAGCGTGGGAATTTCTCTAGGCATTGTGGCCGCTTTATATCAAGAAAAAGTGTGGGACCGATTAGCTGTTTTTGTCGCGCTCGTTAGCATGTCTATTCCAAATTTCGTATTTGGACCTATCTTAATTATAGTATTTGCAGTTAAGCTTCAATGGCTTCCGATTGGGGCCTCAGAGGGAGTCTTATCCATAGTTTTGCCTGCTTTAGCTTTAGGACTGTCTTTGGCCGCCCTGACTATGCGCATGACTCGTGCCTCCGTGATCGAGGTTCTCAGAGAGCCCTACATTCTTGCCATTAGAGCTAAGGGATTGTCTCAATCGAGAATTATGCTGGCACACGTTTTTCGTAACGCTCTGCTTCCCGTTGTCACAACGTTAGGTTTACAGCTTGGTCTGTTATTGGGTGGCGCCGTTATTACGGAAGCGATTTTCAGTTGGCCAGGATTAGGATCGTTAGTCATAGAGTCTATTTCTAGAAGAGACTACCCGATGGTGCAGGCTTCTGTTTTAGTAATAGCAGTCAGCTACATTATCATTAATATGCTGACCGACATTTTATATAAAGTACTAGACCCACGCGTGGTTCTGGGCTCGTGAAGAAATCAACTTTTGTCCTGATTTTTTCTATGGTTCTTTGGTTAGTTGTTTTGATCTTTTCATCTTGGGATCAATCAGTCTTAAACACTATTGATTTAGAAAAAATTCTTATGCCTCCAAGTAGTGAGAGTCTTTTTGGATCTGATGATTTAGGAAGAAGTATTGGACCCAGAATAGTCTCGGGTGCTCGACTATCACTTTTTGTCGTCATAATCGTGCTCACTGTTACAAGTGTTTTTGGAACGCTAATAGGTATTCTCTCTGGCTTGGTTGGTGGAACATTCGATTCGATTATGATGCGCATTATTGATATTTTTCTTTCTTTCCCTGGCATACTGTTAGCAATCAGTTTGGCTGGAATCTTGGGTGGTGGCTTGCATAATGTTGTCCTAGCATTGTCGGCGGTCGGTTGGGTAGGGTTTGCCCGATTATCCCGGGCACAAACTTTAAGAGTTAAGCAATTAGATCATGTCTTAGTTGCCCAACTTTTGGGAACGACTACGCCAAAAATTATTATATTACATGTCTTGCCGCTGATTGTGAGTCCAATGCTAGTCGAACTCACATACTCGGCTGCCAGTGTTATTCTTTCGGAAGCTGGTCTTTCTTTTTTAGGTATTGGAGTCTCTTCGCCCACAGCCTCCCTTGGTTCAATGGTTAGAGACGGCTCTTTTTATCTAATGACAGCGCCACATTATGTTATTTTGACAGGGATGGCCTTGATGAGCCTTGTGTTTCTCATCAATGTTGCAGGAGATAGGCTTCAGGAGAAATTAGCCGAGGGCTATTCTCGCAACATAAATTAATGCAACTATTGAATAGTTAGATAATGATGCATCTAAAAATAGATTGAGTTACATATGCTTGGACCTTTGGTTATAGATATACAAGGCACATCTCTCAGCTTCGAAGATAGAGAGCTATTGCTGCATCCGCTAGTAGGAGGGGTTATATTATTTGCTCGGAACTATTTAGAAGTGGGGCAGTTAGATAGCTTATGTAAACAGATTAAACACTTGCGTAGCCCGAGCCTGTTAGTAATGGTTGATCAGGAAGGGGGTCGTGTTCAACGATTTAAAAATGGATTCACCCTGCTTCCCGCGTTGGGCATACTTGGCAAGATATACGATATTGATTCATACGAAGCTATAAGCCTCACCAGAGATTGTGCGTGGATGATGTCCAGTGAATTGCTTGCAGCAGGAGTAGATTTAAGCTTGGCTCCAGTGCTAGATATCAATGGTGCTCAAAGCGAGGTGATCGGGACTAGGGCTTTCCATACCGACAGTGCTATCGTTTCTGAACTTGCCCTTGTATATATTGATGCGATGCATCGATGTGGCATGCGGTCTGTAGCGAAACATTTTCCTGGACATGGTTCCGTCCTTGCTGACTCACATAAAGAATTACCAGTAGATTTCAGGGAGCTAAAAGAAATAGAGAGTAATGATTTGATTCCTTTCGTCGACGTCGCTAAAGCAGGATTAGCTGCAGTAATGATGGCTCATGTTTCTTATCCTAAAATAGATAAACTACCGGCAGGATATTCGAAAGTCTGGATATCTAGTATTCTGAAATCAGATTATGGATTCTCTGGGCTAGTAATGAGTGATGATTTGACTATGACAGGTGCAGCGACCTATGACTCATACATAGACAGAGCCCACGCCTCGTTTTCTGCTGGCTGTGATTCGCTATTAGTATGTAATAATCGCTCAGCAGTAGAAGATTTATTGAGTGTGAATACTAGTGTATTTGATGAGTTTGAGCTGAAAAATTTGGAGCTACTCAGAGGGATTTCCGTCGATAAGGAACTTAAAGTTCTGCAATCGAGTGAAAAATGGCATGCTATACGAGCCCGAATTGGCGCGCTCGAATTAGCCCATTACGCTCATTAGTGATGTGAATTGAGTATATCTTGTCTGTACCTTAAGATAGCCAAATATTTTTGAAACTCGATTGAGTACTTAATTAGCAACTAAGGAAAAACTGAAGGGAAGCATAATGATTGAGCAGGTTTTTGACTTTCTTACAGCCGAATCGTGGATTGTCCAGATTTTTATTGTAATTCTAGCAGCGTTGTCTTTAGACCTCTTTCAGCGCAGATTATGCAATCGACTGCATGCTGAGCTGGAGAAAACAGAGAATTATTGGGACGACGCTTTAATTATTGCTCTTCGGAAGCCATTGAGACTGCTCATTTGGCTGACAGGAATCTCCTACGCAATAGCTATATCTCAGGAAGAAAGAGCGGCAGCTATTTTTACCGCGGTAGATAGTTTAAGAGATGTCGGTGTCATCTTTGCTTTCGCTTGGTTTGTCGTGGGGTTTATAGCTTCCGCTGAAAAATCTTATATAGGTCGACGCTCTATCTCTGAGGAAAGATTCGATAAAACCACGACATATGCTGTGTCTAAACTTCTTAGGCTCTCAGTCATCATTACTGCTTCACTCGTAACTATGCAGACGCTAGGTTATAGCGTATCTGGTGTTCTTGCTTTTGGAGGAGTCGGAGGAGTTGCTGTTGGTTTTGCCGCTAAGGACCTGCTCGCTAACTTTTTTGGTGGTTTGATGATCTATCTCGATCGACCTTTTAGCGTCGGTGATTGGGTGCGCTCTCCTGACCGGGAAATAGAAGGTACTGTAGAGACGATCGGTTGGCGACTAACAACTATTCGGTCATTTGATAAGCGACCGTTATTTATCCCTAACTCTCTGTTTAATCAGATCGTCATTGAGAATCCATCCAGAATGACGAATAGAAGGATTTATGAAACCGTAGGTATTCGTTACGATGATTCACTGAAAATGGAGAACATAGTTGTCAGAGTCAAAGAGATGTTAAGGGGGCATAATGAAATAGACTCCTCACATACGATGATTGTGAATTTTAATAAAATGTCGAGCTCGTCCTTGGACTTTTTTATTTACACGTACACGAAAACTACAGAATGGGTACGGTTCCATGAAATCAAACAGGATGTAATGTTGAAGGTGCTTGAGATCGTGGTATCAGAGGGAGCTGAATGCGCGTTTCCAACATCAACTATTCATCTCTTTAATTCCGACTCTGAGTCCGAGTCCGAGTTGAGACCGGAGCCAAGTAGGTAGTTCTATTATGCGAATTCCCTTCACTAAAATGCATGGTCTGGGAAACGATTTTGTAATTATCGATGAAATAGAGAAAATCTATGGTCTTACTCAAGAGACCTTCTTACTTTTGGCTGATAGGAGATTAGGTGTAGGGTGCGATCAAATACTCTTACTCAGTCGTTCTGATGACAAGAGGGCGACTGCGAGATATCGTATTATAAATGCAGATGGTTCTGAAGCCGAGCAGTGTGGGAATGGTTTCCGGTGTGTTGTTAGATACCTTGAGATGCAAAATCCCTTAAGAGAAACAGTTGTTTTAGAGGTGGCCAGAAAATTTTTAAGTGGTCGATCTCTAGATGGAGGCAACGTAAGAGTCGAAATGGGGACGCCTGTTTTTGAGCCCGGGGAAATCCCCTATATAGCATCGAGTTATAGCGATTTTTATAAAGCTGAAATTAGTGAGGTTTCGATCAAATTTAGCGCTGTATCGATTGGAAACCCACATGCGGTGATTCTAGTAGATTCAGTATCCGATGCATTAGTTCAGCAAGTTGGGTCTGCTTTACAGGGGGCTGGTTTGTTTCCGGAGGGGGTCAATGTCGGCTTTATGGAGATATGCGATACGAATCATGTGCGACTTCGCGTGTTTGAGCGAGGAGTAGGCGAGACGCCCGCTTGTGGAACAGGGGCTTGTGCTGCGGTAGCTATTGGAAGACGTCTGGGATTATTGAGTCCGAGGGTAGAAGTTAGCCTACCCGGTGGAATTGTCACTATTGATTGGTCAGATAATCCAATAGATAGTATTTTCATGACTGGCCCTACAGTGAGAGTGTTTGACGGTTTTATAGAGTTATAAAAAATGGAAATGAAAGACACCAAAAAGAACCAGGCGTTAGTAACAGATGAAACTGTATCTAAATATCTGATAGATAACCCGACTTTTTTTGATAGGAATGAGTCTGTATTATCGTCTTTGATGATACCGCATGTTCGAGGTGAAGCTGTTTCCTTGGTAGAGCGCCAGCTCTTGAATTTGAGAAAAAAAAATAGCTCCTTGCATGACCAGTTAGATGAAGTTTTCACTAATGCGAGAGATAATGAACTTGTTAGCGAGAAAGTCCACGCCATCACGCTAATGTTATTAAAAGAGAAAGAAGTAGAAAAAAAAATTGAGGTAGTGGAGCACTATTTCGAGCAAGAGTTTGATGCTAGTAAGGTCCAAGTAGCTCTGTTTTCTGGAGAAAAAAACCTAGAGGGCTTCTTTGCTAGAGAAAGTCCCCTGTATTTGCCTTTGGAAGAATTTATTTTGAAAGGGGAGATAAAATGTGGGTCAGTAGGTGACGCACGATTTTTAAGTACGTTCCCTGACTATGAACCGAATGACTCAGTAGTAATGCTGCCAATGAGTGAAAAGGAATGGAATGGGGCTTTCATTATCTGTTCGAGCAATTCCCAAAAGTATTTCTCGGGAATGAGAACTGATTTTTTAAGCAGATTTGTGGAGTTATTCAGGGAAATAGTTAACACTCACATGAGTTACAGCTGAGGGATTGTCAAATTGGGGCGAATTAAAGTTGATACGCTAGACGATGCTGGGGAGCTTTTCTTTGACTCCCTTTTGAATAAATCTGCTAATACAGTTCTTGCCTACCGCCGAGATATCAAAAAATTCACTACCTATCTGAGAGAGAAGAAAATTACCTCCTTGCAGCCAATTGATGTGACTTGTATCCAGGGATATGTCGCCTTTTGCCATCGAGATCACGCCAGTGCGCGTTCGATAATGAGAAGTTTGTCGGCCTTGAGAGCATGGTTTGATTTTTTAGTCCATCGAGGAGAGATGCTTCATAATCCAGCCTTAAGAATTAATGTCCCTAAAACTTCTAGACGCTTGCCTCGCACGCTAGATGTTGATCAAGCCATAAGTCTTCTAGAACAAAAACCCGTTACTCTTTTGGATATAAGAGATCTTGCTATGTGGGAGTTACTTTACTCTAGTGGATTAAGAGTGTCAGAGTTGACATCGTTAACACTGGGCGGAGTTGATCTTAGAAGCAGGGAAGTTCGCGTGCTCGGTAAAGGGAAGAAAGAACGCGTGCTGCCAGTGGGAGTCTGTGCTCAGAGAGCACTAAAAAAATGGCTGAATGTTCGCCCTCAATTGCTACGACGTGAAGTAGTAGAGGCTTTTTTCTTGACGCGGAATGGATGTAAGATGAGCAATCGTAACGTACAGCTGAGATTGAGGTTATGGGCCAGGAAATATGGCTTCGATGAGAGCCTTCACCCTCACATGTTAAGACATAGTTTTGCCAGCCATATGCTTGAATCCTCTGGTGACTTAAGGGCGGTGCAGGAGCTTCTAGGGCATGTAAATATTTCTACTACACAGATTTACACACATCTTGATTTCCAGCACTTGGCTAAAGTTTATGACCAAGCCCATCCGCGGGCACGGCGAGATAACAAGTAGTATATTAAGGCGTGATCACCCATCTATTGGTGTACAATCCTTTGCTCTAATATAAAAGAGGAATGCGAATCGTGTTTCATGGAACCACTATTATAAGTGTACGAAAGGGTAAAACTGTTGTCATAGGTGGTGATGGGCAGGTTTCCATGGGCGACACCATTCTAAAGGGCAATGCGCGGAAAGTACGACGACTATACGAAGGTAAAGTCTTGGCTGGTTTCGCTGGCGGCACGGCCGATGCCTTTACGCTATTTGAACGTTTTGAAGGTAAGCTGGAAGCACACAGAGGTAACCTTCTGAGAGCAGCAGTAGAATTAGCAAAAGATTGGCGAACAGATAGAATGTTACGAAGGTTAGAAGCGATGCTTATTGTAGCAGATGCGGAATACTCGCTAATTATCTCAGGGACCGGTGATGTGATCGAGCCTGAAAATGACATTCTTGCCATTGGTTCTGGGGGCTCGTACGCTCGTGCAGCTGCGGTAGCTTTGCTTGACGAAACAGATCTTGATCCTGAGAAAATTGTAGAGAAGGCGCTCACTATTGCTGGTCAGATATGCGTCTATACAAATAATAATCTCACATTAGAAAAAATTGACTCTTAGGTAGCAACATTGAAACAAGAAAATGATCTTTCTCCGCAAGAAATAGTTCAACATCTAGATCAACATATTGTTGGCCAGGACGACGCGAAGCGTGCAGTCGCTATTGCGTTAAGAAACCGATGGCGTAGGCTTAAGGTTGAAGAATCATTAAGGGAAGAAATCACGCCTAAGAATATTTTGATGATTGGCCCTACAGGGGTAGGTAAGACTGAAATCGCTAGGCGACTAGCTAAGCTTGTTAAGGCTCCTTTTATCAAGATAGAAGCTACAAAGTTCACAGAAGTGGGCTATGTTGGCAGAGATGTAGAATCTATAATAAGAGACTTAACGGAAATTTCTATTAAGCTAGCCAGAGCTAGTGCTGTTAAGGCAGTTCAGAAGAGGGCAGCTGACGCAGCCGAAGAACGTATCCTGAATGCACTACTCCCTAAATCTGGAGCTGACGATAGCGACAGCCAATCTGATACAAGACAAAAATTTAGGAAGATGTTTAGAGAAAACACCTTAGAGGACAGAGAAATTGATATTAAAGTTAATTCTCCGAATATTGGGTTGGAAATCATGACACCGCCAGGGATGGAGGAAATGACGGGTCAGCTTCAAAATATGTTTCAGAGTCTTAATTCAGAGAAAAGTAAGAGCAGAAAGGTTACGGTCAGGGCAGCCCGAAAAATACTACTAGATGAAGAAGCCGCCAAGTTAGTTGATGAAGACGAGATAAAAGCACAAGCAATAGAAAACATTGAGCAAAATGGAATCGTCTTTTTAGATGAAATCGATAAAATCGCCAAGCGCGGTGATAGCTCTGGGCCTGATGTTTCTCGGGAAGGGGTGCAGAGAGATTTGCTCCCGTTGGTAGAGGGATGCACTGTCTCCACAAAGTACGGTCTTATTAAAACCGATCATATTCTGTTCATTGCTTCAGGTGCTTTTCATTTTTCAAAACCTTCTGATCTCATTCCTGAATTACAAGGTAGATTACCAAATCGCGTGGAGCTAAAATCTCTTGAAGTTGAAGATTTCGTGAAAATATTAACTGAGCCGAATGCTTCATTAACGTTACAGTATAAAGCCCTCTTGGCAACAGAGGGTGTCGTTATTGATTTTTCGGAAGATGGGATAAGGAGAGTCGCAGAATGTGCTTTTGCAATAAATGAGAAGAGTGAAAATATTGGGGCCAGGAGGTTACATACTGTGATGGAAAAAATGCTTGAGGCTTTGTCTTATACAGCCTCAGAGATGAAAGGCCAAAGCGTTCAAGTAGATGCGAGTTATGTTGATACGCATATTGGACATTTGATCGGCGACTCAGATCTAGCCAAATATATCCTATAAGCTCATGGAAAAGCATTACCCTACGAATATTGATCTACGGAAAAAATCTCGAAGATTAATAGTAACTTTCGATACAGAGGAAATCTTCGATTTTTCGGCAGAATTTCTCCGTGTCTACTCCCCTTCTGCAGATGTAAAGGGTCATAGTCCTGGTCAAGCGGTGCTACAGATCGGGAAGGAAGACGCGACTATAGAGGATGTCGAGCCTATTGGAAATTATGCAGTGAGGCTTGTTTTTGGTGATGGGCATGATACTGGATTGTATACATGGGATTACTTGTATGAAATGGGCGTCCAGAAAAAAGAGTATTGGGGCAATTATATAGAAGCGCTTCAATTGGCAGGTCATGTCAGAGTTAGTAAGAATGAAGACTCCTAACACGTCCCAGGGAAATTCATCTGATGAATCAAGTGCCTTTGGCTATGAGACAGTGTCTCATAGTGAAAAAACAAGAAAAGTTCGCGGAGTGTTTGATTCTGTAGCACTGAAATATGACCTAATGAATGATCTCATGTCTTTTGGCTTGCATAGATGGTGGAAGGATTATGCGATAAAAATTTTGGATGTTCAGCCAGGACATAAGGTACTAGACCTTGCTTCTGGGACTGGAGATCTGGCCAGGATTATAAATGGTCTTCGAAAAGACGATGTTAGTGTGGTCTGTAACGATATTAATTTAAGTATGCTTTCACTTGGGAGAGATAAATCTCTCGACAATGCGGCTGTAAAAAAAATTAGCTATGCCCAAGCAAGTGCAGAGTCTTTGCCATATCAAGATGGTACTTTTGATCGGGTAGTGATAGGGTTTGGCCTCCGTAATGTTACTGACAAAGTTAACGCGCTAAACGAAATACGCAGAGTTTTAGCACCTGAAGGCGCTGTCGTTATTTTAGAATTCTCAAAGGTTAAAGCGCCTTTATTATCTGTTGTGCATAAATTTTATACTTTAAAAATTCTTCCTAAACTTGGTGCCCTTATAGCGAATGATAGCGAGAGTTATCGTTATCTCGGCGAGTCGATAGATCTTCACCCAGGCCAAACAGAGCTCTCGTACATGATTGAAGACGCTGGACTTAAAGATGTGAGATGCTATAACTTGTTAGGTGGCGCTGTGGCAGTACATGTGGCGAGGAGCTCTTAGTAAGTAGAATGCTCTCTAACAGACTTAATAATACGAGTGACTATGAATTGTTCACAAATAGCTTTTCTACTCACATTAATAAAATTCTTGGTCTCGACCGCGAGGAGAATATTGAAATATTAGAGCTGAACGGACGGGTAGTCCAAGTTGTTCTGACCCAAATTGACCTTAAGTTTCATATCGTGATTGATAATAATCAATTTTCTATCAAACATGGACAAGCTTCAGATCCAGATGTTACTGTTTCTGGTACCGCTTTAAATTATCTAACTTTCTTTGAAAGCAAGTTTCGTAGACAGCCCTTAGCCGCTGGATCAGTGCAAATTTCGGGAGATCTCGGAGTGGCTAAGCAGTTTGAAAATTTGATTGAAAAAATTGATTTTGATGGGGAAGAATTATTGTCAAAAATAGTTGGCGATGCCTCGGCGCATGTAGTTTTTTATAATCTAGGGACAATTAGAAATAAGCTTTTAGCTACTGTTGGTAAAGCTAAATTTGATTTAATAGATTATATACAGTATGAAAAAACACTAGTACCTTCGAGTGGAGATTTCAAAAATTTCGTTGATCAAATGTCTTCATTATCAAAAAGACTCGAATCAGTTGAACATCAAATGAAGATCATACTGAAAACGGGACGAAGACCCATATGAAGTTGCGAGACATCTACAGAGTCTTAGTTATACAGCGTGTCTTAATACGACATGGCTTTGATGACATTATTTTCTCAATGTCAGTTCTTAGACCATTTCGTAGTATTAGGTACTTGTTTCCTTGGAATTGGTTAGGGAAACAAAAAAATAATCGAGCAAAACGCATTCGACTCGTGTTTGAAGAATTGGGTCCGATTTTTATAAAATTCGGACAAATTCTTTCGACCAGACGAGATCTTCTTAGTGATGATATAGCTAAAGAGCTCCAGAAACTCCAAGATCATGTGCCCCCATTTCCTGGGGAAATGGCTGTCGATATAATCGAGAAAGCATATGGCAAATCCGTGGAGCAGGCATTTCTGGAGTTTGATGTAAAGCCTTTAGCGTCAGCCTCAATCGCTCAAGTTCATTCAGCCAAATTGCTTGATGGCTCGGATGTGGTAGTTAAAATTGTTCGCCCGAACTTAAAGAAAGCTATAGAACAGGATATCGCATTAATGCACAAGCTCGCAGGTGCCGCTGAGAAGTACTGGGCGAGTGGTAAGCGCTTAAAGTTGAGTTTAGTGGTATCAGAGTTTGAGAAGACGATACTTGATGAATTAGATATGATGCGCGAAGCCTCTAACGCGGCGCAAATTAGGCGGAATCATGACGAGTCGAAAATACTTTATGTCCCGAAGGTTTGTTGGGATTTAACCAGGTCTAATGTTCTCGTCATTGAGCGCGTACACGGTCTGAACGTAACGCATCGAGACGACTTATTAGCAGCAGGAGCGGATCTGAAAATACTAGCTGAGCAAGGGATCGAGATTTTTTTTAGCCAGGTGTTTCGAGATAACTTTTTCCATGCCGACGTACATCCCGGGAATTTATTTGTGATGCCTAAAGATGCAGATGGTGACTGGCGTTATGCGTTAGTCGACTTTGGGATTATGGGAGCTTTAAGCGATTTTGATCAACGTTACCTAGCAGAGAATTTTTCGGCGTTTTTGAGCAAAGACTACCGACGCGTGGCTCAACTACATGTCGAATCTGGCTGGGTCCCAGATACTACCAGAGTGGAAGAATTTGAGTTTGCTATTCGTGCTGTTTGCGAGCCTATCTTTGATCGGCCGCTTAAAGATGTATCTGTCGGAGATCTGTTGCTGCGCTTATTTCAGACGGCACAACGCTTTGAGATGGAAGTTCTCCCACAACTTCTGTTATTGCAAAAGACACTTATGAATATAGAGGGTATGGGGAGGGAGCTTTATCCTGAGTTAGATCTCTGGGCAACTGCGAAGCCCTCGTTAGAGCTATTCATGAAAGAGAGAGTAGGTTTTGAAAGTATTAATCGAGGTATGAAAGAAAATACCCCACGTTGGGCGGCTCAGTTGCCTGCACTACCAATGGCCATGCTCGATTTATTAGACCAGATGCGGACAGGAAGAATGCGCATAAAAACTAGTGATCCGCAGTTAATCAATATTCGAAAAGAGATTAAGGTTCTGCGGAGAACTATCACACTAGTGATCATTGGAGTAGGTTTCATGATATCGGCTGCAGTACTTTATGGTTTACATACCTCCAGTTTCCCTTTGTCCAGTCCTATACCAAGAGAAACTCTAATATTAGGAAGTGCAGGTTTTGCGAGCCTGATGTATGCTATTTTTGGACGAAAGGAGTGAGTTTACCTTATTGATCGTCCGATAACCGAATGAATGGCTTGCCTTGCATTTCTTCAGGTACCGCCAGACCTATTAGTGATAATAGTGTCGGCGCTATATCAATGAGGCTGGCCCCGTCTATGGCACCTGCCTTTCTTCCAATATAGACTAAAGGGACTGGGTTGTTAGTGTGGGCTGTATGCGGTTGAGAACCAGCACCCTCTTTCTGGTCTGACATCTGTTCAGCATTGCCGTGGTCTGCCGTGATAAGTATTTCCATGCCATAGGTCTTACATACTAATGATATCCTCGCTAAACAACTGTCTAGAGTCTCAATAGCTTCGACTGTAGCATCAAAATCACCAGTGTGCCCAACCATATCAGCATTTGCTAAGTTGCAAATCACTACATCATATTTTTTACTTACCACGGCTGCTTCGAGAGTAGTTGTAACTTCAAGCGCACTCATTTCTGGTTTTAAATCGTAAGTTGTCACATTAGGAGACGGGATTAATTTTCTTTCTTCCCCTTCCAGTGGTTCTTCCTTTCCCCCATTGAAGAAAAATGTAACGTGGGCATATTTTTCAGTTTCCGCTATTCGCATCTGTTTAAGTCCAATGTTCGAGATAACCTCGCCAAAAGAATTTTTAATTTCAGTCGGTGGATAAGCTACTGTGACTTGAAAATCTTTCTTGTATTGAGTCATTGTGAAAACATTCTTTAAAGGAAACCCAGTCGGTCGTGGAAATTTTTCGAACTTTTCCTGACTCATAGGTTCCGTTAGCTGTCTTGCACGATCAGAGCGAAAGTTTGCAAATACAACAACATCGTTGGGGTCCACTTGGTCTATTTTCGTACCACTGACTATGGCCGTAGGGCTGACAAATTCATCGGTTTCATTTCTGTCATATGCCGATAATATCGCTTCATCCGCGGTACGAGCGGTAAATTTACCCACTCCTCGTGTGATCAAGTCAAAAGCGAGTTTCGACCTGTCCCAGTTATTATTTCTATCCATTGAGAAGTATCGACCTGACACTGAGCTAATTTTCACATTAGGATGTAGGGAGAGAAAATGACTGAGTTTTTGTATAGAGTGTAGAGCGCTTCTAGGAGGAGTATCACGGCCATCTAAAATCAAATGTAGTAGAACACTTTCCACTTTATTTTGACTGCATAAGTCAACCAGAGCAACGATGTGGTCTTCATGGCTATGAACTCCGCCCGGAGAAAGCATTCCTATAATATGGAGGTTCTGTTTCGTTTCAGCGGCAATGCAGGCTGCTTTTTTGAGGGCCTTATTCTCGTAGAAATCTCCATTTTTGATCTGCTTGTTTATTTTTGATAGATCTTGGTCAATCAAGCGGCCAGCGCCCATATGCATATGACCTACTTCAGAGTTCCCCATTTGGCGATCAGGTAAACCTACATCTCCGCCTGAGCAACTTAGTAACGTGTGAGTTTCATTTCTCCACATTCGATCCCAGTTAGGGGTTTCAGCGCTGTGGATCGCGTTGTATTCTTTTTTTTCGCTATATCCCCAACCATCTAGAATAAGTAATAGGATAGGTTGCAAATGATTTCCCATAGTCCGCCTGGTAGTGTTTTATAATGTTATAATTAATATTTAGTATAACAAATTGTAATAGCACGTTCGGAATAGTTTATCTAAACTGAGATGTCGCTATGCTAGAGGCTTTTATATTTTTTATGGAACAACTTTCAGAATTTGTAATAAACCATTGGATTCTTGTGACAGCTTTTTGTGTCTCATGTAGCCTGTTGCTGTCTAGTTTTTTGAATCAGGCTAGCGGTCTGAGCGCATCTGAGGCTGTTATGGCAGTTAATCGAGAAAAGGCTGTGGTTGTAGATGTCAGAGAAGAAAAAGAGTTCATAAGTGGGCATATCGCTAAGGCTATAAATATTCCTCGTAAAGATTTCAGTTTGTTTTCCGAACGTCTAAAAAAGCATAAAAATAAGCCTCTAATAGTTTGCTGTTCGTCTGGATCTGTAAGTAGCAAGGCAGTGGGGGAGCTGAAAAAAATTGGTTTTGATCAAAGCTTTATTCTTAAAGGGGGCGTTGTTGCTTGGAAGTCGGCGAATTATCCATTAGTTAAGCCTTCAGAATAAGCTCATATTCTTTTTTTAAGAAGGGATTAGCGCAATAGAAATGAAACAGCGTACGGTTTTGGTTATTGGTGCAGGAGCCTGGGGTACAGCTTTAGCTTCAGTGTTTGCTCGGGCGGGCAATAGAACCTTACTCTGGGACCGAAAACAGGCTGTTCTTGAACATATCCAAAAGCATAGATGTCATCCGGTATTTTCGCCTGATGTCCTTCTTCATGAAGGTATTTCTGCCTGTATAGATCTGAAGTTAGCCCCTGTGCTTGATTGCGTTGTTTTTGTCGTTCCTTTTCAGAAATTTCGTCACGCGCTACAGCAATTCCGTTACAGCGGAATTGCTGCTAAAAGTATAGTGTGCGCGAGTAAAGGGCTAGAGCTTGTTACTAGCGCGTTAGCCCACCAAATAGTTGTTGAAGAATTTGGGGCAGAAGTGCCTTTTTCCCAAATTTCGGGACCTAATTTCGCTAGCGAGGTAATCAATTGTTGTCCTGCTGCGATTTCTGTCGCATCGTCTAATCGTGCTCTAAGAGAATCGCTAGTGAGAATGATGCATAGTACACATTTCCGGCCCTACCTTACCGACGACGTTGTAGGTGTTGAGCTCGGGGGAGCTTTGAAGAATGTTATGGCTATAGCTGCTGGAATTTCTGATGGTTTGGATTTAGGCAGTAATGCACGTGCGGCACTAATGACGAGAGGGCTCGGGGAGATTGCTCGTCTTGGGGAAGCATTAGGTGCGAATCGAAATACTTTTATGGGGCTTTCTGGTATGGGAGATTTGGTGCTCACTTGTACTGACGATCAGTCTCGAAATAGAAGATTCGGTCTTGCATTAGCCCGATTGGGTAGTACTAATTTGGCTGAGTCTGAGGTTGGTGCTCTGGTCGAGGGAGTTGCTAGTGCGAAAGCTGTCTCAGAAATGGCAGACCGACTGGATATTTCTATGCCCATATCTTCAGAAATCTGGGCAATAATCTCTGGTGCGAAGTCTGCTCATGCGGCTTTAGAAACTCTTTTGTCAAGAGCTCCCTTTGCTGAGTGGACTTGATCTTAAGAGCAAAATAATAGCTATCCCTTGGACCCTAGGAAGGCATTTTGTCTCCATGCCTCGTAAACGGCTATAGCGACCGCGTTAGATAAGTTCAAGCTTCGACTCTCCGGAGCCATAGGCAATCTTAAGATGTTATGGTTTAGGACCTTGTCTAGAACATTCCCGGGTAATCCTCTAGTTTCTGGTCCAAATAATAAAATACTTTCGGAAGTGAATGAGGTGTTATGCGCAACAACACTTCCTCGCGTGGAAAAAGCAAATACCTGGGAAATATCTCGGATTGTAATGAATTTTTCGAAAGAGTCATGGACTAAAACGTCAGCATACTCTTGATAATCCAATCCTGCTCTTTTTAGCCTCGTATTGTCGAGTCTAAAGCCTAATGGGCGTATCAGATGAAGGCGACAACCAGTGTTTGCGCATAAACGAATTATATTTCCTGTGTTAGGTGGGATTTCTGGTTCGTAGAGAACTATCTCAAACAAGTTATAATGCTTCCAAGTTAGAGGGTCAGAGGTGCAAAAGGTGCAAAAAATTAAACGTGACGCTAGATTGACAGTCGAATTTTGCGGCCTTCATTTCGTAAATCCGCTAGTGTTGCTATCCGGCTGTGTTGGCTTCGGTGAAGAGTATACACGTGTTGAAGGATTTTCTAACGAGGATGCGGGTGCTGTGTGTTTAAAAGGGACAACCTTAGAACCTCGGTTGGGCAATAAAGCTCAAAGAATTTTTGAAACTCCGGGAGGAATGCTAAATGCAATTGGTCTGCAAAACCCTGGCGCTAGAGCAGTAGTAGATAAAATACTTCCTCTTTTAGACTTCAACGAGACACACTTCATTGCTAATGTCTGTGGATCTACTATTGAAGAGTACGCCGCGGTAGCGAGAATCTTTGATCAGTCTCCGGTGAGTGCGCTAGAGATAAATATCTCCTGTCCTAATGTCAAAGAGGGCGGTGTCGCATTTGGTAACGATCCAGACATGTCTGCAAGAGTGGTGGCCGCTTGCCGCCGAGAATCTTCTAAACCGATAATCACCAAGTTATCCCCTAATCAAACGAACATAGCCGAAAACGCTAGGCTGTGTATTGAAGCTGGTAGCGATGGCTTGGCCGTTATTAACACTGCCATGGGGATGGCGATTGATGCTGAAAAAAGAAAACCCGTAATTGCTAATAACCGAGCAGGACTTTCTGGACCGGCAATTAAGCCACTTGCGTTGCTTAAAGTCCACGAGGTATACCAGGTTTCTAAAAAGCACGATGTTCCAATAATTGGCCAAGGAGGAGTTATTTCAGCTGTTGATGTTATTGAATTTCTAATAGCTGGCGCGACATGTGTGGGGCTAGGCACTGGATTATTTTATGATCCGCTCGTTTGTGAGAAAATAAATAAGGGAGTTTCATCCTACTTAGACAGACACAGGCTCGAGCAGGTAAGCGACCTTACAGGATCTTTAATCTTGAACACGTAAAATTATTCACTGTTTATTGTTTAACGAATCAACCGCCTAATGTTAGTTTATGTTTTCCAAAAAGACGGGGTTAATATTACAAGCAATGTAAAGATTTCGAGTCGGCCTAGCAACATTGCAAGACACAATAAAGACTTTGCTGCTGCAGAGATATTCCCGTAGTGCTCGCTGACTGTACCGAGACCAGGACCAAGGTTGTTGAGACATGCCGCAACTGCTGAAAATGCGGTAATTTGATCTAGCCCTGTTACCATTAGTGCCAGCATTAAGAGTAAGAACACTGCCACATAAGCTGCAAAAAAACCCCATACTGCTTCGATGACGCGATTACTTACTGCTTTATTCCCCATCGTGATATTCAAAATCGCATTTGGGTGAATTAATCGACGTATTTCTCGCACACCTTGCTTATAGAGGAGTAAACATCGAACGACTTTAATCCCACCACCAGTTGATCCAGCACATCCCCCAGCAAAGCTTAATAAAATAAGGATGACAGGGAGGAAGGCAGGCCATGCCTGAAAATCCTCTGTACTGAAGCCAGCGGTAGTTCCCATAGAAATGGCTTGAAAAAGACTAGCTCTTAATGAGGTTACAATCTCCCCAGATAATACATTGTTTAACATGAGGCCTAGAAAACATATCAGGAAGACAGATAAGAGCAGTGCTAGATACATTAAAAATTCAGAATCTTCAAAGTAGTGTTTTAAACTTTTACTACGCCAAGCTAAAAAATGCAGTGAAAAATTAACGCCAGCGAGAAACATAAACACTATTGTGACCGCCTCAATCTGCCAACTATTAAAGTAGCCAATGCTTTGATCATGGGTGGAAAACCCCCCAATTGCCACGGTTGAAAAGCTATGACAAACTGCATCAAAAAATGACATACCTGAGATATAAAACCCTATTGTGCAAAAAATAGTTAGAGCCAGATATATGTACCACAACATTTTTGCAGTTTCAGTAATTCTCGGAGTAAGCTTTGCATCTTTCATCGGACCTGGAGTCTCAGCGCGATAAAGTTGCATTCCCCCTATACCCAGCATAGGCAACACTGCAACAGCCAGAACAATAATGCCCATGCCCCCTAGCCATTGCAGTAATTGTCGATAAAAAAGCAGTGATACAGGAAGGTCCTCTAAGCCAGTCAGGACTGTCGCCCCCGTAGTTGTTAAACCCGACATTGACTCGAAAATGGCGTCTATTACTGTCATTTTTGGGTCGTCAACAACTATGAAAGGGATCGCACCACTAAAGCTCAGTACTAGCCAGAACAAAACTACTACAAGGAACCCGTCTCTGAGCTTAAGTTCCCCTTTAAATTTTCTAACTGGGAGCCACAAAAAGAGTCCGAGGAATAGTGTGACGAAAATAGCGCTAACGAACGCATATTCAATTCCATCGGCCATAGTAATGGACATAACCAGCGGTGGAATAAGCGTTAAACTAAAAAGCGCTAACAATAAGCCGAGAATTTTCTGAATGACTTTAAAACGCATTTTAAAACACTTAGCTTAGAGTAAGGTTAACTTGAAATAGTTTTTCGACGTCACTTACGTGCCGTTTGTCCGTGACGACAAGAATTACATGGTCATCCTCTACAATCAGTGTGTCATGATGAACAACGATTACTTCTTCTTTGCGAACTATAGCGCCAATGACAACGCCGGGGGGTAGTTTCAGGTCATCTATTTTTCGACCCACCACTTTACTTTGTCTTGCATTTCCATGGGCGATTGCCTCCATTGCCTCCGCAGCACCTCCCCGAAGCGAATGCACCTTTACCACATCGCCACGCCTTACATGAGCTAATATGCTTCCAATGGTGGCTTGTTGTGGAGATATTGCAATATCTATTATGTCACGTTGAACAAGGTCTACATATGCAGCCCGGTTAATTAAAGCCATTACTGTTTTAGCGTCTAGTCTCTTGGCTAGCATTGAAGAAATAATATTTGCTTCATCGGCATTAGTGAGGGCGCAGAAAACATCTGTGTTTTCGATGTTTTCTTCTCTGAGAAGATCCTCGTCCGCAGCATCACCAAGTAACACAATAGCTCGCTTGAAACTTTGGGAAATTTTGTGCGCTCGCGCAGAATTACTTTCTATAATTTTTATATTACATGTATCTTCAAGAGCTTTAGCGAGCCTTAGCCCTATATTTCCACCACCGGCAATAATGACATTTCTATTAGGACCATCAATCTTCCTGAACTCACTCATGACAGCCCGAATATTTTTTTGTGCTGCGATAAAAAAGACATCGTCTCCTGCCTCAATTACGGTCTCTCCGGTAGGGATAATTACATCATTCCGCCTGAATATGGCTGTGACTCTTGTTTCGACATCATTTAATTGTTCCGGGAGCTCAGCTAGTCTATGTCCGACTAATGGTCCTCCATAAAATGCCCTTGCTGCGACAAGCTGGACTTTTCCGTTAGCAAAATCAACTACTTGAATAGATCCTGGAAATTCTATGAGGTTCTTAATATAGTCTGTGACTTCTTGCTCCGGACTAATAATAACGTCGATAGGAAACGATTCAGCATCAAATAGCTGCTTTTTCTTCTGGTATTGATTTTCTCTGATTCGTGCAATTTTTGTCGGGGTTTGAAAAAGCGTATAAGCGACTTGGCATGCCACCATATTTATTTCATCACTATTTGTAATGGCAATTATCATATCCGCATCTTGCGCGCCAGCTTTCAAGAGCACGTCAGGGTACGCTGCATGCCCCACCACTGTCCTAAGGTCACACCTATCTTGCAAATGATGCAGTGTGCTGGGGTTTAAATCTACTACAGTAATATCGTTCGGTTCACTGCATAAATTAGCTGCCAATGATGCACCGACTTGTCCCGCTCCTAATATAATAATTTTCACAATTTTTTAGTAGTTGTCTTTTAGTTGTTTCGGATCTATGCCTAGACTTCTGAGTTTTCTATATAGATGAGTTCTTTCAATCCCAATTTGTGCAGATACCCTGCTGACACTCCCATTAAATATCTGCATTTGATGCTCTATATAAGCTTTTTCAAACTGTTCCCTGGCCTCGCGCAAGGGCAAGTTGAAGCCCATGTCGAGCTGATTTGTTCTGCTATCGGCTTGGTGGTTGATTATAGGTGTAATCTCTTTTAATTCTACATGGTTATGGCTTCCTAAAATTAGAATGCGCTGTATGAGATTTCGTAATTCACGGATGTTTCCTGGCCAGGAGTAAAGTTTAAATTTCTGTCTAATTTCACTAGAGAACTCCCGCAAAGGTAAATTTTCACTAGACGCAAACTGCTTCAGAAAATAGTCAAGCAGTTCTTCAATGTCTTCGCTTCTTTCTTTTAGAGATGGAACTTTCAGCGGCAGCACATTCAAATGGTAGAATAAATCCTCCCTAAAGCGGCCTTCCTCTATTAAAGGTTTCAGATCATGTCTAGAACTCGACATAAGGCGGACGTCTATTCGAACATTTTTTTGCCCCCCTGGTCTTATGAACTCTTGATTTTCCAGTGCTTTTAAAAGCCTAGCTTGAGTGCCTAAGTCCATGTCGGCAATTTCTTTCAGAAAAACAGTGCCGCCATTAGCGAGCTCTAGAGCACCAAACCGCAGCTTTTCTCCTTTTTCAAAGCCAAACAGCTCCTCTTCAGGGTTGTCCCGCGTCATAGCGGAAACATTGACTTCTACAAAGCGCCCTTGTGAGCGCAGGCTGTTGTGGTGAATAAAACGTGCCAAGGTCTCTTTACCAGTTCCGGAAGCTCCGCTTATAAAAACGCTCGTCTTATGGTCTGCTATCTTCAGTGCAGCTTTAAGAAGCAAAGACATAATCTCACTTGAGCCAACTGGCGCCGCTACTTTTCCTGATCTTTTTTCAAAACTCAAATTCTCAGATTTGAGACGATCCACTTCGAGAGCATTTTCTACGGTAAGAATTATTTTTGCTATAGAGAGTGGCTTTTCTACGAAGTCATAGGCCCCCAGACGGGTAGCTTCTATTGCTGTATCTACCGTTCCGTGACCTGACATCATTACCACTGGTGGCAGAACTCCTTGGTCTGATGACCATTCTTTGAGAAGGCTGATCCCATCGGTGTCTGGCATCCATATATCTAAAAGGATAAGATCCGGTCTTCTTTGTCTTCTTAGTTTCCGGGCTTCGGTAGCATTTTCTGCAACCGAAATTTCGTAACCTTCATCCTCCAGTATGTCCTTCAGGAGACTGCGTATATCAGGCTCATCGTCTATAATTAGTATATAGCTTTTCTTCATGTTCGTATGTCACCTAGCGCCGTCGGTGTGTCTCCCATGATATTCGAACTGGGTATACGAACTAACACTATGGCCCCTCGCTCCTTTTTGTTTCTCAAAGCCACCATGCCATCATGCTCCTCTAGGATCTTTTTGACAATTGCGAGTCCCAGACCGCTCCCTTTACTTTTACTAGTGACATATGGGTCAAACACAGTTCCGAGAAGATTTTCAGGTATCCCTGAACCGTGATCTTCTATTTCTATCTCAATATGCTCGTTGTTGAGGTAGTCTACTAGCCTGATCGAAATGATGATATTACTTTTTATGTCACGGGATGAAGCGTCTAAAGCATTTTTCACAAGATTATTGAATACTTGTCTGATGCGGACGATATTAACTTTGATTTTTGGTAAATTTGAATCAATATTATATATGAAGTTAACTGCCGGATGGGTAGAACGGAAGAGCTCAACCACCCCTTTCAACAGTTTTTCGGTGTCAGTCAAGCTCTTTTGTTTTGTTGTCGAGCTGGCGTAATCAGTGAACGAGTTCACCATAGTCTTCATCGTTTCTACCTGCTGTATTATGGTGTCAGTTAAACTTCCTAGCAGTTCACCATCTTCCTTCCCAAGTTTTTTGAGATATTTGAGCCTTAGTCGCTCTGTTGCTAACTGAATTGGTGTCAGTGGGTTCTTGATTTCATGTGCTAATCGCCTTGCGACCTCAGACCATGCGGCATCTCGTTGTCCTTGGACGATTGCCGTTACGTCTTCTAGCACTATGACATAGCCGCTAATGGTCCCTTTGGATGTTTTTATAGTTGTTCCTTTACACACCAGTTCTTTTCGTGAGTCCGCGTTAAGAATAGCGACTTGTGCTTGCCAATACTCTTTTCCTTCCTCTATCAAATAAAGAATCTGTTCTCTAAATGGTTCTAAGTCGCCATTTTCAGAGCATAGAGTCAAGAAGCTTTCACCTTCGCAATTGGATTCTTGTATCCCTAAAAGATTTCTCGCAGAGGAATTTAATGTAGTAATAATCTTTTCCGATGTTAGAGCGATAACGCCTGATGATAGTTGGCTTAGTAAAGTGTCTAGATACTCGCGTTGGCTCTCGATCTCTTCCCGCGCCTTGGCGATTCGAGCTGTCATAGAATTAAAAGAACTGACTAAAAACCCTATTTCATCGTTACTTTCTACGGGGAGATTTTTAGTATAGTCGCCTCGAGCGATGGCAGCAGTTCCTTCAGCAAGGTCCCTTATAGGAGCCGATAGCCTTCTAGCCGAATAGAAAGCAGCCCACACTGAGGTGACAATGCTGAAAAGCAGTACTAAGGTTAGGGTCATGGCAAAGCTTAGCTTTAACTTTTCTCGTAGATAAGAGAGCTCCATATATTGTTCATAGGAGGATTCGACACTGTCGGCGAGGATATTTATCCGGTTAGAAAAAGGATAAAGTGCGTGCAACGTATAGTAATCTTGCACATTTTTCGTGATGTTGGTTTTGACTGCTACTCTAACAGAGAGGTTTCCGTCTCTTATCGGGTCAAGCCCAATATAGCTTTGCCCCTGGCGGACTTGAGCTCTTATAAGCTCGGGAGGAAGACTGGGTACTAGGTTGCCAGTTGCACTGCTTGAGGCAATAAGTACGCCTTCTCTGTTCAGTAAAATAAGTTCTTCTGCCCGGTTTTCTGATCGCATTGTATCCAATTGGGCGGGAGTCGGGGTCAGGTAAGGCTTAGTTGACAGCGATGAATTTTTGAAAGCTTCCAAGTTCAATGGGATAATCTCAGTTGTAATCTCACTAAGTTCGTCTGCCATTTTTTCGGTTTGCAGAAGAAGGTGGCGCATTCTTAAATCTAGAGATTCTCTTCCTAGTTCTAGAGAATCAGAAAGCGCATCCGAGACTCTTAAATCAAACCAGCTGTCGACCCCCCGGCGCAAAAAATCTAATGAAAAACCATACAATACAGTGACTGGGACGACGGCTAGTATTGTAAAAATAATTACCATTCTAAGCGTGAGTCGAGCACCAGCTTCCTTTGTGCGTAGCTGTCGGATTAGTACCCATATATTGCGACCGATGATGATCATAAAAGCTAGGATTCCGAAAGCATTAGAGATTAAGAGAACAGCATAAAGAGCACCAAACTTAGCAGAGTTTTGTATTGCGCCACTCATAAGGACGAGGGAACAAAGAAGCGAGGCACTTAACAGGGCTACAGAAAAGAGAGAGAGCACTCTGGTGTTCATAAGGTTAGGTTTGTTCGCAGCCATTGACTTGATATATGCCAACTTCGTGAGAGATATGCCATCGGGATCATCGGTGCAGGTAAAGACTCTATGTCAAGCTCGAACAGCAGTTCCATGAATAGGTCAGATGTGTTTGATAGTTCTTTGACGTCTAGTACTGCTAGATAGTCGACTTCACCAAGATTATCTATTGCGAGTTCAATGGTCCGATAGACGCCCCGTTGACCCGTAACTAAGTTTGTAATAACAAATTGGTTACTTAAGGCGTGTTTGCGGAAGCTAAAGGTGTATTTCACTCTATGACGTTCTTTATTCCATATGTAGGGGCGAGGCTGTACCACCTTGATATGTAAATCAAAATACAGGGCGATACCACTTTGAACTGCGGCTAGCATGTCACTATTAAAGTTTAATTTAGCTTTTGCTGCGGCCATTAATACCTTATTGCTAACTTTATACTCTAATTCAGTTAGCTTAATACCGTTGGCTAAGAGCGTTCCTGTTAGGAAAAAACAGCAAAAGTATAGAGTTGAAGCAATTATTACTTTGCTAGCTGACCGTGACATTTATTTCGCTTCTTGATTAGTGAAAAGTAGAAACCGTCCATGTTTGATGCTCCCGGCAGCGTTTGCCTTCCATGTTTAGTTTTGAAACCCCACGGAAAATTTTTCATGTCGGTTCGAGCGTCACTGTTTGCCTCAAGAAAACCTTCAATGACATTGTCATTCTCAGCTCTAAGGATACTGCAGGTTATATAGAGCAGTTTCCCATTATCTGCTAACAAATACCAAAGTGTCTGCAGAAGCTCTAGTTGTTTTGTAGCTAGTTTGGCAATATCGGTCTTCTGTCGATGAAAGCGAATATCTGGATGCCTTCGAATAACACCAGTCGCGCTGCATGGGCCATCTAGTACGATAAATTTATAGTCTTTTTCTGGGATGGCATTTAGTTCGGTTGCATCTGCAATCAATGTTTTACAGCTCATCCCAAGCCGTGCGAGATTATTAGTTAATCGTTTCATTCTGTCTTGGTCGCAATCAACTGCCAGTAATGAATTCTCTTCGTTAAGGTGTTCCAAGAGGTGAGTAGTTTTCCCTCCAGGGGCGGCGCAGGCATCTAATATTGAACCGGATTTGTCAATATTTAGGACAAGCCTAGCTAGTTGCGCTGCTTCGTCTTGCACACTGAAGTGGCCTTCGTGAAATCCGGGGAGTGACTCAATTGGAGTGGGGTATTTAATGATAACTCCATCCGGAGAATGATGCGTGCGAACAGCTTCGATATTTCTTTCAATTAGAGTTTCTAAATATTCTGTGCGAGTTAACCGTTGAGGATTTACTCGCAAGGTCAGCGGAGGATGTGCATTATTTGCCGCCAAAATACTCTCCCAATCATCCGGCCAGTCTTGGCGTATGAGAGCTGCCAGCCATGGTGGGTGATTGAAGTCAAAGTGGGTTTTTGAATCTAATGCATCCACCTGATTTTCTTTTAGATATCTTCTTAGTACTGCGTTTATTAATTTGCAGGCCCATTCTTTTTTTAAAAACCTTGCTGCTTCGACATTTTCAGATACTAGCGCATGTGGTGGGGTCTGCATAAATTTTGCTTGGAATAACCCGCTTAATATCAGCATATGAATATCCGCATCTTTTCGTCTGAGAGGTTTTTTTATCAAAGCGGATAAGTCTTCTGACAAGCTAAAATAATTTCTTAGCACTCCATATATACATGCTTTACAAAATGCCTGTTGTCTAGGATCTGGAATAGTGAGGCCCAGCTCAGTTGAGCATTTGGACAAAGATCGGCCATCAACAATAATTTTTTTTAGTGTTTTAGCGATAGATGGCCGTGTTAATAATTCTTGCGCTTTCAGAAGAGATCCTTGTGGCCATTTAAAAAGGCTTTAGTCATCATTGGATTTTTCCCGCTGAGCTGTAGACTGTTTATGACAATGGAACTGTCGCCTGTTACAACAGACAGCTCATCAGCAGCACTACGGAAGACTTCCCCGCACACTTTATTACCTGCGTTTAATATCCCTTCATTCGCAGAAATAATTTTAAGATCCAGGCCTTTTAGAATAGCTTTTGCGCCTGGTTTTGGACTGAGAGCACGAATTTTTCGCTCAATTTCACAAGAAGGTTTTGTCCAGTCAATTTGCTGATCTATCGCTGTTATTTTTTTAGCGTACGTTACTAAACCTTCGTCTTGTACCTGTTCGGTCAAAGTATTCGATAAAAACTTATCAATGACTTCATTCAGTCCCACAGACCCTAGTGTTGCTAAAACCTCATGTAGAGTTCGTGAAGTTTCATTCTCTTTCATCACATGTACCTTTTTGAGTAGTACAGGTCCGGCATCAAGTTTTTCAACAATCTTCATGATTGAGATTCCACTTGAGGTATCGCCCGCCATAATCGCTCTTTGTATGGGAGCGGCCCCACGCCATCTGGGCAGAAGAGAGGCATGTACGTTGATAGCAGCTATTGGAATATCGATAATAGCCTGAGGGAGTAGCAGTCCATATGCAACTACTATTAGCAAGTCCGGTTTTAGCTCCGCAATTTGATTTCTAGCCTCAGTGCTTTTTAAATCTATTGGAGTATTTACTTTGAGAGAGCATTCCTCCGCAAAGACTTTCACTGGTGAGGGCTTGAGCTTGCGGCCTCGACCTGCTGGTCTGTCTGGTTGGGTGTAAACAGCGACAATTTCAATGTCTTTTCTAATAGTAAGAGCCTTGAGGCTCGATACTGCAAATACTGGCGTTCCTGCAAATATAACTCTTAATTTATTCACCTGGTATCCTTAATCTGCTGATGCCGTTGTTTTAAAGTTTTATTTTCTCTAGCTTTTTACGTATGCGTTTTTGCTTAAGCGTCGATAGCTTGTCGACAAACAGCTTCCCGTCAAGATGTTCTATCTCGTGTTGTATGCAGACGGCTAGTAAACCATCTGCTTCTAGCTCAAATACTGTCCCATCGACATTTTGCGCTTTTATTTTGATTTTCTCTGCACGACTTACCTCTTCAAAAATGCCGGGAACAGATAAACAGCCTTCTTCCATTTCTTCGGTGCCCACTTCCTCTAATAAGACCGGATTGATAAAGTGCATTGGGGCTTTCTCCTCTCGCGAGCAATCTACAACGATTACACGCAAATGGATATTTATTTGGGTTGCGGCAAGACCTATACCGGGCGCGTCATACATTGTATCGAGCATATCTTCGATCAGTGATTCAATATTTTCATCGAATTTGGTTACCTCAGCCGCTCGCGTTCTCAATCTGTCGTCGGGATGGTGCAGGATGGTTCTTATTGCCATAACGTATAGACTGCTTAAATAATTGTAATTATGCTCTAAACCTATTGTAACACACTGATTCTCATGACAGAATTCGATTCCATCGTGGATGCTCTCCGTTTATTGTTGGTATTGACTAGCAGTTTTGTGTTTTTTGCGGAGACAACTGGGCAGGATTTCGGATACGATTGACGACATTGAGTCTTTCCGCCATGCTTGCATGGAAGACACTCTCAGCGATTAGTGAATAACGATCGCCCTATTGAGGGGGTAAACTGCGCCAGGCGAACAAGTTGGGAGGAGCTATTTTTTCACCCATACAAAATGTGCGCTTTGACTGTTATAAATTTTGAATTATCAGCTTCTGTCATCATAAGGAGTTGATATACCTTTTTGAGAAATCTAAGATGAAGCAAACGCTTATCGATATTCTAATCTACCTCTTCGAGAACTACATTGAAGAGGATATTGAATTAGAAGCAGATGGGGAACGCCTCAAATCAGAGCTCCGTAGCGCCGGTTTTGAGTCTACACAGGTGTCTAAGGCTTTTGATTGGTTGCAGGATTTGGCAGAGTCAGAATCGAGTTCAGCTCACAATATCGGAGCAAACCCATCATCTATTCGTGTTTATTCTGCCGAAGAGCAGAGAAAAATGGATACTGAATGTAGAGGTTTTGTGCACTTTTTAGAGCAGGCTGGGATATTGAGCGGGACTAGCCGAGAGCTCGTAATAGATAGAATTTTTGCTCTTGAAACCGATGATATTGACCTCTCGCAGCTAAAATGGATAATTCTGATGGTCTTGCTTAATCAGCCGGATCAAAGTGAAGAATTTCTTTGGATGGAAGATCTTGTAATGGATGGGATATCAGGAAAATTGCACTGACCTCTGGTTTTTTTGATGGACAATTCTGATAATTTAACTGTTAAACCTACAATCACAAGAATATAAATATGGCAACAAATCTGGTAATTGTTGAGTCTCCTGCGAAAGCAAACACTATAAAAAAGTATTTAGGTCCTGACTTTGAGGTTCTCGCATCGTACGGCCACGTTCGGGATTTAAGGAAAAAAAATGGTGCTGTAGATCCCGAAAGTGATTTTTTTATGCATTATGAAATCGGTGAAAGAAGCGTAAAACATGTAGACGCCATTACCAAGGCGATGAAAAAAGCAAAGGCTCTCTATCTCGCGACTGACTTGGATCGCGAAGGTGAGGCAATATCTTGGCATCTTGTAGAACTACTAAAGGAAAAGAACGTTCTAAAGGATAAAGCGGTGCATCGTGTTGTATTTAGTGAGATTACTGAGAAAGCTATAAAGGAAGCCATAGCCTCAACGCGAGAGGTTTCTATGCCATTAGTCAATGCACAGCAAACACGCCGTGCGCTGGATCACTTGGTAGGTTTCAATTTATCCCCTTTGCTTTGGAAGAAAATAAAATATGGCCTGTCTGCTGGCCGTGTACAGAGTCCAGCTCTGAGATTGATCTGCGAGAGAGAAGATCAGATAGAAAAATTCGAGGGCAGGGAATATTGGAGTATTGAGTCAGAAACAGAGAGCTTTCCGGCGCGGCTAATCAAACTTCATGAAGAAAAAATCTCACAATTTTCTATAGTCTCCCAGTCAAAAGCGTCCGAAGCTAGAGATCAGCTTTTAACTGCGAGCCAAGGCGTTTTAGTTGTAGATAGTGTCGAGAAGAAACAACGTAAAAGGAACCCAACACCTCCGTTTATTACCTCTACCCTTCAGCAGGAAGGGGGTAGGAAATTAGGTTTTACAGCACAAAGAACGATGCGGGTAGCGCAGCAATTATATGAAGGACTATCTGTCGGTGACGAAGGGGGTCCAGTTGGCCTAATAAGTTATATGCGGACTGATTCTTTGAATTTAGCTGTGGATGCCACTGATGAGTTGCGACAGTTTATAACAAGTAAATACGGTGCAGATCAGCTTCCATCTGAGGTGCGATTTTTTAAAACAAAATCTAAGAATGCTCAGGAAGCACATGAGGCCATCCGACCAACGTCTTGTTTTCGACAACCTAGTGATTTAAGAAGTTACCTGACTGACGAACAATATCGGCTATATGATCTCATTTGGAAGAGAACAGTCGCTTGTCAGATGATACAAGCCACAATAGACACAGTTTCAGTCAACTTATCTGCCGGTGACGTGGGTGTATTTCGTGCCACGGGATCTACCATAGCTGAGTTGGGGTTTATGGCTGTTTATAAAGAAGGCTCTGATGAGTCTTCTTCAGTGCCCACTGACGATCAGGAGAAGACCTTGCCTCCGCTTACAGTAGGGCAGAAAATCGGTCAGAAAGCCATTAAGGCAGAGCAACATTTTACACAGCCACCGCCGAGATACACTGAAGCCAGCTTAGTGAAAATTTTAGAAGAGTACGGCATAGGAAGGCCTTCTACTTATGCGGCAATTATGTCTACTCTAGTTCAGCGTGAGTACGTTTCAAATGAGAAAAGGCGTTTCGAGCCAACAGATATAGGCCGACTTGTGAACAACTTTATAACAAGTCACTTTACGAAGTATGTAGATTATGAGTTTACGGCTCGTTTAGAAGACGATCTTGATGCGGTGTCTAGAGGGGAGAAAGATTGGGTCAGTTTGTTGAGCGAGTTCTGGCAGCCTTTCAAAGAAACATTAGACGATAAAGAGATTTCTGTGACTACCGACGAAGCTAAAGGCTCGCGAAACCTAGGAATCCACCCGAAAAGCGGTGAGCCTGTTTCAGTAAGGATGGGTCGGTACGGATGGGTTCTTGTGATTGGAGATCTGTCAATCCTTGAGAAGAAGCCGATTTTTTCTCCAGTGCCTCCTGGTACCAAAATTAGTACTATGACTCTGGAAGATGCGCTTACTTTCACGACAATGCCTAGAAAATTGGCTAACCCTAATACCGATGAAAATATTTTTATGGAAGCGGATCTAAGCGAGTTAGTTATAGGCATTGGTAGGTTTGGTCCTTATGTGCGTTACGGAGATAAGTTCGCGAGCATAAAGACAAAAAAAGACAAAGACAAAGACAAAGATCAAGACAAAGATCAAGATAGCGGGATAGAGACTCAACTAGATGACCCTTATTCTATTTCGTATGCCCGTGCCCGTGAATTAGTCATAGAAAAAATAAAAGCTGATGCGGCTAAATTGATCAAATTCTTTCCTGAGCAAGGTATTTCTATCTTGCATGGACGCTGGGGGCCTTATCTCACTGATGGCTCCAAGAATGCACGAATACCAAAAGATCAAATAGCCGAGAGCTTAAGCGTTAGCGAGTGTATTGCCTTGATAGAGGCCGCTCCTGAGAGAAGAGGCCGAGGTACTAAGAAGAAAGTAGCTACTAAGAAGAAAGTAGCTAATAAGAAGAAAGTAGCTAATAAGAAGAAAGTAGCTACTAAGAAGAAAGCGGACTCTGAATAAATATAAGTAGGTATGGTCTCTGACATAAGGGTCAAATTTGATATTTCGCGCTAACTTGAAGAACGAAAGCAAAATATGAATTATGATTGGAAGCTCACTTCAGCGGCTAATCATTTGCGTCGTGGTGATCTAATAGCGCATGCTACCGAGTCCGTTGTTGGTCTCGCTACGAGTGTTTACTCAGTAGCCGGCTTTAATAAGCTGATGAGATTAAAGTCTAGGACGGCAGTTAAAAAATTCTTAGTCATAGCAGCTAATTTGTCCCAAGTTCGGGAAGTCGCTGATATAGAAGTGCCTTTGCAAGTCGAAATTCTTGAGTCGTGGCCGGGAGCCGTTACGTGGGTTTTACCTTTGTCTAGGCAGGCACCTCCTTGGTTGGCTAGTGAAGAAGGGGAAGTGGCTATTAGGATGACTGGGCACAAGCAGGCTAATCAATTATGTCAGCTGAGTGGGCCGCTTGTTTCCACTAGCGCTAATAGGGCAGGTAAGGTGCCGGCTAAAACATTGCATCGTGCTAGATCATATTTTGGGCAAGAGGTTGATTTTTACTTGTCTGGTAAGCTTGGAGGGAGCGTACGTCCATCGAAAATTATGCATGGAGTCAACGGAGATATAATTAGAGAGTGAAATGTGTTGACACAACCGATGTTAATTTAAGACAATAGTGGGTTACCGTTTTGGAGGGGTACCCAAGCGGTCAACGGGAGCAGACTGTAAATCTGCCGGCTCAGCCTTCGAAGGTTCGAATCCTTCCCCCTCCACCATCGGGCGTCAGATTCGTAAGAGAGCGAGGCGGGTATCGTATAGTGGTATTACCTTAGCCTTCCAAGCTAATGATAGGAGTTCGATTCTCCTTACCCGCTCCACTGAAAGGACTGATGGTTAGTATGATAGGCTGTTGGAGAAGCCATTGAAGCTGAGCGATTTTAAAGCCCATATAGCTCAGTTGGTAGAGCACTTCCTTGGTAGGGAAGAGGTCATCGGTTCGACTCCGATTATGGGCTCCACGTAAGTAAAGTGGCAGAAACGGTAATTAACAGAACATAAAGTTTTTAGCTAAATATAGATAGATTAGAGGGTTAGCGACCATGGCGAAGGAAAAATTTGAACGAACGAAACCACATGTAAACGTAGGTACTATTGGCCACGTAGATCATGGGAAGACGACGCTAACGGCGGCGCTCACGATAATTAGTGCCAAGA
>CALKCL010000017.1 GCA_938082545.1 uncultured Gammaproteobacteria bacterium
CTTCTTAGCCACTACTTTTTTCTTGGCAGGCGCTTTCTTCTTAGCCACTACTTTTTTCTTGGCAGGCGCTTTCTTCTTAACCACTACTTTTTTCTTGGCGGGTGCTTTCTTCTTAGCCACTACTTTTTTCTTGGCAGGTGCTTTCTTCTTAGCCACTACTTTTTTCTTGGCAGGTGCTTTCTTCTTAGCAACTACTTTTTTTGCAGGTGCTTTTTTAGCAACTGCTTTCTTAGCAACTGCTTTTTTAGCAACTACTTTTTTCTTAGCAACTGCTTTTTTTGCAGCGCCTTTTTTCTTAGCTGTGACCATACTATTAACTCCCAAAGAGGTTATTGTTTTTTTTTTGCATCCCGTAACGCCCTGTATACAGCACATCAAATAAATCTGCAAACAAAAGATTGATTAATAAGCACGCCTGATAACATTTATAGGGCTCATGTTCTCGATTAAACAGAAAAGCAAAACTATAAATTACGGAAAATTTTTCGACGTATTTCTTCTACCGAACCAACGCCATCGACTTTTATGTAATCCAAAGATGAATCTACTGCGGCGACGTCAGAATAATATTTAATTAGAGGCTTAGTTTGTTCATGATAAACCCCAAGTCGGTTTCTAACTGTGTCCTCTTTATCATCTTCTCGTTGAATAAGTTTTTCCCCAGTCAGATCGTCCAAGCCAGCTCTCTGGGGAGAGTTAAATTTTATATGGTAAGTTCTACCAGAGGGTGCATGTACACGTCTACCCGATAAACGACCAACTATTTCCTCGTCATTTACTGCAATTTCGATCACTTTATGTATCGTGATCTCCGCTTTCTCAAGACCTCGCGCTTGAGGTATCGTCCGAGGAAATCCATCAAACAAAAACCCTCTTTCACAATCACTCTCTGAAGTTCTTTCTTTAATCAAATCAAGTATTAAGTCATCCGATACCAACCCACCTTCATCCATGATGACCTTCGCCGCGCGTCCTAATGCCGAGTCAGCAGCTACGGCCGCACGCAACATGTCACCGGTAGAAATCTTTGGTATACCATACTTTCCGCATATAAAATCACCTTGAGTCCCTTTCCCCGCGCCTGGCCCTCCCAACAAGATAATTTTCATATGCCTTTCGCTCCTTTCATTCATAGCTGTTAATAACACGTTGGTCCGAACAGATGAACACTGTCAGAAAATGTGAAACAATATTGTACATACCCGATTGTATACTTTTACTGATATTATTTTTAGGGCAGAAGATTAATTAGACTTATAATTCCTAGATCAAAGCTCTGGCTCTTTCTAATTATGGGGAAAACATGCGTCCAATTCTCGAAAACACCACTGACGCTTATAGCGTAACTGCATATGGAAAAGGGCAGATTGAATTGGGCGCTCGTCTAGTAGATGAGCCTTGTATCGTTTTCCCCGATGCAATACATTTTCCCGCACTTCCCTCAGAACCTACTGACCTAGATGTAGAACATTTCTCGACGCTCCTGGATAAGACACCAGAAGTAATCATAGTCGGCACGGGAGCAACTCAACTGTTTGTTTCGGAAGCAACTATTGCCGAATGCAATAAACAAATGATAGGTGTCGAATGCATGGATACCGCAGCCGCATGTAGATGTTTTAATATTTTACTCGCAGAAGGTCGTTATGTGGTGGCATTGCTCTACATGATTTAGAACAACGGAAATAAAGTTATTTTTCTGGCAAATAATTGAATATGTCGACAGGCTTTCCTTTCTGCCTAATTTCGAAATATAAATTAACCTCTTTGCTCTCTGTTCTCCCCATGGTTGCGATTTTCTCACCAAGTGTCACAAAATCGCCTTCCGAAACGAAAAGCTTCTGATTATGCCCATAAGCACTCAAGAAGTTTCTAGCGTGCTGGATGATTAGCAATTCGCCGTACCCCCGCAAACCACTACCGCTATAAACCACAGTTCCCGAAGCCGCAGCTTTTACAGTCTCTCCTAGTAACCCTTTAAAAGAGATACCTCGCCCGCTGCCTAATTGAGAGTGCACGAATCTTCGGTGCTGAGACGGCCAACCCCACGTCAGTTCTTTATAAGAATTCGCTGTTATAAGGCTGCCAGCGTTCGCCTGTAACTTTGTGATCGATTTACTTTCGTCGACTAAAGAACTTAGACGTAAGACACTCCCGATAGCTATCAGGTCGGGACTATCAATCTTGTTCCATTCCACTAAATCTTCGTATTGTGTAGCGTGCCTCCAAGCTATGCCATGCAAAGTGTCTCCTTTTCTGACGACATAGCGGATTGAGCGCCTCGTAGGATCGGACAGGATCTGTCCGTTTGAAAAAACCTGCAGCGGTTCTAGCACCATATCTCTTGATACTAACGGCGCCAGACCAGATTTTTGGCAACTCACTAACAGAAAAATTCCTACCAGACCGATAGAATGCCATCGCTTCACTTTAGAAAACTTTAGGAATTTCACTGCACCCCATCAAGCAGAGGAACAAAACTCACATCATCAATCAATTGCTCAGCCACTCCGCTTGCATTACGTGTAAACAAACGTAGCTTTTGGTGCCCCGCGATACCTATTGGTATCACCAAACGGCCTCCAATTGCCAACTGGGACAAGAGTTGCTCCGGCACATCAACAGGCGCAGCCGCAACCAAAATTGCATCATACTCTCCATTCGCCACCCAGCCAGAGAAACCATTCCCATACTTCATCCGAACGTTGGTATACTTTAATTGCTTTAACCTATTCTCAGTCTTTACAAACAAGCCTTTTATTCGCTCTACAGAAAAAACTCTTCCAGAGAAATGGCTAAGAACTGCTGCCTGGTAGCCGCAGCCTGAACCAATTTCGAGGACTTTTTTCATAGAACCTGAATCAAGCAGCAACGATGTCATGAGAGCGACTGTATAAGGCTGTGAAATCGTCTGGCCATAACCAATAGGTAGCGCGGTGTTCTCGTAAGCCCGCGAGCCAAGAGCCTCATCAACAAATAGATGACGAGGAATAGTTCTTATGACTTCAAGGACTTGTTCAGAATCAATTCCCATATCCCTCAGAAGGTCAACCAACCTGTTCCGGGCACGTTGCGAAGTCATCCCTATACCTGCTGAAGAATTCATAAGCTCAGCAATTAAACTGCATTATTAGAATTTTGGGTTATCAGAAATTCTAACAATGCTTTCTGCATGTGTAATCTATTCCCTGCCTCTTGCCAAACCAAGGAGTTAGGGTGATCTATGACATCGGTTGCCACCTCTTGCCCGCGATGTGCTGGCAAGCAATGCATAAACAGTGCGTCGGACGAAGCTAACCCCATGATTTTGGAATTTACTTGGTAGGGCAAGAATGCTTTTTCACGCTGAATCTTTTCGCTCTCCTGGCCCATGCTAACCCATGAGTCAGTCACCACGAGATCGGCTCCGTCTGCAGCAGCACACGGGTCATTGACTAAAGTTGTATTACTACCTAAAGCAACCGTTGGCTCATAGCCAACAGGACTCGCCACCCTAAGGTTAAAGCCCATCAGTTCTGCCGCATTTATATATGAATTACACATATTGTTTCCGTCACCTATCCACGCCACAGTAGCTCCTCGAATATCGCCTCTCACCTCAAAGAAGGTGAATACATCGGTTAACACTTGACACGGGTGGTATTGGTTCGTGAGGCCGTTGATTACCGGCACCGTAGCATAGTCAGCGTAACAATTTACAACATCTTGCTCGTAGGTTCGAACCATAATCACATCGACCATTTCCGATAAAACTCGTGCTGTGTCCTCTGGCGGCTCTCCTCTACCTAGTTGAGAATCAGACGACGATAAAAAAATAGCACTACCGCCACCATCAGTCATAGCTGTCTCGAACGAAACTCGCGTACGAGTCGAGGATTTTTCAAATATCATGGCCAAGGTTTTATGGAGTAAAATTGGCGGCCTTATTCCTTGTTTTTTAAGAGTTTTCAGCTCTAATGCTCTTTTCAGCATAGTTGCAACTTCATCTCTGCCAAGATCGGCAATGGTCAAAAAGTGTCGAGTTTTCATAACTTCCCTATTTACTTTTACTTAAGAAAAAAACGACTGCTTCGGCAACACCGATAGCAATAGCTTCAGCAGTTTCGTCCGATAAAATTAATGGTGGCAGCAATCTGACAATATTCCCAGCTGTTACATTGATCAATATGCCACGCTCAAAACAAATGTTTACTATTTCAGCGCACGGTCGGTCGATAGTGATTCCAAGCATGAGACCTTTACCCCGAACTTCGACAACGCCATCCACATCACAAAGCATATCATTAAGCCGTCTTACCATGAGACGCCCTAGCTTTGCTGCGCGGTCTAAGAGGGAATCCCGCTGGATTATTTCCAAAACTTTCAACGCTGCGCTACAAGCTAACGGATTTCCTCCAAAAGTTGAGCCATGGGTGCCGGGGGATAAGACCTCACTAGCGGCGCCTTTCGCTAAACAGGCCCCTATAGGCACTCCGTTTCCAAGAGCTTTGGCAATCGTCAGGACATCAGGCAGTAATTTCTCGTGTTGGAAAGCAAACCATTTCCCCGTTCGCCCTATGCCGCTTTGCACCTCATCCAGCATTAAAAGTACGTTATTTTCGTCACAAAGTTCTCGTAATCTCGTCAGATACCCTCGTGAAGGGATGACAACACCTCCCTCTCCTTGGATGGGCTCTACCATTAATGCAACACAATTAGCTTTTTCTAAAGCGGAACTGGCCTCATCGATGTCGTCATACTCTATGTGTTCGAATCCTTCGAGCAAAGGGCTAAAGCCTTCATGCACTTTAGCATTCCCTGTCGCGCTAAGAGCGCCCATTGTGCGTCCGTGGAAACTACCATGCATGCAAACTATAATGGGATCGCTAATACCCCGTTGATGCCCATATTTACGCGCGATTTTTATTGCAGCTTCATTTGCTTCGGCGCCTGAGTTACAGAAAAAAGCATTGCGCATGCCAGATAATTTGGTCAGATTTTCAGCTAATTCCCCTTGCACCCTAATTCCGTATAAGTTTGATGTATGAACAAGTTTACCCGCTTGGGTACAAAGCGCCTCTCGAATTTCAGGATGTGCATGACCTAGACCACATACTGCAATTCCTGACAATGCATCGATGAATTCGCGACCATCAATACTATATAAACTGGAGCCCTCTCCTCGCTCAAATGTGATAGTTGGGCGGCCATAATTAGACATTAATGAAGAAGTGGTGTTTGTATGCATGTAAACATTCCTGCAGCATATAATTGGTTAAATACAAGGACCGTTAGCAACGACCTGCACCGTTTTACTAATTAATCCACGCTTATGATGAGATAGGAGCGTAAACATATGACTTCTACCAGTCCCGGCTATAATAATATGTAACGCTACAATTTTCAGCATATTAGCGGAGAACAGTTTGGAAACTTTAGAACTGAGTTTGTTTGTTAGCAGAACTAATGCTATCTGCAAAAATATGGGGGCTGCTCTTAAAAGAAGCGCTCTGTCCCCAAACATAACAGATAGACTAGATTTTTCTTGCGCCTTATTTACGAACACTGGAGAATTATTCGCCCAAGCCGCTCATATCCCTGTTCACTTAGGCAGTATGGCTTACGCGATGACAAACCTCGTTAAAAAATTTGCATGGGAGCCAAAGGATGTCGTAATAGTCAATGATCCATTCATGGGAGGGACTCATCTACCAGATGTTACTGTAATCACCCCCATTTTTGTAGACGCCTCCTTGGTAGGCTTTGCTGCTACTAGAGCCCACCATGCTGACATTGGCTGCGATAGCGCAGGTTCTATGCCTTTATCCAGCTCGATATATCAGGAAGGGCTACTCATCTCCCCATGCTATCTTTCCAAAGGAGGAGTCGTTGTAGAGGAAACCAGAAACCTTCTCGAAAGCAGATTAAAAAACCCACAAAACACCTATGCAGATATCGCGGCGCAGGTCAGCGCGAATAATCGAGGCGTAGCAGAATTAAAAAAACTTGCTAGTCGCTATGAGTTATCTGGCTTCAAGGACGCACTAAGGGCAATGATGCAATATGCTAACAAACTCGCGAAAACAGCCATAGAGCAAATCCCCAATGGAGTCTATGAGGCATCAGATGCCCTAGATAATGACGGATTTTCAGCAGAACCTATAAAAATAGCCGTCTCTGTTCGGGTGTCATCTGACCAGATAACTGTGGACTTTCTTGAAACATCTTCATCAGTTCAAGGTAATTTAAATTGTCCGATTTCTGTTACCGCAGCGGCTGTTTATTACGCTTTCTTCTCACTGATGCCTAAAGAAACCCCTGCGTGTGCCGGCTCCTTAAAAGTCATAGATATTTCAGCACCCCTAGGCTCTCTAGTAAACGCGCAGCTACCCTCTGCAGTGGCTGCGGGTAATGTGGAAACCAGCCAAAGAATAGTTGATGTAGTACTCCTGGCGCTTTCCCAGGCTATCCCTCAAAAAATTCCTGCGTCCAGTCAAGGCACCATGAATAACGTGGCTATGGGCTCTGCGTCATGGGATTATTATGAAACGATAGCTGGGGGGACTGGTGCACACGCTGCAGGAAGGGGTTTAGATGGAAAGCAGTCTCACATGACCAATACCTTAAACACCTCAATTGAAATAATGGAGAAAAACTACCCCATCATTATCAACCGTTACGCGCTCCGAACTGAGTCAGGAGGAAAAGGCCTCCATAATGGGGGCGAAGGATTAATAAGAGAATATCAAATTCTCGAGCCGACTAAGGTAACATTGCTAACAGAGAGGCGTATACTGCCCCCGACTGGTCACTTCCATGGCGAGAATGGCTCCTTGGGCATCAATAAACTCAATGGAGAAATAATCGAAGGGAAAGTTGAGCTTGAGTTAAAGAAAAATGACGTTTTACGCATTGAGACCCCTGGAGGGGCTGGCTGGGGGCTACCGTCACCATGAAAACATCTAGATGTTTTATTTTGCGACCATACAAACTAAACTGTGCGGAAAGTTACAGAACACCAAAAGGATAAGATATGGATATCATGGCGCAAATAAAAGACATAGTTGAAACCAATCCGGTAGTACTTTTCATGAAAGGCTCTCCACAATTCCCACAGTGCGGGTTCTCAGCTCGCACAGTTGATGCTTTAAAAGCGTGTGACGCCGAGTTTCATCATGTTGACGTATATGCCGAGCCGCAAATACGACAAAATCTCCCGGCCTACTCCGAATGGCCCACATTTCCCCAACTTTTTGTAAATGGTGAGCTCTTAGGTGGCTGTGACATAGTCATGGGAATGTTCCAGAGTGGAGACTTAAAAAACATCGTCGCTGAAGCTTTAGCAGGTGATGCAGAACAATAGACTTAGCTATTTGCGTCAGTTTCGATAGCGAGTTCTGAGAGCCACCTAGCCACATCCCATTACTTCCAGATAGGCAGAGTGGCACCAAAGTCCTTCATCGTTTCTAACATCTTGTTATGTGATGAGAGATTCTCTTCAGAAACCTGAGTAGAAACCAAGCTTAAATCTCTCAGACGAAGGCCGTCTTTAACAAGTACCGGCTCTTGACTAGTGGAGTGTGAGACTGAATCAAGACTTAAAGATGTCTGGCCTCCAGTCATGTACAAGTAAACTTCGGCCAGCAACTCCGCATCTAGCAACGCGCCATGCAGCTGACGGTGTGCATTAGAGACTTGGTATCGTTTGCACAAAGCATCGAGACTGTTTCTTTGCCCCGGATGCAGATTCCTTGCATAGTCAAGCGAATCAAAAACCTCGCAGCGCTCGCCCATAAGAGCTGGTGTCGGCTTAAGCCGCTCCAATTCAGAATCAAGAAAGCCTATGTCAAAAGATGCGTTATGGATTATTAACTGTGAATCGTCAACAAAGGCAAGGAACTCTTCCGCAATCTGAGAAAATTCAGGCTTTGTAGAAAGATCGCCCTGAGTCAATCCATGAACCTCAGATGCTCCCTCGTCTATTGCTCTGAGAGGATTGATATACTGTTGAAAATACCGACCCGTGATTCGACGATTGATTAGTTCGACACAACCAATCTCAATTATCCTATGTCCATCTGCCGGGTTTAGCCCTGTTGTTTCCGTGTCTAATATAATTTGCCTCATAAATGACCTGCAGCCTAATTTTCTTCGTCTATTGCTGATGTAGCCAGCATGTCTGCTATCTCATTGCCTTCGTTCCCGGAATGACCTCGAACCCAGGACCAACGAACCGTATGATTGCTACACAGAGAATCTAATTCTTTCCACAAATCGGCGTTCTTCACATCTTGCCTGTTAGCGGTCTTCCATTTCCGTTTTTTCCAATTCGAGATCCATGCCGTGATCCCCTGCTTTACATAAGTGGAGTCAGTGAAAATATGCACATTTTGTGGACTCTTGAGAGCCTGTAACCCTCTTATCGCCGCAGTCAGCTCCATTCTATTGTTGGTTGTTTGTTCCACATAACCATTAAGTCTTTTCTCGTGCTTGTCATGACGAAGGAGTGCGCCCCACCCTCCAGGGCCAGGGTTGCCGCGACAGGCACCATCGGTATACATGACAATTTCACTCTTGCTCATAGGTCAAAATTATAGGCGTCTGAAGCATCATATGCTAACAACTTCTTTACGTGAATTTAATAAAGATAAAACGATGATCTCAAAATCTCTTAAAAGTAATGATGAAACCCCTGAGTTTCATTTACTATGAAATAAATACTCGGTCTTCTGCGCACCTAAAGCTTGACGAGCATTCAGTACCTTTCTAGCATGTGGTCAAGTAAATTTATCGGGCAAACATGCGTACTAATCTCTTACTCAAGTTTATATGGCTGCTATGTATCCCTTATGCCGTCTGGGCTATAGATAGCGAACCCTTGATGGAAACAAAAAATGTCGCTGATACTGATATTTTCGATCCGATGATAGTTCCTACTAGACAGGTTAATACAAATATAAGTCAGGAACGGCAGAGCAAAGAAGAAACTCTTTGGGAATACATCGGCCGGAACGCAACAATATCAACAGACTACAAGAAAACAAAAATAGTGCCCCTCAATCACTACAAAGGACCTTTGAAAAACATAACTCTCGCTTCTGAAAGAGCTGCTCTATATCTTCCTTACATAATAAATGAGATCGAAAAAAGGAATCTTCCTATAGAGCTTGCTTTAGTGCCAGTCGTTGAAAGTGGATACAGACCGGATGCAATGTCCCCTTCAGGGGCGACAGGTCTGTGGCAACTAATGGCCGCGACAGGTAATCGACTCGAACTCCATCAATCTAAATGGTATGACGGCAGGCGTGACATCAAAGCCAGCACACAAGCCGCATTAACTTATTTCGAACAGCTTCGAGAAAGATTTCACGGAGATTGGAAACTGATTTTCGCCGCCTACCACTCGGGTGAGAGGACAATAGAACGTGCAATAGAAAGAAATCTTTCCGAAGGACTAGGTGTCGATTTCTACTCTTTAAAACTGCCAACGCTCACAGAAGCTTACGTGCCAAAGTTACTTGCGCTTATAGAAATAGTATCTAACCCGAAACTATACGACGTAACATTACATACAAGCCAAGTGGAAACGCCATTTACAGGGATCGATGTGGGTAGTGGCATCGATTTAAATAGAGTTATAGCGTGGGCTGGCATGACTTCGTCCGATTTTGACCAGTTAAACCCAGCTTTTCTCAAGCGCCTTACAATTGAGGGTCCGTCAACGGAAATCCTGGTCTTTCCAGAGTCTGCAGAGCGTGTCAGAGCTAGCCTGTCTCAAATCGATAGTTCCGTACGATATCAACCTAGAATACGACGAGTCGCCCCCAGAGAAACCCTTTCAGAAATTTCTGAACAAACAGGCGTTTCTGTTAAAAAAATAAAACAATTCAATTCTTTAAGAACAAATCATTTACGTATAGGTCAAAGACTTCTGATCCCAATGCCTCGAGTCCCAAAACCACTAAACGATGATACTTTGTCAAAACGTTTGCTAACGACAGAGCATATAGTGAAGCGCAACGATACATTGTGGGATCTGGCAGCGTATTACAAGACTACAGTAAAAGCGATTCAAAGAATGAATAGTCTAAGTGATACTAATATTTTAACAATGGGTCAAAAGTTAATTCTTCCTATTAGAGCGATTACCCCTAGTAAAGTGAGCCATTATATAGTGCAGAAAGGCGACACTTTATGGCTTATATCTAGGCGCTTCGGAGTGGCAGTTGAATATATTGTCTCGAAGAACAAACTAAACCAAACGAAAAGTATTGTGCCTGGTCAACGGCTGCAACTGCTTTAGAAAGACAAGCATTGATTAAAATAGAAAGCATGAATTCATATGTTAAACAGTTGATGAAATTAATTCTAGAATACGCTTTTCGTGTCGAAGTGCGGGGGCTTGCGAACTACACGGAAAAACGCGAAGGCACATTAATCATCAGCAATCATTTATCCCTGTTAGATGGGATCTTTCTGTATTTCTTCTTACCTGGAGACTCGGTTTTTCTAGTAAACCGTCTCACAGCTGAAATTTGGTATTTCAAGCCATTTCTATTCTTTGTCAAAGTATTGAAGGTAGATGACGGGAAACCTATCGCATTGAAAACTGCAGTATCTGTTCTAGAAAAAGGCGATAAAATAATAGTGTTCCCTGAAGGGCGAGTCTCAACTCTTGGTATCCCGATGAAAATTTATCCGGGGACCGCTTTTATTGCGGATAAAGCGAATGCCACTATATTACCCGTTGCTATAGAAGGGCTACAATATTCATTTTTTTCATACCAAAAACATAAGCTAAAACGTCAGTTTTTCCCGAAAGTGACGCTTTCTATTTTACCGGCCCAGAAGCTAGCTACACTGACAGAGCGCGCTCCTAGGCTACGGCGAGCACAAGCGACGGCTTCACTTAGCAAGATGATGCATGAAGCAAACTTCGAAACTATTTATTCTGCAAAAGAGAAATTGTTTGAAGCTGCGATCCATGCCTCAAAGCGCCACGGGATATTCAAACGAGTCCTTTCCGATGCGTCCGGAGCCAATCTAACATATCAATCATTATTTGCGCGCAGTTTTATACTCGGAAAATATATCTCTGATGTAACCAGTTCTCATGAGACCACAATTGGTATCCTTCTTCCTAATACGACAGCAGCAGCAATCACTTTTTTTGGTACTCAATATGCTGGCAAAAGAAGCGCACTTCTTAATTTTACGGCTGGACTAGACGGTTTAAGTGCGGCTTGTGCGCTGGGAGGAATAACTACTGTTATTACCTCCAAGAAATTTGTAACAATTGCTAATCTGTCCAGCACTATAAAAGCTCTAAGTTCGCGGATCCATTTCATTTTCTTGGAGGATCTTAGTGATACGATATCTATCCTAGACAAAATAGCTGGCTATTGGAAATCGTTTTCCCCAATCGCTGCCTGCCAAGAAAGCAATGGGGACCAAACCTCGAGCGACTGCGCCGTCATCTTATTCACATCAGGCTCAGAAGGCTCCCCTAAAGGGGTTGCGTTATCTCACCAAAATATTTTGAGCAACTATGCGCAAGTGCAGTCACTGGTCGATCTTAACCATACAGACAAAATTCTCAACGTGCTGCCGATTTTCCATGCATTTGGTTTACTTGGAGGATTTCTCTTGCCGTTATTTAAGGGAACGGAGTCTTTACAGTATCCAAGCCCATTGCACTATCGGAAAATTCCAGAAATATGCTACGCCGAAAATATCACTTGTCTACTTGGCACTAACACTTTTCTCAGCAATTATGCCAAATATGCACATTCTTTAGATTTCTATACGCTACGATATGTTTTATCCGGGGCTGAAAAGCTCACAGAATCGACTAGGAACAATTGGATTAATAAATTTGGAATATCTATCTTTGAGGGTTATGGGGTAACAGAGGCTAGTCCGGCACTAGCCATCAACCATCCTAGCAGCCATCAAGAGGGAACTGTTGGACAGATGCTTACCAAAATTGAATCTCGCATCACGCCTGTAGAAGGACTTCTCCGGGGCGGACTCCTTTCTGTGAAAGGCCCTAACATAATGATGGGTTACCTTAACCATCAGGGAACTATCACCCCTCCATCAGGTATAATTGGGCTAGGCTGGTATGACACCGGCGATATCATAGAGATTAACTCGGATGGCTATATAACAATATTAGGACGCGCTAAGCGCTTCGCAAAAATTGGAGGTGAAATGGTCTCACTTGCCTCGATTGAGCAAACAGTAGCTGCTAGATGGCCTGAAGGCGAACATGCCGCAGAAAATACCTTTGATCAGGAAAAAGGCGAACAAGTCGTGTTGGTTACGACAAACGAAGAGGTGTCACGAGCTGGGATCGCATCAGCTATAAAAGACGCAGGGAAACCTAATTTAATGGTGCCCAAACAGGTTGTTCTCATTAAGGAAATTCCATACCTCGGCACGGGGAAAATCGATCACGCAGCTATAAAGAAAAAAATATTACTTTAACTTCAGAATTTTTTCATAATATCTCGTTTACTATAATCTCGTTTCCCGTTGATGTTGTATTCGTAATCTAAGTACTTGATTTCATATCGGCCTAAACGCAAACCTTTTTGAACTTCTTCATCTTGGACATATTCAGCAATCCAAGCTATCAAATCTGTTTCAGATTTCCCGAAGCTACGGGCTTTACGTTCAAATATTTTAGACAATTTCGCGATTTCCAAGGATTTGAGAAATCGATTCTTTCGATTATCATTTACAAAGGCTGATGTTGAGGCATTCAGCTGTTCATTTATGTCTCGACCCCGATAGGCTTCGGCTCTGAGTTGCGGAGCCGTATAAGCCGCGTCCGTCAAAGCGAAATAAATACGTGGATCTTCAAACTTGGCGAGGATCTCTTCAATAGCATTAAGGTCGTACTTTTTCCCACCTACTAGATGCTGGTTTGTGCGAAAGAATTTAATTCGCCCCATTGTGTTGACCGGGGTAACACCCTGAGTAACCATTTTCACCGCAAGGGCATTGTAAGTGTTTAACCAAAAAGCGATCTGATCTTCTTTGCTCTGCAAAGTCCCGACATCAAAAGTCGCTAAGATTTCGTGATATTTTATAAATCGTCTGTTCCCCTTCATATCGCTGTAATCAACATAACCGTCGGTTATATGCGCAGAATAGGCACTTTCAAGCAGTGAGTTTAATAGCTTAATGCTTTTCGCTTCACAATAGACCGGAACGATAAATATAAGCAAACTCAGAAGCCTAGCTATTAAAGGCTTATATGACACATTCAACATATAACTTATCTCTCACTTGTTTTCCTAACATGATAACCTAAATCCTGTAAGCTGTGCCTCACTTCGATTACAAAACCATGACAGAAGTCGATAACGAATCTAGATTCGTTGACTCTATTTTCTTAACTCAAGAGACAATATAAAATGTCCAGAAAAACATTGGTCTTCCTGACTTTAGTGCTAATAGTCGTATATATGAACGTGATGGGAGACATAAGCTCTAAATCCATTTTCGAGTTTATTAGAAGCCAACAGATCATTCTGGATGCCTATGTGTTGTCTCACCCTACACTCGCTAGACTAATTTTTGTAATTTCTTACATATTATTTTGTATCAGCTTTTTACCTGGGGTTTTAATATTAACTCTGCTGGCAGGCAACATGTTTGGGCTTGTAGAAGGAATCGCGATTGTGGCTATGGCAAGCACATCGGGCGCGACACTGTCATTTTTAGTCGCTCGTTATTTTGTCAGTGAAAAAGCCACCAGATATCTTTCTAGAAACTTATTATACAAACAACTTCGCACTCAATTAGGGAAGCCTTTTATTTTGCTTGTGCTCAGACTTTTACCAATTATCCCATTTAATTTCTTAAATCTTGCTATGGCTCTGACAAACATTAGCACTGGTAAATTCTTCGTTTATAGTCTTCTAGGGATGTCTCCTATGATTTGCCTCACGGTAAATCTCGGGACTCATATGTCTCAAGTAAGCTCAATCTCTGGCCTGGTTTCCCCTGAAATACAATCAGCTTTTCTTTACCTAGGTGTTTTCGTTTTGATAGTAGGCTTCCTTGCACAACACTATAAAGCCAAGTACAAGAACTAAATGAAATACACTCTAGCCCAGGTCCAGAGTGTTTAGAAAGAGCTACCGAAGTGATGTAGAATAATAACGCATGTCCTTATCCAGAAAGCATTCATGGAGCACAAAATTTGATGGAGAGACTTAAAGATTTTATACGTGATATACCTGATTTCCCCAAACCGGGAATAGTGTTCAAAGATATCAGCCCTTTGTTAGAAGACCATGCTGCATTAGACTCCGCCATTGAAAGCCTTTGTCAGCCATATAAGGATCAGAATATCGATGCTGTTCTCGGTATCGAAGCAAGAGGCTTCATTTTTGGACCACTAGTCGCTCAAAAATTACAAGCAGGGTTTGTCCCATTAAGAAAGCCTGGAAAACTTCCAGCCGAAACTTTCAGCATTAATTACGAGTTAGAATACGGAACTTCTCAACTACACATGCACAAGAATGCTCTAGCCCCACAAGCCCGAGTCTTAATTATAGATGACGTAATAGCTACAGGTGGAACAGCACAGGCAGGCATTAATCTTGCAGAACAAGCTAATGCGTCCGTTGTCGGTCTAGCATTCCTGATAGAGATCAGCTTCCTTAAAGGAAGAGATGCTTTAAATGGATATGACGTGCACACCGTGATTAATTTTTAGCCGTTCGTGATGAGCTCGACATAAAACAATGTGCCTACTACTCTTTGCTGTGAATTCAATACCACAATATAAGCTCGTTCTTATAGCCAACCGAGACGAATTCCACGAACGGCAGTCGGTGCCAATGGCGCTATGGGAAGACCATCCTAACATTTATGCAGGAAGAGATTTAAAAGGCAAAGGAACCTGGCTAGGAGTCTCTAGTTCCGGAAGGGTTGCCACCGTAACTAACGTACGCCATGGGACCGACACTGTGGGAAACCCTAGATCCCGTGGGCTAATTGTATCTGACTTTCTCAACAGCGATGTAAGCGCCAATGCTTATATAGAGACGCTTGCAGAAAACTCCGCAGACTACTCTGGTTTCAATATAATTGCCTATGACGGGAGTGAAATGGCCTGGCATAACAATAGAACCCGACAATCCATGCAAGATCTAAAAGGAGTTTACACCCTCAGTAATGCAGAGCTCGACACGCCGTGGCCTAAAGCGGAAAAACTCCGCCAACAATTCAAAAAAATAATGAAAGAAGAGCTCTTTGTCTCCGCTGAACCAATGTTTCAAATCCTGAAAGATCAATCTAAAGCAGTTGATGAAGCTCTGCCAGAAACACATATAGATCACGCTTTAGAAAAACATCTATCTTCTATTTTTATCCGCGGAGATATTTATGGAACTCGATGTTCTTCAATCATTACTATTGATAGCAGTAATAACGTCGACTTTCATGAACGCTCGTATAACCCGAATGCGTTATCGACAGGTTATGAGCATGTATCTTTTAAAATTGGCGCTTCTTAGCTGAAAATTGCAAAAAAAACCAATAAAAAAGGATTGCACAGAGGAATACATGAGCCAAATTAACTCACTACAAAAGGAATTCACTAAACTCAGAGGAAATAGTTTGCGCATCCTTTCGCCTCTATCGGCTGAAGATTCAGCCGCACAATCAATGCCTGATTGCAGCCCCGCAAAATGGCATGTTGCGCACACAACTTGGTTTTTTGAAACTTTCATTTTGGAAACCTACGAACCGCACTTTCAGGCTTTCCACAAAGATTTCCGTTTCTTGTTTAACTCTTATTACAACGGGATAAGTAATCAATTCGCAAGAGAAAAAAGAGGTTTGTTGACAAGGCCATCATTAGAAGAAATCGTAGATTATCATTTAAACGTCAATAAACGAATACTAGTTCTCCTCCAAAATGAATCTTTACCCATTGCGCCTTTAATACAACTAGGTATCAACCATGAGGAACAACATCAAGAGTTGCTCCTGATGGATATCAAGCATCTCTTATCTCATAACCCACTAGCACCGTCTTATGATGAAACTACTGTAGAAGCGAAGACTCACAAATCTTCTACGTGGCAAGATTACCCGAAAGGCGTATTTGAAATAGGTACAGCCGACTACAAATTTCATTTTGATAATGAAGGTCCTCCCCACTTGGCACATCTGAACAGCTACTCATTGCATTCAGATCTTATTACGAAAAGTCAGTATCGCGAATTCATAGAAGACGGGGGATACTCCGAGCCAAGTTTGTGGTTGGCTGATGGTTGGTCGTTCATTAAAGACAATCAAATTAACGCTCCTTTATATTGGACTAATGTTCAAAATGAGTGGTTAGAATTCACGTTACAAGGATTATCTAGTCTTAAAGGAAATGAACCCATATGCCACATCAGTTATTACGAAGCTGATGCCTATGCTTCTTGGCGAAGCGCTCGCCTCCCTACAGAGAACGAATGGGAAATCGCAGCTCGCACTGGGCCAACGTCATTGAATAATCTATATAACTCGAGATGGCAATGGACACAATCAAGCTACAGCCCCTACCCTGGGTTTTCAGTGACGAAGGATGTTATAGGGGAATATAATGGGAAATTTATGAGCAACCAAATGGTATTGCGTGGAGGGGCAGCGATTAGTCCTCTCGGTCACACTAGGCCTACTTATAGGAATTTTTTCTACCCGCATCAAAGATGGATGTATAGCGGTATTCGACTTGCTAAAGACCTCAAATAATCATTATTTTTCAAATAACTTACACCTTATTCTTTTCTAGTTTTAATAGACGCTTTTGTAAATCTTTCACTATACGACATCAGTGTCCCCAACTAACTACAGATTCTTGGCAGTTCTATAAATATTTTAAATAAAGCTGCTGGTTATAAAGAGTAAAAGTTAGTTTTTTATCTCCCCCGATGCTACATTAACAATAACAGCATTGATCAATAATTTAGACTGGGGAGGTTTATATGAAAACTGCTGATCTTGAACTGTGCTACATGAGCGCAACGGATGTCTTAAAAAATTTCAGAACAAAAAAAATCTCACCAAGCGAATTAACCAAAGCGCTTATTTTTCGATGTAAGGATGTAAATCCTTCGCTCAACGCTATTACTGAAAATCACTTTCAAGAAGCAACGGAAGCCGCTAAAAAAGCAGATAAGAAATATTTTAATTTGAAATCTTCTCGACTTAGAGCATTGGAAGGCGTGCCGATTGCTGTCAAAGATTTTCACTCCATCAAAGGGCATCGAACAACTTACGGATCCAAGGCTTTTGAGCATCACAAAGCCGACAACACTGCCCCAACTGTCGATAGACTATTTAAAGCAGGGGCAAACCTACTCATTCGAACAACTACCCCTGAATTCGCATATTCCGGTCTTACGCGAAGTCCTTTATGGGGGACCACCAAAAACCCCTGGGATCTGAATTGCACTCCTGGCGGCTCCTCTGGAGGAGCGGCTGCCGCTATTGCTGCCGGAATGACAACACTGGCGGATGGGACTGATGGCGGAGGATCCTGTCGTATTCCAGCCGCTTTCTCAGGCTGTGTAGGATACAAGCCTCCTTATGGTAGAAATCCAAGTGATAGAGAACATCCCTTAGAGACGCTACTGGTTTATGGCCCGGTAACGCGCACTGTAAACGATGCTGCGCTAATGCAAAACGTCACAACCGGAAAACATGTCGCAGACCAGGCGTCTCTGAGCGAGAACTATCAATTGCCGTCCGAACACTCTTCTGTAAAAGGAATGAAAATCGCCTTATCAATGAATCTCGGCTACTACGAGATAGCGCCAGATGTAGAAAAAAACACAAAGGATATGGCAACTGCGCTGAGGCGGCTTGGTGCGAAGGTAGAAGAAGTTGACGTAGCCTGGAATTGGGGCGTTCTCGATACTTGGTACACTCGCTGGGAAGCGGCTTTCGCCGGCTTAGTCGGTGACTTACTCCCTCGATGGAAATATGAAATGACTCCTTATTGTGCCAAAATTCTTGAAAAAGGATTAGAGCATAGTGCTGTTCGGCTTTATAAAACAAACGCGGGTCGCGCGCAACAATGGGATAGCTTAGCCCCCATATTAGAAAAATATGATGCGCTTATCTGCCCTACTTTGGCGGTGTCGTCTCTCCCTAATAGTCATAATGAAGATGGTGATGATTTTACGATCAATGGAAAGCATGTAAATAACTATCTCGGTTGGACGCTCACATATCCTTTCAACAATTTAAATTGGTGTCCTGTCATGAGTATCCCTAGCGGTTTTGGAGATACGGGCATGCCAACAGGCTTACAAATATGTGGCCGTACCTATGATGATGCTACAGTTTTTCGTATAGCGAGCGCATTGGAGAAAGCAAGGCCATGGGCCGGAACCCGACCACCAATTTAATGAGGTAGTGCTTGCAACAGAAATCTTGAAGTGGCAAATTATCCCATTTAAAAAAGACAAGTGAATCATGATAAATTTCAATCCATTCATGTACTGTACGGTAGGAAGACGAGCTGAACTTGAGAAAGGAATGGCCGGGAAAGATCCTGTGCTATACCAAAGAATGCTAGACGAGATCGCTGAATATGTCTCTTTTGCTGATGAAGCCGGATATGCCGGTTGGGGGCATCCTGAGCACCATCTGCAGATAGAAGGTTGTGAAGCGTCCAACGACCCTACCCTCATGGGCATGTGGATAGGGATGCACAGTAAAAAGCTCAAAGTGATCACTTGTGGCTTTGTCTCCATTGCGCACAACCCTATTCGGACCGCAGAAGCGATCTCAACCATGGATAACATGTTAAAAGGTCGTTTCTCTTTTGGTCTGGTAAGAGGTTATCAAACTAGATGGGTTGAAAACCTAAAAATACGAGCAGACATTGGATCAGTTGGACCCTGGAACAAGAATGGACCGCAGGATGAAGCTAACCGAGAATATTTTAGTGAATACGTAGATCTGGTCGTGACTGCCCTGACGAAAGATACTTTTTCCCATAAGGGTAAGTACTGGGAATTCCCACCAAAAGATCTAATTAATCCTCATCCTCATTCTGTTTATACAGAGTTAGGACAAGGCGTTACGGAAGACATGCGGATCAATGAAATTGGAATAGCCCCTCGGCCATTCCAATCGCCACACCCTCAGATTTATGGTGGATTTTCTGCTTCCATGCGAACAGCTAAATTCTGGTCCAAATATCGAGGGAAGCCTATCGTCATGGCATCGGACCTCAACTTCCTTAAAGCTCTTTGGGAAGCTTACCGGGAAGAGGCAGAAGAAAAATACAATTACACCCCTAAGCCGGGAAGCGAGGCCGCTTGGGGCGGGTTAATGATATGCGCTGAAACTGACTCGAAAGCCGCCGAGTTAGCACATGACATGAAATGGTTTTGGGAAAAATGGGCAGTACCCTTTGGCCAGCCATTCCCTGAACTGCTTTTCGGTTCGCCTGATACACTAACAAGACGCATTGAAGAGGCTAGTAAGGTAGTGCCCATCAATGAGATGTTTCTCATAATACCGCAAGGGTTACATACTCGAGATCAAGTATTAAAGTCATTGGACTTATTCAGTAGGAAAGTCATCCCTAATTTTAATTAAGCTACTTTGAGTTCAAGATAGAATATAGATACACTGCATATATATAGAAAAATTAATGATTTACGGGGAATATTATGAATATAGGATCTCTCGCGCTTTTTCAAAGCTTCGGATACGATGCATCTGTTACAGATTCGCAGGTTTACAAAGAAGAGTTACGCCTTGCTGAACAGCTAGAAGGTTTAGGTTATGACTGGCATTGTGCAGTAGAGCATCATTTCGAGGACTATTCGTTCTGCCCTGATAATACAGTTTACTTAAGCCATATCGCTGCAAAAACTAGTACACTTAAATTAGGAACGACTGCGGTAATTCTTCCCTGGAACGAACCCCTTCGAGTGGCTGAAAAAATAGCGCTACTAGATGAGCTATCAGATGGACGTGTAATCTTTGGTATGGGGCGTGGTCTCTCACGACGGGAGTATGTTCAATTTGACTTAGATATGGACGACTCGAGAGCCCGGTTTGATGAAGCCGCCCCTATGATCTTAGCAGCACTAGAAAATGGCTACATCGAGGGAAACGGCCCCCATTTCAAACAGCCTAAAGCGGTCATCAGACCCAAGCCAACGAGAAGCTTTAAAAATAGAATCACGCAAGTTGCGATGTCGCCAGACTCCGCTCTGGAAGCTGCTACCCATGCCGCTCAAATAATGATTTTCAATCAGAAAGATATCTCTGAACACAATAAAGATCTTGAACCCTACAGAGCCAAATTCTTGGAACTGCATGGTCGTCCAGCCCCAGCACCTCTCATGGCCACCCTATCAGTCTGTCACAAAGATAAAGATAAAGCCGCAGAACTTGCCAGAAAGCATATAGCGGGATATCTAGTAACAGTAATGCACCACTATGAACTGGCTGGCGAGCATTTCAAAAATGCCAAGGGATATGAAGCTTACGGAGAGGCAGTAGATATGCTGCAAGACATAGGGCTAGAAGGTCTTGCTGAGAGCTACATGAATGCACAGGCCTGGGGCACGCCTCAACAAATGTTAGACAAGCTCGAATCTTGGTACAAAGGCGTGGGTGACTTTGATATCCTCTTTGGTTTCCGACACGCTGGGATACCGTATGAAGATGCTGAAAATTCCATGAGACTAGTAGCCCAAGAAGTGATGCCCCAACTGCGCGAATTAGTAGGATCGCGTAAAGCTGCCTAAATTCATACAAATAGGAATTTTTTAATGACAATTGTTGCAGGTAAAAACGCGATTGATCTAGGGATAGTCGTAAAAGATATAGAAGCTAGTTTGATATTCTACTGTGATGTTCTAGGGCTCAAGAAAGTCCAAGAAATGCCATTGTGGATTGGCACCATGCATCGCTTGGCCTTTGGGGATAGCTTCATAAAACTGATTGATCCTAAAGATGTGCCCCCGGCAACAACCGAGGGATTAGCTTCATCTCTTGGGTTCCGTTACCTCACACTACAAATCAGCAATATCGATGAGGTGACTGACAAATGTAAAGAATTAGACATTCCTTTTGAGATAGAAAAAACGGAACTAATGCCTGGCGTCACTATTGCGATGGTCAATGACCCTGATGGAAACACAGTCGAGTTCGTGCAGCGCGACTAGGGCTGGCTTCTTAAAAGCGAGCCGATCGCTTTTCCATAGCAGCCAACACTGCTTCGCGCTGGTTTGGACTGCCTAATAGCTGGCCTTGGGTCAGCGCTTCTAGCTCTAAACTGTCATCTTGTGAACTTTTCCAGGCCGTATTAAATAGCTTCTTACAGCCTCTTACGGCATCAGGTGATCGGGCTGAAATTTCAGCTGCAAGTTCTCTTGCCTTCCCTAGGTAATCTTCTTGTATTTTAGTTACAACTCCTAACTGAAGAGCTTCCCTAGCATCAAACTGACGTGCAGTAAGAGCGAGTTCTAGGGCTTGATCTTTCCGTAAGATCCCTGGCAGAGTCTTAGTAATTCCCATGTCGGGAACTAATCCATAATGTAACTCCATGATGGAAAATTTTGCGTTTGGGCTAGCAATTCTAAAATCACAACCCATAGCTATCTGAAATCCACCCCCGAATGCGGCCCCATCAATAGCAGCGATGACCGGAAAGTCGACTTGTTGCCAAATCATAGCGACCCTTTGCGCTAAATTTTCATTCTGGCCGGACTTTCCGATTAACGCTTCAATCACAGCATCTGCCGACGTTCCTTGTTCTAGTATTTTTGTCATCAAAGAGAAATCTAAGCCAGCACAAAAACTAGTACCTGCCCCATATAGAATGGCCGCCCGAATACTACCGTCTTCTTGAAGAGATTGTCCTACATCAGCGATAGCAGAGAACATTTCAAGCGTTAGAGAGTTATGTTTCTCTGCTCTATTTAAATAAACTTCTGCAATACTATTTTCTATTTTTGTGACTACTAGATCGTTATTCATAGCGCATCTTCTCTCTTAGCTTTGTTCTCACTTATACGCCACCTCAGCATATCAAGTCTATCATTTCCGAAAAACATTTCTGACCCATTGAGAAACATCGTAGGACTTCCGTAACCATTTCTCGATATCAGCTCATCTGTATTTTGTCGCAATTTTTCTTTATAGATATCTAGATTTATTTTTGTGAAGTAATTCGTAGTATCTAAGCCTACTTCCCGCGCGACCGACTTTAAGACAGAATCAGAGGAAATATCCTGAAGATCAGTCCAATAACGGCGAAATATCGCACGGGCATACTCGACCAATAATCCCTCTTCTATCGCAACAAAAGCTCCCCTCATTGCTTTTACGCTATTGACTGGGAATGGCTTGGGTTTTCCTATTACGACTGAACGTCTACTGGCCCAGTCTTGTAGATCTTTCGCGTGATAGCTGATCTTCTCCGGAACAGGATTTTCACGAGAAACATACACACTAGGGTTGATTGAATTAAATATGCCACCAACTAAAATAGGCTTCCACATTATATCTATGTCCACAAGGTTTACTTGAATTCCCTCAAATGCTAAATAAGACCAAGGGCTAGAACAGTCGAAGAAAAATTCGACAGTGTTTTTCATATTTCTCTCCATAGTGAAAAATTTCTATAGTGCGTTTTCTCAGCTATAGGTCTTCTTAAACAATAATCACGGCCCTTCCCACAACTTGTCTTCTCTGAATTTCATCAAATGCGTCAATCAGTCCTTCAAAACCGTAACGACTGCCTATATACGGAATTAATTTACCCGATTCAGCCATAGACAGTAACTGCTCCATAGCCATCGCACCTTGTTTAGGGTGTAATCTGCCAAATTCTCCTGCCCTTACGCCTATAACAGAGTACTGTTTAATCAATGCATGATTTGCTCGAACAACTCCGACTTTACCGCTCGCAAAGCCGATTACAAGAACCCGCCCTAAGGAGGCAATACATTTTAGCGATTCCTCGAAAACTGCCCCACCTATCGGATCGTAAATCACATCCGCACCGCGCCCCGCAGTGATCTCGTTAACACGGTCTTTAAAAATCCCATCTGCATAGTCTAAAACATAATCAGCGCCTACTTTTTTAAGCACTGAACATTTTTCTTTACCCGTAGCTAGTGCGATAACCTTAGCACCACAGACTTTTGCTACCTTAACCGCGGCTAATCCTACTCCACCAGCTGCGCCATGGATTAATACGGTCTCTCGTTCTCGCAAGCCTGCACGAGCCACCAAACCTATGTAAGCCGTTTTGTACGCTATGAGAAAAGCAGCGCCTTTCTCGAAATCGAAAGACTGTGGAAGTTTAAAAACATTTTCTTCCTCAGCGATAACTTGAGTTGCTGCTGCGCCATACCTTACAGTTCCAATAACGTGATCACCTGCTGAAAAACGTGAGACATTAGCCCCTGTAGAGATAATGACACCCGAAAATTCAGCACATGGCGTAAAGGGCATTTTTGGCCTAAGTTGATACGCTCCTTGCGTCATCAACATATCTGGAAAGCCGGGGGAAAAGGCCTTCACTGAAACAAGGACTTGTCCTCCCGTTGGAACCGATGATGTTAATTTCTCAATCGAGAGATCGTGGTGATCACCGACCTTTGAGCAACTCCAACCTTGATAAGTACCGCTGTGATTCATTATGCTGTCATTATTACCTAATTAAATCGGATCCGATATGAACATATCTTCGCCCACTACAAAAAAAATTGCTGATTTATTAATTGAAGCGAATCAAAGCATCAGCGTAGCTGAGTCTTCTACAGGAGGTCTTATAGCAGCAAGTCTTCTTGCTGTCCCTGGTGCATCGGCCTACTTCAGCGGTGGTGCTATTATCTATACTATGCGTGCAAGGAGAAAGCTCTTGCAAATAGACAAGGAAAAACTTAACGCGCAAACTCCTTTAACAGACCAGTATGTTACCTTGTGCGCTGAACAGATAAAAAACCAACTGAAGTCAACTTGGGGTTTAGCCGAACTAGGAGCAACAGGCCCAGCGGGAACTCCTTACGGGCACCCTCCAGGAATTTGTGTTCTTGCAATTGTGGGGCCAAAAACGGTGACTAGACATATAGAAACAGGCAAAAGCGATAGAGAGGAAAATATGATTGTCTTTCGAGATGAGGCTCTGAGTATGCTCTTAGAAGCGCTTTCTTAAAAAACGACCTAAGAAGTCTTGTTAAATGGAAGCACGTTCAGAGCATAATAAATTTTGGCTAAATAAATGGTCGTCAAACGCTATCGGCTTCCACGAAGATTTTATTCACCCGCTCTTAAAGCAATACTGGAGCACTATCGACTCTGCTCCACGTAGCAATGTACTAGTTCCTTTATGTGGGAAATCGAAAGACCTCTTGTACTTAAGAGACCAAGGACATAATGTCTTTGGAATAGAAATTAGTGAAATAGCTATAGTTGCATTCTTTGCTGAAAATAAAATTGCGTACGAGAAAATACAACACCCCAACCATGATATTTTTCAAGGGGAAGGACTGACTGTATACCGATCAGACATATTCAATTTCCCGAAAAAGATACTCCCTAAAATAGACGTGATATACGATCGAGCTTCCCTTATAGCGCTATCTGGTAGGCAGAGAAAAAACTATTCAGATTGGCTAACAACGAGCACACAATCGGGGTGTGAATCTCTATTAATTACCTTAGAGTATGATGAAGAAAAGTTATCACCTCCTCCTTATCTAGTAGATAAAATGGAACTTGCTGCGCTCTATCAAGATAACTGGTTGATTACTCATTTGGGGCAACACTCCGCTCTTGCAAAAGGGCATCAGGCTCGAGAAAATGCCTACCTCCTAAATAGGAAATAACCCAATGCATGAAGACGATAAGAAAAATGCCGTTCAGAGAGGAGATTTCGATCCGAACACTGTTTTTGATAAAATTTTAACCGGAGAACTTCCAGCTGAAATTTTATTTCAAAACGATCTAGTCACTGCTTTTATGGACATACAACCGATAACTACTGGCCACGTATTGGTAATACCTAATGAGCGAGCGGCATCTTTGAGTGAGCTCCCGATAACAACCGGGGCTGAAATATTTAAGGTAGGTCAAAGCGTTGCAGCGGCTATAAGAAAAAGCAATCTCCAATGCGAAGGGATTAATTTATTTCTTGCTGATGGTATTGCTGCAGGACAAACAGTCTTTCATGTCCACCTCCATATTTTCCCCCGCTATAAGAATGACGGCTTTAAATGGAGCTTGCCTGATCGATATTATATCCCACCTGAACGATCAGAATTAGCTAGGGCTCGCGCAGAAATCAGCCCGCACCTTGTCCTATAATTCCTCACTCTAAAGCACTCAGCCCCGTGCTTTTAACAGACACTGTTAGCAGAGCGTTCTAACTTCGTGCTGGAGAAGTTCAATCTTATGAGAAGAAACCCTATCAGCCCCAAATTCAAAAAATTCCAGCCAACACCATGAATAAATGCAGTGTCATAAGATCCTGTATAATCGAAAATCACACCACCGGCCCATCCACCAAAAGCCATTCCTATAACAGTTGTCAAAATAATGATGCTCAATCGTCCTCCCGCTTCTGATTCAGGGAAAAACTCCCTAACGATGAGTGCGTAACAAGGCACGATGCCGCCTTGAAACAAACCAAACATTATCGAAACCGCTCGGATTGAGGGAAGTGTATCCGCCCCTAGATAGCAGATCAGGGCGATACACTGTAAGGAGGAACCGATAAATAATGTAGTCAGTCCACCTATACGGTCGGATAACCAACCAAAACCTAAGCGAGAAATCACACCGCAAGCTAGCATCACGGAGAGCATTTCTGCCCCTGTCGTAAGCCCATACCCTCGATCACCACATAGCGCGACGATATGAACTTGAGGCATAGCCATCGCCACACAACAAGCTATACTGGCAACGCACAATATCAGCATAAGGTTCCGAGCACTCAGTCCCAGACGAATCGAGCCGCCCATGCTCCCTTCTGAATTCTCGATTAGCCCAGAATTATCAATTCGACGACGAAGTACAAATAGTAAAGGAAGCATTAATGTTGTGCTCAACAAACCTATAACCATATAGGCATAACGCCAGCCCGAATCAAGAGTCATCATTTGCATCAACGGAGGCCACACGGTTCCGCCTAAGTAATTTCCGCAAGCACAGATAGCAATGGCCAAACCTCGACGACGCAGAAACCACTTGGAGATATCTGCTAGTAACGGAGCAAACACTATGGCCAAACCAAATACACCAATTTGAAAATGTGCAAGATTCAACAATAACAAATTGGTGCTTAAAGCCGCCTGCAGGTAAGACAACCCTAACGCAATCGAACTGAACAACAGCATCCTTATCAATCCGTATCGCTCAGCAAGCTTTGCAGCTAGTAATCCGCCAAAGCCGAAGCCCATCATAACCATTGTATAAGGGAAGGACGCGTCACCTCGCAGTATGCCAAAATCACTTTGGAACGCAGGAATAGCTACGACAACGGCGAACATACCGCTGCTACCAATCGTGCCTAGGCCAACGGTAGCGAGCAGTCTCAACCACGCATAGGTGGAGTCAACAGTTGCAACTTTCAAATATCGATCCTCATCCTAAGCCAGTGCACCTATCAATCGCTAGTGTCTCCAAAAAGCTCAGGTGCTTCATTTTTCACCTTGGCGTCCTCAGTCCAATAACGCTTTGCCCAGATCCCTTGATACGGTTCGTCATCGATGGGCATTCGCCACGTCCGAACGTCCGCATCTTTAAGCACTATCGAACACAATGCGCGCGGCTGATCATCGGTACCATCAACATATTCATTCCATTCATCGATATACCTTGACGCGATACGGCGATACCTATCCCGCCAAGCATCATCATTCCCTACATCAAAATCTATATTCGCTTTTCCTCTCACGACGACTTTTCTATAGGGCACTGGCGCTTCGTCCGCACTAAGTGCTATACGGTTATCATGTCGAATATTTTTCAACCACTCTGAATGCTGTCGAGGAGTAAACCAAATTCTGCCTTCTTCGTGAACAAACCAAATAGGCGTCACTAATGGGGCACCAGTTTTATCAACTGTGGCAATATTCATAATAATTTTGGGCAGTGCCAAAAAATCATCTCGCTCTTCACTTGTCAACTTAGGCATCTTTCTCTCCCACATAAAAAGATATTAGAAAAGTACCGCATATCTCTGCGATGGTAGGCATATAGGTTAACATCTTGTGAATAAGAGAGGCTAATCACTTTTGACTAACCCTAACTACCTGTATTCAAAATATCTAAGACATCTTTCTGTAACGCTCGGTTACATGCCGCCACTACGCGGCCACCGGATATAACGGGGCGTCCTTCCCAATCACTCACGACACCGCCAGCCGCTTCCACGATAGGAATAACCGGCGCTATGTCGTAAAACTGCAAGTCTGCCTCAATGACCAAGTCCGCAAATCCAGAAGCCATCAGGCAGTAACCATAACAATCGGCTCCAAAACGGGTTAGCTTCGCCAGAGAAGAAACGCGATTAAAAGCCTCTAGCTCGGCACCAGACTTAAACATATCCGGAGTTGTTGAGAAAAGGGTGGCATCACTGATAAGTCTTGTCGCACGACATTTTAAAGAGGTCACGCCTTCAGGCCGTATCAATTGAGAGAGCTCACCTCCTCCTACAAAGCAGTCACCTACCATAGGCTGGCTCATCATTCCGTAACAAGGAACTCCTTTATGGAGTAATCCTATTAACGTCCCCCACGTCGGCATGCCTGATATAAACGAGCGTGTCCCATCGATCGGATCAATAATCCATGACCATTCAGACGAGCCTTCAGTCAACCCATATTCCTCGCCTTCAATTCCATGGGTGGGATATCTCGCTTCGATAACGGATCGAATTCTTTTTTCAGCAGATCTGTCGGCCTCTGTCACCGGATCGAAACAGCCACTAGGCGCCTTATTTTCGATTGTTAGAGACGACCTAAATGCAGGTAACGTTTCTTGCGCAGCCGCTACAGCCAACTCTCTTAAGAACAATCGTATTTCGCCATCAAAGCTTGCATCCATTGAGCATTTCCTTTGCATTTAGGCTGAGTGAAAGCCAAATGACAGCATCACCGTAATTCATTTTATATCAACTACTGCGCACCACAAAAAATACGTTCGCTGCGAACCGAAGATAGCGTTATCATGGCCCACAGCACAGACTAATCATACAGCAAGTTGGCTTAAAACATGATCGAAACATTAAACTCTATTTACGAGAAGACTATACTCGCACGGCCCGTAGTGACCCTATTTTTCCTGTCGCTTATCCTAATCGTATTTTCAGTAGGTCTTCGCGATTTTAAGATTGATGCGAGTACGGATGCCCTTCTGCTTGAAAGTGATAAAGATTTAAGATCTTTCCGCGAAATGAGCATGCGTTATAAAACGCGTGAATTCATGTTCATTGCCGTCGCTCCAACTAAAGATATCTTATCCCAAGAAAACATTGACTTTGTTAAACGACTGAGAGATGAGCTTGCTGCCGTTCCAAATGTTTATGACGTAATCTCAATGCTCGATGTTCCTCTGCTAACTAATAAGCCTGGCACACTTGCAGAGGCAGCCACTAATTTCCAGACACTGCGACTTGCTACGGTTGATTTAGAAAAGGCTCGAGTAGAACTGACTGAAAGTCCAGTCTATAAGGACCTTATCGCAAGCGCTGATGGCACTGTGACTGCCATACAATTGTTCTTAGATGCGCATCCCCAACTCCCTAGGTTGAGAAAAATCCGCGATAGTTTGTTGTTCCAAAAACATAGCGAAACTAGTTTGAGCGCCGAGCAAAAGATAGAGCTTTCAGCAATCGACCCCGATTACCAGCAGGCGAAACTAGAGGCTGAAGAAAATGCGCATAATGCGATTGCTGATATTCGAGATATTCTTCAGCGATATGAACAGGAAGGTACTGCAAAACTTTACCTAGGCGGTCTTCCCATGATTACGGACGACTTGATCAGTTTTATCAGTAGAGATCTGATTATATTTGGCTCAGGCGTTTTTATATTTTTAATCATCATGTTGAGCGTCATATTTCGAGAAGTACGCTGGGTTATCCTGCCTTTCGCTAGCTGTATTTATAGCGGAACGCTAATGCTCGGACTGCTAGGTCTACTCGGATGGAAAGTAACTATAATTTCATCCAACTTTCTGGCTTTAATACTGATTATCTGCATGTCAATGAATATCCATTTAGTGGTTCGCTATCGGGAACTATACAGAGACTACCCCAGAGCTTCTCAACTCGACCTAGTCCGATTAACCATACAAAATATGGCTAGACCATGCTTTTATACTGCCATCACGACTATTATTGCTTTCGCATCGCTCGTCATCAGCGGAATCAGACCTGTGATTGATTTTGGTTGGATGATGACGATAGGTCTCATCGTCGTTTTCCTGACCTCTTTCAGTCTATTCCCATCATTATTACTTCTCACAAAAAAAGCGGCTCTCGAAAAAGAAGACGGGAATACCTACCCTCTAACGGCAATCCTAGGTCGTTTTACCGAAAATCATGGAAAAGCTGTACTCATTGTATCGTTCTGCGTTGGTGTCGCGGGCTTAACTGGTATGCAAAAGCTCGAGGTGGAGAATAGTTTCATATCCTATTTCCATGAAGACACAGAAATTTATCAAGGATTAAAATTAATTGACGAAAAACTAGGAGGGACAACCCCTCTTGATATCATTTTGAAATTTCCGGAGACAACTCCTGAGTCGGATTTTGGCTCGGAAGAAGATGATCTTGCGGCTTTATTTGGTGACATGTCTGACCAAGGGGATAAGGCTGATTCGTGGTTTACCACCCACAAAATAGATCGTATAAAAGCTGTCCATGATTACCTCGAACAGCGACCTGAAATTGGGAAAGTCTTATCACTAGCTTCAGGACTTCGTGTAGCAGAACAGCTAAATGGAGGCAACGAATTTACTCCATTCGAGCTCAATATTTTATACAAACGTATGCCGGCTGCGGTCAGAGCGACATCCATTGACCCCTATATTTCAATATATGATGACGAGGCGCGTATCGCAGTGAGAATTTTCGACTCTATGCCTAACTTAAGGAGAAATGAGCTTCTTAAGGAGATCCAAAGCGACTTGGAAACTGTCTTTGGTTTATCGTCAGAAGAATATCAAATCACCGGTTTACTAGTACTTTATAACAACGTGCTACAAACTTTATTCAACTCTCAAATTTTGACTCTTGCCGCTGTAATGCTCGGCATTATGGCTATGTTGCTGATACTCTTCTGGTCGGTAAAAGTTGCTATAGTTGGGATCCTACCTAATGCATTAGCTGCAACTGCGATTTTAGGTCTCATGGGGTGGATGGCCATACCACTCGACATTATGACCATCACTATCGCTGCTATAACGGTAGGCATAGCGGTCGATGATTGCATACACTACCTTTATCGTTACAAGAGTGAACTGCCGACTCTTAAAGACCCCATAAAAACTATGCATTATTGCCACGACAATATCGCGAGAGCCGCACTCTACACAACACTTACCATCACTATAGGGTTTTCAATTCTCCTTTGGTCTAACTTTATTCCGACAATCCTTTTTGGGGTGCTAACCGCGATTGCAATGATCGTGGCTCTACTGGCGGCACTCACTTTGATGCCAAAGTTAATCTTAATGCTTAAGCCATTTCCAAGCGATTAAGTCCCATTGATTGCTGAGACAACGTGACTCTCTAGACTTTCATAATCAGGTGGAAAACCAACTTAAAAGGCTTTATTTCTCTCGACTGCCAAGATAAAAGAACCAAATAAAAGGTGAAGGCAGTTACATAAGCTGCCTATGAACCAAGAACATCTTGTGTCACCAATGATCATATTGTTCTTGAGCCTCACAGACTATACCTATAAAGTAGGGACTCATACACACTTATCTTAAAAGCCATCAATGATTAGTAGACAATAAAGTAGTTTTAATCGATCAGGGAAAGTCTAATGAAGTCAGTGAAAAAAGCCACCTACAACGGACTAATAGGCAGCCTATTATTTGCCTTAGCCTCCCTAGCGTCTGCTCCTCTTCATAGCGACGAAACCTGCATGTCCCCTTACATGGCAAAAATTGTCGGACAAGAAGACTATGTCTACGTTTGGACTTTAGGGGTCGTAGGACTTGGGGATGAACAAGATAAGCTAGTAACTATTGATGTTAATCCTTCCTCAGGTAGTTACGGTGAAATCATTGCGACGTTATCTGTCGGCGGACGCAATGAAGCGCATCACTCGGGTCTGACCGATGACCGACATTATTTATGGGCAGCAGGTTTAGACACGAATAAGATTTTTATCTTCGATGTGGCCAGTAACCCAGCACAACCGAGTTTTCATAAGGTTATTGAAGATTTTCCAGAAGCAACGGGTGGCATCGTAGGACCGCACACCACTTATGCTTTACCTGGTCGTATGCTGGTCACGGGTCTGTCTAACACCAGAGACCATGGCGGCGAAACAGGGATGGCCGAATACACCAATGATGGAACCTACATTGAAACTTATTGGATGCCAAAAGACGGAGCACTGAACGGGGCTACTAAAACTGGTAAATACGCAGATGGGTTCGGATACGACGTTCGAGCGATACCACATCGCAATGCGCTCATCACCAGCTCGTTCACGGGTTGGAACAACTATATGATGGACCTTGGCAAAATGATGTCAGATCCGCAGGCTATGCAGCAATTCGGAAATACCGTGATTGTTTGGGATCTACACACAAGAAAGCCAAAAACGATACTAGACGTTCCCGGCGCCCCTTTGGAAGTTAGATGTGCATGGGATACTGCTCGAAATTATTGCTTCACAACTACAGCGTTAACATCAGAAATTTGGCTGATCTATGAAGAAGAAAACCAATGGAAATCAAAAAAAATAGCTGACATTGGTGATGCCAGCAAAATCCCCTTACCCGTAGATATCTCTATCTCCGCTGATGACCAACTTCTCTGGGTAAACACTTGGAATGATGGTGAGACTCGCTTGTATGATGTTTCAAACCCTCATGCTCCAAAACAAATCTTCAATAAAAAAATAGGCGACCAAGTTAATATGGTTTCTCAGAGCTGGGATGGGAAACGGTTCTATTACACGTCTTCTTTACTAGGGAACTGGGACAAGAAAACTGGATCAAAAGGCGATCTTCAGTACTTTAAAGCTTTCACATGGGATGGAGCTGACCTAACTCAAACTTTCAGCATTGATTTTATTGAAGCCAAACTTGGTCTCCCGCATCAGATGAGATTTGGCGCGAAAGCTCTCTACGCCAACTTGTACTCAAAACAAGATGACAAAAGAGTAGCACTGTCACGCTAAAGCGTTTGTGCAATAATGTTTATCTTATGCTCCGCTTAAGTAGCCTCATGTTCCTCTGTGTCTCACATGCTATGGCATTAGCTGGCCACGGACACGAAACAGTGTCCGATGATGTACCGCAAACTGTTGTCCTAGCACCGGGTTATAGGACACTCTCATACCCAGCCCCCCAAGTGGGCAGTTATAGTCTGCCTAGTATATCTGATGCCTTTGATGCTCCGTATTTGAGTTCCCTAGGGTTAGAAGGAAGGTTGCATGATCTCATGGATGGGAAAGTGACAATCCTGAGCTTCATATATACAAAATGTGAAGATGTTAATGGTTGTCCTTTAGCCGCTTTTGTAATGGGCCAGATCCAAAAGAAAGTCAAACAAACTGAATCAGTTCAATTTATAAGCTATAGCTTTGATATAAAAAATGACACGCCCAAAGTCCTAGAAAATTATGCCCAATCCTTTCGGAATGAAGGCGCGAAATGGGATTTCTTAACGGCACCAAACTCTGAGCGACTGGAGAACCTTTTAAAAAAGTACAATCAAACTGTTCAAATCTCAGATGGGGAAATCTACTCGCATATGCTGAGAGTTTTCTTGATAGATAGTAAAAAAAGAATCCGAAATATCTACAGCACTGCTTTTTTACATGCTGACACTATAACTAATGATATTGAGACGCTGCTAAAAGAAGATGATACGGCTCCCTCTGCTGCAGTGGTAAGAACCCCGATATTGATCGAAAAAATACCTTTCATGGGGAAGAACTCGCCTGCTATCGGGCTTCCCCATAAGCAACCTTATTCATCGAAAAAATCCCTTTTAGAACTAGAGGAATTAGGTAGGCAGCTTTTTTTCGATAGAAAACTCTCCCATAATGGGACGCTGTCTTGCGGTATGTGCCATATACCACAGCAAGGATTCACATCGAACGAGCTCTCCACTGCTGTAGGTATAGAGGGTCGGACGGTGAAAAGAAATACACCAACTTTACTTAATGTCTCATACCTATCTTCTCTATTTCATGACTCTAGAGAAAGCAAGCTCGAGCAGCAGATATGGAGTCCATTGTTGGCCCATAATGAAATGGGAAATCCTTCGATAGACTTTGTAGTAAAGAGTATTGAAGCCAACCCTAGCTATGAAATAGCATTCGGAAAAATATTCGAAGAAGGGATTACTATGAGAACAATTGGTCAAGCTTTTGCGGCTTACCAACACACTTTAGTCGCTGCTGATAGTCCCGCAGACCGTTATCTCTATGCCGGGGCAAATGATGCTCTTAGTGAATCCGAGAAAAACGGATATGGGATTTTTATCGGCAAAGGACGATGTTCCGGTTGCCATTTGATTGAATCTAATTTTGCGTTGTTCACCGATGAGTTGGCTCACAATACAGGTGTCGGCTATCAAAAGGCAATGACAAATAACGATTCGTTTTTCACAGCCAAGATAGCTCCTGAGATAGATGTTAGTTATGACGTTAACTATGTCTCACCCTCTGCGGAGCCTCCCCCAAGTGATTTAGGTAAATATGAAATAACAGAAATTCCAAGTGACCGCTGGAAATTTCGAACACCGACTTTACGTAATATTGAACTCACAGCCCCCTACATGCACGACGGCTCTTTTCAGACTCTAAGTGACGTCGTCCGATTTTATAACCAAGGGGGCTTTAATAATCCTCTCCTCGATTCCCTCATCAAACCTTTATCTCTTACTGAAACCGAAGAAAAAGATCTTGTATCATTCCTCAGAAGCTTGACGAGCAGTCAAGTGAATAGAGTTATTGATAGAGCACTTCAGGAATTTTCTCCCAACTCCGTAAGTATTGATTAACACGCCGCTAATATTGGAAGATCTATGATGGTATTTTTCAGCGCGGCCCTCCACAGTAGGAGAACATATTCATGTTCGTAGAGAAAATCGGACAGGTCATCGTTAAAGCTACGCAATTCTTAAGTCCACAGCAAGTGGAAGTAGTGAAAGATGGCATTTGTAATGACCGCGCATTTGCCTTAGTCGAAGCCGATGGCCGATTTATTGGTTCCCAACAGCACAGTGAATTTATACCGCTAAGATTTACGCTAAATAGTGATAACTCTGTCCTTAGGCTTGAACTTAGTGACGGCCAGATCGTTGAAGGCGACGTAAGTCATAGCAAGCAACCATTCAGCGTAAACCACGCGGGACTCCGGTCAATTGAGGTAGCTGAAGTTAAAGGATTATGGGCGAAAGTACTAACAGAATTTGCTGGTAGACCGATAAGGCTAGTCAAGTGCCTATCTGTTGGCGGAGCAATTGATGTATTCCCCATTACTTTTTTTACAACCGGATCGTTACGAAGACTCGAACGTGAAGTTGGAGCGCCGGTCGATCCAGCGCGACTGCGTGCCGGATTTATCATTTCAAATGAACTGGCACATGAAGAAGATAACTGGTCTGGAAGACATATACGCATAGGTAGTGTAGTGCTTAAAATAAGAACTGGTGTGCCGCGTTGTCAGGTGGTTGGTTTTAATCCTAAAAAAGGACAAAGTGATCAGGAGGTGATGAAAGCACTCATCAAGTATCGTGAAAAAGTTAACCTTCCTGATGGATTGCTCCCTGATTATGCGACTCCAGGTTTTGCAACCTATGCTGAGGTTATCCAAGAGGGTATAGTTACTGTCGGAGACACTGTAGAGTTAGTCTCCTAAAACATTATTCCAAATGTGAATATTACTTAAGCTCGAAACCACGTCTTATTAAATAAAAACGCCTTAAAACAAAGGAGAGTCCGCATGCTGGTTAATAAGAGGAAGGCCATAAAAACAAGCTACGTTATCAGTATATTTATCGCGTTTTTTTTATTTAGCTCTCAGGAACTCGTCGCCAACACAGAGTCTCCGACAGTCTATTTCATAAACCTACAAAACGATGATAAAACTCCAACAACATTTGTAGTTCAATTTGGATTAAAGGGGCTGGGAATAGCTCCCGCAGGAATACAAATTCCCGGTACGGGACACCACCACCTACTTATCGATTATCCGGCTTTACCTAATTTAAAGAACCCTTTAGGAGCTAATGACAATATAAAACACTACGGAAAAGGTCAAACTGAAGCAGTATTGACCCTGCCACCTGGCAAGCACACTTTGCAGCTTGTACTCGGAGATCATGAGCACGTGCCTTTAAGTCCTCCGGTATTATCTGAAAAAATCACGATAGAGGTTTCTCAGCAGACAAAATAAATCATTAACCGAAGTCCGACTGATGAGTTTTGACAAAATCTCCAACAGAGTTCATCACAATTTCAAATGCATCGACATGAGGCGAATGTCCAGATCCCAGCAGCTCACAATGTACCACAGAACCCCCAGCCGTCTGTCTAATTGTCTCTACGTGCCATGGGGTATTATAGGGGTCATCTGCTCCTCTGAATGTCAACAGGGGCCTATTTATTACCGGCAAATATTCTTCAATATTCCAATCAACAAACAATGGGTTTAACCACACCCCACTCCATCCTAAAAAAGCAGAGTCTGTATTGTCCCCATGATACTTTCTTAATTGCGCTCGCAGTTTTCCTGAGTCATACGAAGAGACCGCTTTCTGAATCTGGTGAACGCATTTTTCTTCTGTTGCCAAATGTGGCGATAACAATATGAGGCCTTTTAAATTTAGCCTGGGCTTAGAACCAGCATAAATTATAGCTATAGACGCCCCGTCACTATGTCCTAATAGAAAATGTTCATCAATATTCATTCTTTCGAGGACAGATGGGAGGACCTCTAAAGCTTCTCTGGAATGAAAGTCTAAAGGGCGAGGCAGCGTTATCGGACTCGACCGACCATAACCTGAACGGGAGTACACAAGCACACTCAACTCTGTTTTTTGGGCCAGCTTTTCTGGGAAATTCTTCCACGTTGCGACACAACCTAATCCCTCATGCAACAACACTATCGTGGGGCCATCTGATTTACCGTTAATAAATCTATATTCTAGATTAACACCACCGACTGAAAAAAAAGATGATGAATCCCGTTTCTTAATTGTTCAACATTCCCTCGGAAGATGCCCACTTAAGCCCTTCCGCCATGGCCATCTCGAACTTATCAAACATTTCATTGATTTGATCCGAAGTAATAATTAACGGTGGACAAAAGGCTAATGCATCTCCTATGGCACGAACAATAAGACCATGCTCTTGCGACAATTTTACAATTTTTGCACCCATTTGACCCGGGACCGGAAACCCTGCTTTACTCTCTTTATCACTGACTAACTCAACGGCCCCAATCAATCCAGTGCCCCTAGACTCACCCACTAGAGGGTGGTCGGCTAGTCGGCCTAGCCTCTCTAGAAATTGCGGAGCGAGTACAGCAGCTTTTTCAAATAGTTTATCCCTTTCATATATTTCAAGAGTTTTCAAAGCCACTGCACATGCGACAGGATGACCACTATAAGTATAGCCATGACCAAAAACTCCCATTTCAGGAGATGCATCTAGAAATGCATCGTATATCTCATCCTTGACCAGAACAGCGCTAAGCGGTTGATATGCTGACGTTAATGCCTTAGCAAGGGAAATAGAATCAGGTGATAAATTATAAGTATCAGCACCAAAAGGGTTTCCTGTGCGACCAAAGGCACAAATAACCTCATCATCTATAAAAAGTATATCGTGTTTTTTTAGAATCCTTTGAACCTTTTCGAAGTAAGTTTTAGGCGGAAGAATAACTCCGCCCGCTCCCTGTATTGGTTCCGCTATAAAAGCTGCGATGGTGTCAGCGCCCTCTCTTTGAATAAGGCTCTCAAGACTTTCAGCCATGCGGGTTGCAAACTCTGTCTCACTTTCACCCTGCTTACCATAACGCCAAAAATGAGGTAAATCGGTATGTAGAAAACGTCCCCCTTCGAGAGGCAAATCAAATCCAACGTGAGATTGAGGTGTCCCCGTAAGACTTCCAGCAGCTAAAGTAATCCCATGGTAGCCTTTGACTCTACTGATAATTTTCTTTTTTTCAGGCCGCTCAGTGACGTTGTTGTAATACCACGCTAATTTTATTTGCGTATCGTTTGCATCTGATCCTGAATTACCAAAAAATACTTTTGCATTTTTTATCGGCAGCATCTCTTTCAATTTCTCTGCGAGAAGAATACTCGGCTCATGTCCTTTCCCAGTGAAAGTATGGGCATAAGAAAGCTTCTTCATTTGATCATACGCTACCTGCGCGAGCTCTTCATTACCATAGCCTAATGCGGTGCACCATAATCCAGCAACGCCTTCAATATATTGCTTCCCAGCACCATCGTAAACATAAATCCCTTCGGCATGATCCAAGATCATTGGACCAAACTCATGCAGCTGACGCAAATGTGTCTGACCGTGGAAAACACTCTGCAAATCTCGATCCGCTAGACTATTGGTCTGACTACTCATTCGAATTCTCCTTTCATCGTAATTAAAAGCTTCGTTGCACCAAAAGCATGACTAATTCTTACACATAACATCATTAAAGAGAACAAATCATATTATCTGAGACCGATAGTTCGCCCTACAAATTGATTAGTATCCGCACATTGATGAGCTTGAGAAACTTCGGCCAGTTTAGACATACTAAACAACGGAATATCAGTGATTTTACGAGTTTTCAGCGACACATGCAGGAACAAAAACTCCGCTTCCGCAGCCAAATAACCTTTTGCCTCGTGATACATTTTCTGAAATACATGAACCCGTCTCTCGTCAAAATCTAACAATACTGTCTCCATTCGAAGAGCATCACCGCGGAATAGTTCATTTTTATAATCGATACTTGAACTACCCACAAATATACTTCCTTCACCTCCAGCTGTATAACCCCAGCCTAGCCCTAGATAATCGAACAAAGGACAGCTCCCGTCGTCAAAAGCTGACACGTAATGAGCCATATTCATGTGACCATTCAGATCAACCCACTCATCCTTAACCACGGAGCTTCCAGGATAGGGTGACGGAATTATGTGTTCAGAAAATAATATCATTATCTAGCTCGAAAGAGACCTATGACAGGATTACATTAAAATATGCTCTAAGCAATTTGGGATAGAGACAATGCTTGGTCGATATCCCATAGAATATCGGCCAAGGTCTCAAGCCCGACTGAAATCCTAACCATATCCGGAGAGATGCCCGCAGACAACTGATGTTCTTCCGACATTTGACGGTGTGTGGTTGATGCGGGGTGTATCACTAGAGTTTTAGCATCTCCAACGTTAGCTAGATGGCTGAGGAACTGCACCGATTCAATGAACTTGGCGCCCGCTGCAGCACCACCTTTAACTCCAAAAGCCAACACACCACTAGCTCCTTTTGGCATATATTTTTCTTTCAACGAATAATACTTGTCACTAGGCAACCCGGGATACTTGACCCAATTAATAAGTTCATGCTCATCTAAAAACTTAGCTACTGCCAGCGCATTTTCGCAGTGTCTTTCCATACGAACAGGTAAGGTCTCAATTCCCTGTAATAGAAGGAAACTGTTAAAAGGACTCAAGGTAGGTCCTAATATGCGTAGCTGTTCTAACCGTGCCCTCATCGTGTAACCAAAATCGCCAAAGGTCTCATAGAACCTCACACCATGGTATCCATCAGAAGGCTCCGTCATCCCTGGAAAATTTCCGTTGTCCCATGGGAATTTTCCTGACTCAACAATAACGCCCCCAATCGTTGTTCCATGGCCACCTAGGAATTTAGTTGCCGAATGTATAGCAATATCCGCGCCCCACTCGAATGGCCGGCAGATATAAGGGGTTGGGAAGGTGTTGTCGATCATGAATGGTATCCCAAACGAATGTGCCACATCAGATATCGCAGCGATATCTAATACATTCATCGTCGGATTCCCAATGGTCTCTCCATAAACAACCTTAGTATTGGGCTTTATAGCTGCCGCTATACTTTCCATATCATCAGGGTCAACAAGTGTCACATCGATACCCATCCGCTTAAAATTAAAATCAAACAGCGAATGAGTACCACCGTAAAGTGTCTTTACTGCCACCACATGATCACCCGCCTCACACAAAGTAAGCAGTGCGATGGTTGAAGCGGCCATGCCAGAGCTTACAGCTAGTGCGGCAGTGCCCCCTTCCAGCGCAGCAATACGTTCTTCGAACACGGCATTTGTTGGATTACTGAGTCGACTATAAATATTCCCAAAAGTCTGCAGATTGAATAGAGAAGCCGCATGATCCGGATCATCGAACACAAAAGATGATGTTTGATAGATGGGTACAGCTCTCGCCCCCGTAGATTCATCCGGGATATGTCCAGCATGCAGACATAAAGTTTCTATTCCAAATTCACGATCCATTCAGCGGAGTCCATCCTTTTTTTACCAGCTAACGTTGAGGTGATTGATGACGCTTTGAGCTTATAACTCTTGTGTTTACTCCACAATAGTTCAGACCTCCGAACAGCCGTGCATGCTCTATTTTGACACACCGATCAACAATAACCTCTACACCTAGGTCAACTGCCTTTTGTGCTGATAATAGATCTATTATCCCTAGCTGCATCCAAAGACACTTAGCTTTAATGGCGAAGGTATCTTCTAAGATCGCAGGGATTTCTTCAGTTTTTCTAAAGCAGTCAACAATATCTATCTCAAACGGGATCTCTCGTAAATTTGCATAACATTTTTCGCCCAAAATTTCGGTATAACTCGGATTTACCGGCACAATTTTGTAACCATGGTTTTGCATATACTGTGCAGCAAAATTACTTGGCCGTGCCCAGTTCTTTGAAAGCCCGACAATCGCTATAGTACGAGCTTTGCTTAAAAGTGTTTTAAGTTTTTTGAAATCGCCTCTTGCTTCATCGATTTTCACGAATTAACCCTAGATTAATTTCTTCAACGCTTCTACAGCCAGATAAGGCCATGTCCCGAGAAAACTCATTTCGTAAAATGGACAGTGCTTTAGCGACACCCTTCTTCCCTCCTGCTCCCAAACCAAATAGATAAGGCCTCCCGACCATGCATGCTGTAGCACCTAACGCCAGAGCTTTGATTACATCTGTACCGCGGCGGATTCCTCCGTCTACGATAATTTCGACGCGATCTCCTACGGCTGAAACAACTTCAGGCAAAAGCGCTATCGGTGAGATACTATGGTCAAGTTGGCGACCACCATGATTTGATAAGATTACAGCAGTAGCTCCTAGATCAGCCGCCTTAATAGCGTCCTCCACACAACAGATCCCCTTAAGGGCGAAAGGTCCATCCCATAATTTCAGCATTTCGGCAGCATCCTCCCAACTAATAGTAGGATCAAACTGCTCGTTCAAATATCCAACTAATGTCGTTGCGCCATCGCCAGACACCGGCGCCTTGTGAATAACATTAGCCAGCTGAAATTCATCTGATAATAGATATTTGATCGACCAAAGAGGATGAAGAAAAAACGAGAACCAACTTGATAATGTGAGTTTAGGAGGAATCGCCATGCCAGTGCGAAGGTCTCTTTCTCTATTACCGGCAACTGGAACATCTATAGTCAAACAAAGTCCTTTATAACCAGCAGTGCGTGCCCGTCCAATTAATTCGGAAACTAATGCTTTATCTTTGAATGGATATAATTGAAACCACTTGGCACCAGTCGTATGGCTAGCAATCTCTTCTATTGAATGAGTGCTCATTGTCGAAAGTGAGTACACAGTGCCTGCCTCAGCCGCAGCTTCACAAACAGCAAGTTCTCCGTCATTGTTAAACAGTCGCGACATACCCGTTGGTGCGCATACAATAGGGAAGTCAATTTTTTCGCCCATGACTGTGGTCGACGTATCAATATTTTGAACATTTATTAAATAGCGCGGTAGCAAATCATATCGTGCGAAGTCAGCTTGATTACGGGCTAAGGTGACCTCACTATCCGCAGCCCCATCCATGTAACCAAACATGGGCTTTGGCACTCTTAGACGAGCATACCAGCGAAGATCTGCAATATTGTGACTGTGAGCGACGCACCAATTTGAAATTAGCTCATCAAGCTTTTTAATCCATTGTGGGATCATAATCACTCATCCTTAAGTATTGGTATACCACACGATAACAGATCTGGTCTCCAGCAAGAAATTGCATCCATGACTCAAGGAATTTAAGCAGATTCTAAGTTGAGGTTAACAATATCTGTCGACCCGTTTTGAATAATATTCAAAAGAGAGCTCGTAAAAGGCATGATTTGACTGCAGTAGAAAACCGCAGTATCCATCTTTGCCGCGTAGAACGGCTCACACGCGCTATCTTTTAATTTTTCATCACTTAAAGCAGCGGATTTTGCCATCATCCACCCACCACAAGTGATACCCGCCAATTCTAAGTAACTTGAGGCGGCGGCGGCACTGAGTTGAGGGTCACTTGCATTAGACAGCAACCAATCGACTGCATTTTTGAGATCGTCCACAGATGTTGCTAACGCTTTTTTGATTTTTCTCATCGCTGGCGTTGACCCAGTCAATCCCTCAACTGTATTTTGCATGTCAGAGATCAACTCTTCCATTCCTCTACCCCCATCGCGTAATGTTTTGCGGCCGACCAGATCCCCTGCCTGAATACCGGTCGTGCCTTCATAGATAGTGGTGATCCTTGCATCTCTCTGGTACTGGGCAGCCCCAGTCTCCTCTATAAAACCCATGCCACCATGAACCTGCACCCCAAGTGAGGTTATCTCTTGAGCGACCTCAGTACACCAACCTTTAACTATGGGGGTCAGCAGGTCTCCTCGTCTTCTAGACAGATTCCTTTGTTCTTCATTTTGGTGGCGGTCTGTCACGTCATACTCAAAGGCACACACGTAAGTTAAAGCACGCATCGCTTCGATTTTTGACTTCATCGTCATCAGCATACGCTTTACATCAGGATGCCGGATAATAGAGCCACCTCCTAATGGTTGACCTTGCACACGGGTAGTTGCGTAGCTATGCGCGAGTTGAAACGAGGCCTCTGAAATTGCCATTCCTTCTCGACCTACGCCGTGCCGAGCAGCATTCATCATGGTGAACATATACATTAGACCATTATCCTCTTCCCCCACAAGGTAGCCTATAGCCCCACCTGCTTCTCCATATGACATCACTGCAGTCGGACTAGCATGGATGCCTAGTTTATGTTCGAGAGAGATACACTTAACATCATTTCTTTCGCCCAAAGTGCCATCACCATTAACAATGAATTTCGGCACAACAAAAAGAGAGATCCCTTTTACACCTTCTGGCGCGTCAGGAGTCCTAGCCAAAACTAAATGAATAATGTTTTCAGTAAGGTCGTGCTCACCATAAGTTATGTAAATTTTTTGGCCTTTGATTAGATAGTGCTCTCCTTCCGGAACAGCCTTTGTACGAACAGCACTCAAATCTGAACCCGCTTGGGATTCGGTGAGATTCATCGTGCCTGCCCAGTCTCCTGATACGAGCTTATCCAGGTAGGTTGCTTGAAGTTTATCGTCACCATGCGATTGAATCGCCTCAATAGCGCCGTTGGTGAGCAACGGACAAAGAGAAAATGACATGTTGGCAGAGTCCCACATTTCATAGACAGCGGTTGCCATGACTTTAGGAAACCCTTGCCCTCCGAAGTTTGGGCTCATAGCAAGACTGCACCATCCGGAATCTTTGAAAGCTGTATAAGCATCCTTCCAGCCTGTCGGAGTCATAACCTGATCCCCGTCCAACCTACTACCTTCGAGATCGCCAATTCTATTGAGGGGTGCCAAAACGTCCTTGGCAAATTTACTAGCTTCTTCTAAAACTGCGTTACTTAAGTCCAAACTGATATCATCTGTGCCTGGTAAGGCGCAGATCTGTTCGAATCCGATTAATTCGTTCAACACAAATTGCATGTCGCGCAGCGGCGCCGAATAGTCCAACATTATTTTTTCTCCATCGGTATAAAGCATATACGTGTCTAACACGTATTTGGCCTAAGTCAACGAATGACTTAAACAGTATGAAGCGACGACTCTAACCCTATCTTACACAGATAGGGAGTCTTCTCGCAAAAGATACGTCATGACCTCGGATTGGCGCGTAGGGACATTGGCACTGAGCCGCTGATAATATGCCAGCGCCCATACTGGGAAATAATGACTGTAGCCATGGTATCGAAGATAGAAAACCTTAGGGAATCCCGTTCCAGTGTAAATTTTTTCATCCCACTCAGAGTTGTCATTTTGATTCTCTAATAAGTAGCTTATGCCTCTTGTCACCTGAGGTGTTTCTATACGACCTACCGACATCAACCCCAACAATGCCCATGCAGTCTGCGAGGGAGTGCTAACACCAATACCTGCCATATTGCGATCGTCGTAACTGTTACAAGACTCGCCCCAACCACCATCTTCATTTTGAGCTTCTTCCAACCATCTAGCCGCTTTTTGCACGTAAGGTTTCTCTTTTTCTTCGCCTATCGCTCCGATCGCCGCAAGCACACTCCACGTACCGTAAACATAATTGACACCCCATCTACCATACCACGACCCGTTAGGTTCTTGATTGATTTTGAGGAAATTCAATCCCCTAGCTATCGGCATATATTTTCGGTCGTGACCCAACATCGCTAGCATCTCTATACACCGAGCGGTGAGATCTGCAGTGCTCGGATCGACAAGTGCCCCATGGTCTGCAAAAGGGATTTTATTGAGATATTCAGCATTATTATCTACATCAAAGGCAGCCCAACCTCCATCCGGATTTTGCATTCCCAATATCCAGTCAACTGCTTGATCCATCCTTTTTCGATACGTTGCGTCATCGTATGCCCCTGCCCTAAGCAATGCCATAAGCACCATACTCGTGTCGTCAACATCCGGATACTTATCGTTCTCATACTGAAAGGCCCAACCTCCGGAGCTTAGGCCTGGTGTCTTTTGACACCAATCTCCGTTGGTAAAAATCTGGTGATCAAACAACCATTTAATAGAGTTAATTATCTTAGGTTCATCTACGGCCACATCAGCTTCTGTTAGTGCACTTAATGCTAAACAAGTGTCCCAAACCGGAGACACGCAGGGCTGGCAGTAAGCTTCTTCTTCACTTTCTAGTATCAGCGCATCGATGGCTACCAAGGTTCTTACAAGATCAGGGTCACAGTCTTTGGCACCTTGAAGCTTAAGTGCAATCACTGAATTCACCATAGCCGGGAAAATAGCGCCAATCCCACCAACACCAGAACAGTGCTCTCGGGTCCATCGTTCCGCTTGGTTAACTGCTCGATTTCTTATGAATTTAGGTATACGGGAGTCTATTTTTTTCAGCATCCTGTCAAGAAGAACAAAACAGCTTTTAATCGGTTGACGAAAATTTAACTTATCAAGAGTCCGTAACTTTTTCGGGTCGGCAATAAATAATTCTGACACTCCGGTGTCTTCATCTACAGATACGACAGGGCGTTTAGCAAAAATTATTAGAAGTGGAACAATTACGCACCGTGACCAATAAGACACTTTGCCTAGATTAAAGAACCACCATTTTGGTAGAAACATTATTTCTGCAGGCATTGCCGGCACAGTTCTCCAAGGAAGCTGGTTAAACAGTGCAAGTGTAATCCGTGTGAAAACATTAACTTTCTCAGCACCTCCGTTGGTTAATACCCAATTGCGGGAACTGACCATATGAACTTCATCTGCGGCATGCCCTACCAATTTTAAGGCAAAGTAGGCTTTTACTGTCGCACTCATATCTCCTGGCCCATCCTCGTAAAGGGACCAACTGCCATTGATGTTCTGTCTACGACAAATATATTTGCTGATTTTTTTAGCCAAATTTTTGTCAGATCGACCAAGAAAGTGCTGCATCAAGATATATTCGGAAGGGATAGTCGAATCTGCTTCCAGTTCAAAACACCAGTGATCATCCAAGCACCGACCCAATAAAGACGTCTTTGACGAGTCTAATGCCGCAGCAGCAATATCCTTACTGATTTTCGGCTCTTCTAAAATTTGCTTTTGCGCAACGGGCATCTATGTATTTTCCTATCAATATCTCTAGGTTAGCTCTGGTAAGCTCGCACTAAAATTCACATTTTCGCAACAATAATACATTTGGTCTTATATTTTATGGGTTATGCTGAGAGATGCAACATTTTTTCTTGTTAAATCAGCAAGGTTTAGCGCTTTTTTGATGTGAAAAAGAACACTGGCTTGTGTGGTAAAAAGCACCACTCCTCAAAATCTGTGTTTCTTCTAAAGGATCAAACGCTCCGTAATCGGGTGAAAGGTATCTGCTTCATTTATCAGCGCGCGTGAAGTTAGTTGCGGCACTCCAAAAACTTCCGCCGTAATACCATATTTAGACTTCACTTTAGAGAGCAATAAATCGAAGTCTCCATCACCTGAGAGTAAAATAACAGTGTCCAGATTTTCGCTATCCTCAAGAACATCAATGGTCAGGCCTACATCCCAGTCACCTTTAGCTGAGCCATCTGCTCGCTGTATGAACGGACGAAGTTTCACTTCAAACCCTATGTGTCGTAGAGCCGATTGGAATCGATGCTGCGCATCTGAGTTTCGCTCTGTCGCATATGCTTTTGCAATAACTATTACTCCTCTCTCACTAACCTCTCGCCAAAATTCTCTATAATTGAACTGGCCATTATAAGTATCACGCGTCGTGTAATAAATATTTTGCACGTCCACGTAAACACCGATTCTCTTTAGATCAGCATCATCACTCACAGAAAAACATCGCCTCCATTCGGGCTTAAACATTGTCCTTGAAAGTGTCCTGCCGCATCACTAGCGAGGAACATGTATGTCCCCACAATATCGTCTACATCAGCAATCCTTCCATTCGGGATTTGCAACCGGATCGCTTCAAGGGTTCCTTCGGGCACATTTTCTAGCATAGATGTCATGGTGGCTCCAGGGGCTACGCAGTTAACGGTAATCTTTCGGTCACCAATCTCTAACGCCAGGCTTCTAGTGAAAGACAATATCGCACCTTTGGCTGCCGCATAGTGACTGAACCCAGGCGCACCTTTATATGCCAATTGCGACACTGTATTTATTATGCGTCCATAATTCCGCTCGTACATCAAAGGAAGTACTTTGCGAGTGCATAGGAAAACCCCTCTAAGATGCACTCCAATCGTATGCTCCCAATCCTTCAAAGACGTATCTTCCACCAACGAAGCCTTGGCAATACCTGCATTGTTAACGAGTATGTCTAAATCTGAAAGTTCTCTTAAAACTTCCCCGAACATGTTCTCAACATCGCTCTCATGACTGACGTCACCCTTGACGATAATACCCTCCCCTCCACGTGAAAAAATTTCTTTCAGCACCAGCTCCGCATTGGGTTTGTCTTGCTCGTTGGGATAATTAATCGCGACACGAGCCCCTAAAGCAGCAAAGGATTTGACCACACCTCGTCCAATCCCTGAGGACGATCCGGTGACGAACACAGTTTTATTTTTGAATTCACTGGCTGAAACCACAGGCTTTCACAACTCCCACGACAATAATTAGCTTAAAAAGCAACCTTAGCCTACTAAACGTAAAAAACAAAATAGCAAATCGCCCTCAACCATTCTTCATTCACTCATGGTCCACAGCCATTTCGCTTATTCAGCACTTACTCTAGATATAAATCTGGTATAAAATAATGCCATCGATGCCTAAACGGTTCTTTCGGCCACGCTAGTAAGAAAGAACAATCACCTCACATGAATAAGCCTGGGTGGCGGAATTGGTAGACGCAACGGACTTAAAATCCGTCGGCTTAACGGCCGTGCCGGTTCGATTCCGGCCCTAGGCACCATTTTTACGATTTAGCTCCTAATCTTCCCTGGCAGTGGAGATTTACTCTTAAGTAAGAAAATTTCTGCAGAATCAATGAAACTCACTCGTCATTAGACCTTTCAGCTTTTCCTCATCTGGTTCTAAAACGACTCCATTTTCCGTAATGAGCGCGGTTACTAATTCGGCAGGAGTTATGTCAAATGATGGATTGCGGGTGCGGACTCCTTCAGCTGCCCAGCTCGAACCTCCAAAGCCTCTCACCTCATCACCCCCTCGCTCTTCAATTGGAATGTCATCACCCGTTGGCATGGAAAGGTCTATAGTCGAGAGAGGGCATGCAACGTAAAATGGAATTTTATGCCTGCGAGATAAAACCGCGACCATATAGGTCCCTATTTTATTGGCGACGTCACCGTTTGCAGCCACACGGTCTGCCCCAACAACTACCGCATCGATTTCGCCCTTGCTCATTAGGTGACCGGACATATTATCTGTAATTAAAGTACACGGGATACCTTCCTGGACCATTTCCCAGGCAGTTAATCGAGCCCCTTGAAGGAATGGCCGAGTTTCATCAGCCACGACAGAAATTTGTTTCCCCATCTCGACCGCTGACCTCAAAACACCTAGAGCTGTTCCATAGCCAACCGTTGCCAAAGCACCGGCATTACAATGAGTTAGTACATTGGCAACATTAGGTAATAGCTTAGCTCCTATTTGACCCATTCTTTGATTGATATGCACGTCAGAGGCGGCCAGCTCTTGGGCCAGAGAAAGAAGCTCCGACGCTATCTTCTTCATATTATTGTTGTCACTGAGGCCACGCCAGCGTAACTCCATTCGGTTAAGGGCCCAACTCAAGTTAACTGCTGTAGGTCGGCTTGAGCCTAACACTAAAAATGCAATTTTGAGCTTAGCTACAAACGTGCTCGGCGTGCTGTTTTCGTATCGCAATGCCTCGAGCGCTATACCATAGGCTGCAGCAATACCGATCGCGGGAGCACCTCTGATAATCATATTTTTTATTGCATTCGCAACATCAAGCGCACACCAACAGCTGATGTAAGTGAAGGTCGAGGGTAGAATCCGTTGGTCTATCACTTCTAAATGATTTCCAACCCACTTTAATGTTTCAATTTTCAATAACGCAACCAGTCTTTTTCATTTGTAAATGAGTTAAAATAGCAAAATAGCGCAAAAGTGATTGAGTTTGAGGCAGCTTTCAAGCGTCTCTCGCTATCAATGGCCGAACATTAGTTAAAGCGTGTTTAACAAAGTTTAATTTCCCCGAAATCCATAACTTTTAAATTTTTGTAAAACCTCTCTCATTTCTGTCTTCGACAATAAGATAGGCTCTTTCACTTGTCGGGCGAGTAGGTACTGTTTGCAAAGCGTTTCTAACTCTATGGACAAAGCCAATGCTTTCGCGGGGGTTTCTCCAACTCCAATCATCCCGTGATTCGACATCAAGCACGCTCTCCTTCCACGCAAAGCTTCCACCACATTATCAGACAAATCTTGGCTTCCAAATAGTGCATAAGGAGAACATTTGATAGAGTCGCCGCCTGCGACCGCTATCATGTAATGAAACGCAGGCATATCTTCCCTAAAACATGAAAAGGCGGTCGCATAATCGGAGTGAGTATGTATAACGACATTCGCCCAAGAGTAAGTTTTTAAAATATCTTTATGAAAACGCCATTCACTTGAGGGGTTCCCCGCGCCCAAGACATTGCCTTCTAGATCCATCTCCACAATAGCGTCTACAGCAAGGTCTGCAGTGGGGATGCCAGAGGGCGTGACAAAAAACCCCTTTGAAGACCTTATCGAACAGTTTCCCGAAGTGCCCCGATTGAGTCCGAGCCTCTCCAGCTCGATCGTTAGCTCAACTAACGATTCTTTGCCTTCTATTACACCTGTTTCGACAGGTCTCTCAAAGCTCATTTTTTGAGCACTCGCCCAGCGACAGCATCTAGGTCCAGAAGAACTGCAGGATCTCGAGCTTCTGCAGCTGTAATCAAAGAGCCGTCTAGGGCTGTTTTACAAGAACATGTCGACAGAGATGGCTCGACGTTAATCAAAGGCGTTACAGCCTTCACAAGCGCTCTTGCAAGAGAGGCGTTTTTGAGCAAGACTTTAACCACCTGTTCAACAGTCACAGCATCATGTCCAATACGCCAACAATCATAATCAGTGACCATTCCAACGCTGGCATAACAAAGCTCTGCTTCTCTGGCCAACTTTGCCTCTGGCATATTAGTCATCCCAACAACATCACAATTCCAAGATCGGTAGAGCTGCGATTCAGCGAAACTTGAAAATTGAGGACCTTCCATTGCAAGGTAAGTACCTCCCCGCACATATTCTATATCTGCATTTCTTGCCGCGATTTCAAGACAATCTCCAAGTATATTGCATACAGGTTTCGCCATTGATACGTGAGCAACACACCCCGGTCCAAAAAAAGATTTTTCGCGAGCAATGGTTCGATCAATAAACTGATCAACAATAACAAAAGCGCCAGGAGGAAGCTCTTCTCTAAGAGAACCGACAGCACTCATTGAAATAAGCTCTGTGACTCCTGCACGCTTAAGACAGTCTATATTGGCGCGATAGTTCACATGCGAAGGTGGAATTTTGTGCCCGCGCCCATGCCTAGGCAGGAAAACAATCTCTTGTCCATCTAAATCGCCATGTAATAACTCATCAGAGGGCTCGCCAAATGGAGATTGAATACTTTTCCATTGACTACTATTTAGCCCATCTATCTCGTAGACACCACTTCCACCCAAAATCCCGACCACTGTTCTGCCTTTAGCCATTTAGGTACTTACCTCAAATATCGATTCACTTCTCATAAATAATTTTTATTCAACCTATTACGCTTACTCGCTTAATAATTAAGTCAATAAACAATATGTTGGCGTACGGCATCAAGTAAGTCGTGAGCCGTTAATTGATCAGACTTTATCTTTTTTAAAGCTTCTTTACCGTAGCCTGTTAGGACGAGCACACTCGAGATACCAGTATTTTCTCCAGTCTGGACGTCGGTAATCTTGTCACCGATCATCCATGATTTTGCGAGATCAATATCGTGATCGTTACAGGCTTGCCTGAGCATCCCCAACTTAGGTTTGCGGCATGCACAGTCTTTTAAGTCACCATAGTCAGGGTGATGTGCACAATAATAAAATTCGTCAATTACACCACCTTCTGCGTGTAAATCAGTATTTACGTGAACATGCAGTTCATCCACGTCGTCTTTGGTATATTTCCCCCGAGCTATCCCTGATTGATTACTGACAACAATAACCAGAAATTCATTCGCATTAAGAAGTTTTATGGCTTCTATAGCACCAGGGATCCACTTCCATTCAGTTGGTTTGTATAAATAATCTACTTCAAAGTTAACTGTACCATCGCGGTCTAAAAAAATTGCTGGTTTGCTCATTTAATTTTTACTAATTGTTTACCGCTAGATTCTAGCTGAACATTTCCATTTCGACACACTCGCATAAAGAATGAGCCAAAACTATATGCAGCTCTTGTATTGTCGCAGTCGACTCCCCGCAAGTTATGACACAATAGTCAGTCAAAGCTTTAGCTTTGCCTCCATCACGGCCCGTAAATACAATAGACGGAATGGACAACTCGGTGCATTGTTCTAGGGCCCTTAGTACATTCGGAGAATTGCCCGAGGTCGTTATTGCCAGAAAGACATCCTCAGGTCGCATTTTACCAGCTATCTGTCGGGCAAAAATTTCGTCATACCCATAATCGTTGCCAATTGCAGTTATGGTAGAACTGTCAACTGTCAAAGCCTCTGCAGCGAGCGGCCCCCGCTCCCGCCCAAGCCGACTTACGAATTCGGCAGCAAGATGTTGCGCGTCGGCTGCTGACCCGCCATTCCCAGCTATATAGATTCTTCCATCATTTTTATATGAGTCGACAACGCACTTAACTGCTTTATCGAAATTATCTAATTGCTGGTCTAGTAAAAGAAATTCCTGCTTAGCTTGAATTGATGACCGAATGTTTTGTGTTAGTAAATTTCTGTAATCTATCATTGTGACATCTTAAACCTAAATCTTTTCGCTGTCTTCGTTCAGCACTTAACGCATCTAGTCCCTTTTCAGAAAGCTTTGGGATTAGAAGCCAAAACTAATTTTTCTAAATGAAATCAGTTCACGGTATTGCAAAAAAATAATCTTATAGAGGCCAATACAAACATCCGATCCCGCCTCACTATGAGCCAACTTCGCTTAAGAAAGTGATATAAGAGAAGATTTTGACAGCTACGAAGGTTTAAAGATGCTCAAGCCACGCCAACAGAAAAGCGTTAAGTTGTTCGGGCTTTTCTTGGGCCATCCAATGCCCAGACTGGACAGATTTTTCTGTCAATTGAGTGCAGGCTTCTCTCATAGGCTCTGCTAGTCCTCCTTTGATCGTATAGCAGATGTAATCATTTTCCGCATGTACAAAAAGAACCGGCATATGCAATGTACGTTGCGCAAGAGAAAGTTCTGCGTCGTATGTAGAATTTCTCTCGTGATTCATATACCAAGAGTTGGCACCAAAAAAGCCGGTTCGAGTCAAAGCATCAGCATACTCTTGTGCTTCTTCCTCGCTAATCACATCCAAATCAATTGGCATATCAGGAGGGATCCCATCTGGAGGAAACCACCCCCCCCGTTCTCGAATACTCGCCGAGAAAACGGGCTGGTCTGGTTCTTCCCCCATTTTTTTTCGAAATAAGGCCTTCACTACCTTATAAGGGTCAGATTCCATTTCATTTTGCGCTAATTTAAAATTTTCCATGTAAAAATATTGATAATCCCATTGTCCTTTTGGATACTTATCAATAGGGTAAATATTTCTGTCAACATGTTTGATGAGCTCTTCAACTCCTCGTTCAAAACCTAAAGGCACACATAAATTAGCTATCGCGCGCACCTTGTCTGCGTGATGCAGTCCCATGTTCCAAACAACAGGAGCACCCCAGTCATGCCCAACCCATACGGCATTATCGCTACCCAAGTGTTCTAATAACTCCAGCATGTCAATTACTATCTCAGATTGAGCATAAGCAGAATGACTATCGTAAATGCTCGAACGGCCATAACCTCTCATATCAGGTGCGATAACACGCCAACCTACTGCTCCGAAAAACTCAATCTGGTGGCGCCAACTGAATGATAACTCAGGCCACCCATGAACAAATATTAACAGCGGACCATCAGATGGGCCACTAGATAAATAAGAAGTGGTATGGCGTTTTGATGTAAATCGGTTTTCTTCTATTGTCATAAAATGTTCTTCTCATCGTTATTCTATGGATAACATTAACACACAGTTCTTATTTTTAACGCCAAATTGATTCTTGGCACGTATACCACTGTATGGAAAAACAAATCAAAAACGCTGAGTTAATATTATTTTTCGACGGGAAATGCCCTCTCTGCACAAAAGAAATAACGCTGCTTCAGAAATACGATAAAAATGCAAAAATTCAATTCGAAGACATAAATAGTACGTCTTTTGAAACGAGGTTCCCTTTTATCAATTTGCAGGAGGCTAGGGATGTCCTTCATGGTCAATTGTTGGACGGTACGATTATCCGCGGGATGGACGTCACATTCATGGCATGGGATCTCGTTAAGCACCATAGGTGGTTGAAGTTGCTAAACCTACCTCTAGTAAGGCCGCTCACCGACTGGAGTTATCAGATTTTTGCGAGGCACAGATCCAAGATTGCCAACTTTTTAACCAGAAAGTAAATAACTAGCCGCGGCAACATTGGTTACCAGTTTTCACCAAAAGGACGCACTTCAACATTAAAGGACCAAGCAGAACGAGGTTGATGTGCGATCTGATATGTTGTCTCTGCAATATCATCGGGCTGTATAAAATAGTCGGTCGGCTTGTCCGGAAACCACTCTCTCGTCCACTCAAGATCAATCACGGCATCTATTAAGACATAGGCAACATGAACGCCTTTGGGGCCCAACTCTCTAGCCATAGATTCTGCAAAGATACGTTGCGCAGCTTTAGTCGGTGCGAAGCCAGCAAAATTTGCTTTGCCTCTCAAAGCTGATGTATTCCCACTCGCAATTATCACCCCTTTCCCAGCTGCAACCATAGCTGGTGCTAACAGTCGACTTAAGTAACAAAGACCCATCACGTTTGTTTGAAAATTAGCATTCAATTGCACCGGATCTATTTCCATGAAATTACCAAAAACTGCACCAACGGCATTATGTATGAATATTTCTGGCTGCCCCATTTCCTCTACAATAGAACCAACCGTTTCACTGACCGCTGCCTCATCGGCCACATCACAAACATAACCCCGAGCTCCATCTATATCATTTTCTAATGATGCGAGCCTTTTTTGATCTCTAGCCAGCATTGCTATTTGATACCCGCCATCAGAAAACCGCTTCGCTAGCGAGGCTCCTGTTCCTGGGCCAACACCACTAATAAGACATATTTTTTCTGTCATCATCTACCTTCGCTGAGCGTCGAGACACTATAAGCACGTTTGATTTTTTTAGGACTCATCTTTGGGAATTTCAACTTAGAATAGGTATGTACTAAAGAAGCTGTCTTTGCTAAAAGGTCTATCGAGCCTGCATATTGAGGTTTGAGCATCGAATTTTCTGGTGCAGCTCCAGCTGCATTAGACAAACCTTCCCACTTGTAAACGTTGTAAAGAACTTTCCAAAATTTATTTTCTCGGTTTACAACGAGGACAGCAACTACGGTATATGTTTCCTGGTCTATTAATAAAAACCTTTTTTTATACGGGTGGTCAGAAAGAATAGACTCCAACTCTAATACATAACAGTCCCGAAGCTGCCAGCGATCTTTAGGAACCCGGCTATAGGGACCAAAAGTCGTTGGAGTGGCATGCTCAGAATTACTGACAGATAAAACTGCTCTCTCTCCTAGCAGTGTCCATTTATAGTCCAGCACACGCCCTGAAAAAGCCTCGACATCGTCTAATGTAAAATTAGAGCCCATCACTGGATCTGCACGTTCTCTGGCCGAATACCGACGCACACGTCGCTCAGTAGGCGAGTAAATATTCACTTGGTCATCCGCGTGTTGATCCAACTTGCGCTCGACTAGAAAACGAGTACCTGCGACATTATGAGGCGAGGTGAACTCATAAAATTCTTTAAAAAACAATGTTTCGGCATCTTCTATTTCCACCTTATATTCTTGCCCGGCTAGCATGGAAAGATTATTCAAATAAACCCTACGATAATCGAAAGTAATTAACCTATCGATGGAACCTTGCCCTAAGAGACCAAGTTTAATATTTATAGGCGCATCGTTCTGTTTCGATCCAAGATAGATCAAATCGATGTCGCGTGCATCTAGCCCAAAATGTTGCCATCGGTGATTCTGGTTCCAACCGACCATGAACCCAGCGATCTCAGGTTCCGCAGCCTTGATCTGCTCGTGGCTAAAAGGCTGGCCTGCCGAATAGTTTTTCAGAGACCCATCTTCACCAATATGCGACTCGCCTGCATGTCGCTCTGTAGCAAGGACAAACGATTGATCTGGAGGAAATTTCTGTGTTTCTTGGAGAGTGATCTCCACCTCCGGAAAAGTTAATTCTTCGAACAATCCGGGAACGACCCAAGGTCGCAACATCTCCACATCTTTAGCCCTGATTATTGTTCCCGCGATGGGGAGATCAAGTTTGGGGTTAAGTTCAACCCATTCTAGGATCTGTTGTTCACTAGTATTTGCAATACTAGAGACCATGAACCCCCAAAGGACACTCAATACTAAGAGCCTTGGCATAAACCGAGTAATCCGATTACAACTGACATTTGTTCATGTTATTTTCCCTCACCTAAGGACGACACACTGAATACTCTTCTTACCTTGCGGGCGTTCATTACTGGAAATTCTAGATCTAATCCCATATGGGCTAGCGTGGCAGTGTTACTAATAAGGTCAATAGCAACATCCATGACAGTATGAGGCATCGATTCGGTAATGTTTCTTGCCGTACCATCTTTTGATCCGCGCCATTTATAAGTCACAAGGAAAACCTTCCAGAGCTGATCCTCTCTGTTGACGACGAGCTGAGTTGCGATATTAAATGTTTGCGCGTCAATGAACATAATCCGCTTTTGGTAGGGATGACCTTCCCATACCGAGGTAGCTTCAACTACGTAACAGTCTCGCAGTTGCCAGCGGTCTTGAGGCACACGGCTATAAGGACCAAAGAACTGCGGCCCTTCGTGCGCGCTGTCACTTACTGCCAGTACTTTTTTCGTACCCAAGAATTGCCATTCATAATCGAGCACCCGACCAGAGAATCCTTCTATGTCATCTAGTGTGAAATTCGTTCCCATAAAGCTATCTGCTCGCTCTTTTGCCGAAAAACGTCTAACTCTCCTCTCTGTTGGAGAGTAGATATTCACCTGATCATCAGCATGTGGGTCCAACATCCGCTCAACAACAAATTTAGTTCCCGCAACATTGTGCGGCGCCAGAAAACCAAAATACTCTTTGTAATGTGTTGTTTTAGAATCGCTTCCTTTGATACGATAATTTTGATCTTTTAGCATCGGCAAGTGACTTAAAATCGCAGTTTGCAGCTCTCCTGTCAGCGCTCGATCTAATGAGCCTCCCCCATTTAACCCGCGGTCCTTATCAAGAGGGGCATCTCCTGATTTAGCGCCCAAATAAAGTATTTCTCCACCGGACATCTTATGGCCATAGTGGCGCCATCTATTTACCCTATTCCAAGCGACCATATACCCGGCCTTATTAGAATTAGCCGCCATAATTTGTTCATGGCTGAATGGCTGGCCAGCTGAATAGTTCTCCAACGCGCCGTCGGCGATGATCGTCGACTCTCCCGCATGGCGCTTGGTGGCGTCTACAAAACTTTTATGGAATTGATATTCAGTCGTTTCTTGAATCTTTATCTCAGTACCAGGAAAAAGCATCTCTTCAAACAAGCCGGGCACCATCCAGGGCCGCAATGTATTCATTTGTCCGAATTTCACTACAGTTCCTTTCACTGGTGGATCCAACATCGGTTCTGTTTTAATCCACTTCATGACATCATCGACACTAACTCTCTCAGCCGTAAAACCTGAGGAAGACAAGCTGATAAGAAAACATAATACGATTAACTTCATTAGACATTACCTTTGAAAACTCACTTCTTTAGCTATTCGGCTTTACTCTCTAAAACAATCATCTAGACAAGAACTTGAACTGCCATAATCAAACACAGATTAAGCTCGAGTTAGGCACACTTATTGTCGGCCGGACCAAGCAATATAATACGCAGACTATTTCAGATAGACCAGAATGGCTGTTCTATCTTTCAGCGACTCATCGGAGAGTTCAGATGCCTTCGAAAAATGTGCTGTAGTTCCAAAAGTAAGCGAGAAGCTGTTCTTGTCGCGAAACATCCTATATGAAGCTATGTGGTGAACTCGCTTTTTAGTCTGGCCATCCCTCGCAGCCATCGGTCATAATCACCAACCTTGCGCTGCATGTACTCTAAAACCTCTGGGTGGGGTAAAATTAAAAACTCTTCCCGATCCATGGTGTCAACGACACAAGCAGCCAACTGTTCAGGCTCAAGCATCCCATCAACACTTGCTACGCCTTGATCACGCCCAGCGGTCATGGCTGTTCGCACTGCTTGCGGACACAATACCGACACTCTGACGCCTGATGGCCCATATGTGGCGGCAAGATATTCTGCAAACGCAACAGCGCCATGCTTTGTCACAGAATAAGTTGCGGAGTTCACATGCATCAGCAATCCAGCTGCCGAGCTAGTGTTGACAAGATAACCACTGCCACGTTTAGCCATCACAGGTGCCAAAACCCTAGCTGCATACACATGAGCCATAACATGGATATTCCAATTCAACAGCCAGTCGTCATCGCTACTCTCTTCCCCACCTAACCTAAAGACTCCGGCATTAGATACAAAAACATCGACCGCACCGTAACGGTCTTCAACAGAAGAGATTAAATCTTTAATGTCAGCCTCTCGAGTCACGTCACATTGGAAACCAGGAACCCCAAGTTCTTTTGCAACGCTAGCCACTCTATCTCCATCTAAATCGGCGATAACAATATTTGAGGCACCGTTAGCCGAAAATGCCTTCGCCAAACCTGCGCCTATACCTCCAGCACCACCTGTGATGACCACTGTCTTACCTAGCAACTTCATTACGCAATTACTCCTCTAGCAAACATAGCTATAATAACGAAACATGGAAACTTAATTCGTCGATGTTTCTTAATGTGGATTAAATATCCTAATGATTCTATCAGTGATAACATTTTAACATTCTTGCCGATAATTCAGGCGCTCACTCAACACTCTGTTCAGGGAACTGGCGATCAATCGGCGTAAAAACAACCTAGATGCCAAACTAGCATAACTAGTACTGAGAATCTTTTAGCTGATTGCAACACTTTACACATAGGGTTAATAGCAATTATTCTCACGGCTCGTCGCCACAATATCTTCAGCATATGGTACCTTTACCAATGTTGGCTCGCCAATAGCGCTAATGCACATTTACCCAGGAAAATACTTTGCTAGTCTCTGATGTTGAAAATGATCAAAACTGAAAGAATTATAGTCACACAGCGAGCCTGGCAGGCCGGTGCTGGAGCCATAACGCTACTCCTACTTACCGCTAATGCACCTTTAGAGGCACAAGGGTGGTATTACGCTTTGCTGAGTCTCGCTGCTACATATGTTATTTTTGACCACGGGCTATCTGGGATATTAACTCTCAAGGCAGCCTCAAAATTTCATGAAACAAACATTCAGGAAATTGATTTTCTCAATCCCAGCGAGATTAATCAGTTTCACTCTTTATGTTATGTCTCCTCAAAAAAATATAGAAAGCTTTCTATGTTTTTCCTCTTCTTAATAGGGCCACTTGGCTTTTATTTTTTTTCATTATCAGAGAATGATTTGCAAAACTGGCCCGCAGTCTGGCTGACTCTTATCCTAGCCACTTCAATTAATTTGCTGCTTCTGCCTGTCGCATCAATAATTGAAGGCTGCGGTGCCATAAATGAGGTGTATAAAGTTCGTCTGATACAAGGAGTTCTCGGTTCCGTCGCCTGTTGGCTAATGATTATGACAGGACATACACTCTGGGCCGCCGCAGCAATAGCTCTAGCCGCGACGATCACGCAAGTCGTCTGGCTAGTCACGAAATGGATGCATTTACTGCCATTTTTCGCACACAAACCTAACTCTCTGGCCAATTGGAACGATTCCTTAGATCGAGTTGAGAAAAGAGTGGGGATGACAACTATATCGACATACCTTTTAGGTCAGGCCATCACAATAGTGCTTTTCCAGGCTGAAGGTCCAGAGTCTGCCGCAAGAATGGGATTCAGCTTTGCAATGGTCAACACGGTAGCATTAATTTCTTTTTCAACGATCACCAGTATCTTACCGCGCTTGTCAGCAGCTACAGCACAAAGCAACTGGGCCGATACAGACCTAATGTTCTCGCGTGCCGTTAAAAGAGGAATAGCTTTTTTTATCGTGTTAGCTAGCTGCGTCCTTATAGCTTTGAACAGCAGTTATCTCACATTCTTGCATCAAAATATTTTGCCAAATAAAGTCATGTTGATCCTGTGCATTGCAATGTTATGTGGACAATATATGACTGCAGTCACTTTGAAAATTAGGTGTTCCATGTCCGAGCCATTGTTCGGCATAGCTATTTTAGCTTCTGTCTTAATGGGAATAAGTATGCTGACGGTGCCTCAATCTTTTGGAGCAGCTGGACTGATACTAAGCCTATTAATAATCCAAGGGGGAATCGCGCTGCCCCTAACAATCTGGCTAGCGCGTGACCACGAGAATGAATTACGGTGGACAGAATCTGCTTTTCGTTCTGCGACGCAGAAGAAAACAACTATATCTTTTAATTTAGAACAGCCCGAGCGTGTTGCGATACTCATGACAACATTTAATGGGGAAAAATACTTAGACCTACAGCTTACTTCTATTGCGAATCAAAATCACACTAACTGGGAGCTTCATATCTCCGACGATGGGTCTACTGACCAGACGTTGGATATCATTAAAGAATTCCAAAACCAAACTACTAATAAAGTGATCCTCTACAAGACTGAAAACAACTTAGGCTTTGTGAATAACTTTTTCTCTTTAATCGATAAAGACATTAAAGCAGACTACTTTATGCTGGCCGATCAAGATGACATCTGGTGTTCTGAAAAAACATCACTTTCACTGACTTATTTAAAAAGCCAAGATTTAGCACATCCCGCGCTTTATTGTGGAAGAACTCAATTAATAGACATGTACGACAAATTTGAAGGGAAATCACGGTTATTCAAAAAGCGACCTGATTTTCGCAATGCTCTTGTACAAAGTATCGCGGGAGGAAACACCATGGCTATGAATAAAGCAGCAAAAGCCGTCGTGCAACAAACTATACCGTACAGTAAGGATGTGGCCAGTCATGATTGGTGGATCTACATAGTCATTACCGCATATGGCGGACACGTTCATTACGATCCTATGCCTCGTCTTTTGTACCGACAACACCCACAGAACCTTATAGGATCGAATATAGGTGTTAGAGCAAAACTACAGCGTCTCAAACTTTTAACATCGGGTGGCTTCAAAGAATGGAATGATCGACATTTGAGGGCCCTGGATTGTCTGACAACTCCTTTAATTAGAAAGACAAACGATGCTCTTCGCACTTTTTATGAGTTACGTTCAAACAACTTCTTAACGAGATTTAGAAAAATTTTTTCAAGCGGATTTTATCGACAAGGCTTGCAAGGCCAAATAACACTCGCAGTAGCTATTCTCTTAAAGAAGCTTTAGTTTTATCAAAAATGAGTTCAACTCAATAAGATTAAGCTTTCTAGTTGTAGGCACACGCACCAGGCTCTTCGGATCACGGACAGTTTCAGCTTAATACTTTCCAGCCTACCTAAAAATGTTCTAACACGTGTAAAAACACGCCACGCCAAAGAACAACCATAAAATGCTACGCGAATACCCTTAGGCATAGACTGCCCCAAGTAGAGAAGCCTAACTCTTTTTGTTGGTCATTCTATCGGCTATAGCTAAAAGTCTTTTCATTTCCCTTATGACAGGCTTTTCTATCAACTTCCCCTCAACGACCAACAGTCCTGTATCAGCGGCCTCAAAAGCTATTACGATTTGTCTCACATGGCTTATCTTTTCAGCCGAAGGCGTAAACACTGCGTTCAATGAGGCAATCTGGCTTGGGTGAATTGCACCTTTGCCACAATATCCTAGGTTACGGGACAACTCGGCTTCCCTTCTCATCCCTTCCAAATCTTTAAGATCTAGAAACGGAACATCTATCGCATCAATGCCGGCTCCTGCTGCTGCATGTACTACTCGTGAGCGGGCATATAACAAAGGTTCCCATGCCATTTCACAACGTAATTCTGCTGCCATATCGAAGCCGCCAAAGAATAACGCCTCAGTCCTGGGGCTCGCTTTAGCAATTTCATACGCATTTTCTAGCCCTTCATTCGTCTCAATAATAATATGGAACCGAGTGTCATGCCCTCGCTCAGAAAATAGCTCATCTAACCAAATCACTTCATCAGGCGTCATAACTTTAGGCAACATAACTACCGGTGGCGGTATCTTTGCCTCTAGGATAGCTCTTACGTCATCTAGTCCTAATTGACTTCTTATGGTGTTGATACGGAGCACTTTTTCAACATCTACAAATTCATTAGGGCTCAAGCCAGAGAACATCTCTATCGCGTTACTTCTAGCTGAATCTTTGTCTTTTGGAGCGACACCGTCTTCTAATTCAACACAGACTATATCTGCTCCACATTTAAGCGCCTTGTAAAACATATCAGGTTTGAGCGCAGGCGTAAAAATAAAGCTTCTTCTCGGTGTCATATCATCTTTGTCTATCAACTTGCTCACCATGTCACTTTGAAAAAGATTTATCGCATATATTTTGAGATGGTCTTTTTAGACTTTGTAACTCGCACCTTGTCCATAGGCTTCTCATTTTTAGCAGACAAAAATTCCCGTAACGCCACCTCTAATTCTGTCTCTTTTAACCATGTTGCTATTAAATCAAAGTTTCCGGATTGCCCATCAGCAAGCCCAGTTGAGTCACCAATCAGCAAATTTATTCTATGTTTGCAATAAGAACCATGACTTCCGGCAAGACAGTTACAATAGACTTTAAGCTCCGCACCGTCCTTAACAAATTCCACTTCGTAAGGCTTGGCCGCAGATCCGGCAACTAGAAATGTAATGATTTTAGATGTCATGTCTTGCAGTGTACAAACCTAAGACTATTTTTGACAGCTACATTTAGAGCTAGAGTCTTTCAAAAGCTTCTAATTCGGGGCGTTCCATCTCATCAAAAAACTGCTGTCTACTCCATGGCCAACTCGAAGGAATGCCATTTTTATCTAAGTACCAACTCTTACACCCCGTGTTCCAAACGGTCTTCTTAGTCGCTTCAATCCGTCTCTCTTCGAATGCCTCAGTAGCATTTCTAGTGGCACTAATTTGGCTGCAGTTGCCCAGTCTAATTTCGTTCATTAACTGAAGCAAATAGTCTAATTGGTTTTCCGCTATTTGTATTAAAGAAAAATTTCCGACAGGAGAGTTGGGGCCATTCAGCATGAAAAAATTAGGAAACTTTGGAATCGAGACAGACATGTATGCCGATGGGTAATCGGACCAGGCGTCATCTAAATCGATACCATCTCTACCTAGGACAGTCGCTGGCCTGATAAATGCATCTGCCTTAAATCCTGTAGCTACTACCAAAACATCAAGCTCGTGAAATTCTCCATCTTCCGTCCGAATTCCATTCTCTTCAACAGTTGCAATTCCGGACGTGATTAAATTCGCGTTGTCCCGCTGAATAGATTCATAAAAATCAGTGGAGAATATTAGACGCTTACAGCCCGCTCGATAATCAGGTCGAAGCTTTTCTCGAAGCTCTTTATCTCGCACACCCTCCTCTAAATTACGCAGACACTCATCTGCAAGCGCGGCTAAACTGGCTGACTCTGCGTCAATAACCCCATTAGAAAAATTATCGAAATCTGCATGGATTTGATCAACAACCACATCACGCTTTTTGGCATCTTTAAAATCTGATTTATCTTTATCCGAGTAAATTTGGTTCTCGATAGGCATGACCCACTGAGCAGTACGTTGAAACAAACTAAACTTTTCGACTTTATCAACAATCGCCGAGGTTATTTGTATGGCAGTAGAACCGGTGCCTATGACCCCTACTTTTTTTCCAGCCAAGTCGATCGAATGATCCCATCTAGCACTGTGAAAAGATGAACCTTTGAAACGCTCCAAGCCATCAATTTTTGGTGTAGATGGAATATGTAGCACTCCGGTAGCCGCAATAACAATATCTGCACGCTCTTCTCGCCCTTTAGTAGTTCGAATGGTCCAGCCTTCGTTTTCAAATGCACAATAGTTTACGGACTCGTTAAAACAGATTTTTTTTCTGACATCATATTTGTCAGCCACTCGTTCGAAATATTGCTTTATCTCCGGACCTGGGGCGAATGTTTGACTCCAATCGGGATTCGGCTCGAAAGAATAAGTATATCCATGTGCGGGAACGTCACAAGTGATTCCAGGGTAAGTATTGTCCCTCCAAGTCCCACCTAATTGGTCCGATTTTTCGTATATGACATGATTATGATATCCAGCATCCGTCATTTTTATAGACGCTAAAATTCCAGCCATTCCAGCGCCAATAATTACAACTCGCAAATCCGTCGCGCTATCGGTTAATTTTTCCATTCCCCTCAATCCTTTATTTTTTTTTCTTAGACTTATTACACACATCCTAGTATTAGTCGCAAATTCAGATAAAACAATCTCGATTAAGTGTTCAATCTGCCAAAATGTGAGTCCTAAAGTATCAAACTTGGCGTATCTGTCGCAACAACGATCGTTCGTTAGTTGCGAATCTATAATCCCCGCAGTAGGCTCTATAGCAAAGCGAATCATAGGAGTCTCAAAATGCGGGTAAACGATCGACCATTAGAACAGGTAAATATCTCTCAGATCCACGCAGCGATGCTGTCTGGTTCCATTACCTGTGAAAGTATCGTGGAGGCATATTTAAACAATATCGAGCTAAATAACCAGAAAGGTGCGAAGTTAAATGCCATTGTCACTATGAACGATTCAGCTGTCGACTTGGCACGTCAACTTGACGCGCAGCTTTTGTCCTCGAAGCAGCTAGTTGGCCCTTTGCATGGCATTCCTATGGTTGTAAAAGACTGTCTAGAAACAACGGACATGCCCACTTCTTTCGGCTCTAAGCTCTTTTCTCAGTATATGGCCAAAAAAGATGCCACGGTCATAGCAAAGCTTCGCGATGCCGGAGCCGTAATTCTAGCGAAAACGACTCTGCCTGACTGGGCTACCTCTTGGTTTGGATACTCTTCAAGGAGCGGGGAAACAAAAAATCCTTATGACTTAGATAGAGACCCCGGTGGTTCTAGTAGTGGAACTGGGGCAGCAATAGCAGCAGGATTTGCTACGGTAGGGCTTGGGACTGACTGTGGAGGCTCAGTGAGATTACCTTCCTCTTTTTGTAATCTGGTGGGCGTCCGAGCTACACCTGGGATGATGAGCCGACAAGGGTGTAATCCGCTCGTAGCGTTGCAAGATACCATCGGACCAATGGCCCGTAGCGTCTCTGACGCTGTAAAAGTCTTTGAAGTCATCTGCGGGTTCGATGAAAACGATCCTCTCACTTCAACCTATAATATAGGTAAAGCTAGTCCTAACTATTCGCAGCAACTTATCCCAGATGGATTGAAAAACTTAAGAATAGGCGTGGTAAGGAATGCTTTCGGAAGCGATCAAGATGAGAATTGCCGTCCAGTAAACAAAGTCATGAATGCTGCCATTGAGCAGCTTGCAGCTGGAGGGGCCTTTGTCAGTGACGTTGAGATCCCAAACCTGGCTGAGTCCTTAGATGCAACATCTCTTTACTTGCTGAAATCAAAGTATGATCTCAATCTTTTCCTCAACGCTCGCCCTGAAGCTCCAATGAAGACAATCCAAGATATCGTAAATGCCGGCCACTATCACCCCAAACTAGATCTCCTAGAAGGCATTGCAAACGGACCAGATGATCCGTTGTCAGATCTCGATTACTACAAAGCATATGCAGAAAGAAACAACCTTATGCTTTTAATCACCAGTATTATGGATAAAGGCGAGTACGATGCACTGGTATACCCTACCGCACAGGTGCCTCCTCCTTTAAGGTCTGAAACTGACTCTGGCCGATGGACGACCTTAAACTTTCCAACGAACACCTTGATCAGCTCACAAACGTCTATGCCCGCTATGACAGTACCAGCAGGATCTACAGAAAACGGGCTCCCGATAGGGATGGAGATTTTAACGCGTCCTTACGATGAAGCCATGATGTTTAGAGTCGGCTTTGGCTTCGAGCAAATCAGGGATCATCGAAGACAACCAGCCTGCACTAGCCGATAACGAAAGGTTCTTACCGACCTTTCCAGTCAGGTGCCCGTTTCTGCGCAAAAGCCAAAGGACCTTCGTCGGCATCTGACGAATTAATCATTTTAACAAAGGCTGGATAGTCGGTCTGTTTCTTAAGCGCGTCTTCAAGGCTAGCCTCATCGAGCCCCATCAAGACAGCCTGTTTAGAAGCACGCACCGATAGAGGAGCGCACTTTAAAATTTTAGTTACCCAACTATTGATCGCCGTCTCTATTTCACCATCTTCTATCAGGTCAGTAACGATGCCCATGTCTAACGCTTTCTGCGCACTGACACTCTCGCTTCCAAGGATCATTCCCATCGCTTGCTTAAGCCCTATCTGCCTGGCCAGACGATGCACACCGCCTCCCAAAGCCATACGTCCTATAAGAGGCTCCGGCAAACCAAAGACAGAACGCCGAGTAGCCAAAATAATGTCACATGCTAGCGCCACTTCAAATCCGCCACCAACCGCTATCCCATCCACTGCAGCAATAACGGGCTTATCCAAATCATAACGTTCAATAAGTCCTGCATAACCATTTTTAGGATACGCTGTCGGGCCTTCGTTACGTGCTATCGCCTTAAGATCGCTACCAGCGCAAAATGCTCTATCTCCTGAGCCGATAACGACACATATCCACTTGTTATCATCCCCCGCGAAATCATCAAAAGCCATCTGAAGCTCTTCGTGCATCTTCACATTTATTGCGTTGAGTACTTCAGGTCGATCGAAAGTAACTCTCATTACATGATTGACCGTCGACACACTTAAATGTTCATATCCCATTTACTTGCCCCTCTAGAGGAATAAGAGTGTTTAGTAATTGCCAGTCACAAAATCATCAAACGAGAGAGACACGATAGCTTCTTCTTTTTCATTCAAAACCTGAAATACTTCCCCACCATCACAGTCCATGCTGAAAAGCAGCATCGAGCCTTCTGGGCCTCCATACTCTCGATGAGATTCACCTGCTTCTGTTAGGGCAATGTCTCCTCGGGTGCGTATCTTGTGGATTTCATCACCGCCATTATCATCTACAAGGTGATGTTCTCCAGCTAAAACAATGCTAGTCGTTGCTGCTAGATGGCGATGAAAATGGCAATAACTATTCGGCTCCCACTTTCCTAGAAAATCCACATGCTTCTTCTCCATATCGAAACCAATTATTGCGACCCAATAATCTATGTGATAGTCGAAAGTATTTTTTGGATCAATCAGTCGCTTCCATTGCAAACTACTCGCATCGTATCCAGAGGTTAGATTACTTACTAGATCAGGAACTGCATTCATCATTTTCACCCTTGCTGTAAAAGATTTTGGCTAGAGCCCAAGTGTACCCAATCTTCTGCCGAAATTCTATGTCAAAGCTAGCTGGTGAGCTAAACAAGTAATATTAATAATAGTGGTAAGAACCGGAACCATTTCCTACAGTTTTAGCCTTCCAATAATGGAGTGAGTATCAATACTATTGCGCGCTGCCCCAGTGTCTGGTTTGGCATACCCTTTGTATCTTTCTTAAGCTCGACCATTGCTCCTCCAGGAGTACATTAGCTAGCCTTATGGCCGCTATAAGGCACCAGTATCTAGTGAAAAATTATCCATCAGAGTTAATTACTGATGTATAATGGAGATCCGAAAAATTAGTTCAAGACACCAAGTGTGAAAAGCACACATCACAGTGAAAACTGGTATTGTGTGTCTATGGTTGCATGTGTCGGAATAAAATGGAAAAAATTTAGTGACTGTGAATAACGACAGACAACCATCGCGAAGCAACGACGAGCAGCCGAGCCTATCTCTTTTCAGGTTGGCTGGTTGGGTTGGAGTAATTGTTGCGACTCCATTCTTTCTATGGGTGCCACTCGGATTCACCGGCCTCATACCATCGATGATTGACGTCTTTGGTATTGTCGGACTGCGCATCCCAGCAGCGTTTACGATTGCTGGCCTGTTGCTAGCCGCGGTTGGATTTCACCGGATTTAATGAAGGCTAAATCCAGCCTTCCCCGGACTAACGTTTACTCAATAAGTAAGGAAATTAGTATGTTCAAACTATCAGATTTATTCATCTTGCTGGCGGTTGCGGTATCTTTTGCAGTATCGGGATTACTCTGGTTCGAAGGTGAGCAATTAGCAGGGTTATTCACTGCAATATGGGTCCCTTCCATTTTAGCGTTTGGTATTTACTTCAAATTGTCTAGCCTACTGGCAAGGAGAGACCAATCATGATCTCGAATAACTTACTTCCTATTGCCATCTTTGTGTTCATCATAATGATGATAGGCCTTGTGTTAACTCTTATAGAGTTTCGGTATGGAGCGCCAAAGCGCCAACAGGATGACGCTGACAGCAATGCAAACGCAGTTGGGAAAGAGAAAAAATCCCAAGAAGTGTGACGCTTGATCTTTTGGGGAAAAGGCTCTGGCTACGATTTCTATACACCTTTATCACTGGCCTGATTAACATTAGACAGCCTAAGTATGACTAAATGCAGGCTACTGTTTAATTGTTTTACTAGGTTAAACGAGCTCAAGCCAAATACAATCTGCGCCTTTCCCTGACGCTATAGCGCAAAGCATTGCAGGTGGAAACACTGCGCCTATTTAACCACGCCGCGAAAGGAGTCTTAGAACGAGAAGGCATCCTGCATGCAGTAGGTTATGGCTGGTGGCTCTACCAAATTGTAGACGGTGTAGGCGGCATTTTTTTATGACTCCAAACCTCGATTAGCATATCGTCAACATGCGAATTCTGCAATCGGTGCGAACGCGTTCTTTAAGGCTAAAATAGTTTGATTTTTTTTAACGGTTCGTGACCGATTTAAGATCTGGAATACCATAAATTACCCAGCATTATCTATGGTTCAACACTTATTAGCTGAAGATAATCAAATTATTTTGGAGAACCTGGCCAATTCTAAGAACGCCAAGCTGAGAGAAAAAATTCGCCGAATAAAAGCGTGTGGCATTTATCGACAAACTAGGATGGGTACTTTATCACTATAGATCGCCATCATAATTAATAAATTTTAACCAGCCTTGACTGCCGTTCGAGCGGCATTGTTTATATCAAAGACTGATTTAGCCAATAATGAAATACTATCTTGCAAAGTACTTATTTGGTGGGTTGCTACGTCAGATACAACATCATTATTAACACCCGACAGGAAATGGCATCTTATCCCCACACCGGCCTGATTAGCCGACTGCATATCGGAAGATTTATCACCAATCATAATTGAAGTATTGAGGTCTAACTCATGTTTTTCAGCAGCATGCAGCAACATTCCTGGATTAGGTTTGCGATCAAACGAATCTTTCTTATAGTGTCCAATACCATCTTCAGGGTGGTACGGACAATAGAATACATCACGTATCGACGCGCCTTCAGACTCAAATTGATCACACATCCATTTTGTCAGAATAGAAAAATCTTGTTCCGAATAATAGCCGCGCCCAATTCCAGCTTGGTTAGTTATTACAATCAGCAGATACCCCATTTTTTTAGCCGCACGGCAGACATCAAAAATTCCGTCAATAAATCGGAAATTTTCTACGTCCGAAGTGTATCCAGAATCATGGTTAATTACGCCATCCCGATCTAAAAAGAGTGCACGACTAGCCGCCAAAACTATAATCCTGCTAATTCAATTTGAGCGAGAGAATAATCAACTGGCACACCGATATCAATGAAGCGACCATCCGTGATAAATCCGTCAAATCTTATATGTTGTAAATTTTTTACGAAAAAATCGGCTTCTATAGAAAAAGCCTGTCCTTGAGGAAAGTCATCTAACCCGTGCTTTGGGAGCACATAGCATCCGGCATTAATCAACCCTGGGCCAGATTCTCCTTTCTCAAGAAATGCGGTTACACGACCGTCACTTATATCCACTCTACCAAAACGATTAGTATCAGGGACATTGCGTACTACAATCACGGGGTTATGGTTCTCCAGCCAAAAATGCTCTACTGCACTAACTTCAAGGTCTAAGTAAGTATCGCCATTAAAAATGAAAGCATGATCAGACACACAATGCTCTAATGCCGCTCGAATAGCCCCTCCAGTGCCTAATGGCTGACTTTCAATTTCATAAATCAGTTCCATTCCCGAATAGTTATTGCCAAAATGCAAAGTAATTTTTTCGGACATGAAACCGAGGGATAACACAACTCGCTTAAAACCTTTACGGGCAAGCATAGAAAGTAATATTTCTAGAAAAGGGCGACCTGCAACAGGTGCCATGGGTTTAGGCAAATTAGGCAGAACCTCTTTCAAACGAGTGCCAAAACCGCCAGCTAATACAATGGCCTCCATCAATTCTCTGGCTTGAAAATTGCGTTTTCAACCAATCCACAAATAATGTGTCCAATGACTAAATGACCTTCTTGAATTTTAGGCGTGTCACTTGAAGGAATTTCTATCAAATAATCACAGCAAGACTTTATAGACCCGCCACGATTTCCCGTCAAACCTATGCAAATCAAACCCCGTGTACGGGACTCTTCAAAGGCGCGCAAAATATTCGGTGATAAGCCAGAGGTAGAATAACCAATAAAAACATCACCCTTATTGCCATGCGCTTGAACTTGACGTGCGAACAACTTTTCATAACCATAGTCATTGCCGATAGCTGTTAGTATTGAAGAGTCCGTAGTCAAAGCAATCGCAGGCAATCCCGGCCTGTCAAACGCAAAGCGACTCACAAACTCCCCCGCGATGTGTTGTGCATCTGCAGCACTACCACCGTTACCGGCTAGCAGAATTTTCCCACCTTGCTGCAAAGAGGTAATGCAAGCATTAGCAGCAGCCTGTACGATGAAAGTTAAATCATCATCCGCCAGCATTGCAGACATGACTTGCTGTGCCTCATTTATCTGATCTGAAATATACTGCTTCATCCTATTCTCCATGCTTCCGTTCCATTTGTCGTAAAATGGCAGTTACTTACTCGCCCATTAAATCCATCAAGTGCCCTAACAACATCCATACGTTTCTCTGGGGGCACAAAGAACATCATGAAACCACCACCACCTGCGCCAGAAACCTTGCCAGCCATGGCGCCAGCGTTAATCGCCGCACTATATATTTCATCAATATGTAGGTTAGATACTGTTGCTGCCGAACGCTTCTTATTTTCCCATCCTTGACGCATTGAAGTAATTATTCCATCAAAATCACCTCGAAGTATGCACTCCTTCATAGTTAAAGCCTCATTCTTAATGCCGTGCATCGCTTCTATAGTATCAGCCAATCTATCTTTCACATTGTTACTTTGATCCGCAATAATCTTGGCAGATTCACGAGAAACACCTGTAGAAAATAGCAATAGCGAGGCTTCTAGTTCACATATAATCCAGTTCTTAATTCGGAGTGGATTAACAACAACACGATCATCTGCATAAAACTCCATAAAATTGAAACCGCCAAAGGTTGCCGCATACTGATCTTGTCTTCCACCTTGCAATCCACAATCCACACGTTCAATTCTAAAAGCCAAATGTGCAATCGTATAATCATCCAAAGGTAAGTTCAGTAACTCAGTAAAGGCACGAATCATTACCACCACCAGTGTAGAAGAAGACCCTAGGCCAGAGCCTACAGGCGCATCACAAAACGTACTTAGCTCCATCGGAATAGGCTTTCCGCCGTTGTAATGCTGGATCATATAGTTATAGACCGCCTTGTGCAGATCGAGCTTGCCGTCCAACAGTAACGGGTCGCCAATAGCCTTGAACTGCTCTGTCTGCTGATCTGTAGCCACAAGGCGCAACATGTGTTCATCCAGCGTCTTAATAACCGCATAGGCATAACGGTCAATAGTGGCATTGAGGACTTGCCCGCCATGTATGTCGCAATAAGGGGAGACATCGGTGCCTCCACCGGCAAGGCCTAGGCGCAGGGGAGCGCGCGCTCTTACTATCATCATTTATAATCTAAATTCCTCAGATCAATATAGTAACTCATCCAACTAATCACCTATTCAAAGGTATTTTTCCTTTAGCAATCTCATCCCTCCAGTGATTCAGTAAGTCACCGAACATCTGCCGAGCAGGTATCTCTGGTTTCCAATTAATAGTAGAGCTGATTTTTGTATTATCAAACATTTGATAATCAGCATCAATGGGACGTAACCTCTCGGCATCAGTTACAACTTTAATATCTTGTCGGTTACTCATACTCAAAATAAGCTCAATAACTTCAGGTAATTTAAAAGCTTCTTCTCCAGCAATATTGAAACAATCACCACACTTAATATTTCCTTTCTCACTCTCCTGAAGAAGCAAAAAATAAGCTCTAACCGCATCCCGTGTATCTTGGAAAGTCCGTGTGCTCGACAGATTGCCTACCTTAATAATAGGCTCCTGCAATCCAGCTTCAATCATGGCTATTTGCTTGGCTACAGTGCTCTCAAAAAAAACATCACTCCGCCGAGGACCAGAATGAGTTCCCATTCTTGTTATAAACGTTCGTATTCCATAAGCTTCCCCATAAAATTGTCCCAGATAGTCCGTTCCAATTTTACTAATACTGTAGGGGCTTGCACCATGAAAAGTTGTATCTTCTGCCAAAGCCACTCCGGGTTTTGCCTTGCCATACACTTCACTTGATGAACACACATGTACAACAGGATCATACCCATCATTTTCCTTAAGTTGCCGAATGTTCTCAAGAAGATTTGCCGTGCCAATAATATTGGTCTGCAAGGTCTCAATTGGACTATTGAACGATGTTTTAGGATACGATTGTGCCGCTAAATGTGAAATAAACTCAGGTCTAACATCTCGCAACATTCTTGATATCGCTACCGAATCATTCAAATCAGCATAATAGACGCTAATTCTGTCATTCTTGTTAATTCTTCCTGTCAGGTGATACAAATTATCCATTGGCTCCTGCCAACGCATCATCCCAACCACGTCATAGTCTGTGTTTTCCAAAATGTAATCCGCCAACTGCGACCCAACCTGACCTGTTATTCCCGTTATTAGTATTTTTTTGCTCACTTCGTTCCTCAAAACTTGAAAACTGATATTCATTCAGCTAGCTTGATGCAAACTCTATTTTCGCGGCATCAAGCAAACTACGAGCCGGTCGACCTAGTAGATTGGATAGCACAGGAGATGTCATTGCAATAATTTTGGGTCTATTCTTAAAAAACGCTTCTTCAGGCTCTGTTACCTGGAACCTCAAATTAGGGGTTCCAGCACTCTTCAAGCATTCAGCAAAATCTATTCTTGAAAGGACTTTTGGCCCACCAAAATTAATCACTTGTTGTGGAAACTCGTCCCAGCGTTCAGCCAGAGCAAGAGCACCCTCAACAACATCATTACGATGAATAATCGCCCGATAAAAGGGGTGGAATAAATCAGCTTCCTCTCCACGTTCCTCGCATCCGATCAAATACTTAGTAAACTTATCTTCTTGCGAAAATACGTATGAAAGACGGATAGATTTGAAGAGTGGGTTGCCTAAAAAACGTTTCTCCACCTCATGCTTCATTTCAGCATATTCACCAGCCGGATTAATTTCTGAAGCCTCATCAACGGTATCGCCGCACTCACCATACACCGTATCACTAGAGAAAAACACTACTCGCCCACCACGCGCCATAACATTGGTTACAAATTCTGATGTGCCTGTCACATTAACAGCCCAAGCGTAGTCATGTTCATTAGCGCAAATATCGGGGCGGGAAAGCGCAGCAGTTAAGAGCACAACATCACCTAACAGAATAAGCTCGTAATCAAAATCAGCAGGGGCATCCAAACGCAAAGGGAGCAAACCATTTGCACCAATGGATGAGGCGCCAAATGCGCCACCACGAGCTTCGGCCTTGTTCAACAATAGCTTACCTATATACCCAGTAGCCCCAACAACAAATACTTTGTAACCTTCATTCATCGAAACAACTCTTTTCCTTAAATAACATTCGTTCTCTAGTGCAAATCAATCATGGCCACGTCACTATTCTAGGGTAGGCAAAGCCCACCCAGTGAGAATTTAACACACCACCTGACTCTTCAATACTAAACCTGATCGATACGCGCTTTCCCTCGAATTGTCGCAACGATATTAGGATAGGATGGAACCGCAACTGGGTGTCTGCTTCTGGCGAAGGTAAATCAAAATGATATGAAGCCGAAATTGCATCTAATCCTTTTGAATTGAACTCAATGACGGCACGAGCATGGTTTAGACTTGGGTAAATCATACTAACTCCCGCTAGAAAAAATGCTTCATTAGGTATTTCAATATTCTGATACCGATAAGAAAAGTTTGGCACAATTGTTAGAGTATTTATATTTCCAATCGTTGATTCCCAGGGCAGTAGCAATACTCCCTTGCCTGATGGAGTGTCAACCTTAGCCGTGTTGTTCAAACTCCCATCTTGAAAATTCGAAATAAAATCATATGCCAAATTACTAGTATATATCCGGTATAAGCCTCGCCACTCGTTAGTTATTTCTTTTAACTTGTTACCTTCATTGTCTACTAATAAAAATATCCTCGCATTATCGGCTACATTTAATGTAAAAGAATCTTCAATCTTCGTCACACAATTCAATGCTCTAGGATGATCTTCATAAACTTCAAAAAATCTACCGCCGGCCAAAGACCAGGAACAATGTTCTTTCGCAGTATTAATAAAAACAAGTTGCTGCCCCCTCTCCATTTTAAAATCATTTATACTATGCTTAACTGCCGCAACAAAGTCTGCAGATCGAGCAAGATATAAGTTTCCGAAACTTTTTACATAAATTCTATCAAGAAAAACAACCGCACAAGTTATTGCAAATGCTAATAACCACATCGGAATTCGACCCACTTTATTTACTCGCCCCGAGATCCATGCTGGGAAAAATATTATTATGCTAACAAACGAACCCGTTAACCAGCGCTGTTCAAGTCGTATCGTTGAAATCGCTGGGGCAAGTAACAACCCCCCAAGGAAAAGCAACATCAAGGGGAAGAAAGCTATTTCCCACTTATTGACCACGCTTTTACTTATACATTTACAAACCCACCCATAAAGCATAAACAACCACAAAATAACTAACGCAAAAGCAAATAACCACGCATATGAATCTTGAAGATCGGTTATGCTCACACCGACCAAATACTCTGGACCAATGTTGAAGCCAAATATAGAAGAAATAGCCTCATACAGGTGGCGAAAAACTCTAGATATATTACCCCCTATATACGAGCCGCCAGTTCCAACAAAAAATGGTGTGTGAAGCACTGTTAACTTGTAAGCAACATTAAAAATAGGTATTAACAAGCAACTTAAAAGTAGCGCCAGTCTACTGTTTTGTGGCAATTGTCGGACAGATGGCGAAAGCAAAAAAAACACAAACAGCCAGACAAATACGACTATGTAGCGCTCATGTGCATGTATTAAAAGAAACCCCAATAATACTGACAGCCCTCCCCATAACAAACTGTGTTTTGTGTTTTCATGGGTGCGAACAGCTGAATACATCAAGCCTATAAAAAGTAAAAAAGACAGTGCCTCTGCTGCAATCACTTGTGTTATAGCCACTGTGGAAAATCTAAAACTTGCCACAGCAAGGGACATCATAATAGCTAATAGCCAGTGTCCATCACTAATGCGCCTAACTATGAAAAAAACCAGAAGTGCGCTTAATCCATTAAGCAAAAGGTTCACAGCAATGTGAGGGTAAGTCGAAGCACCAAAAAAATTAAACAACAGCATTGCATAGCCAAAACCAATCGGCCTGAATCTTTCCTGATATGTTGAAAGAAAAAGATCTGATACTTTTGCACCGTATCCACCATCTTTCATTGAGAGATAGAAAAACAAATCATCTCCGTAAAATACAGAGGACACATAAGGCATAAAGCGCCACGCAGCAATCATTATTGCTAACACTAAAATCATTAAAAAAAATAATCTGTGACTCCATATAAGCGGCATTCTCATTATCTGAGCCCAACATCTAATTGATTCATTAATATCTTACTTATCGCACGACCTTCACGAATGGCATAATTTGTCCCGCGATCTTCTGGGTATATTTGCGCCATGGTAGAAATTAAAGCATTCTCAAATGGAGTCTCTCTACCAGGAACATACTGCGAATAGTTTCGTTCTGTCACCGGCTGTGCAAATTCCGCACGCCAAACTCGGTGTTCTATAACCCATGAGCGATCCATTTCAGGAAACATACGTTTGAGATGCTCCAAGGCAAAATCGACATATTGCTCATCACTGTATGACCAAACGGGGTCTTCCACTGGCAAATATCGAGAAAGAAAAGCGATATGCGTACCCTTGTAGTTTTCGGGTAAATCGAAATTAGTGTGTTCGATTACTCCAACAAAAGGAAAGCCAGGGTCGTTAACATTAAGCCAATAGGTATCAGACAAACTCTGTTTAAGGCGCAAAACCAAACACATATTTCCTAGATAGCGGACTCGACGCAAGCGCTCAAGCCAACTTTTCTCAACAGCACCATCAAAAATATTAGCAATAATTGGAAATGCCGGCGTAAATAAAAACTGACTGCCAGTCACTTCGCCATGATTGGTATTTAAAGCTACTATTCGAGCGCCATCTGAGCGTATTCCCGTCACTTTTTCACCAAGAGCCACCTCGCCACCAGTGCTTTCAATTGCTAAAACCATTGACTCTGCAAGACGACCAAAACCACCCTGAAAATATGCCAGCTCTTCACCACCTTTATCATTACGCGTACTGCCACGAAGAACTAATTTTTTCCACATCCAAACCGCATTCACAGCCTCTGCATAAATTGAAAACTTTGATGTAATTAGCGGTTCCCACACTACACGGTAAACGGTCTTGCCACAAAGAGACTCCAACCACTCACGGATGCTTAGATGTTCAATTGTTCGCCAGTCCTTAATTCGGCGAACCTGGAAAACTAAAAGACCAAGTCGAATACGATCGATAAATGAAAGTGCCGTAAACCGAAGTAAATCCATCGGCGTTGACAACTTCCACATGCGTCCATTGAAATACATACCAGTACGTGTAGGTAACGTAATTACGTCCCCCTCCATGCCCAATTCTTTGACTAGCTCTGGTACGTAGACATCGTTGTTGAACCAGTGGTGGTAAAACTTTTCCAGGTTTACCCCATCGGAAAATTCAAAAGTTCCTGCAAGTCCACCCACCGTAGAATCAGCTTCAATGACTCGTACACTACGTCCTTGCTTAGAAAGTACATAAGCTGCGGTTAATCCCGTAAAACCACCACCAACAATGACCACATCATGTTTTTTTGACATTTAAAACCCTTTTCTGAATATTACGACAGCATGGAACCTAAAATCGCTTACACACTTTTTGATTGATCACGTAATCTTTCTCTAAAAGTAAATCGACGGTTCATAGAGAATTGGATAACTACCACTATTGGTAATGTCAGTAGTTTGGCAATTTTGGCATCAAAAAACATGACATCAACCATCAGCCATAGCATCAAGGCGGATGCTGTAAAGCCGACCGCTGCCACTCCCAGAAAAATCGCTAGGCGGCTTGCTGGTTTATCGTGAACACCAAAAGTTATTTTACGATTCAGAAAAAAGCTAACCAATGTACCAGACAAATAACCTAAAACATTGGCTGCCTGATACCAGAGCCCAAATGTAAGCGCTGAATAATAAATTAAATAATCGGTAGTGACACCGATCCCGCCACATAGGCAATAAAGTAAAAATTGCATCACGTTTTCGAACCTTCATTGAGATTATTGGATGCATCTAGCCCTACTGTTTCAGCTATAACGTATTGAGGTCGTTCATTAATTGTAAGCAATACCCTCCCGAGGTACTCTCCTATCATGCCAAGGGCCAATAATTGGACCCCTCCTACAATCAAAATTGTTACCATTAACGATGACCAACCAATAGGCATAACATTGAGTGCGAATCTTTGGATAATCAAAAAAATTGCCAGTAAAAATCCCATGCCAGAGAAAATCATACCTACTAATGAGGTTAGGCGAAGCGGTATAACAGAAAAATTCGTAGCCATTTTCAACCAAAGCGACAAGGATTTACGCAGTCCATAACTACTGTCTCCTGCATAGCGCTCATGGTGATCTACATCAACCGATGCGATGTTTCTTGTAACAGAAAGAATTAAACCGTCCACATAAACATAAGGGCCACGATAACGAAGAATGTCATCACGAATTACAGACTTCATGGCACGAAAAGGAGAAAGATAGAGATCTCTCGGCTTTTGCATAAGGTACACAGCCGCTAGGTTATTTATACGACTGCCGGTAATTTTCCATAAAGCATGATTGCGATTTTTGAATCGTGCGTAGGCAACATCGTATCCTTGCTCAATTTCCTGAAGCAACATTGGAATGTCCGCAGGCGAGTGCTGAAGATCATCATCCATCGTCACAATAATCGTACCCCTAGCTTTAGCAAACCCCGCCATAAGCGCATTGTGCTGCCCTGCATTAACGCGGAGTAATATTCCTTGTACTTGAACATAATCTTTAGAAAGCGCTTGAATAACTTGCCAGCTATTGTCTGGCGAGCGATCACATACGAAAATTATCTCGTAGCTTCCTTGTACAGCCTCTAAACCAACCAATACTTTATGTATCTGCGCGACTAATTCAGCCAGAACTTGTTCACTTCCATATACCGGAATAACAACAGATAGCTTACACAGATCTTCATTACCCATAGTATTTCCTTATTAGTCGTTCATTATAAGTTTCGTCGAAATTCACACCTGATTGATTTGCTACCGTCGCAGCCAAGCTAGAATCAATTGAGTACGTGCCTCCAATATCAAGTGCCGTATAGCTTGCCTTCTTATCTAAAACCACCTCAAAAACATTAACCAACTGAGGTATGGAGATCGCAAAGGGAGATGCAATATTTATTGTACTATTATGAGCACGAGAAGACTGAACCAGGCAATTCACAATTAAAGCAACATCGTCAACATCGATCAGATTTCTTTTAGCATGCCGCCATATTTGGAAAGTAGTCTCTGATGTGATTTTTTGATAGAGGTAATTTGTTAGCGTATTTGGGTTAGGTGTTACCCCCACAACTTGAGGCAGTCTGAAAATAGCATAGTTTTCAGATGAACTAACTAGAGACTCCATTTCTTTCTTATGAATCACATAGCCTGTATCAGAAAGTTCAGGATCACTTATACTGCAAGTACTGAAGTAAATAGTAAACTTTTCTTCACAAAGTGCCTTTATCAACATTTGTCGCTCACGCAAAAATTCTTCATGGCGGGTTTCTTTAGAATTAGAAACTCCCGATGCAAAAACAAGCACATTTGAATCATTGATGTAGTGACTATCGAATGCTTTAGCAAGCAGACCGTTACCTATTATCATTTTTAACCTATTATTCAGCCCAATAAGTGATATAAGTCTTCTAAAATAGAAAACTTCTATGTCGTGAGTCACCATACTCGAGAAAACATTAAGCCTTCCATGACTTAATGTCATTCAGTACGTTGACGACCATTAGCTCCTGACGTCCTCGTCACCTCGCTATCACATCGTTCTATGTTGTCTATCCTTAGCTAACATATCATCCTAATAAAATATAAGACAAAAATTCCTGCTACCGAATAAATTTAAATACTCAATTATAAATGAGCTACAGTTTCCTAATTGATGAAACGGGATCAATTCCACGTGAATAATATGGAGCCGTATTCATGTTTTTTACAAATACTGCGATCATGTGAGTTGAAGTTAACTGACCACTTTCCAATCCAGCTTCATCCTCTGCATGAACTTGGTCAATAAATGCTCTGTCCCATTCAGATTCTCGATTAAAATTGTGTCCAAAACAACGATCTACAAATATATCTATAGCACTTCCAAAGCCTACAAACTTCTCACATTCAAATCTTTCTAAGAGCAAGGGCAAAACCTCTTCCGCTCGAATCCCTTCAAAACCTTCCTTACTGCAATCCCAATTTTCATACTCTTTCTCAAGCCTATCTAGGAGAACATTATATCTATAGCTTTCTGGTAAATCTTTCCAAAACTTATTCACAATCTCAAGGGATTCTGGCCAGCGCTGATGACCATTTCGCCCGATCATGTCAGAAATCAAAAAACTACCATGCGCATGAAGTCCCAGTTTAACTTGATCATACAGATGCTCAAGATTTGATACATGGTGTAAGGACTGATTCGCCATAACGCCATCATACTTATCTCCAGCTACCCAAGTGTTAAAATCTGCTTCTACAAAACGCATCTGGCTCAAGACTCCGTTTTCTCGAGCATTTTCCTTCCCTCGTTCAAGCATTACTGGATTAATTTCAAGACACTCAAAGATAAAGCCACTGAAACCAGAGTCAACTAAGTTTTTTGCAATAGATACTTCCAAATCACAATTCCCCGCACCCACACTTACGAATCTAGCTGTTGTACTTTCTGTTCGATTCGCTGCCACCAAAAAATTGGATGAAAAGAACTCTGCTATCGCACCAAATCCGGCTTCTTGGAATATTGGAACCAAGTATTTATTTGACCAATAATGGTAAATATCTGGAAGGTCATGGACATTAACCTGTTTTTCATAAATCGCTAATTCTTGCTGAATTTTTTTCTGGTAAGCGGAATCAACATCTGTAGTTGCGAGTTGTTCAATATCAGTTGGTACAGTAGACTCAGATATATATAAAGTTAATGGCTTATCACCACGTGTAATCTCAAAATTCAATTCACAAAGAATGTCATTCAATATACTGTATGACCGCTCCGCTCCCCACATATTATCCGCAAATATCAGACCGTTTTTACTAATTTTATTCCAAGTAATTTCATCTTGATAAAGTTTTGCAATAGTGTTGGCAAAATCTTCTGCGCCATCGGCGACACAAATGTTTTTACCATCGCTCAGCAACATGCCCTCTGCCGCAAGCGAGGTCGCTACCACCGGCAGTCCAACCGCCATTGCGGTGCCGATTTTGCCTTTAATACCTGCCCCAAAACGCAGCGGCGCAACCGAGACACGCATCTTGTCGAGCAGCGGCGTCAGGTCTTCGACAAAGCCAGTGATGGTGACGTCACTCGATACCAGCTCTTGTATCTCAGCAGGCGGTTTGCTCCCCACCACGTAAAAGTGAACACCAGATAGTTGCTTACGCAGCAGGGGCATGACTTCTGCGACAAAGTACAGCACAGCATCCACGTTGGGGGTATGTTGATAGCCACCAATAAAGACAATGTCTCTACGCTCGACAAAGGTTTTGCTCGTTCCCTTGATATCCATGATCAACGGGAACACATGGAGCTTAGCATCTGGCAACATAGGCTGAAGAAGCTCGAGTTCAACTGCACTATGTAAAATACATGCATCAGTAGCACGAATTACTGCTAGTTCGCGCTGCTTCATTTCATCTGCCGTTTTTTGTTTAGTCTTGTCTGATTGAAGTTCTGCTTCGCGTGACATCCGCAAGAAATGTAAGTCAACAGTGTGAAATAGCACCTTTGCTTTGGGGCAATGTTTCCTAATCAATTTTAGATGACGTTCAACCACTACCGGCCGGAATAATAAGGCTAAATCGTAGCGATTCTCAGATTCTTTTAAATGTTGCTCAACAGTGGTGACATAAGGTGCATATAGCACTTCAATACCCGCACGCTGTAAAGCGCTGGTGTACTCGGGTAACTGGAGGAAGTTGTCTTCTGGGATGAAGGTGACCTGGAAGTCCATTTCTCGTAATAATAACAAGAGATTAAATACTGTTACTGAGCCAGCATCTTGATTAGGCGTGGGGGTGCAGTGGTCAATTACTAAAACACGGCGCGTTGAGCGTCGATCTTTTGCGTTGTCTGCATCTACACCTGGCGCCTGATGTGCTTGCAATCGTTCTTGCCAGCGTGTGAATAATTTTTTGCTGTTCTCTATTTGGTATGCTTTGGTGCCTTGGTTTGTGTCGGTGCCAGAAGTAATTCCTTCATAGTGGATAACAGTTGATAGAGGCTGATAAATTACCCGGTAGCCTTTGTCTCGAATTTTAAGTGCAAGGTCAGAGTCTTCGCAATAGGCTGGTAGATAGTGCTCATCAAAACCTCCTAGCTCATCAAAAAGTACCTTAGGAATCATTATAGATGCGCCTGAACAATAATCGACTTCTCTGGCGTAGTTATAGACGGGGAGAAGTGGGTCTTGGCAACGGCCAAAATTCCATGCACTGCCATCTTGCCATATTATGCCTCCAGCTTCTTGCAATCGACCATCAGGGTAGACTAGCTTAGAGCCTGCCAATCCTGTGCCAGGAAATTCACTAAAAGTACGCAACAATTCATCCAGCCATTCGCTGGTGACTTGTGTGTCGTTATTCAGAAAGTAAAGATAGTCACCTTTGGCTTCAGTTGCTCCCGCGTTACACGAACTTATAAACCCCTGATTTTTTTCGTTACGTAATAAGCGGATGCCTTCAACTTTTGATAACACATCAAATGAATCATCCAGTGAGCAGTCATCGACGACGATTAGTTCAAATTCAGATTGTGGTAAATTATTCATGATTGAGATGAGACATCGTAACGTATAGTCAATCTGGCCGTAGATAGGAATAATTATGGTAACCAACGGGCTATCAGATGAGGGTATTACTAAATCAGCTGAAGCAATAGGTGTGGTACTTAAAAGGAAAGAAAGATCAGGGTTTTCACTAACACTCTCGTCGGAAAAACTTACAGGATGATTACTTAATTCTTGCAACAGCCGGGGAGATATTTTGGCAAGAGACCGTCTATGCTTTGCTTTGGTCTGAAAATCTAATGGCAGTGATTGATACACTCGCTTTGCTATATGTAACACGCCTCTCGTATACCGTTTTACTTGCTGGGTGGGAGATGAGACCCAGCGCCGTGCTTCTCGCAAGGGCAGCGTTAGGCGCCAGGAGCTACTCAGCGTCAGGGATCGCAACATCGCGCGCTCTTCTTTGAGTTCTGCATTATGGCGTAGCACTAATTCACTAAGTCGCACCGTTTCGTCGCTGAGGCTGCTGATTTGGCCGTCGCGCTCGGTCACGGTCTGGTTGAGGCTGGCAATCTCGCCGTTGCGCTCAGTTTTGAGTTCTGCATTATGACGTAGCACCAATTCACTAAGTCGCACCGTTTCGTCGCTGAGGCTGCTGATTTGGCCGTCGCGCTCGATCACGGTCTGGTTGAGGCTGGCAATCTCGCCGTTGCGCTCAGTCACCGCTTGGTTGAGACTGGCAATCTCGCCGTTGCGCTCAGTCACCGCTTGGTTGAGACTGGCAATCTGGTCGTTGCCTTCAGCACGAAGGGCATCCATGTCTTCGGTGCGAATGCGGAGAAGCTCGGTTATATGCATTTTTTCAATCTCCCCTTCACTAGGATTTGTTAAGCGAAAATTTATATATTCAAGACTAAATACAAGTTCAAACGGAACGAGATAGTTTCTTAAATAAAAACACAACGCCTTATTTCGCTTTTCCTCATCGCTCATTGTCGCAATATGCGCGTATGCCGCGCCGCCGAGAACGTAAGCTTGTTTTCCCCACAGCAGCGCCTCAAATCCCATACTCGAATTGATAGTAAGAACTGCATCGCAGTCGAAGATGAAATCAGTTCCTGAGTTGTAACTAACCCCACCATTTTCCAGTTTTAGATCAAAAAATGAGCCCGGATGGACCTTGTAGGCGATACGCTTATCGGGAAAGTTCAGTTTCGAGTAGGCGATCAATCCCTGATTGCTGAAACCGTTGCTCGATGCAATCAGATTCGTATCGTCCTCGATCTGCATGGACACCCCCACATCGTACTTGGTTGCCCTAGCAGATGTACTCACCCAGTAATCACCTCTCAGGTACTGCTTGCGCACAGTTGCTAGGCCCATCGAATTCCACTCACCCACCTTTTGCTTACAACCTGCGTAGCGTTCTGCGAACTCAGCCTTCTCGTTCAACCCCTGAAAGTCAAAATAGGCAAGGTCGATGTAACCGGGGCCACGGAGGGGACCCAACTCGAAATATATGAGGGGAATCCCCTGCAAGCGGGCTACATCTTGAAGCGACGGACAGTTGATCGGAGAAAGAATCGCATCGACTCGCCCGTCTTCCAAAAGAGCTTCAAGCTCTGCACGATAATACGTCGACAAGTCGGGCACTGCCTCTGACAACACTTGCTCAAAGGCCTTGAGCGGGCTTCCATGGGCTCGCGCAAGTAGGTATTCAAAAAGCTCATCAGGCATCAGAGAGCATGAAGCATTTGCCAAAGATGCCGGGGCAGGTATCTGATAACCCAGATTACGTTGAGTCTCCTCACCAAGTTCCCAACGTTCCTGTTCAGCCCAGATCGAAGGATCGATCAAGTAGTCTTGGTGCACAAAGTAATGAGTATCGCCACGCAAAGACGATAGCATTTTGTAAAACACCCAAAGATATGGGGCTTCTACGCCCCGAAAAGGGAACTGCGGTAGGTTTACAACAATCACGACATAGCTCCCCTTACAAAGCCTTCCAACCAGAGTAGTTCGTCCCGCATGAACCTAGAGCGCTTATCGCCACAACGGTCGCGAAAGGCCTCTTTCATCAAACTCTGATCTAAAACATCCTTTTCGATGCCGCGGAACTTCTTCCGCAAAAACACGTAGACCGGGTCTGCAAACTTCAACCCAGAAATAAAGAAATGGTATCTGGACGAATTGATCACCTCATCTGTGGTCACATTCCCCGTTCTCGTTTTCAATGAGTAGCCATCTGAATGAAGATCATACTCACCGTAAGTTATCAGAGCTTCTTTGTAAGAGGCACTATCGAGGTCTGAAGTAACCACAAAATCGATATCAGCCGGTTGGCGCACACCACAAACCCCAAGGACTGCGCTCCCGACGACACAAACTTTATGTTTTGGCAGACCTGTTTGCTCAAGAGCAGTCTTGAAACCTTCGATAGCCTGCCACAAGGTAGGGTCTGTAGAAACGTCGTTAAATCGAAACCATCGATAAAAACGCAAACTGCTCGGGGAATATAGCAGGCTCAACATACGTTGCTTCTCAACCGCACTATCCGGCGCGTGCAAGGTCAGGAATAGATCCTTGTTGATTCTATCGTTAAACATATCCCTGATTTTATATTTGATTTCGCCTAGGGACGTGTAGAAATCTTGTTCGAATCCAGCACTGGGAGCCGGCTCGACATGCAGTACAGCTAACTTTGTCGAGTAGCTTCCGTGAATGATCGCCTTGCGACGGATGTTGTCATTGCTTTGTGGTTCTACCCCGTATAGCTCGTGGATAAGTCGGTAGAAGCCATCAAAATTGTCATGCACATCCAAAACCTGAACAATTGCAACCTTCATACCCCGCTGTCGCAACCCGACAATCAACTCCCCCCAAAACTCCTCGGTAATACCCCACAACAACACAGGCGCCGAGTCCAAACGAAATGATGCATACTCCTCAAGAAGAAAGAAATATTCAGTGTTCGAGAAATACCGCCGAAACCAGTCCGCCCCCCATATTCCTCCGTCGGCACTGCGCGCTACCGGGATGCTTCGCAAACCCAGCGAGAGCGCAACGGCGAGGCGATGTGCCCCATTCACCAGCAGCAACTCATCTGAAAGCGCTATCGTTTTGTCCGTGCAAAATCCGTTCTCCGACACCGAGTGATACAAGGCCAACGCTTCCCGCTCATAGTCTTCAATACAAGACTTCCGGACATGGTGCCCTGCTCTGTTGAGATCCGGAGGCTCCACGCCCCCAGTTCTGTGCAGGATGTGCTTGCGATAAAGTGAAACGATGAACCCTGCATCTCGTGTGCGGCCACCGCCTACCACATCGAAGTAGAGTTTCTTCAAAAATACGTCGAGACGATCGATGCTTAACAAGGATTGGGGATCTCTGTATTCCATTTATCTAACCCGGAACTTGATCGGCGAATATGCCTGACCAACTTGGTAAAATGGCGCTGTGAGGGTCAGCTTCCTTACCCCCCAGCGCTGATCGAGATCGACCCGCTCATCGTCATCTTTAACCAAGCCAATATTCAGGAAGTACTCACCAGCTACGATATTGAGGGAAAAATCAACTTCAACCTCATTCACGCCTTGTCGTAAGCCGATCAGGACCTTTGAATATTGGCTATTCCCACCGATGACCCGCACTCCCTGTACATTACGCAGCCCGAACCCTAGGATCACATTTTCAACTTCGATCTCTGAAACGATACGTATCAAAAGCGAAACGCATTCTCCAGAAACAAAGCGACCTTCGGCCTTTCCCTCACTACCGGACATTTCGACTTCGCTAATAATTGCCTCTTGAGTTCCAAGGGAATCTGGCAGGTACTCCGATTCTTCATAAAAACGTTTCAGCGGATGGCGCGCCCCTTTCCCTTTTCCTTTTTCGTACAGCAATTCCTTTTGCTCACTGAGTTTCAAAAGTCGCTCGTAGGTTCGGATCGAATCAAACACCGATTCCTCAGGCAACTTGACTCCGCGGTCCAGAATATGCGCGCTACTACAAAGACGCCCCACCGAAGTGAGGTCATGGCTTACGAAAAGAACCGTAACACCTATTTCCTGGAGAGCTTTCAACCGGGTCATACATTTCAATTGAAATGCACCATCACCGACAGCAAGCGCTTCATCAACCACCAAGATATCAGGCCGAACATTGACTGAAACAGAAAAGGCAAGACGCACCATCATGCCGCTCGAATAGGTCTTGGCCGGCTGTTCGATGAAGCCGCCTATATCCGCAAACGCAGCAATGTCATCATAGCGCTGGTCAATTTCCTCCCGAGTTAGGCCAAGAATCGCGCCATTCATATAAACATTCTCACGCCCGGTGAATTCCGGATTAAAGCCGGAACCCAGCTCCAGCAGGGCGGCGATACGGCCATTGGTTTGCACGCTGCCCCCCGTGGGGGTAAGCGTGCCACAGATGATTTGCAATAGTGTTGATTTACCACTGCCATTGCGCCCGACTATGCCGACGGTTTCGCCTTTTTTGATTTCAAATGAAATATCTTTCAGCGCCCAAAATTCGCGAAAATATTGCTTAGACGCCCGCCCTACCATGTGTTGCAGACGGGGGGCGATGAACTGCTTGAGCCGATCACGCGGGTTGTCATATACCTGGTAGCACTTGCTCAAACCTTGAACACGGATGGCTATATCGTTAGAGGACATCAGCAAATCCCTTACGCGTCTTTTGGAACCAAGCGTAGCCAGCCAAGGCCACGGCCGTGGCCACCAGGGTGTAGATGCCCAGTCCCGTCAAGTTGGGCAGACGGCCCCAGATCAACACCTCTCGCGCCTGCTCGATGATGAAGGTGAGCGGGTTGGCCATGATCCAGGGGCGCAATTCTTCCGGCAGTGCTGTCAGTGGATAAAAGACCGGGGCAAGAAACAGCATGACGGTGGTGATGATGCTGATGGTCTGGCCCACGTCGCGTAGAAACACACCTAGGGATGCCAGCATCCACGCGAGACCCGTGGCGAGGATGACCAACGGCAGTAGTACAAGGGGGATAAAAACCACCGTCCAGTGAGGGTTACCGTTGAATACGACAAAAGCGGTCAGCCACACGCCCAGACTGATAAGACTGTAGAACAGGGCTGCGCCCATGCTGACAACAGGCAGGATTTCCAGCGGGAAAACAACCTTCTTGACGTAGTTAACATTGGAGAGGATTAGCTCCGGTGCGCGATTGAGCACTTCGGCAAACAGGCCATGCACGATCATGCCGACGAACAGCACCAAGGCAAACTGGGTTTTGCTTTCTTCGCCGCCCACCCCCCAGCGCGCCTTGAACACCACGGAGAAAACGAAGGTGTACACGGCCAGCATGAACACGGGGTTTAAGACCGACCAGACCAGACCCAAGGCCGAGCCTTTGTAGCGGCCCACTACATCGCGCTTGGTCATTTGTACGATGAGCTGGCGGTTGCGCCAGAGGCTTCTGCCCAGTGCCACGAGAGATGTGGGTTGTGCAGCGTGGGGGTTGATCGGTGTTAACGGGTGAGTCATGCGAAGTGCTCGGCTTCTGCCAATGCTTTGGCTTGTCGGTCTTTTGCAGACAAGGATGGTTCGCCTTGGATAGGCCATTGGATACCAATGGCGGAGTCGTTCCAGGCAATGCTGCGCTCGAATTCTGGCGCGTAGTAATCGGTGGTTTTATACAAAAAATCAGCAGTATCGCTTAAGACAACAAAGCCATGGGCAAAACCGGCGGGAACCCAGAGTTGACGATGATTTTCTGCGTTTAATTCCACTCCAGCCCACTGGCCAAACGTCGGTGATGATTTACGAATATCTACAGCAACATCGAATACAGCTCCGCTGGTTACACGGACTAATTTACCTTGGGGTTGTTGGATTTGATAATGCAGGCCGCGCAATACGCCTTTTGCTGAGCGACTGTGATTGTCTTGTACGAAATCAACCTTCCGACCAATAGCGGTTTCGAACTTCGTTTGATTGAAGCTTTCAAAAAAGAAGCCACGCTCGTCACCAAACACTTTGGGTTCTATAATAAGTGCATCAGGGATTACTGTTGGGATGATTTTTATGACTAACGCCCCTCTTTCAATAAAGCTTGCAAGTATTGACCATAACCACTTTTAGCCAGTGGAAGTGCTAGCTTTTCTAGCTGTTCGGCATTGATAAAGCCTTTGCGATAGGCGATTTCTTCTGGGCACGCCACTTTTAATCCTTGCCTATGCTCAATGGTTTGAATGAAATTACTTGCTTCAATTAGACTGTCATGCGTGCCCGTATCTAACCAAGCATAACCACGCCCCATAATCTCTACCGTGAGTTGTTGGCGATCAAGGTAAATACGGTTTAAATCGGTAATTTCTAACTCGCCACGCACAGATGGCTTAAGATTAGCAGCTATATCTACAACCTGATTATCGTAAAAATATAGGCCCGTAACCGCGTAATTACTTTTAGGGATGGCCGGTTTTTCTTCTAAACTGTTAGCACGACCTTGTTTATCAAAAGTCACCACACCATAGCGCTCCGGATCTTGCACATGATAAGCAAACACGGTTGCACCTTGACCTTGCACCATGGCTTTTTGAAGCTGTGTATCAAGGTCATGGCCGTGAAAAATGTTATCACCTAATATTAAAGCACTGGGACCATTGCCGATAAAGTCTTTACCAATAGTAAAAGCTTGAGCAAGTCCATCAGGACTTGGCTGTAACGCATATTGCAGATTAAGGCCCCAGTCACTACCATCACCGAGCAGTTGAGCAAAACGCGGGGTGTCTTCCGGCGTAGAGATTATCAAAATGTCACGCATCCCCGCCAGCATGAGTGTGCTGAGCGGATAGTAGATCATCGGTTTATCATAAATAGGCAGTAATTGTTTAGAAACCACCGTAGTCACAGGATAAAGCCGAGTGCCAGAACCGCCTGCAAGGATAATACCTTTACGTTCCATCATCATTATCTCTCTAAAAATTCAGTCAACATACGAGTGACACCGCTTTCCCAGTGGGGCAATTTAAGGCCAAAGGTATCTTGCAACTTTGCAGTATCCAAGCGTGAATTCATTGGCCGTGTGGCTACCGTAGGAAAAGCACTCGTTGGTACTGGCTGAATATCCTTTGGTGAGGCTTTGATTTCAATGCCCGACTGACGTGCAAAATCAATAACACTATTCGCGTATTCATACCATGATGCTTGCCCGCTGGCTACAAGGTGATATAGGCCACTGACTTCAGGACGTTGCTGTGCTATGCGGATGGTATGTGCTGTTACATCCGCCAATAAGTCAGCACCAGTAGGCGCGCCAATCTGATCATCAATCACTTTTAGACTGTCACGCTCTTGAGCCAGTTTCAGAATAGTTTTAGCAAAATTACTACCACGTGTGGCATACACCCAACTCGTACGGAAAATAAGATATTTGCAGCCAGAGGCGATAATCGCCTTTTCACCTTCTAACTTAGTTTTGCCATAAATACTTAATGGGGCTGTCACGTCAGTTTCTTTCCATGGCATATCACCACTACCATCAAACACGTAATCGGTAGAATAATGAACGAGCCATGCATCACACCGCTTTGCTTCTTGTGCTAGAGTACCTGGTGTCAGAGCATTAATAGTTCGAGCCAATTCTTGTTCACTTTCTGCTTTATCAACTGCCGTATGAGCTGCCGCATTCACGATAATATCCGGTGCAACATCTCGAATAGTTTCCGCCACCCCCTCCAGGTTGGTAAAGTCGCCACATAACTCTTGGCTACCCTCATCCAATGCAATTAATTGACCTAGCGGTCCAAGGCTGCGTTGCAACTCCCAGCCAACTTGGCCATTTTTGCCTAACAGTAAGATCTGGAGTGGTTTCAATTCGTCCTCTCTAAATAGTTTTTTTGAACCCACGCACGATAAGCACCAGATTGAACATTCTCCACCCACGATTGGTTTTCTAAATACCACTGAACCGTTTTACGAATACCTGTTTCAAATGTTTCAGCTGGCTTCCAGCCTAATTCTCGTTCTATTTTGCTTGCGTCAATGGCATAACGGCGATCATGTCCAGGGCGATCTGTCACATAGGTAACTTGCTCTCGATAACTTTTACCATCTGCTCTAGATGAGCGTTCATCCAATAGATTGCAAACAGTATGAACAATATCTATATTAGTTTTTTCATTCCAACCACCTATGTTGTAGACCTCGCCTACTTTGCCAGCCTTTAGGACAAGACGAATGGCGGTGCAATGATCTTTAACATAGAGCCAATCTCTGATTTGTTGGCCGTCCCCATAAACAGGTAATGGTTTGCCCGCGAGCGCATTAACTATTATTAATGGGATTAACTTTTCCGGGAAGTGATACGGCCCATAATTATTAGAGCAGTTGGTTGTAAGCACAGGCAGACCGTAGGTATGATGGTAAGCACGTACTAGGTGGTCACTCGCGGCTTTGGTTGCAGAGTACGGGCTATTGGGCTCATAACGGTGAGTTTCGTTAAATGCTGGGGCATCTTTAGCAAGTGAACCGTATACCTCGTCGGTTGAAACATGAAGAAAACGAAAGTTTTGTTTAATATCGTTTTGCAGCCCAGTCCAATAAGCACGTACAGCCTCTAATAGGCGAAAAGTACCAACAACATTGGTTTGAATGAATTCCTCTGGCCCATGAATAGATTTATCCACATGGCTTTCGGCGGCAAAATTAATAATGCCACGGGGTTGATACTTACTAAGCAATTTAGCGACTAGCGTAAAGTCACCAATATCTCCTTCCACAAAAATATGCCTATCATCCTCGTCAAGCGATTCAAGGTTCTCACGATTACCAGCATAAGTTAATGCGTCAAGGTTGATAATGGGTTCGTTTGATCCTGATAACCATTCCAATACGAAATTAGCACCAATAAATCCAGCGCCGCCCGTTACTAAAATCATACCGCCCTCCTTAAAAGTACATTTTCCATTTACCAACGCTCTTACTTCTCAATAGCAAAAGAATATTTCTGCTGTTTCAGAAAATACGAATCTGAAAGCGCGAGCCACGCCCACCAGGTATCATAACACTTTTTGGTGGTAATCAGAGCCGCTCTGGGTAATCTTCTATAACGCAAAATATCTTCTTTTAGCCAGGACATCACCTCAAGGGCTGATGGCCTCGATGGAAATTATAAAGAAGAAACTTGAGTGCCTTTGTTTATATAGCGCGCCACAAAATATAGTTAGGCTAGTACTGGAGCCGATGCCAAATTGTCAAGGAAGGATTGGGTTATTGTGGAATGCAGCAATGGAGGCGAGGAGCGGAATCGAACCGCTGTTCACGGCTTTGCAGGCCGCTGCATAACCACTCTGCCACCCCGCCTTAAGGATCCTGCGATTAGCTATTCAAGAAGGATGGGATTGTCCCATAAACAAGCCGCCCTGACCACTAGGGAAATCTAGAAACAATGGACTTCAATCTGCATGCCATCCTTGTCGATGCCACGAATTCTAGGACTGGAGGGCTTGTGTCACCTCTCTACCGATAGTCTGAATGCCATAAGGAGGGTTGATAACAAACAAGCCAGAGCCACCTATCTGACGATGTTTTGTGGAAGACGAGAAATTAATTTCATGACGAAAACCCTTAGGGAATCGTTTCTGCAAATTGTTTAGCATTTTCAAATGAAGATCATCATTTAATATGGGGTACCACAACACTACGACACCAACATTCCATTTTCGGTGAACCAAACCAAGTTTCACTGGGATCTCTTTATACTCGGTTTTTACCTCGTAACTGGGATCGATGAAGATTAAACCTCTCCTTGGGGTTGGAGGTACCACTGAATCAACAAGATGCCATCCATCTTGATGGTATAAATTGACTCCTGGCACAGAAAAATGAGCTTCTAACGCTTTAAATTCGCGAGGATGCATTTCCGCTAAATGAATGTGATCATTGGGCCGTAAAGAAAGCAAAGCAAGCATAGGAGAGCCAGGATAAAAACTTGCCCCATACCGCTCCTCGGTCTTCTTAAGCCCCTTCGAATACGGATGATCCTTAGCAAAATTTTTACCTAAAAGATTAACCCCTTGCTTGAATTCACCCGTCTTTCTAGATTCTGCAGCAGTCAAGTAGTAAAGTCCTCGCCCTGCATGCGTCTCTACATAAGTAAGTGGTTTATCTTTACCTGTTAAATAGCCTAGAAGGCTGCAGAGCATCGAATGTTTGTGGACATCGGCAGCGTTTCCGGCGTGAAATCCGTGTTGATAAGAGAGCATAAGATAGTTGTGCCTAAGAAGTAATATTGAATTGTCATCACATAATACTTGATATTAGAATCGGATATTACAACTAATAGCTGCTTGTGATGAAAACGTTGTCTCAATAGTTTAATGTTCCTTATCGTTTTTGGATAGCTAATATGACCGTACGAACTCTATGGGGGATTGGAACACCTCGCACTATGAGAGCCCATTGGGCGATGACTGAATTAGGCCTCGACTATGAAACGGAGCGGCTACAAGCCAGAACTCCGGTGGCAGATAGCCTTTTGTACCGTTCACTTAATCCCAGTGGGAAAATACCTACACTTGTGGATGGCGACGTTGCGGTTAGTGAAAGTGCTGCAATCATCACCTATCTTGGCGAGACTTACCGCAAAAACAATACTTCCTTAATCCCAAGCAAGAATGATGCGCGGGCCTCTTATTTTGAGTGGGGCTCATTTATAAGTACTGAGCTAGATGCAACTTCTTTATATGTTTTACGAAGGCATGAAGGATTGCCCAATGTGTACGGCTCAGCCCCCAACGCATGTCTAGTGGCCCGTCAATATTTCAACCGAATGATCAAAATTGCCGCAATAAGAATGGAGGATAGTCGCCCATATTTATTAGGTGAGTTATTTTCAGGAGCAGACATATTAATGATGACAACTCTAGATTGGGCTGCAGCTTATTCGTGTGATTACCCTAGCGTATTTCATAATTACCAAGCCAACATTAGCTTAAGACCAAGTTACAAACTAGCTGTCGAAAGAAATTCTGTTCAAACTGAAAGGGGAACTTCTCACTCATGAAAATTTTTATTAGCTTATTCTTGTGTGCGCTGGTGGTTTACTTAGGTCCTGTGTGTGCAGAAAAAGATATTGTAGCTCAACATAGGTATACCTACGCTTGGCCTTTCTCTCCTGCTGACGAAATGAGGCCACGAGGAGGAATTACCACAGGTTCCGCAGTCACCTTACAAAAAGAGCCTCACACTCTATGGTTACAGCTACAAGAAAAAAACCTGTCCAAAAGAGAGAAAGATAGGCGAGCTATACGAGCGATGTCTGGCGCTTATCGCGCGTCCTTTGATTTCGTTGAGTTAGTTGGATTTACTGAGCCATATCATCCTGTTAGGCCTTATCAATCATGGGGCACTGAGTACGTTTACATTTTAGAAGATCAGCCAGATCTTATAAGTCTCCAACACATTTTAGTGATGACATTTGAAATTCCTGATCAAACACAAACTCAAACCATCGTCGTAAAACATTGGAGACAGGATTGGAGGTACCAAGACACGTCTCTATTGCAATACGATAAAAACAAAACTTGGGTTAACGATGCTCGTTCGGTGGAGTCCGTTGATGGTAAATGGACGCAAGCCGTTTTCCAAGTCGATGACTCGCCTCGTTATGAATCAGTAGGTGAATGGATGCACCATAATAACTATTCTTCTTGGGAAAGCGATCTGACCCGACGTCCTCTCCCTCGCCGTGAATTCAGCATTAGAAATGATTATGATGTCCTAGTCGGCACCAACAGGCACACCATAACACCCCACGGCTGGATTCATGAGGAAGACAACCTCAAAGTTAACACTAATAATGAAGATGGCACTGAGCAATATATAGCTCGAGAAGCGGGATTTAACCGATATGAAAGAATAGTTAATCATGATTTTTCAGAGGGCCATTTATACTGGGAAAAAACCAAAAACTTCTGGAGCGATGTTCGACTAAGTTGGAGTCGAATTATTCAGACTCACGATACGATTCGAATAAAGGACACAGCCTCTGAAAGAAAATTGTTTGAAGTCATGTTTGAATATGCCGATGAAACAGTCAATTACACTGAAGGTCAAGGTCGGGACTTTATAAAAAAAACACTTCAAGAATTTATACACTCTAATTAAAATTGAAGTCAACGCTAAGATAGAACGAGGCTTTGACAGGCTAACCAATTCAGCGCAATATCAAGATAATCTATATTTCTGTAGATTCTGGATTGAATTTGATAGAGGGGATTTAACTATGGCTCATCTAAATGGCGTCCATCACGTGGCATTTATGACTGCGGACATAAAATCGCAAATTGTATTTTTCTCTGATGTCTTGGGGTTGAAGTTAAAAGCTCTGTACTGGATGCATAATGTCGATGGTTACTTACATGCATTTATGGAGCTTAACGCCAACTCCTCTGTGGCTTTTGTAGCAGCACCAATAGTGAAAGATCTACCTATAACGAAAGGCGTTTCTCATGCCGGCAATCCGGTAAAGCCTTGCGCGGCTGGAGTAATGCAACATATCGCTTTTAGCGTCAACTCTGACGAAGAACTACTAGAAATGCGCGACAGAATAAGATCAAAAGGTGTCCGAGTTCTCGGGCCATTAGAGCATGGCTTCTGTCAGTCCATCTATTTCGGTGGCCCAGAGAATCTGGTGCTTGAAGTCTCCACTTCCCCGGATGCAATAAATGGCGATGAATGGATAGATCCTGCTGTCGTAAAACTCAACGGGATCTCTGATGAAGAGCTCCTCGCCTGCAGAAACCCAGCCCCTTATAACAATGCACACGCTGATGCAGTAGCTCAGCCTCCAAGTGGCATTGGAAAGCCAGAATATTCAGAAATGGACAAGGCGTTCGCTGCGGCGTTTGATTTGCCAGATGAGGTCGTACTAAAAGAGCTTAGCGAATCAACACCCCCTGTACATATTTAGGCGAAGGTATTGAGTTTATCGGCTAGCTGTGGCCAAGTATCTAGAGTGAAACTCTTCCCAGGAACACTCCTGGGAAGAGTTTCACAGTATTTGCTTTGTCGCTGTGCTCGCAACCAATTTTTTAGCCATAAATCGAACAGAAGGTGTCACTAATAATAATATTGGGAAACTCACTGCCCAGCTATGACCCCAAGCATTCAACCAAAGCCCAAGAAAATTTTCTGACAAACCCACCGCGGTATATAATGCAACGAAAGTCGAAAGACACGACATAAAAACGGATAAAAGAAAGCTAAATACAAGAAATTCAAAGCGTGCAGGGATCATTGGGCGTCCTTAGATAAGTAAATTCAGATATGAGAGACAGCTATTTTCTAGCTGTGTAATAAGTCACATTATAATTTAAGTAATAGCACTAACAAGCTCTCGAGAAAAGTCTATAAGAAGCTGCGCACGCATCAAATTACTTTGCGGCGTTTAAGGAAACTGGTACATGCTGCCGCTAACTTTTGAGGTTGCTCCATCATGATCAGATGTCCCATGCCTTGAGCAATGCCCCCTTCAGCTAGCCCATTAGGAATCGCCGCAATAGTATCCAACACATCTTGATCCGGAATATGGTAATCGGCCTCTCCTTTATATAGAAATACCGGGCATTCAATATTACTTAACTTATCGGTCACATCATGGTCATTCCATGCGTCCATGTCTGCCACGCATGTAGCTTGGTAGGTGCAACGATGCTGCCACTTGGATTCTAAAACTTTAGTCTCATCACAAGGGTAATACATTGCAGAAGTAGAGGCGTTGTCAACAAGTGAGGAAAACCCTGGGAAAGTATGAGGTTCAGTATAATTTGATAAAAATGAGATTGATCCGGTTTTTGCCGCAGACTCAAATGCCATTCCTGCAGAGATCCCCTTGGGATGATTACATGCCAAATCGAGTGTCATGTCCCCCCCGATACCGCTACCGCAAACAACCGGTTTTTCGCCAGGGCAAACCGTTTCTATAAAATTCCAAACCCACTCTGCGTAGTCATGCATTTTTTTGAATGGTGTCCAATTAACGGGCAAAGATTTTGCGTGGCCAGGTAAATCAGGTGCAATGACTTTGAAACCTGCCTCAGCCATCAACGGCATAAAATGATGCCATTGCAGAGAACAAGCCCAACCCATGTGAATACAAACCAAAGGTATTCCTTCTCCACACAGGTCATAGTAGACCCTAGTGTTTTGAACTGTCGCATAACGTCCAGTAATTTCGTATGACATTTTTAACCCCCCCGTTTTTCGTAAACATTCATACTCCGCATGATATTTAATATCACATGGGTGGATTCATACATCCGATTTGCTTGCAGTAGATTTCCGTCAACCTTAATGCTACCTGTATCTAGCATATGGCCTATGGGTCGTAACCCCTTCAATAGGCCATTCCAATTATCGATTGATCCGGCGATAACATAATCCCATCCAAGAGGATTAGACATGGGATAGTATTCCATCAAGTCTATTACTTTCCCTCGGTAAAGTTTCATCCAGTATTGCTGTTCACCGAAACTCAAAAGCACTTTCACATCAGACCAAGCGCTTGCCTCAGCGAAGCGCTTGCTCTCATTAAGTTGTATCTTTAGCGCTCGTGCAAAATCAATACTAGGAAACTTCATCGCCCCTCCTTTTTTCTAAACACCTTCATCAGCAGCTTGCCTTGTTTTTTTAGATACAACGAACTTATCTTATTTTGAAGCACCATCACAAGAACACTCGTTCACTCGCCAAACAGACTCTAGTGCGAATCGACTTCGTTAGTTCTCAATAAAGTGCACTGCCAGCCATTGCTCATAAACGGAAATAAAATCGAGGTCTTCGTCTCCCCTCGCACTTAATTTAAGCTTACCTAACTCAGCGTGGGTGCTGTTCAATGTTCGCCATTTAACACCTTCATCTACGGTCACTAATCTCTCGGTTATTTTTTGAGAAATGGCTGCCCGCACCTTGTCGGAAAGAAGCTCGGGATGTTCAAAGTAAATCAGTCTCTGTGCGAGTCTTTGCATCCTCACATCAGTTAATTGCCTGAGCACTCCAACTCTATCCACCCACTCAGACGAGTGAAATTTTTCCATCAAAGAAGAATCAGAGCGACTAGAAAAACCATCATAAATTTGATCTTCTACTTCATTAGAAAGTTCGATCTCGTCAGCTTCTTGTTCAAAAATCACGGCTGACACCTGATGTTTAAAATCTAGACTGTCTTTAATCATTTCTGCTCTAGCTACTAATTCTTCGTACGAAATGTCTACAGGAATTGTATGGTCTGGCGCATCATCGGACGACAAGAGAATAGGCTGTTTGTTAGCGGCTATTTTTCTGATAGGGCTATTCTTTCCTCGAATTTTTTTAGAAAGTTCTTCCAAGCTCATACTTAAGTACTGAGAGGGATCTTGATTTAAATCAAAAACAAGTTGTTGGTTATCTTGGTCTGGATGTCGACCACATACTGTGACTGGTTTTGACCACCCTCCATTTTGTGGGCCACATAAAATGAGGATACTTTGATCATTGAGTAATTGCAGAGTTTCACGTTTCGATGACGTGGTTAACATCATATCCCACACATGAGGTGCTTCTTCTAAAACCCGCTTTGCCAAATGTATCGTTGCCTCGACATCGGCCATAGCGTCGTGTGCGCTCTGATGAGCAAACCCATTAGTAGGTGCCAGACTTTCTAGTCGGAATGTCGGATTTCCTTTGGGGCCAGGAACTGGCTGAATAACACCTGGGGCAAGTATATGCGTCGCATGCATGAGCCGAAGAACATCTCCACGACCATTACCACCAGTATTAGTAATATAGGGCGATTGTAAAGTCTGGTAGAAAGCTTGTCTTAGCATTTCTTCGTCGTAAGAAAGCGAGTTATACCCCATAAAAACAGCAGGAGACCAACCCGTTAATATCTGATGGATTTGGACCATCGCTTCGTAGTGAGTTGGCAAAGACTCATCAAACATTGCGCTAGGGGATACGCGAGTAACTTTCAATGCACCAGGTGCCGGAATGATATGTTTACGCAATTGGCAGCGTATTTCAAAACGCTCCAACTCATTAAGATCGCTATCAGTCAGAATAGCGCCGAACTGCAGTATCTGGTCAAAGCGCGTACTTAACCCACTCGTTTCAGTGTCATAAAAAACATAATTTTGTGTCGCTGGATCCATTCGCTAAGGCTACATGATCCCCTGTATAAAAACGAGTAGAAGAGAGCTAGCTAACCTCCTCTAAAAACCGGAGAATAAGAGCGGTCGTTTCGTGCGGTTTTTCGACCTGCAACCAATGCGCTGCTCCATCTACTAATTCTAGAAACCTCAGATCTTCAAATCCTTCTACAAACCAGTCCCGCCAGTTAATATCATATAACAACACATCGTCGTCAGTTCCTGCGACAAAAGCCGCAGGCTGGGAAAAGCGTTTACCTTCTAGTTGCGGCGTCATGCTGTTAAGGTTGCGTAGATTACGATACCAATTCGTAGGCCCTCTAAAACCATTGATCTTAAACTGGTCCACATGATATTCAAAATCCTCTGAGCTGATCCATGGAGGCAAGACTTCAGGCTCAGGAAGTACGTCGAGCAGCCCTTTTGAACTTGGATAACTCAATTGCTCCATCCAAGTCCCTGGTGGAGAATCAGCTCCCAAACCATGAGACAAAATGCGCAGGCTGCGTTCCACATCGGCATTCAGCTCATCATCCGCATACTCATTTTGAAAGTGCCTAATGTACCAGAACTTGTCATCGAAGCCCCTTGGATTGATAGTCGCATTACCCACTCTCCAAAACGGGACTGACAGTCCCATTACAGCGGTACACGTTGATTCGTAAAGCAGCGCTGTGTTCCATGCGACGATGCAGCCCCAATCATGACCGATAAGCTTAAATGTATCAAAACCCAGAGCTTTTCTTATCCCATCGACATCTGCGGTCAACTTCAAAATAGTATATTCGGAAACTTCATGGGGACTGCTGCTGCCCCCATACCCTCTTTGATCTGGAACAGCTACACAATAGCCCGCGGCAACGAGAGGATCGATCTGGTGCCGCCACAAGTGCCAGGATTGAGGCCATCCATGTAGCAGAATAATCAAAGGTCCATTACCTTCAACGACAACGCGTAAGGTGACGCCATTCGTCTCAATCATTTCAAAATTTCGCTGCTGCATCCTTCCCCCGATAGCTTGACTTTGCATCGCATTCCGCGTGGCACTTAATGTTACATCGTAAGCTTAGCCCGAAAAGATAGCCAAACATTTTCATTTATTTAAAATATGAGAAAAATGAAGAATGCGCTAATATGATTGCCTGTAGATTTAAGTGATTTAGGAAATACAATGAACTGGACAGCAGCTCTCTTTAACTGGTCAGCGATGGGCTCAATAGCAGAAGCAACTGCAGCTGTTGCCGTAGTGGTATCGCTCATTTATCTCGGCAAACAAATCCGCCAAAACTCCCGAGCTGTTCAAGCGACTATTGAGCAAGAAAGCGCCAAACTCATCAACCACAACATGATGACTATTGCCTCATCAGAAGAACTCTCAAGGTTATATTTGCAGGGTGCTGAAGATTTTGCGAGCCTCACATCTACAGAAAAAGGACGTATGCTAATGCTTGTCACAGGCATTACTCGTACCTTTGAGATGCTTTATAGGCAGTACCAGACGGGACATGTCAGCAAAGAAATATGGTCTGGGTACGAATACCTGATGAAGGCTGTAATACAAACAGATTTTTTTACGCATTTCTGGTCTATGAGAGAAAACACCTACAATTCTGAGTTCAAAAACTTTGTAAACAATATCGATATTTCGGATGCGCCAGCGAGACCCAGTTCAATGACTAAGCAAGGCGATAATGAGGCTTAAAGAAAATATCCTCAAAGCTATCTAAGAGGCACAAGGAGTCGTGATTGTCGGATTTATTTGAAGACCAGCCTACGTCAATTCCTCTGGCGCATGGCTCTGCGACTCTCCATCACGATTTCATTAACCACATTGAAGCAGACGACATCTTTAATGTTCTCCAGAAAGACACTCCTTGGAAACAAGATACTATTAATTTTAAGGGCAATATCAGTCCTATTCCAAGGCTGGCAGCTTGGTATTCCAGGAATGAGAAAACCTACACCTACTCTGGGATTGAAATGTTAGGTAACCCTTACACTGTCGTTTTAGATATATTAAATACTAAGGTAGAACGCCTTCTAGGGCATTCGTTTAACAGCGTTCTTCTTAATTATTATAGAAATGGAGGAGACTCAGTCTCATGGCACGCAGATGACGAAGCTGAACTTGGCGATAACATACACATAGCCTCTGTAAGTCTCGGCGCGACTAGAACATTTCAACTTAAGAGGAAAGACGGCACAGGAGATACCGTTGCCATAAATCTAACCCACGGGAGCCTCTTATCTATGGAACATCCTATGCAAAAATATTGGCTTCATCAGATACCGAAGAGAAAAAATATTGCGCAACCACGCATAAATCTGACTTTCAGGTATCTGCCCTAATATAAGACCTGAGCTCACGCAACATTGAGTTGTTCGTTCCTCCCAACTCTCAGCCCTAGCTTCCAGTTCATCGTCTTTTTTACTTGGGGATCTCCCCATAACCGAGTAAGTTGTCTTTCCAGATCCGGCATAGGATCAGTCTTGTTAACCTTTATATACTGGGCTACCGATGACCAAGAACTCAGATAGCCGACAAGTTCGATCAGATCCCAGGAAAGGTCTAGATAAAAATCAGGCGCCTGAATGTCGTCGAATGGGAAAGGAATAGCTTCATACAGTTGATCAACCCATCGACGCTCCGGTGGCCAATAGCCTCCTACAACCTCGTAATAAAACGAACGCACACATTCATCAATATCACTTCCCAGTTGTGGCGATGCCGACAAAAAGCTATACGTCCAAGCGGCAATTATACCGCCAGGCTTAAGTACTCGCCTTACTTCTTTATAAAAGACGTCAAAGTCGAACCAATGTAGTGCCTGTGCGACGGTGACTAGAGATACGGATCTGTCGCAAAAAGGCGCATACTCCGCTTTTGCTTGAGCATAAAGAATATTACTTGAAAAACTTCGATGACTTAATTGTGAGCCGCTTTGATCTGTGGCTACAATCTTAAAGCGTTGATCAAACTGCATGGCGGCTTGTCCATTGCCCGTCGCACAATCCCAAATTAAAGAGTCATCATGAAGTTCGTTTGATAAAAACTCGAACAATCTCTCCGGGTATGAAGGCCGAAAACGGCGGTAGATATCAGCTTGACTAGACAAATAATCGTTATTCATAAGGTCACATCAAAAAAGACAATAAAAATAACACAAGTATCATTACAAAATGAGTGAGGAACATAGTTATCTTTAAATTTCTTCGAGGCTGGAACGGATTGCAGATACAATCTTGGTGTAATTGCCCACCTGACGCAGTGGTTCTGAAAGCTCAACTTGAACCCCCATACCAGAGCGACCCCTATTACAGATATTGTTACGGTGCTTGCCTGGAAAGCGATGGTTTTCTGTGCGCACGTCTATCCCTATATTCCTAATGCCCTCTGCAATATTTTCAATTAACTTTTGATGCCTCCCACCCAGAAAAACAATTTCCTCGCTATTGTGGCAACCGTGTATTGTGACTATGAAGTCATGAGATTCAACGGCACGGATACATGTTGGCTCATCAAAAATATGGCTCGTGATATGAAGCGAGATATAATTTTCATCTACTACTTTATGGCTTTCGAACTGATATAAGCTATGATCGTCCCCGGCTATAAGTTCAGATATAGAAGACGTCCCTACTTCAATCACACCGGCGTGAGGCGCTGCAATAAGAAGTGAACCGTTACCTCTCGCGACAAATGAGATTGAATAATCAACACCTTCTGTTTCGTTCCTTGCTAGCTCCGCAAAATTTTCATAGGGGTCTGCCATATTTTTAATCTCCTGATTCCGAAAAATCTAGGTAGACTGAACAAACAATTGAATAAGAGCGCTAACAGCTTCAGGTGCGTCTTCCTGTAAAAAATGCCCTACACCTGGGAGAGTAACTACTGGGCCATTCGGCCACAGATCTTTGAAACAACCTACGGTAAAATCAAGCGGCAACGCTCTGTCAGCTTCACCATGAACGTAAATTGCAGGCTTTTCTTTTATACGACTTACCGCAGATTCAGTTCTAATAGACTTGAGAAATTCAATTGTCTCACGGTCCGATATACATTGAGGTAAACGAATAGCACCGATACAGTCCTGAGGCGTGGGAAAGGCCGCTGCATAGGCTCTTATCCAAGTTTCGGTAATATGTTGAGTGCGCTCAAAGCCAATTCTTTTCATCACAGATAAAACGGTGGCATTTAGATTACTGACCGTCGGTAGAAATTCTTCCGAGGTTACCCACTGGCTCCAAGGAGACTGAGAAAATTTATTTTCCTTGGCACGACCCCCAACCACAGCATTCATGACACACAGCCTTTTGACCCTATCAGGATGACGATACGCGATACTACTTCCAATAGGCCCTCCCCAATCTTGCAGCACAAGGTTAATGTTCTTTAAGTCTAATTCAAGAACCAAAGCTTCTAAGTTATTGCAATGCTCTTCTATCGTATATCGGGCATTGCTAGGTGTTTCACTCTTTCCGAAGCCCATGTGATCTGCAATGATCACCCGCCCCATTTTTTTCAAACTAGGAATAATATTCCGGTATAAGTAGCCCCAAGTAGGCTGGCCATGCACGCAGACAAAAACTTCATCATCACAATTTGAATTTTCATCTATGTAATGCATTTTGAATCCAGCGCCATCAAAAAATTTAGGTGCATAAGGCCAAGTCCCTTCAAAATTTTCTTCGGAGCGGATCATTTTTTTCTCTTTCAATTTATATGATAGATAAGTTCAGGTTTTGTATTATGCCTATAGTTTTCATGGTCAGCTATTTAGCATGAAGAAATATAGTTTCTGCTTGCAATAAGGTATCTACATAATTAAATCCAAAACAGTGCCAAGGCGTTGTTACCATTGCTTAGAAGAACAGTCGTTCTATACAGGGTCACCGAATAAACGTTAAAGTACTAATAAACAATCTAATCAAGGAAACCTCATGGCCAAAAAATCTCAATTAAATATTATATTTAAACATATCTTAATTAATGCGTGCTTAGTCATTTTAGCTAGCGTATTTACCTTCCACGTTTCTGCGGAGACTTATACCGTCTGGGGGACAACTAAAGGCAGCGGCACTGGGACTACTGGTTCGGGAACGTCATACGATTGCTCTGGTAATGCTGGTGGTTTTGGTACGGTGTCGCGAGATTTATGGTCCGTCGACTCCTCCACAGGGGCTGCCACGTCTCTAGCGAGTTTCGATACCGCTGGGTGTGCTGGGCTAACCGATTCAGGAGTAAATTTTCAAAGTGGTTCATATCTTGATAAAAACACGGGAAATTTTTACGCACTTCAGACCAACAACACATTTAAAGTTTATAGTGGCAAAGATGGTTCATTAGTTGAGACCACTGCTGCGCCAACACTGACTAATGTGTCTTTACTAGGCTTGTCTCATACCGGCGTGGGTAAAATTGTCGGGAATGACGGCAAAAAGTTGTTTGAGAAAAAAGCGGATGGCAGTATGCATATAGGAGAAAATTCTCTTGTCACCATAGAAACGGGTGGACAACAGTTACTCTATGCAACAAATGCTACGGGGAGCCAAATCGACATCAACATCAAAAGTGGCACTAATCTATTGATTGGTGGTACCAACGTTTTAACATCTATAAATCAGAGCAATACCAATATATCGACAAACGCCAGTAATATATCGACAAACACCACCGGTATATCCAAAAACACCACCGGTATATCCAACCTGAATAAAACAATGCGCAAACAAAATGCCAGGTCGGTTGCACTAAGTGCTGCGCTAACATCGTTGCCTACTCAAGGCGGCGATGGCAGTCATACATGTGGTGTCGGCTCTGGTGTTCGTGGTTCTTATTCTGCGATGGCAATCGGCTGTGCAGCCGATCTATCCAGCTTTGGCTTCTCTGATAAACTTCCTCAGTTTCTGCAGAACGCGTCTGTTAATGCGGGGACCTCTTTTTTGACACATGACGATCCCGACTATACTTTCAAAGCTGGCATGAGCTTCAGTTTTGGGAAATCACAATCCAAAGTCAGCACCTCGGGTCAAGGCGTCGAGATGAACCGAAGACTCGCAGTAGTTGAACAAAAGAGCCAACGCATCTCAAACAGACATGCAGAGGCTATTAAGAAAGTGCAAAGAGATAACTTGAGACTATTAGCTAAAGTAAACACCTTAAGCCATGCCAAAGACGAATTGTTGGCATTACGCGCTGAAGTGAATGAGCTCAAATCTGATAAAGCGGAAATGCTTTTAATGAAAGAGCAACTTGCGCAATTAACCGCGTTACTCGCTGGCTCTGATTTGGTTGCTGCCAAATAATCTATCTAGGATTGTTACAGACTGCCCTAAGCTTATTTAAGGCAGTCTATTTTCATCTCTCGTCAACTAGCCATCTTCTCTAGAGTCAGAGCACTTCTAACTAAGTTTTTAGCGCATTAATTTTAGTTTCATATTAATGGTCAAGTTGGCATGTGCCTCCAATGCTTTGAAGACCTGTCGCATAAACCAAACGACCGTATCCCATGTATATAACCGCCCTCCAGCCTAATGCCATGATTTAGGGCTGCGTATAATGTTCTTTCATTTGGCCGAATAAGGCACTTGATGCCTTAATATGATCTCCAGCCAGCACGTCTGCAAATCGAATAGCCGCTTTCTCAGCTTCCGAAAACAGTGCACTTTCTTCAAAACCAGAAAAGCTTCAATCGTCACGTTTAGATATCTTGCTTAATCACTCGGGCTAGGACTATTCAGTAAGTGAATTAGTTTAGATTTTGGACATTTTTTAGATTTTTTTCAGGCTACCCTAGCCACCTTGGGAAACCTGTCAGACGGTGTGACTATCAAATTCCCACACACTACATCACGAGACTCGTCAGTCCGAACAAGATTGCTTAAATAACAATAAAAAGGCATTAAATACTCTCAACTCCTCCGCTAAGAGCTATTCTCATGACAAGCACAATTCAACTTGACGCAGATCTGATGGTTTTTGAAGTGCGCGTAGGCAACGATAGTTGAACCCACCAAAGTTAAGCTTTTTTCTCCAAATCCCCCTAAAAAGTTTTCACCCAAAGACACTGCAAAAACTAATAGAGACAATCCGACTAACCCTATAAAAAAAAAGGAAGTAGCTTGGTGGTTTTTATATCCAAGAGCCAAAGCTAGCACACTGACAGGGACTGCTATCATAAGTAACGATATGTGCACCAGTTCATTTTCGTAAGAAATTGGAAAAAAGGAGGACACAAAAATGAGGATAGTGGGAGCCGCGAAGCAATGAACAACGCATATTAAAGAAACCACTACAGCTAATTTATCTGAATTTAATTGAGTTTTTATCATTGTGAAATTATAGGCAAAACGCTAAGTAGTCGTTTTACAAATAAAGAACCTCCTGCTAGTAACAAACGCTATGGTAACTAAAACAAAACTAACAACCATCACCGGTCCTGACGGGTAATCAATAAAGATGGAAAACGCCATACCCAATAGCACAGACGTCATACCACAACTCCAGGCGACGACGTGCGGACGTCTTGTACCTAACGCAGCTAGCGCAGGTAAAATGAGACTTGAAAAAACAAGATAGACACCTACTAGCTGGACTGAAGAAGTCAGAGCAAGTGCAAAAATTAAATAGAAACCAATCCCAGTTCGAATTTTTGGATAAGAAAACCAGATAGCTAAGATGGATAGATAGATAAAGCCATGAGCTAATACGTGTTCCCACGTCACAAATAAAACTTGTCCTCCAAGTAGATGTGTAAGATCTTCACCTCCATGTGTGCTTCCGGCGAGTACGAGCAATACAGTAGAAGCGGCGAGAACAAAAGAGACACCAATAATCGCTTCTAAATTATCGCGGGCAACTGTTTCCATCTTGTGAAAAAAAACACCTGCAATGACCGCCAAAGACAGTGCTATAGCTTGAACTATAAGAGCTGAGGGATCATCAAAGATAATCTCCGCGACTATTACACCCAACCCAGCGATCTGAGCAATAGCTAAATCGATAAAAATGATACCGCGTCGTACCACCTCGATTCCGAGCGGAGCATGTGTTAGGGCAATCATAAGACCCGCGACTAGCGCGGGTCCCACAATTATCCAGATTTCACTAAAGTGCACTTTTTAGAATCGCCAAAGATCGGTCAAAAAGAGCGAATAAATCGCCACTGTTGTCATCACCATCTACGGTGTAAGGGATGATCACGTTTTTGATTTTGGTCTTTGATGTTATCCAGTCTATGCCTCTATCAGACTCGTAGGGAGCGCGGATAATCGCCCGCACATTTTTAGAACCTACAGACTCTAATATTTTAGCTAAATGCGAGGATGTAGGAGGAAGGCCAGGTCTCGGTTCAAGACTTGCCACTTCTTCTAACCCAAAGAACTTGATCAGATAGGACAAAGACTTATGCTTGGTCATGACTTGCATCCCCTTTAGCTGCTTACCTTCTTCAAGCCACCGAGCTATCGCCGTATTCAGCTTAGTTTCAAACTGCGCGAACCGCAGCTTGTAAAAGTCTGAATTTCCTTCATCTATCAGGACCAGTCGATTCAAGAGTTCTTTACCCACCAAAAGTAAGTTTCGTGGATCAAGATGAATGTGTGGATTCCCATCGGGATGAATATCTCCTAAACTACGGTCGATCACAGTAGGAATCTCTAATAACGGCACATACTGATATGCCATCACGTTACCTACTGCACCGCGCTGTACATCGGCGCCGGCTCTCTCCAGCAACAATGGTAGCCAACCAATCTCTAAGTCGGCCCCCGAGCAGACGATCAGATCCGCTCTTCTTACCTTCGATATTAAACTTGGACGAGCTTTGATAAAGTGAGGGTCTTGCCGAGCATGAGTTGCAGAGAAAGTTTTCACTTTATCACCGCCAATCTCTGATGCTAAAGACGCCCACTCAGGCTCGCAAGCGAAAACTTCTAGGGCAGCCATCGCATTAGAAGAAGCACAGCATAAAAATGCTGCGCTCATCATTAACAGGCCTCTACTGAGGAAATATCTCACTAGTACTTATGAGCAGCGTGTGCGCCAATACTCATAATATACTGAAGCATGATCTGATCATCACCCTGGCCACTAGCAAGCTCCTCTCTGTTATATTGCAATCTTACACGACTAAACTCACTATTCGTCCAATCGAACATCGCCGTGTACGCTTTAGGGTTATAACCTTCCCCATCTAAATGGCTACCGATCAACCCTGTAGGCACGTCTGCCGCGTTTAGTTGGCTATATCGCGCGCCAAAACGCCAGTTACGAGCAAACTTGTAAGTCGCCTGCGTATACCAGCCTTCGGACGAATCATCCATCAAGACACTGTCTGCTCCAGACTCAGCATCAGAATAAAAACCGTCTTCTTCTTTCCAGAAGAATTCGCCTTGTAAGGCAAACTCTTGGTTGGTCGCATTTCCTGTAGGAGCCCAAGTGTATCGGGCATCAGCTATATACAAATCAGTATCGCCGACATAGCTCACTAGTTCATGGTTACTTTCTCTACCCGTAGTGGACTTACCAGATAGTACAGAACCACCCAATCTCCAGCTTTGATTTTCACCTATGTCACCGCCAGTTCGAGCATAAGCAGTCCAAGCATCGATGCCTTCGCCATCACTACCACCAAAAGGGTAATCATCACCCCGGAACAGACCACCACCAATTTCCGCATAGAAATCCGTTGGCAACACATAAGTAGCCTGCAGGCCATCGTCGTTGTAACCGCCGTCTAAGAACACTCTGTATGGTAGTGGTCGATCGGTAAAATCATCTGTATGTGTGTGATGCTCATTCAGGTAACCGATAGTAGCTAAGAATCTACCCGCTTTAATGCTAGCGCCAGTGGGCAAACCAAGACCAGGCATAGTCTGAATGAAGGCCTCTTCGAGCTCAATTTCCGTCTTCCCTTCATGCTTCACTATTGCCGCTGTTAAGCTTCCAAAGAATTTATCATCAATACTTGATGAGAAAGTCAGTTCAGTATGATCAATAGCAAATCCTTCTCCGCCTCGCTCACCTTCATGCCCGACAGCAAATCCTGCGATTTCGCCCTCGGCTGTTTCATGTTGCGTGTATTGGCCATTGAATATTAGCCCAATGGATGGATTGAAAAGGTTCTTTTTGATTTGGCGGCGATTAGTGGCAGGACGTATTGGAGCTACTGCTATTATTTCGTCAGAGCTCGCCTCAGATTTTGCAGCAACTTTTGCGACCGCTACTTCTTCCAGTTTTGCTTCTAACAGTAAAATACGCTCTTCATGAGCTGCTTTCATCGCAGCTATTTCCGCACGTAGTAATTCAACTTCTTGATCGGAGGCTGCCCACAAAGGCGAGCTACCGAGTATGACGAGCAGACACGTTAGTACTGCAAATTTAATTCTTAACATATTAGTTCCCTACATAATTAAACGTACTAGCACAGTTAAGCGCTAGCAATTATTCAAAATGAATTAGCTATGAGTATTAGGAAACTGAGGGCGGCGCTCGTGGTAAAGAAGTTCTCAGGAGGTATTGAAAGTTTACATCACTTCCATCATGCAAGACGAACAGAGACGGAGTATTGGGAAATTCAGAATCATTATTTACGGTACCACCACACGACTCAATTTTATCGAGGTGTGTTGCAACGTGACAAACAGAACCATTATGTTCGTGTTCGCTATGACCATATTCAACCGCGTGCAGAAGAGATATGAATTGCAGCCCTAGAAAGGCGGCAACAAATAAAGCCGTAGCTTGTCTTCTCATCAAATAGATCCCGAACTGCCTTTAAGCAGAATTAAAGCACTGAAGTGATGATATTATCAGAGGGCGAAGGAGTCTTGCAATGCATATATTTATAATATTGGTCAGACTAAAGCCCCTAATTCAACGTTTGCGCGCCGGATTTTTTGGAACATCGCGAAACGCACCTCCGTCCATACGCGGTTCTTTCGGCATTTCTAACACCCGCTCTGAAATGATATTCCGCTGGATTTCGTCAGTTCCTCCCGCAATTGATGTGGCTGGCACTGACAGTAATACCTCAGCAATTACTCCGTTTGTCGCGCCATCAGATCCTTTCAGTAACGCATCAGCACTTCCGATTAAAGTATGAACCTTGGCGGCCGCTCGCGCCAAATGACTCGACGCCAATTTACCTAATGACCCTTCAGGGCCTTGCGGCCTTCCATGTGCCTGAGCAGCTCTGGCTCGCTGTGCCGTCCACTCAGCGGTATAAGACAGCATGAGTAGCTTCGCTACTTCTTGTCTTACCATCGGATCGTTCATACGACCTGTCTCGACCATACGTGGCCAAATTAGATCTATCCTTCCCGCGCGTTGTGAGTACCATTTATAGGGTTCCATAACAGTGGCAACTTCAGCCCGCTCTTCATCATAGATACGTCCCGGTCTATCTGAGACTTTTCCCCAGCGCCGCAATGCATCTGAAGTTCGCCGCTCATGCGCTAAGGTAGTCATCGCGACTTTCCAACCATCACCAACTGCAGAAACTAAATTCTCCGATGCCACCGGGACGTCAGTGAAAAAAACTTGGTTAAATGAGGCATAGCCATTCATCTGTTTCAACGGCTGCACCTCGATACCATCTTGGCGCATGTCGACAACAAAAAAAGAGAGTCCTTGATGTTTTGGCACATCCCAATCAGTGCGCGCCAACAACAAGCCCCATTCGGCATGATGCGCGCTTGTAGTCCAGACTTTCTGTCCGTTAATGATCCAGTTATCTCCATCGCGATCCGCGCGCGTGGTGGCCCCCGCGAGGTCTGACCCGCTGCCTGGTTCACTAAATAATTGGCACCATGTATCCTCTCCGGTAAGTATGCGTCTCAAAAACCGAGATTTTTGATTATCATTAGCACAATCCAATAATGTTGCAGCAGCGAGCATTCGGATACCAATTTTTGCAACGCCGACTGCGCCAATGCGTTCAAACTCGGCGTCAATTATTGGCATCATAGACACGGGCATCTCTCTTCCAAACCATTGCTTAGGCCAATGTGGAACACCCCAACCAGAATCAGCCAATTTATTTCGCCAATCAATCAAACTCACGTCAGGATCCCAATGCTCCTCCAACCATGCTCGCACATCCTGTTGAATCCGAGTGTCGTCACTTAAGCTCATGTAACACCTCTTGGAATGCCATATAACGATTACGATGATAGGTGGGATCGTCTAACAACACTTCGGAACTTTTCGCTCGTTTATACCAAAGGTGAGTATCGTGATCCCAAGTAAAACCAATACCACCGTGCAACTGAATAGCCTCTATGGCAGTGCGCATATAAGCATCAGCTGCCGTCGCTTTCGCTAAGGAGGCTAACATTGATACATCAGGATGGTTTTCTGCACGAGCTTCCGCCGCATAGTAAGCGGCAGATTTGGCGAGCTCTACATCAAGTAGAATTTCAGCACATTTGTGTTTTACGGCCTGGAACGATCCAATAACCCGTCCAAACTGCATCCTTAATTTTGTATATTCCACTGTAGAATCAAGTAACGCCTGCGCGCCACCGATCATTTCGTTCGCCAACGCGATAGCCCCGTCATCAAGAGCATGTCCAATAGCGGCAACTGCACTCTCTGAATCGTTTAAAACCTGAGCCCTTACCCCATCGAAACTAAGTTCAGCTAGTTTCCGAGTCTCATCAATGGTGTCTAACGATCTGCGTCCTAATCCAGTGGACAGACCTTCTGTGATGTATAGTCCAATCCCTTCTCTACCATCTGTCCCGGGCCGTCTTGCGACGACAATAATGACGTCGGCAGCGCATCCATCGAGCACGAACTTCTTCTTTCCGTTAAGTAAAACGTCCTTCCCAAATTGGGACGCTGTAAGCTCAACACCATCACTATTCCAGTGTCCACTTGCTTCAGCAAACGCTAAGCAAGCGACAGTTTTACCAGCAATCAGGTCAGGTAATAAGTCTCGTTTCTGCTCTTCGCTCCCTGCATGCAAAATTACAGACGTCGCAAGAATGGATGAACCCAAATAGGGAGAACAAAGCAAAGAGCGACCCATTTCTTCCGCAACAATACCAACTTCAACAAATCCGAAACCAGAGCCCCCATAGGCTTCTGGTACATGCAACCCCGCTAATCCTAAATCGTCACATGACTGCATCCATAGATCGCGATCGAAGCCATCTTTCGTAGTCATGAGACGACGCACTTCTGTCATGGGGGATTTATCCCTCATAAAACGTTGCACCACACCACGAAATTGCTGCTGCTCGTCGCTAAAACTATATTCCATTGAGGAGGCCCATTATACGAAATCGTTTATGACCATTGAACGTAACTGATTTCAACAAGAGATCTAAGCCCCTCTCCGATCGAATTTGTAATTACTCATTCGCACCAAATGACTTCGAATCCACATACCCAATTGTGTGGCGGGCCTTATTAGAGGGACATCACCTTTTTTATCAAAATAATACGATCTAGAGCGAGTACAGTCTCCGTTAAAAACGAGCTGATCTTTTCGCCGCCGCATGATATGTCTTACGTCTTTGTCGTAAGCTTCCTGTTTCACTTCTATGTAGTCCGCATTCTTTTTCTTAGCTGCCTTCAAACATCTGCTCATATGGCGGACTTGTGTATCTATCATCCCAAACCAAGAAGCACTCGCCGCTGAGTAGGGACCAAAGATCATAAAATAGTTAGGAAACTTAGGCACAGTAATTCCTTGGAATGCACTGAAACGATTTTCCTCCCAATACTCCCCAATCTCTAAGCCATCTAAGCCGTATGTTTGAAACGCAGGAACAATATTCTTATCGAAAACACTAAATCCAGTCGCGCAAATTAGTACGTCGACAGTATGTTTGCACCCATCAGATGTCTCGATTACTTCATCACGAATACTCTCTATTCCCTCTGTAATCAGGCTGACATTGTCTCGATTAAACACTGGATAATAGACATTTGAAAAACTTGGACGTTTGCAAAAGAAATCGTAGCTCGGCGTAAGTTTTTCTCTTAACTCGGGGTCGCTAACTTGGCTCCTGATATGTGAAATACCAATCTTCTTTAACCATTTAAAAATCCAAGGAAATTGTCGATTATGTGAGAATCCAATGCCAAATAATATTTCATTCAGTGTATGAGTTACAAACCTTAGTATCCTTTGGGTAATCGGTAAGATACGAAACAGATTTTTTACCCCCTTATTGAAAATGACATCAGGTTTTGGAAGTAACCAAATAGGCGTTCTTTGAAACACAGCGAGATGGGAAACATCATCGACTAACTCAGGTATCACCTGAATAGCAGTTGCGCCAGTGCCTATTACAGCGGCTCTCTTTCCCTTGAAGTCATAGCTGTGATCCCATTGCCCAGTATGCATGGTGTGGCCGCTGAAAGACTCGATTCCATCAATCTCGGGGAGCTTAGGAGGTCCGAAAAGACCGGTGGCACTGACTAAATACGTTGAACTATAAACTTCTCCACTTTCTAAGGTGGTCTCCCACAAATTTGCACTCTGATCATAGCGTGAACATTTAACTTGCTTCCCAAAATCAATATGTTCTCGTATCCCAAATTTAAGCGCACATTCATCAGCATAGGCTTTCACCTCTGCCCCTGGAGCATATAGGCGAGACCAATCGGACTTGGGTGCAAAACCATATGAATAGGAGGTTGAAGCGACATCTACGGTAAGTCCAGGATAAGTGTTGTCTCGCCAAGTACCACCAAGGTCATTAGCTTTTTCTAAAATCACAAAATCATGCATACCAATCCGTTTAAGTTCAATAGCAGCTCCAATACCCGAAAAACCTGATCCTACAATGACAGTTTCCACATGCTTCTTATTAGTGTTAGACATAAACAATTTTTCCGAGATTTTCTGTATCGAGGGAAATTATTACATAAATTAGTACGTACATGTTTATCAATTTACCAGTCTTTGATTTGGTTGATAATGAGCCATTATTATTGACATTTTGGAACTTAGCACGAATATGGAAGACCGATGAAAAATCGCAAGCCAAGCGACCGAAAAAAATAGCCGACGCTTAATTATGGAATAATATTTGCTCATTTCTCGTTATTTTTTCGGATTTCTGCAAGTTTTATTCCGCGCACTATTCACGCCATTGCGAACGCGAATAGTATCGCCTGGGAGCAACGCAAAGCCCGAGTTATGGACCGCAAGCACCTTGCCATGTGCGGAAAGTAGTGAGCCACTCTACCCCCCCTATATTTGGAACGATTGCTCTTCCAGAGCAGACTTATGCCATCTAACAGGGCATAAAAAAAGAGAGTGTTTGTTCGTGGTGCACTCTGAAAAAACAACCCTTCTAAAGCCGCACAATAGATGGATTGTTGAACAGAAATTTCTGCTTTCCAGACCAATACAAAGCTGGCACAAAATATGCACCATTAAATTATTAGGATACTTAAATGTTGTGTTGTGAAAACAATTCTCATTTAGATCATGTTGATCATTTGTTGCAAAGCAAAATAACCCAAGGAACTATAAATGTCTTTATTGAATGACTCGCACCTGCATACATTTAAACCACTACTAAGTGCGCTGCTACTTTTAAGTATCACCATACTTGCTCATGCCGGAACCGAATCCACCCTAAACACCAATTACGGGAATCAATCTCTGAGTGGGACTAACGACCTGGGGGCAGTGAACAATACCGCCATCGGTCAAGATGCGATGTCAGGGGACCTGACTTCCCAAGCAGACAGCAACACTGCGGTCGGTTTTCAGGCTCTCTATTCCAACACCAGCGGTGCCAACAACACTGCATTGGGTGCGGATACTCTAAAATCCAACACTAGCGGTGTCGGGAATCTGGCAGCCGGTCAAGGAGCGCTTTTCTCCAACACTAGCGGTTATTACAACACCGCCTCAGGTATTTACGCGCTGTTTAGCAACACGACCGGCGACTATAACAACGCATCGGGTTCGTTGGCCCTCTACAAAAACACCACGGGCGATAGAAACAGTGCCTCGGGTTATCTAGCTCTCTATCACAACACTACCGGTAGCATGAACCTCGCCTCGGGTGTTCAGGCGTTGTATGCTAATACAACCGGCTCAAATAACACTGCATCAGGTTATGGTGCTTTAAGTTCCAACACCACCGGCTCAAATAACTTAGCTTTGGGCTACGCGTCGGGCGCCTTAAACAAAACGGGTTCTAAGAATGTCTTCATCGGTTACCAAGCCGGCTTCAACGAAACTGGCTCTGATAAGTTATACATCGACAACTCGAATACCAACACACCGTTAATTTATGGTGACTTCGCTAATGATGCATTAACCATCAATGGTACTTTAACTTCAACCGGGAATATCTCAACCAGTGGAACATTGACTGCCGCAGGGAATATCATCGCACCGGCTTTCTATCATACCGATGGCACTAAAATGCTGAGCATACAAGACGGGTCAATACACCTCGGCGCATCTTCTATGATCTTCACGGACTCGAGTGTATCCGGGAACGCTGACATCATGCATTCGTCATCAGGTAAAATTCAACTTGGGAAAAATGCTACAGACTCAACCACAGTGATCGGTAGCTTAAATGTTGAAACACCGACACAGGACTCTCACGCGGCCAACAAAGCTTATGTCGACAAGGTTGCAGGAAATGGGGTGGACGTCGATGCATTACGCAAAGACATGCGTCGTTATGACAGTCGCTCAGTAGCATTAAGTTCCGCCTTAACTGCACTGCCTACAACAGGTGGTACCGGCTCTCATACGTGTGGGGTTGGTGCGGGTGTAAGAGGTGAATACACCGCAATGGCTGTCGGTTGTGCGGCTGACTTAGCGAACTTCGAGTTGCCGAACAAGTTACCCGCTTTTATTAAAAATGCATCCATCAATGCGGGCACCTCTTTTCTAGCCCATGACGATCCGGACTATACCTTCAAGGTCGGTATGTCGTTCAACTTTGGGAAGTCACAATCTAAAGGACAGGCGTCTAACTTTAATGCGGACTTTGGAAGAGAGCTTGCTCTAGTCCATCAAAAAACACAACGCGCTGCTAACAAGCAAGCCGAAGTGATTAAAGATGTACAGCGAGACAACCGCGAAATGAAAAGAGTCAATCTTAGAGTACTTGCTGAGAATAAAACAATTAAAGATACAAATCTTAGACTACAAGCACAGATTGATGTACTGATAGCGAGTCAAGACGACATCCTTGTCATGAAAGAGCAACTGGCTCAATTGACCGCATTAATTGCAGGAACAGAAATGGTTGTAGCTAGGTAAATGATAAGTTCTTGGATAGTTTCGGCGGTTAGATACCCGAGTTAAAAATATTTCGGATAAGAAAAAGTAAGCACTCTTTACGAAGTACCTCCAGTGCTCTGAGGACAACGCTCAGAGCAAAACTTTACTCTTTCTCAATACTCTCTGCCATTTTTTTCTCCATACAAAGTTTTTTTTGCAAACAACACATAACTTTGTTGGAAGATAATCTTTTTTCATACTAATCGGTTACGTTCGATAAACTTGAATGGCTTAGAATAATCTCAGAATAGTTACTCTATGCGCTTCACGAATACCCCTCAGATGACTTAATATTAGCAACATATCTGATTCATTTTTAATACTTAACGTATCATCTGATAATGGAGATAGCTAAAAATGGAGATGCCCGTTAAAAATATTGCAAGCTTATGCTTTGGTGACCCTAACCTTGATAAGGTCTTTGTAACATCTATGGCGAGAGTTTCACATCCTGCGGCACATCATCTATTTACCAAACAGAATAAACCACAATTCAATACTGGAAGTCTTTTCAGAATGACCGAATTAGGTATTAAAGGATTGCCTGAACCGTCATTTACGGGATCGTAATGGGAGCATTACGGCTTATCTTAGGAGATCAACTCTCGTTAAGTATTTCGAGTCTTGAAGACACTCGTCTAGCAAAAGACCTGGTACTCATGTGCGAAGTAAGTGATCAGCTAACGCGGGTTAAGCATCACATCAAGAAGTTGGCATTTATTTTGTCTGCGATGCGTCACTTTGCATCGGAGTTGGAGGCCAACGGACATCAAGTAGCGTACTCCAAACTTGATGATGCGACTAATACTGATGATTTAAAAGAAGAGGTTCGCCGAACTATTAAACAGTACAAAGCTGAACGTATCGTAGTCACTTCTCCAAGTGACTACGATACGCTCCAAGATATAGCAGGTTGGCAGGATGAGTTTGGGATCCCGATAGAAATCAGAAACGACACTCGATTTTTATGCTCGGAACAAGAATTTCAGCAATGGGCATCTAATAGAAAACAGCTTCGAATGGAACTATTTTACAGGGAGATGCGAAAAAAGCACTCCATATTAATTGAGGATAATAAGCCTGTAGGGGGGAAATGGAACTACGATAGTGAAAATCGTAAGCCCCCCAAAAATGGTCTCTCAATACCAAAACCATACGTAAGTAAGCCTGATCAAATCACACGTGACGTACTGAAACTTGTTACAGAAAAATTTTCTAGCCATTTTGGTCATTTACACCCGTTTTATTTCGCGGTCACTCGCACGCAAGCACTGTCAGCACTTAAGTTATTCATCGACGAGCGGCTTATAAGTTTTGGTGACTACCAAGATGCGATGATCGAAAAACAGCCATGGATGTACCACTCTCACATCAGTTTTTATTTAAACTGTGGATTACTTTTGCCACAAGAATGTATTGACCTAGCAGAACAAGCTTACCAAGAAAATAAAGCTCCTCTCAATGCGGTGGAAGGCTTTATTCGTCAGATATTAGGCTGGCGTGAGTATGTCAGAGGTATCTATTGGATGAAGATGCCAGACTATCCTAATGAAAATTTTTTTGGGGCTAAGCGCAAACTCCCTGAATTTTATTGGACTGGAGAGACTCAATTAAACTGCTTACATAATTGTGTCTCAGAAACCCAGCAAAACGCTTACGCACATCATATACAGCGTTTAATGATCCTAGGAAATTTTGCACTAATAGCAGGAATTGATCCTATACAAGTGAATGAATGGTTTTTGATCGTGTATGCGGATGCTTATGAGTGGGTTGAGCTCCCAAATGTCTCCGGTATGACGCTTTTTGCTGATGGCGGTTATTTGGCCAGTAAGCCCTATGCAGCTGGCGGCAACTATATCAATAAAATGTCCAACTACTGTGGGAAATGCACTTACTCCGTTAACAAAAAATCGGGCCCCGATGCTTGCCCATTTAATTACCTTTACTGGGACTTCCTGGAAAGAAACCGTAATAAACTCAGCTCCAATCATAGGGTCAGTATGATGTACAAAACTTATGATCGAATGGCATTAGAAAAAAAGGAATCTATTAAGACAGAAAGCAGCAACTTTCTGGATTCACTCGATTGAGAGCCAAGGCTTTAATCACAAAAGCTTGTCCCTCCGTTATAATGTTTTATTACGGTTAAATTATTCAAATATTGCACTTTTAAATGTTGCGTTTTTCAACATTTAATAATTTTAATGCCTCAACAAAGAGAGAGTCCATGAATAGTCTCAATAGATACTTCAGCTTCAAGCCGTTGATCAATCTCTCAAGGTATCGCATCCAAGCATGAAAGTTAGGATAGACAATGCGACTCTTGCGGTTGCCGATCTCTATCATAATTGGCTGACAGGATTGGTTTTAGGATTGGTTGCGCATAAGGGAAAAGAAATTGCTGCGAAATTTGTTTTCAAACTCTTCCGATACCAGCATCACAAAAATTTTCTTCCCGGTCTGAAGAAACTAAATCTTACTCACTTGCCTGATGCTGTTGCTGCCGCACAGTACCATTATTTTTCTAATCAACTGGGTGGTGTCAAAGTCGAGTATCTGAAGATTTCTGATCGGAAAGCTTGGATACGATACCCTCCCCCAAGATGGATTTGGGCGGGCACTGCTATTTGCGGTATCCCGAAAGAGGTTAATAATGAAATGATGTATGGATGGCATGCTCATAACGGCGTCTCCCTTGGAAATCCTAAGCTTGGATTCGTGTGCACTAAAACAACGGTTGAAGGCCAACCTGGCTTAGAAGGCTACTACTTAGAATATGATCATGACTTAAATAAAAGTGAGCGTTTGCGTTTCTCTCCCAATGAATCTTGTCCGTATATAGATGCGAAGACATTACCAACCCTCGACCGCGAATCATGGCCTGAAATTAGACAATCTAAGGCATATAGAAATTATTCAATGGAGTATGTTCGGAATGCATTGCCTATTCTAGTAGAACTGTTAGGCGAGAAAGAAGCACTGAAAATCGGTGGCTTAAGTGCACGGCAAATAGGCATGCACTGCTATGATCACATTGCAAGTGAGGCCGGCTTAACGGGTGATAAAGTAGTAGATTTTCTCGATTTACTGGAATTCATTCTCGCTGGCTCTGGAGATACTTGGGTTAGAGAAAAAACAAGCATTAAAGTGGGTACACCTACTAGAATATCTAAAAATCTCACCATATCCGAGACGATCCAAGAGCTTCTCAATGCACCTTTAGAAGGTCTTCTTGCGACGCACAATCGTTTTCTGAAATTAGATCGTGTAGGAGCTGATACTCTTAGTATTATAGAGTGCTAGGGTCTAGGTCAGGACTTGAAGCTGCTAACCTCTCGTAGGCCAGTGTTTATAAAACATCAAGGGCGTGTTTGCTTACCGGCCAAGAAATTATCATCAGATTAGATGAGGGGAATATAAGTCTTCTAAAAAAATACACTTATCAATGACTTACTGGAGCGGGAAACGAGACTCGAACTCGCGACCCCGACCTTGGCAAGGTCGTGCTCTACCAACTGAGCTATTCCCGCACTATGTAATGACATCACGGACACCTGACCTCTTGGCGAGGGGGACTTGTCCCCCATAATCAAAGTAAATTCCGAGGATGTATTGTATCTTTGGTCACGAAACTGTCAAGGACGTCCTTATACAATACGCTCAGTCTCGAACCAGCGGCCACGCAGCCTTTAAGTATAAAACCATCGACCAAAAAGTAAGAGCTGCGGCACAATAGAGGAGAAAAATCCCCAAAGCGGTGTTCAAAGGAGGCGCTTCTGGCATACTTCCAATTATCAATAGTGCTATAGAGCACATTTGTAGGCCTGTCTTCCATTTGCCAATGTTAGAAACAGCAACAGTCTTCCGTGCGCCTAATTCTGCCATCCATTCCCTCAAGGCTGATACTGTTATCTCTCGACCTATAATTACGGCGACCGGAATCGCTAGTAGAATTCGGGGATCGTCCTGCAAAAGCACAACCAACACTATCGCTACCATTAGCTTGTCCGCAACTGGGTCAAGAAAGGCACCGAAGGCAGAAGTCTGGTTAAGCTTTCTGGCGAAATACCCATCCAACCAATCAGTCAAGGCAGCTAAGATAAAAAGACCTGCAGCCCAGGCTTTTGCATCAGGGTAAGGGGCATAATAGCAAACAGCAAAACACGGAATTAAACCGATTCGGACCATTGTCAAACAATTAGGCAAATTAAACATATTATGAGTTCATACTATCAAAAATTTTTCGAGCTAGATCTTTACTAATACCTGGCACGCGCATCAAATCACTAATACCTGCCCTTTTAACACCTTGACTACCTCCAAAATATTGGATCAAAACGTGTCTTTTCTTAGCACCGATTCCAGGAATATTCTCCAAAGGCGATTTTCGCCTCACTTTAGAACGAGACAATCTATGAGCCTCAATCGCAAATCGGTGAGCTTCATCTCTAACATGTTGCAGAAGATGTAATGCCGGGGAGTCTGCCTCAAGCATCCGACTAGTTCTAGTATCGTTCATCACTAAAGTCTCCAGCCCTGGTTTTCTTGAAGGTCCTTTGGCTATTCCAATAACTGTAATGCCTTGTACCTCCAACTCCTCCAGAACCTTTCTTGCCTGGGTCACTTGGCCTTTCCCACCGTCAATAACTAATAGATCCGGCATCCTACTACCTTCTTTTTTTAAACGTCCATACCGCCTACTCAATGCTTCATACATGGCAGCGTAGTCATCTCCGGGTGTTGCACCGCGAATATTGAATTTTCTATACTGATCTTTTATAGGACCCTCAGGGCCGAAACATATACAAGAAGCTACTGTAGATTCACCTGCTAAGTGACTGATATCAAAGCATTCTATAGTTTTTATTTCCCCTTGAAAATTGATAGCTTCCGTCAATGATTTTAGCCTCTTGCTCTGATCTGTAGTTTTAGCAATTCGTAAATCGAGCGAGAGTATTGCATTTTCTTGAGCAACTTTTACCCAGTTGGCACGATCTCCTCTAACCTGATGCCGAACCTTTACTAATTTATCAAAGCGACTACTCATTGCTTTACCAATAACTACTTCATCCTCTAGTTTCTCTGCGACAATAATATCTTTTGGAATGTCACGGTCAGTCTTATCAACTAAATAAAACTGTGTAATAAATGCGTTAATGATTTCGGCTATTGATGCGCCAGAGGTATTTTTGGGAAACAATGCCTTATTACCCATCACTCTTCCATGACGAATAAAGAATATCTGGACACATCCGATGCCTCCTTTTATGGCTGCAGCGATGACATCGCAATCACCACCACTTCCCTCCATGCTTTGGTCTAATTGGAGGCTTCTTAGTGACTCTATTTGATCGCGGAATTGAGCGGCGCGTTCAAAATTTAGCTCACGAGAAGCTTCTTTCATCCCATTAAGAAGCAGTTCTATAACTACTTCGCTTTTACCTTCAAGAAAAAGACTGGCATGCTGAATATCGCTCTTATATTCATCTTTAGCTATAAGTCCGACGCATGGAGCAGAGCAGCGCTTGATCTGATGTTGCAAACAAGGCCTACTTCTATTTCTGAACACTGAATCATCGCACTGCCGTATTAGAAACAGTTTTTCAAGCAAGGCTAAAGTATCTCGTACTGAACCTGAATTAGGAAAGGGCCCGAAGTACTTCTTTCCTAACTTCTTTGCTCCTCTATGAAATTCCAGACGAGGAAAATCCTGTTGAAGATTGACACATATGTAAGGATAACTTTTATCATCACGCAGTAATACGTTATATCTAGGTCGAAGCTGCTTGATTTGCTGACTTTCCAGAATGAGCGCTTCAGTTTCGTTGAGAGTCGCAGTAACAGTGAATTCCTTAACTACAGAAACCATTGCTTTAACTTTTGGCACATGGCCCGCAGTATTTACAAAATAACTACGGACACGTTTTCTTAAATTCTTAGCTTTGCCCACATAAATGACTCGATCATTTACGTCAAGCATATGATAGATTCCCGGCAAATTAGGGAGGTCTTTTGCATTTGCTGATAATCTTGAAATAGCCTCTGCATCGTTACCCATCAGCGGTCCTCCCCTTAAAAAGGGTCAATACCAACTTAAATATATTACTAAACATTAAAGTTGTTAAGCGCTTTGTCTGGGTGTTGTATCTGCTACAGTGATAAGAGTCGACTAAAGTGAGATTTCGTCCCTCTAGCAGGTGCAGACTACCGTGATTAAACCTGAAGTCTACTAGGCGAAGATTAAGTGCTTTTATTACCGCATCGTGAGCAATTTTTCCAAGCCCTAAAATCACGCCACCTTCAGGTATCTTTTTAATGTCATCTACCAAATAGTCTCTACAATTACCTACTTCTTCTCCCTTGGGCTTATTAGCTGGGGGAAGACATTTGACTGCATTAGTAATCCGGCAATCCCGTAGCTTGAGGTTATCATCTGAATTGTCTGAAAATGGCTGATTTGAGAATCCATGCTCGAACAACATAGAATATAAAAGCAAACCGGCATGGTCGCCAGTGAACGGCCTCCCAGTCGCATTTGCTCCATGCAGCCCTGGAGCTAGGCCAACGATCAGTAATCGAGCATCTTCAGGGCCGAAAGGAGCAACAGGTGCGCAATGATAATCGGGGTATTGTAATTTACTATCGGTGAGAAACCTTGAAAGTCTTTTACATCGCTTGCAATCGATATTGAACTTCCGGCCATTCAACTCCATTTTTGTTTTCATAATGTTCAACTGGAATACTGATGGAAAATACGTTTAAAAACAGTTGTAAAACCATTGGGATCAGCAGCCATCCACCCATTAATCTCCGCCGAACTGAACCAGCCTGAATCCTCAATTTCTATAGGGTCGGGTATGACTGGAGCATCGGTCTCACAAATAAAAATTTCCACAAATTCATAGCCTGTTTTTGCGCTAGGCTCGAAATTTCCAACTTTCCTTAAAACGGCATATTTCAACCCGAGTTCTTCTTTAAGTTCTCGCTTTGCTGCATGCAGAATACCTTCGCCGACATCAACATGTCCTGCAGCTGAAGTGTCCCACTTACCAGGTTCGCTGTCCTTATGCATTGCCCTCTTTTGCAAAAAGAATTTCCCGCGGTCATTCTTGACGAGAATATGAACAGACCGATGCATCAGCTGGCGTTCGTGAACCACTCCCCTCTCTTCTGTACCAACAACGTGATTGTCCGAATCTACAACTTCAAGTAAGTCCTTAGACTGATCCATTTAAGAGAGCCCTTTCAGCGTGTAATGATATGTGTGATCTCATACTACCCTTCATCATTTGCAAATAAAGAACCTTCCTGCTAACGAATGTCAACACTTTAAATGCATGTCTATCCATAACTTTTTTTAATGCTATCCAGTGGGCTCTTCTGTATCCCATGGTTTGGTATGGGGTACCTCAAGCCATTTCTGTCTAATTTTTCTAATCCATTAATCAACTTAGGCAGGAAGCTTGGCGGCATAGCTATTAAAAGCTCATCATCCAACACGCCTCCAAACTTTCTTTCAGCATAGCAAGGAATCGAAATCGAGGGTTCACCAGTAACCAAAGCGCGCCCCCATGAGTCAGCGCAGGCACTTTCACCCACTGCAGAAAAAGTATACTTGCGATAGTCATTATATTGAAGGCCATTGACTAGAGTGACCATTTGGCCTGGCGTAGCATAAATTAAACAGATATCAGGATTGTCTATTCGTCCAGAGGTCAGTGGCGATACGGCTAGTGCTTGATAATCACCATAAGATGCACAATGCATGGCTTCTTGGTGGGCGGCACTATCTTCTAATGTCCCGAACCAAACACCATGCATTTTATCACCACTAAGCCATTCTTTACTTCTTGGGGATAGGCCAACCACAGCCCCGCACTGCTCACCCATCAAATTATCCTGATTTATCCCGATAGTCCAACCCAACCATCTCGCTTGCGCTACAACTTGATCTGTCGCAAGTTTCTCATTCGGATCGGGACGCCTAATTCTTTTTACAGCTTCCATTTCTGCATTCGTATGGTAGCGTTTCATTCCGATCGGAATGGCTTTTAATTTTAGATATTTTGATAGACCATCACATATCTCTTGATAGTCGTAATCAGACTCATCTCCAAAACAATTGATCCTCATAATAGCCCCACTTGTCTGTTTCAATTTAAAGACACTTATAGATAGTACTACTTTGTTACTAGTCCAAAAAACTGTATCTTACTAGAGACCAAAAATAAAAAGGAATATAAAGAATGGGGACCGTTGATTGTGAAGTTAAAAATCATATCGCTACAGTGACTTTCACTAATCCACCAAAAGGATTTTTGACAAGCGATATGGTAGAACAAACAAATGCGATTATTGATGATCTAGCAGAAGATGAAAATGTTCGAGTAGTGGTATTCACGGGCGGTTTAGAAAACGTATTTATCAGACATTTTTCTGTCGAAGAAATCGTAAGTTGGGTCCCAGACATGAAGGAGCGTCGGGCAAATGGTCAACCTGATCCGCGGTTTGCGCGCACTCCGCTTCGTATGATGTGGGAGAAGATTGATAACTACAGAAAACCCACTATTGCCGCGATCAACGGTTTCTGCGGCGGCGGCGGCTGCGAACTTGCACTTGCATGTGACATTCGGCTTGCAGGACCAGGAGATTATACGATCGGACAAATGGAAATACTGGTAGGAATTCTTCCGGGTGCTGGTGGGACTACAAGACTAGCGCGATTGGTTGGCACAGGTAAAGCGCTTGAATGGGTATTACGGGGAAGAACTTTTTATCCAGAAGAAGCCGCGAAAGAAGGTTTAGTGCATCATTATATAGATGGCAATGTGCTCGCTGCCGCCCACGAGATGGCTAGAGAATTCCTTGACAAACCAGCAGCTAGCCTTTCAGCGATAAAACAAGTATTACGTTCTAGCTGGGGGAAAACGACTGCAGATGGTGTAGATGAAGAAGGAGATCTTTTCGGAAACATTATCGCTAGCGATCCCCGAGCGCTTGAAATGATGGAAGAATATATCGCCAACGGACACAAAATGGAGAAGTTTTAACCAACAGAAGCTTATGTAAACTCAGGCTTAGCTATTGGAGCGTAAAATGACGCATGTGTTCTGGTAGCAAAGCCGTGCTTCTGACTCAGGATCGATACTTGGCTGAAAAGCTGCCTTAGAGATCGATCCCCAGCAGATAGCCATTATATTTGCGCTTATCTCTGAATCAGACATCGTTGACTTGATTAAGCCTTGCGACCTTGCCTTACAAACTGTCGTCTTTAAGGCTTCTCGAATAGGCGCCTCCGTTTCATCACAAACGGCCCTGATTTCATCATCTCGACAAGCTTGGGCATATATTTCTACCCACATTCGCGCATCTGAATGATAACAATACCAGAATAGATTCTGCTGCAGCTTTCCAATTGCCTCTATGGGGTTCTCAGAGTTGCCCATTTTCTCCAGCTCAGAAATAAGACCCTCCTGATCCTGGGAACAAACTTCTCTGACGACTTCTGTTTTGCTTGTGAAATAATTATAGAAGCTTCCTGAACTGAGATTGGCTTCAGCAAAGATAGAACGCATGCTGGTTCCATGAAACCCTTTTTCAGAGAAACATTTTCTAGCGGCAGCTATAATTTCAGTTCGTCGTTCTTCTTCAAGATCGTCTCTTCTCTTGCTCATAAGAAACTACCTAATTATTTACATTTAAACATTAGCACTCAAGATACGGTGCGACTTTGGAGGGCGAGGCAACTCTAATCACTCTGACCCACCCGCCGGCATCACTCCAATAAATCAGGCTATAGATAGATTGTCAGCTGCTTCTTTGCCATTCTGGCCTTTAACAACGTCAAACTGAACCCGCTGCCCTTCCTTCAGTGTGCCTATCCCAGCTTTGTCCAAAGCAGTCATGTGCACAAATACATCGGTTCCACCTTCCTCAGGCTGAATAAAACCATAACCCTTACTAGTATTGAAAAATTTTACCGTCCCAGTCACCATACTATATCCCCTGAAAGTTTAATTTAGGCAGCCAACAGAAATTGAATATCTCAATTGTTGCCTAATATCACCATGTGAACAAGTACTTAGTGAATCTTAATATTTTCACGAGAAAATTGTATGTCAATGATTCTGCCACGCTCGTCCTACTGTTTCTTCGGCGCAGTCTAAAAATTATTGTAGATACCGCATGCCCTTTTGTTACGGACAGCGGCACAATTGTTAGGTTGATTTTAATGGCATTCTTCGATTTTCAAGTTAAGAGGGTATATAAGAGGCTACTTATATACCTTGTCCTTAATGTCTTAAAAAGAAGTCGAGATACGTCGCCAACTTGAAACATTTCAAATGGCGACACTGGCCACAGAAGAAGTGGAGGAAGCGGAGGGATTCGAATAAGCATCTTAAGTAATTGATATTTATATACTTTATTCTTTCCTCTTTTGATAAGTACCGCCATAAGTACCGCCAACCGTTTTCACAGCCTCTACTACTTCACGTGACTAAAGCTGCAATTTCACTCAGGTAAACAAGAACCTAACGCACAGATATGCACCCCACCCCCCAAACCATAGGATAGGAGTCCCACATTCTATATACACACTAGTTTGCTCGTTGGATGTTGTAATACTTGAGATGCGGACCTTTATTTTTCTCCGCCTAATTGATGTCGAGCTAATTAGGTTCAGTAGGTCCATACTCCTAAACAAGGAGTCTCCCCATGAAGCACGTTAACAATTTTTTAGATCACACCTCCTCTAACCACAAGTACTTTTCTATAAGCGACAAGTTACTACTTTGCATAGTGCTGTCATCTCTTTTCTTGTCACAACAGGTTCTTGCAGATTTCACTATTGAAAGCGGCATCACAGAGACCACCGAGCAAACACTGACAACTGGTCAAACGGGTGTCATTAAAGGGGGAGGGGTGTTGAATGTTTCTGGCGACGCAATCTCTCCAACAGGTGCCCGTGTGACAATTACTAATAGCGGTAGCATTGTAGCGGGAGATGACGGTATCGACTCAGACGGTGACAACGTCAGCATTACAAACAGCGGAAATATTACTGCTGTAGATGACGCTATTTATACGACCGGCGACAACGACACCATCATCAATAACGGTAGCATTGTAGCGGGATATTATGGTGTCGCTTCAAGTGGCGACAACGGCACTATCACCAATAGCGGCAGTATTGCTGCTGAAGTTAGCGGTATATCTTCTGGAGGCGACAACAACGTCACTATCACCAACAGCGGTAGCATCACTGCCAAATCTTACGGTATCTCTTTAAGAGGTGATAATAACGGCACTATCACCAACAGCGGTGATATTATTACTACTGCAGGTGATGGTATCCGTTCTGAGGGTAGTAACAGCAACATCGTCAACAACGGTAGTGTTACTGCTGAAGATTACGGCATCACATCAGACGGCGACAACGCTACTATCGCCAACAGCGGAAGCATTACTGCTAACTATGACGGAATTTATTCAGACGGCGATAACGCCACTATCACCAACAGCGGAAGTGTTAGTGCTGATGACGGTATCGACTCAGGCGGCGATAACGCCACTATCACCAATAGCGGCACAGTTGCGGTGGAAGATGACGGTATCGATTCATACGGCGACAACGCCACTATCGCCAATAGCGGAAGTATTGCTGCTCAGACCGGTATCGATTCAAGCGGCGACAACGGCACCATTAACAACAGTGGGGGAATTACGGCTATATCTCGCGGCATTTATTCAAATGGAGACAATGCCACCATCACCAATAGCGGTACTATTTTAGGTGGAAAATCAGGCATTTATTCAATTGGAGACAACAATACCCTCACCAACAACGGCAATATTACCATCGGAAATTTAGGCTTACTTAAATATGGTCTCTATTCATCTGGGGACAGCAACACCATCACCAACAGCGGCAATATTACTTCTACTTCTATTGACGACTTTTACGGCGGCGGCTTAGGTATCACTTCAGAGGGAGACAACGCCACTATAACCAACAGTGGTATTATCACTGCTACTCTATCTGGTATTTGGTCCTATGGCGACAATGCCGTTATCACTAATAGCGGCAGCATTACTGCTCAATCGGGTATTTTAGGTGGGGCTAACACAACCCTAAATTTGCTCCCCGGCTCCCAAATCTTAGGCGCAATTAGGTTGGGTGGAGGCGTTAATGACACTGTGAACATCTATGGTGGCAGTGTGTCAGCTACCCTAACCTTTGTCGGCACCGAGAACATCAATCTGCTTGGTCTAGGGGTTAAGTCAGATAATGTCGTAGTCTCGGTCGATGGGACAGCAGAGGCTGCACGCAGTGTGACGCTGTCAAACATTACAGGTGCCATCCATGGCCAGATTAGTCAACGCACAGCTCAACGGGCTCCGCTTGAGACAGCTAAAGATACGTCATCAACAATATCACCCAGTTTGTACTTTAAGCAGCGCAAACCGACTGCTTGGGCTCAGCCTTTTGGAGGTAGCTTTGATCGGGATGCCGAAGGTGGCGCTGGAGCTCTAGCCTATGATCATGATTTTGTCGGAGGGAATTTAGGTTACGAATGGGATCTCGAAAAAGCTCGTGTCGGTCTTTTTGGCGGCATGGTGCATAGCCAAACTGACAGTAAAATCAAATCTTTTAGCACCGATACTGAGCACTTCTATATCGGTGGATACGGTAGCCGTCAACTGCAGGGCTTTTCCATCACGACATCCCTCTTAGCAGGTTACGGTACTCATGATAATGAGCGTCTTGTTTTTGACAACCTAAACGGTAAACAAAAGGCTAAGTCAGACTTTGATAGTGTTTTCATCAGTCCCTCCTTAACCATTGCTACTGCCTATAAAATCTATAGTCACTTCGAGCTTCGCCCATCTGTAAACCTGACTTACAGTATTGCTTGGTTAGATGGCTATTCTGAGAGCGGGACAACCCTTTCAAATCTTAAAGTTGATGATCGTGAAATCCAAGCTTTCTCAAGTAAACTTCAGGGCGCAGCAGCTTATATTTTAAATGCGCACAGTGAGATTGAGTTGAGAGTGGGCGTGAATTCGCGCAACACCTTCGACGGTGATACAAAGTTCAGTGCTCTAGGTGGTCAATCTAAGTTTGCTAATATTGGCGATGAGAACGTTATTGGTGGATTTGTTGGTGCCCGCCTAAAAGTAGCTAATAGTGAAAATCTAAGTTTGATCGCTGATGTCCAACTGGGCGGCAATAGCAATGAAGATTACTTGATGGGAAATCTGAGTCTTGAGTATTCTTTTCACTAAAAGGTATGACACCGACTGCACAACTTTCGGGAACAATACTGATTGCACGACTAGGAGAAGATGATGAAAAAATCTGTCAAAGGATATGGAACGTGTATATAGACACCCCCACTCCAAACCACAGAATAGGAGTCCCACATTCTATATACATAGTAGTTTGCGCGTTGGATGGTAAAGATTTAGAGTGATGTATTAGGAGAGACAAATGCACAGAGCGATACAACTAGTCTTCATTATAGTAGTGCTATTCATTAGTGGCTGTGCAGACGTACCCTATTCTACCGCAAAAAATGATACTTACTTGACGTCTATTCCGAGGGAATACTGTACCCAAATGATTGTGGATGCCAAGAGCAAGCACACCTGTATTGAAACCAAACTTCGTAAGGATTTACCAGTAGGTTCGCGCTGGGATAGCCAACCACGTAATTCCCAAGAGACAAGAGCTGCACGACAAAAAGAATTAGCTGCCCAACAAAAAACTAGAATCAAACAAACCTGCTTGGAATTCGGCTTTTCTAAGGGCACTACAGAGTTCGCATCCTGCCAATTAGACCTTTATAAAACTGAGTTGGTCGCTGGTCAAAATACGAAGATGCTCGAGACTATCGATAAGAACGCTGCTGCAGAAAGAGCTCAAGTTCAACAACTCGCCGATGACCAAGAAGCCCAACGTAAGTCGAGAGCGTTAAGCAGAGCATTGCTTGGTGCCTCAGAAGTGCTATTAGCCCCTCCTCCTCAACCTGAAAGGTATGACACCGACTGCACAACTATCGGGAACAATACCGATTGCACGACTAGGAGAAGATGATGAAAAAACTCCTCTTGCCTCCTGCAGTTACTTGTAGTCTAAGATACATTTATGCGGCTTAGAATTTGTGCCTTCTGGCTGGGGTTTTTTGGCGGCATAGCTGCAAATTTAATACTCCTCGAATTTCTAGACCTAATAATAACCTCGTTATTTTTCATTGTGACTGGTGAATTTTCTTCAATACTTCATCGTGGATATGAGTTTGCCACCAGGGATAGTCTGTTTAAAATTTTTCAACAAGATTTTTGGCAGTTGAGCACTCCTTTAAAAGGTTTGGATAGATTCATTAATTGGTTTATTCGATTGCAGTATGAGTCTTCTGGACGATGGTTAATGATTGCTTTGTCTGCCATTGGTTTTGGTGGTACGCTTTTGTGCTTTGACATTAGTAAGGATAAAGATGACGTTGGCGTAGACTGGGCTATGTTTGGTTATATCGCAGCGGTCCCAGTTATTTGTCCAATTGCTATTGGAGGGTTCTTCGGGTCTTTTGGTCAATTTTTATAACTACCCATGATTCAGACAAACACCAAGATGAAAACCCTCGTATTCCTAGCCACCCTCCTCCTTAGCCTCTCCCACGCATATGCTGGTGATGACAGAATTGATTTAGATGCTGAGCGTTATCTTAAGGTTAATTCCAAAGTCTCGAATGGCTACCGTTTCGACTTAATCGAACCTAAAGACTTTTATGCGCCTCGCACAGATGGGACGACGGTAGAAGCCACCAACTATAACGACTCAAGACTTATCGTGACAAAGGACGGTGGCAAAGAACTGGTGTTTACCGAAAGCGTGAGTTACCAACCTTCTTTTGATAATAATGAAGTACTCTCAACTGACTACGTTCTATTAAGGTCGATGACGGGTGGTGGTTCCTGTTGTGATGAGGTTGCGGTATATCGCACCAACCCGACATTCAAAAAAATATATGAGAAAGTGTTGCCAGCAGCTAAAGCAGAAGTTGTAGGTCTACATGAAATCAATGTGATGAAGTCTTCGATTTGGAATACGGCTGCCATACCTCGCTCGCAGTACCGTTATGACGATAAGATAATAGACTTAGGGAAGTTGAGGTAGATATGGTTTTTAAAAAGATTAAATCGCTATTTAAAGAGACGGTTTCAGGCGTCCCTCACCCAGCAATAGACCGCAAGTTAGAGGAAGCCCTTTATGAATTTGTTGTGGCGGAAATAGAAAGCGGAACAAGACGACCTGGTCTCTGGGGCAAGGCTCTAGCAAACGCACAAGGTGATGAGACTAAGGCTAAAGGGCTTTACATTCAGTACCGTGTGGAATCACTGGAAGATGATCAAAAAATAATGGCCAATAATTCTGCCACCGCCAAGCAAAAAATTAGCCCCGCTAAGCACAAAAAAGAGGGGAAAGATATTTACTGGCAAGCCTCAGGAGGCTCAAAAGCAAAAAAGACTAAATAGACAAAGCAACCTAGGAGCGTTAGGTCGTAAAGCTCCCTACTCTGCCTGCTGTCTTAACGGTGTTGCACCTATTTGCTCGAGCCCTGGAAGATAACCCTTCCCTAGACCTTGCAATCCGCCAACAAGAGTCATGTAATTCAGGTGAGCTTGATCTAGTGTTTTCTCACGGCGGGCAAACATTTGCTGGCTATATGCTTTTTCTTTTCTGAGTTCCTCGTGCTGTCGGTTCAGTGCACTATATATTTGATTAAGTTGATCGACGAATTCCGAACTAAAGATATGATCGTAAAGCGTCTCCTTAAAATCACCTCGCTGAATCGCGATTTGGTTAGCTTGCCAAACCCTGACAACCTGCCAACGCAGTAATTGTGCGACAAACTTGACCATATGTGGTTTGACTAACACGATACCTTGGTATAGTTGCACCGGATCACTAGTTGCACCTTTTGGAAATACTGTGCTGACCAGTACTGCGACATTAGCTTTACAAAGCTGCTTGTCAGATTTCAACTTCCTAACAAAATCATCTTTCCAGTTTTTGACCTTTTTGGTTTCGTAAACGATTCTTCCATTCTCATTACCACTTTCGTCCACAACATGTTGAACAATATCTGCTCCTTTTTTACCCACAGGAACCGGTTCTAATCGATCTTTTGGACAAACGTCTCTGATGATTTCTTGAATGACTTGCTCTCGCGCCTCCCCCTGTTGCTGCTGAGAAGAAAGAGCGCAAGCTTGTTCTTGAGTCTTTCGTATCGAATCACGTATAGCCTCCAGCTCAAGTTCTTTTTCTTTCATTTTTTCAGACTGGTGTTGACTAGAGATAGCGTTGAGTTCATCGTATTTACATTTAATTCTGATCTCTAATTCCTTCTCTCTCTCTGATACAGCAGCTTGAATAATCGCCTCTTTTTCCGTATTCAATTCTTTCTGCCGTGCAAGATCTAAGCTCTCATTGTAAGCAAAATCATACTTGCACTTGGGGCAAGTGATCATTGAATTAATAGATAATTTATTTTTCGCTTTAGTTTGATCGTGTTCTGATTGCATTTTCTTTTTCCCGTAATCTTTTTTCAGTCGATTTATTTCGACACTCTCATATTGAAGTTGAAACGATCGAGCATTTTTTACTAGATGGGAGGTTGGGTGTAAAAATCCAATTCAAAAGAGTTATCGGTATTTGGCCATAGTATTGGTAACATCGAGGGGAGTGGATTAACTGCCCACATTAACTGCTCAAGTATGTTCTCATCCGAAGATGAAAGATTTTCTTTTGCCTGAAGAGCTTTTGCTTTATGGCCAACTTGAACCTCAGCATAAAGCGAGTGTTTAAGGTGAGACTTATGCCCTATGTATACGGCTAGACACGTCCAGCGTCGATAAATAGTTAACCCACAAATTCCCAAGCTCACCATCTTTTCTGAAAACTCACGCCCGTCAGATAAGTAGTCCCGGGTGTTATCGGGGTTAATATAGGTCTCTTTATAAAAATCATACGGACCTATCCGAATCCCGTGATTGAGAGCCTTAAGCTTCTCTACTGCCTCTTCCATCAGAGTAGTGGAATTATATGCACCGTCAATGTCAGTGGACGATCCTGGCGTCACATAGGGATTCCTTATCAGTTCCTCGAAAGCGTTATGTAGATGAGCCATCGCTTGATCCATAACAGCAGTTTTTTTATCACTGGAGACCTCTACCTTGACAACCGTAGGTCCTGGTACGCCAAACATCGCATCACGCCTATTGGGTATATCTGAGATCTTGCTCTCATCGTATGGTGCTCCATGCTGCTCCAAATCATGTACTGTCGACGATCTGAATACGGAATGAGATTGCTCAACGGCACTCTTGCAGTCAGCTGTGCGCGACACTTGCGATAAATCAATCGCTCCATTTATTTCCTGTAATCGGACAATAGATTTATCCTCAGTCAGATCACTCCTAGTCGAGATCTTTACTAAGTGTTCGCTCGCACTTGACCTATTTATCGACTGGGAATCTCTTACTATCGCAGAAATGGGCTGAGCGAGAACCGTCGCCAGCTGCTCAACTCTTTTTATATTCTTAAGGCCGCCTTTTTCAAGCTCGCTTATGGCATTTGGCCCGATGCTTCGACTAGTGTTTTTTTCTATAAGTCTTTTAACCTCGGCTTGCGTCAGACCGAGTTTCTTTCTAATTTTCTTAACTTTTTCACCGTCGATATCAAGTTTTTCCATGTCAGGTTCTCCTATATTCAATGTCTCGCAATTACTCATAAGTATCTCTCCATATGTGTGAACTCATGGGAAGAAACTTATAACGAAAAACTAACTATTAAAATCACTCTTTATTATTGAGTGAATCCTAATTATTCTTTTTTTATTCACTATTTATGAGTGAATAAATCAGAATCGTCCCAGTATACATGGCTTAATTCAGCAATTATAGATAGCAACTAAAGCAGCGGATGAATTCTAAATTACTCCCTATATCATTGTTTTATAGTATATAATAGAAGAATTATACTAATTTCAAAACTGATGCACATAAGAATTAAAGTATTTCTAACTTAATCCAAGCAGATATCATAACAGTTACTCTAAAAGTTTTTACTTTCACCCATAAAATAGTTTATAACTTAACTATTATTTTCGTTAATTAGTCGGATCTCGCTCCTTTCGGCTTCCTCCCTCGTGAGAACGACATATCTTTAGGGAACAGACCTATCTCCTTACCTAGGAGCGTTAGGTCATAGAGCTCCCTGCTCTGCCTGCTGCGTTCTCGTCTCCTCTGTCGCGTGTCTCGGCCATGTATCGTTTTCACTTGTGCGCACCGTGCTCGCCCTATGGATGTCTTTGGTCCAGTCGATAATCCACCGTGGATACGGCATACCTCCTTGTTCTTCATTGCAGGTGAGCGGCACTGTTGTTTCGTCCGCTTTGATTCCGCTTTACATTGGCGACACCGAATACGTCCGCCTAGTGTGAGAAACATATTCATTATTCACTCCTGGGGCTCACTAAAGCCCTATTTATTAATATTCGCACAGGACCTCATGAATGGTGTGGGGATAGTTGCCATCATTGCCACCTAAATTGGTAAAGTTTATATATTTATATAATTATCATTACTTTTATAAAATAAGTGGCAACAGTGGCAACCATAGCTAGAACCCTTGTAATTAAAGGGGTTTTGGTTGCCACATCAAATGGCAAGCGGTGGTAATGATGGCAACTATGATCTATTCGTCCCATAGAACTTTACAACCTAGGTAAACCTCAAAGTCTTCTCGAGCAACTTCCAGTGATGGAAAATCAAATCCCCGTGATTGGACTTGATCACTTTTTCGCCTTGCCGATGTTGCACTTTGACATATTCGAGCTATTTGCTCTTTAATTGTTCGCATTTGAATTGCAGCATGTTTCCCAGCGTTACGATCGAATTCTTTATACAACTCAATTAGAGCACTAGTTGTTTTAAAAACAGATCCGTCCCATTCATGGAAATCACCATATTGATTTGAACCACTGAAATCACCCGTAAACAAGACCTCAGACCAATAGCGCCCAAAACCTTCGAGCGATTTTATTTTCTGGTCTACATGTTCTTTTGTTGGAGGTTTCGTACGGATATCTAATTCTGTTAGGTCATTCAGTAAGTAATTCACAAATCCTGATAACGTTTTCCCGTCATTAAATGATCCAACCAATTCTGCAAAATAACTGGTGTCTTGCTTACGAGAATCGCCCACGCGCAAAAAGAGAAATCGCCGATCATCACGCTCAACATGCGTGAAATGTTCAGCATTAGTGGCTGCAAAAAAACGGTGATAACTACTAATAGTTCTTGTTGGCTGGAATTTCTGCTCAATGGTTATTGTGGGTTCGGTGATCATAGATTTAAGCCGATCTCGCGACTTCTTATCGCCAACAAATAGTGCTTCATCTAGACAAACAATAAAATTTCTTTCCAGCGAACTATTGAATCTTCCCGTTATGCTCTCCATATCGTTGATGAGTAACGTCGTATACTTCCAAATAGAACGCATCAGCTGGAAGAAAACTCCCTTACCTGTGCCCTGCTCTCCGATTAAAACGATACAAATTCCCGGTTTTTCTTCTGGCTTCAGCAGACAATGGCTAATAAATGAGCATAAATAATCGAAGGATTTATCATCGCTGTCACAAACTACTTCATATAAAAAATCTAAGATCTGTGAACAATCCTGTTTTGAAGGCTGTACAACTGGACCTACCCAATAATTTAGAGTCGTTTTAGGTTTT